>CAYZJR010000149.1:0-14054 GCA_964478655.1 uncultured Candidatus Obscuribacterales bacterium
CCAAAATTATTTATCACCGCTTAGCAAGCCATCAACCGCCCTGCGCTGCAACGGATCGGCACTCTTGGCATCAACCGTGGTGGCAAAATTGTTCAATATCAAAGGTTTCAAACCCGTTGCCAATAGGGCAATTAGAACTTGGGGGACCCTAGCAGAAAGTCGGGCAAGCTGTGCAATGCAGCTGCTGTGCTTGTGCGCGGGAGATACCCAACACACGAATCATCGCCTTGAGAGCGCCACCTGGGCTGTCTGAGGCTCTGATTCGCGCGCGCCTCTGATTTGCGCGCCTGGAAATCTAGTGAATTCGAGACAATCGCGAGAGGTACTGAGAATGTTCGCTGATCTTCAAACATCGAAAGACAGATACGATTTCGGCGGAACCTGGTCCGAAGACCCCAATGAAGCTCTTTCTCAAAGAGCAGATCGCATTTTGGCATTGATGCGCTCAGGAAGGCGGGCATCACAACGCAAAATGACTGTCAATAAAAACGGCGATATCACATTCTCTAGAAGTGCAGAACCAAAGCGTCTCAGCCGATGCATCGAGACGATTCGCAAAGAACTCGATGGCGCCTATTACGGTCAAAACTTTGAGACTGGTGGGTTGCCGGCGTTTCAGGTTCCGGTGACGCTGTCGTTTGGCAGAGGCATTGCACAACGCCTTTCATTTGAATGGGAAATCAATTTCGAACAGAAGCTGAAGCGTGAAGCGTATCAATCCGAATCATTCGATCCGCAATATCAAATTGCGCAGCGCGGCGAACCTGGCAACGGCTCCAGCGAAGGCGAAGACAACAGTGACGATGCCCGCATCACCGGCAATCTTCCAGCAATGGGCTTTCATTCCGCCTTCGCCTCTGACGACTTCACCACCGGCGGCTGGACCAGCTGGGCGATGCGCGACACGATCGTCCTGAAAACCAAAAACCAGGACACGAATTCAGAACCAAAAACCAACATCGTTGTGAGTTTCGAACCAACAGACAAACCGAAATCCGAAACCTCTTTCTTCACCGATCTCCCCACCGTTCCATCCAAATCCGCAAGCCGAATACCGCCAGCCAAGTCCGTCTACCAGGCAGCAGCATTCAAGGCGACGACAGCCGAAAAGGACAAGGACACAGCGCAATCATTGCAGTGCCTGAAAGTCGACACGCAGCGGCTGTCGCAAATGATTTGCACGGTTCGCGAGCGACGCATCTCGCGCCTCAGCGCCCGCGCAGCCCAGCTCTGCGACGAACGCGACGCCAGAGGCGACGAACTCGCCCACCTGTCCGCGGTCGAAACCTTGCAAAGACTTTGGATCAAGTTTGAGACCTATTTCTGGGATTTGCAGCGTTGTTCGTCCGCGTTGCTTTCGCGCTCGCGCAATTCGCGATAAACTCAAATCACGTCTGGAGAATAGCCATGCTCAAATCTGAAGCCGAGAGAGTCGTTCGTCGCGCCATTGAAGACACCGGTGCGCAGTTTACCGAAGAACAAATCGAAGCGATTTGCCAAATAACTGTCAAAGTCGCCAGCACAATCGTCGAAGAGGCCCTCGCGTCCTGGAGACCGAGCGGCGGCGGCAGACCGCAATTCTTTGCCTAACAAATGAATTCATCACAAGATTTCGCAGTCTAGCCGCTCCATAGGCTAGACTGTTCGCCTGTCGTCCCGCAAGTTTCCAGGCATTCAGCTGCAAGGAAGCGAAGCACAAGAAGGTTAAACAGGCATGTCCACGTCCGTTTTAGACAAGGCTAAGCAGCTCCAATCCGAAATCGTTGAGATGCGTCGACATCTCCACCAGCACCCCGAGCTGAGTTTCCATGAACACGAAACCGCGAAGCTCATGGCCGAAAAGCTCGAAACCATGGGCTATAAAATCACCAAGGGCGTCGGAAAAACCGGCGTTGTAGGCGACATGGGCGCGGGCGCAGCGGTTGCAATTCGCGCAGACATGGACGGACTGCCGATCGACGAGCTGAAGGACCGCCAGTACACATCGAAGAATCAAGGCGTGATGCACGCCTGCGGTCACGATGCGCACATGTCTTGCGCGCTTGCGGCTGCGAAAATTCTCGCGGGCGAAAAGCTCGGTGGTCGCATTCGCATGCTGATGCAGCCCGCAGAGGAGTTCGGCGACGATGAGGGCAAGTCGGGCGCGTGGCGCATGATTGAGGACGAGGCGCTCGAGGGCGTCAAATCCATCATCGGCTTGCATATGGATGCGACACTTCCGGCAGGCAAAGTCTCGATTATGCCTGGTCCTGTGATGGCGGCGGCGGATGGGTTCAAGATTACGGTTCAAGGTAAAGGCGGTCACGGAGCCTATCCGGAAACTACAATCGATGCCGTGGTTCTCGGCGCGCAGGTGGTGCAAGCCATTCAGCAGATCGTTTCGCGGCGCGTCTCGGCGCTCGACCCGGCGATCGTGACGATTGGCTCGTTTCAGAGCTCGAGCACCCGCGGCAACGTAATTTCAGACAGTGTGGTTTTGGAAGGAACATTCAGGACTTTCAGCCACGAAGTAAGACAGAAAATTGTCGAAGAGCTTGAACGCGCCTGCTCAGTAGCCCGCATGCTCGGTGGCGATTTCAAAATCGATTACGAGATGGGATACCCGACAACCGTCAACGACCCACGAATCACTGAGGTGATGCGGCAAGCAGCGATCGATCTGATCGGCGAAGAGAACGTCATAATCACCAAACCAAAGACCTGGAGCGAGGACTTCTCGATGTTTGCAGAGAAGGTGCCGGGTGCGTTTATGTTTCTCGGAGCCGAAATCGAGGGCAGCACGCGCAGCCACCATCACCCAGCGTTCGATCTCGACGAGTCTGGTTTGTACATAGGAACCGCAATCTTGGCTGAGACTGCACGCAGGTTGGTTCGGACCGAGTGACTTTGCTTTCCAATCTTTCTTGGATGTCAAAGTCCTGTGGAGAGCTTAAAATAGAAGCTCCCCAATAGCACGCCATGAACAGCAACCTCTCACAGCTGCATCCGTATCCGTTCGAAAAGCTCGCGCAGCTTTTCGTCGGCGCCGAGCCGCCACCGGATAAGGCGACCATTCACTGGTCGGTCGGAGAGCCGAAGCATCCGGTGCCAAAGTTCATTCAAGAAGCCGTGGCGGGCAACCTTTCGGGACTGAGTAAATACCCGCTCACAGTGGGCAACGCCGAGTTGCGCGAAGCAATCGCAGGCTGGTTGACACGGCGATTTAGATTGGCGGAAGGAACAGTTGATGCGGACCGAAACATTCTGCCGGTAAATGGAACGCGCGAAGCATTGTTCGCCATAGCACAGTGCGTGGTCGATCCAAAGCCAGATGCATTGGTTTTGATGCCTAACCCGTTCTATCAAATCTACGAAGGCGCGGCACTTTTGGCGGGCGCGATTCCGTGGTTTATCAATCTCGAAGAGAAAAATGGCTTTCTGCCTGACCTATCGGAAGTTTCGTCAGCAATATGGAACCGCTGCCAACTCATGTACATCTGCAACCCGGGCAACCCTGCGGGTTCTGTGATGTCGACGAAGTTGCTCAGTCAAATCATCGAACTCGCACACAAGCACAACTTTGTCGTCGCATCGGATGAATGCTATTCCGAACTTTACCCGTCTGAAGACAACCCGCCGCCGGGCTTACTGCAAGCATCTCATGAGATGGGCAATGAGAACTTCAGCCGATGCATCGTGTTTCACAGTCTTTCGAAACGCTCTAGTGTTCCTGGAATGCGCTCCGGTTTCGTGGCAGGTGATGCGGAAATTCTCGAAAAGTTTCGACTGTTCCGCACATATCACGGCTGTGCGATGTCGCCGCCATTTCAGCTCGCAAGCACGCTTGCCTGGCGTGACGAAGAACATGTGATTGAAAACCGCCGACTCTATCGCGAGAAATTCGAACGCGTGATCGAGATTGTTGATTGCCCGCAAATGCAGCTCCAGAACCCGGATGGCGGCTTCTATCTTTGGGCGCCGACCCCAATTGACGACAAACAATTTGCCCGTGAGTTGTATCGGCAAGAAAACCTCGTAGTGCTGCCGGGCAGCTTTCTTTCACGCATCGCGCACGGCAAAGATCCCGGGGCGTCGCGCGTGCGAATGGCGTTGGTCGCGCCTTTAGATGAATGCATCGAAGCCGCGCACAGACTGAAGAATTTTCTTGAAAATTGCACAGACGACAACAAGGAGGAAATTTGTGGAAAAACTGCAATCGGTAATCTCTGAGGCGTTTGAGAAGCGCGCAGAAATTGCGGCATCGAAGGTTCCATTCGATGTAAAACAGGCAGTATCCAAATCGATTTCCCTGCTCAACCGCGGGCAGGCACGGGTTGCCGAAAAGGTCGATGGAAAGTGGGTAGTCAACGAATGGTTGAAGAAGGCGATTCTTCTTCACTTCAAGTTCGAAGACAACCGAGTGATTCCGACCGACTATTGCAATTACTTCGACAAAATTCCAGGGAAGTTCGCAACGTGGAACGAAAGCCAATTCCGCGAAGCAGGCTTCAGAATCGTGCCACCAGCAGCAGTGCGGCGCGGCGCTTTCATCTCATCTGAAGTCATCGTCATGCCCTCATTCGTCAACATCGGCGCCTACATCGACAAAGGCACAATGGTGGACACCTGGGCAACAGTCGGCTCATGCGCGCAAATCGGAAAGAACGTGCACATATCGGGCGGCGCGGGCATTGGCGGCGTGCTGGAACCCTTGCAGGCGAGCCCCACCATCATTGAAGACAATTGCTTTATCGGAGCGCGTTCCGAAGTGGTTGAGGGCGTCATCGTCGAAGAAGGCAGCGTGCTCTCCATGGGCGTCTTCATCGGACAAAGCACCAAAATATTCAATCGCGCGACAGGTGAGATCACATACGGTCGCGTTCCCGCAGGCTCAGTCGTAGTTCCGGGAAGCCTGCCTTCGTCCGACGGCAGCTGCAATCTCTATTGCGCCGTTATCGTCAAGCAAGTCGATCAACAAACCCGCGAGAAAACAAGCATCAACGAGCTTTTGCGCACCCCGTAAAACACCACAGGCTCAACGCACATGCGCGCACAGTTCAGCACTACACGAGCAAAATGACACAATCAGCCTCGCAATCTGCAACTATCGAACTGGCGAAAGATTTGATTTCTCGCCATTCAGTGACTCCCGAAGATGCCGGCTGCCAGCAGCTTATAGCCGATCGCCTGGCAAAACTCGGGTTCAAGATCGAACACGTTCCATTCGGTCCGGTGAAAAATCTTTGGGCGCGACTTGGCACCGAAGCGCCATTATTGACGTTCTTGGGGCACACCGATGTCGTTCCACCAGGTCCACTCGATCAATGGAAGTTTCCGCCGTTCCAGCCGACAATTGAAGATGGGCTCCTGTACGGGCGCGGCGCTTCCGACATGAAGGGATGCGTCGCCGCATTCATCACGGCAGTCGAAAGATTTTTGGCGACTCAAAAGTTCAAAGGCTCGCTTTCCGTGCTGCTTACAAGCGACGAAGAAGCAGATGCGATAGATGGAACGGTAAAAGTCATCGACTTCTTGTCGAAGCGCGGCGACAAAATCGACTACTGCCTAGTCGGAGAGCCAAGCTCAGAGAACAAAACCGGAGACACGGTCAAGAATGGCAGGCGCGGCTCGTTATCGGGAACTCTCAAAGTCAAAGGCAAACAAGGGCACGTAGCCTATCCGCAACGCGCTGACAATGCAGCACACAGAGCGCTTCCTGCATTGACGGAACTCACCCAGCAGCACTGGGACAGCGGCAACGACTTTTTTCCTGCGACATCGTTTCAAATCTCCAACATTCACAGCGGCGTAGGTGCAGACAACGTGATTCCAGGAGACCTAGACGCAGTCTTCAATTTCCGCTTCTCGACCGAACTCACACCAGAGCAAATCAAGGAGCGCGTGCACGCCATTCTCGACAAGCACAAACTTGATTACACACTCACTTGGCGGCTTTCCGGCTATCCGTTTCTCACCGACACAGGCGTTCTGCTGGCGGCAGTGCGCGATGGAATTCGCAACGCAACCGGGTTGGAAACAATTCTCTCAACTGCAGGTGGAACGTCAGACGGTCGCTTCATCGCCCCTACAGGCGCACAGGTAGTAGAGCTCGGCGTTATTAACAGCACCATTCACAAAATCAACGAATGCGCCGGCGTCGACGACTTGAATTTGCTGAGTTCAATCTACGAAGAAATTCTGCGCCAATTGTCACTCGATTAATTGCGGTTCCATGCAGATAAATCAATCTCTCAATGTGGCAATAAGTTAGCAGCCCCTTTTGCAGGCAGCGATAATGAAAAATCGAATGGTTGTGTCAATGACCCTTGTGATGCTCGGCGCGATTGCTGCAAGCCTGCCGCCTCAAGCTTTCGCAGATGACTTCCAAGCGCGCATGCAAGAACATCGGCGCCGATTTGAGGAACGCAAAGCGGAGTTCGACAGGAAATTTCAAGCGCGCACCGGCACATCGCCTTCCCAACAGCGCACCACCACATACGGCACCAACAGCGGACACGGAACGACAACCACATACGGTACCACCGGAACCCACGGCTCTACTGGCACCTATGGCTCCACCGGCACTCACGGCTCTACTGGCACCTATGGCTCCTCCGGCACTCACGGCTCGTTCGGCACAACCGGCACATCGAAGGTTCCTTCCTACGATCCAAAGGAGAACATGAAAGGAACCGACTTCAACCCGCTTCCATTCGACGCGAAGAAAGCGCCGACGCCGGACCTCTGCCTTTTGAAATTCGCTCAGGCAGCCAAAACCGCAACCAGAATTGAAGATCTGATGCCATACATTCCATACGCGCAGCTCAACTCGCTCAAGGGATACCAGAAAACTTACGACCCCGCACTTGCAGCACAGCGAAAAGCCGAGTACGAAGCCAAAGGCATGGACGCCGATGGCGTCCGGCATCTCACATCCTCGCCTTACGACAATGAATTGAGAAGATTGAAGAGTTTGGGCGACAAAATCATGCGCGTGAAGAGCTTCAAATACACAGCCTCAAACAAGGCAAAACTCGATGTCGCCACGCACAACTGCCAAGCCGAGCAGAATGGCGGCAAGTACCCATACGGCACCGCAGACGTCGAAATGCGCGGAGAGGATAACTACTGGCGCATGGAATCCTACAACGACGGCAATGCATTCTACCAAAGCCCTCAATAGCGCGATCGCCCTGTCCAATTTCCGCCAAACCCGTATACACCCCTGCAGTGGCTGACAGGACTGAATCGATTCGACATTGTCGAATCCAGCGCCAGTATTGCTTTGCGCAAGACGCAAGCGGAACTGGCGAAAAATCAAGGCGGGAATTTATGTCGTTAGATACTTCCATTGAGTCCCCATCCAAAATAGAGCTCCCAACCCAACCAGGCGAAACGCTCATCGATGCGGTTTTAAGGCTGCACGCACAAGCGCAAAAGGAAAAGTCGACAGTCAAAGGCGAAGACACGAATCCGCAATCAAACAAGACTTCAGACACTCTTCCGACTGTCACCATCGTCGACAACAACAATCAAATCCAGGCAAATCAAAAAACGAGCGCACCGAGCGCCGAGCGCGCGAAGTTCATCGACGCGATGGCTGCTACCATTCGCAAGGCTACGAAACGCGATCAGTTCATCGACACAGGAACCGACGAAAAAGCAATCCACTTAACTCTCGCCGACATGTCGGAAGCCGACCGCAAGCTGCTTTCGGCGACATACGAAAACAAATACAAAATCACTATACAAAATGAATTCACAAGAGAAATGCGCGGTGCAGATCTCGACAAAGCAACTTCTCTTCTCAATAAAAAAGACAGCTCCGACGGCAATACGGGCTATATCCACAATCTTCTTGTGGAAGCAAATCAAACATTTGCAGGAAGAAGCAAAGACAACATCGGCTCTGTAATCAACGATAAGTTGTATTCACTGAAAGCCGCAGATCTAGCAAAAGTCGACGCAGAATACCGAGACACTTATGGCAAGAGCCTTCACGATGCGCTGATGCATGACGTTAGATTCGACAATTCAGACAAATCAATGATGGCAATCCTTCTGAAAGGCGCTGACAGACTCACAACAGCCGATCATCTTGCACTGGCGGACATCGCACTTCGTACAGAAGACAAAGAGATGTTCCAAACAGTAATGAGTCATGTGTCCGCCGACGCCCGATCTCAGTTTATCGCCAACGGCGGGGAAGCCAGGGTCAAAGACGCTTTCGGCGGGCACTGGTACAACGCACTCACACTAGGATTGAGCGGAAACGTTTCAAACACTGACCTTAGACACACAACTGACTATATGAAGAACGGCGAACTATCAGCCACCACAAAGATCAAAGACAACACGAGCTGGATGGGCGACAACGAAAAAGCAATTGAAGACGCTCTGAAGAACATAAGCGAACGCGAAAGAAGAGCCTACCAAGCCGTCAAGAACGGCAGCGAGCACACCAAAGAAGACAAAGAAATCTTCAACGCAATCAGAAAGCGCATCGAGAAAGCCGGAAACGACACAGAAGAAGCCGCATGGGAAGCCATGATCATGTACCCAAGCAGCAAGCTCTGCAAGGAACTTCTGGATCATCGCGGCATTTTCAAAGATAGCAGCATGGACAAAGTGGCGCGGTCTTTGGAAAGTCTCAGCAAAGAAGATTTCGACTTATTGAAGAACAACCCATCGTTCCGCAAAGACATGGAGCACCTTCTTGACACATTCAGCAGCGACAGCGAGCTGTTGCGCATCAGAGACCTCATCGACAACATTCAGAATTGCAAGACCTATGACGAAGTGCAGTTCTCCGGTCGGCGCGCCATTCTTGACGCCATAGACGACAACGACAGTCTGCTGTGGACAAACGAACAAAACGTTGTCGATGCCATCTCCAAAATGTCGCCGCACGACCAAGACCGTTATAGAAAGGACGAGACGTTCCGCACGAAAGTCGATAAAGCAGCGAAGTCCGCATTGGGGAACGGTACGGAATTAGAAGCCGCCAAGGCAATTCTCAACCGTGTCATGGGCGGTGAAAACGCAGCAATGACGGTCATCGACAAGATGAACATGCTAGCGGCCAAGTTAAATACTGATGAAGGTCAAGTGATTCGTGAGATGCAACAGGCGTTCCGCGAGAATCCCGACATGCGGCGAGCAGTCACAGATCCGCACAATGACGCAGAAAAAGAGTTTGCCGCAAAATTCATGAATGCGCTCAAAGCCGCTCTCGATCCAAGTGAGTTCCAACGATACGCCAAGCCGCTATTGGAGACAGGCTCCATAGCGCTCGACGTTCAGAACGAACTCGATGATTGGGCACTTCATACCAACAAGAAGAACTTGGTCCAAAACATCGTAACCACGTCAACCGAGCAACGAGCCTTGCTCCTCAGCAAAGATCAAAGCGACAAAAAAGCGATGGAATTGCAAGCGGACGTGTTCGGCGAGCTTGATGAAAAGACGGCACGGTTCGCAAAAACGGTGTTGGAACAACGCGCCTACGGTCCCGAAGACCGCATCCGCTCTTTCGTTTTGGGACTCGGCGTGGCCAAAGAGGAAGCCTTGGATCTAATGAGCCGTCTGACTTCAGAGCAGAAGCAAGAAATTTTCACGCGCTATGCAAACAAGTATGGTTCGAATCTAGCGACAGACTTCATGGGCAAAGTGAAGAAGCAAGAGCGCGATCAAGTAGAACTCACAGCTCGCTCTCACACCCTGGATGCAAGCGAACAACTAAATACGATTCTCGACTCTCATTCGAAGAGCCGCCAGGGAATTGGAAAAGCGTGGGTCGATGGAATTTGGGATGGAACAGGATTTCAAACAGACGAAGCCCGCAACGCGATGGTCGAAGCACATCGAAAAGCTGCTGCCGCTGGAGAACAGCTCTCTTCAACAGACGCAACCAAGTTCTCGATGCGAACAATAGAAACGCTGAACAACTTCAGAGAATCAAAAGCGAAGCTGGCAGAAGTGGCAACCGACGTGACGATCACGGCAGCAGCAATTGGCGGAGCCTACTTCACGGCAGGCGCAAGTCTCTCACTTCTTGCAAAAACCGCGATTGCCGGAGGCGTCGGTGCAGCTATTAAAGTGGGCGGAAAGTCATGGATGAATGGTTCTGACTATGACTGGAGCACCAAACAAGTGGCAATGGACGGCGGAATTGGCGCCATATACGGTGCCACGGCCTTCCTCGGCGCAAACACGCTCGCCAAATCACTGAATGTCGGCAAAGCCGCCGGCATACAGGTTTCGGAACTCGCCCACGCCAGCATCGCCCGCATGTCCGAAGGGGGCGCGCAGATGTTGCTTGAGGGTTCCGAAAAAGTAATTCAAGAAGGCATGACCAACATCGCACGCAACATGCTGCTTCGTGGAACGAGCAACATTCCCATGGAAGCCGTCACCGCTCTTGCTGGACAAGTCGCAACGGAGGGCAACAAAGAAGCCGTCAAACTGGCGCTGCAAGTAACTTTGGCACAAACGATGAAAGGCATTGCGCCTACAACCAAGCTTGCGATTGAATACGGTGTACCGACCCTTGCAGGCAGCATGGCCGGTGGAGCCGCAGGCACTGTGCGCGGCGCAGCCGATTGGAACTCCGACCTGCCAATCGACGAAAACCTCGCTCACATCGCCAAAACAGCCGGCACAACAGCAGCAATCGGCGGAGCCTCCGCCTTCGCCTTCAAGCTAGGAACCCGTGCAGTCGCCGTCGGCTATGATGCACTGATGCATCACAATGCCGATCAAATCGTAAGCAATCCGGACGCATATATTCAAAGTAACGCCGATGACGTGGGCATCTTCAAGAAAAAACCGGTTATTTTGAAGGCAGTTCAGGCTAAGGTACCGACTACTATTCAAACGCTGGAAGGACCTGTGCAAGCCAATCAAAACGACTGGATTATGACTGGCGTCAAAGGAGAACAATGGCCGGTCAGACCGGAAGTATTTGCAAGAAGCTACGACCCGGTGCCGGGTGCTGCAGATATGTTCCAAAAGAAACAGATTCAGATCATGGCTGTTCAAATCAATCAGCAAATGCAGATTCTTGACGCACAAGGCGCCGTCAAATACACAGGCAGCCCACAAGACTGGCTGGTTATCGGTCTCAACGGCGACAAGTATTTCGTCAAGCCGGATATCTTTGCCGCCACATACGGTGCAGTCGATCAAATCGCACAGAGAACAGCCCTCGCCGCAGAAAACGCACTCAATGCTCCAGTGACGTCTCTACTCACAGAACGAGCCGCAGATCTCGGATTGTTCCGCAAAGCTCCCGTCGAATTGAAGGCCGTCCAGGCCACAGAAACGATGACCGTTCAGACCTGGGAAGGACCAGTACAAGCAGATCCTGGCGATTGGATCATGACCGGCGTCAAGGGCGAACAATGGCCGATTAAGCCGGAAGTGTTCGCTAAGAGCTATGATGCAACTGACAAACCTGGCATCTTCAAGAAGAAACCAGTTGAAGTGAAAGCCATTCAAATCGCAGCTCCGATGCAGATCTATGAAAACGGCGCGCTGAAATTCACAGGCAAAGCAACCGATTGGCTGGTACTCAACTTCAACGGCAAGCCATATTTCGTTGACCACGAAGTGTTCTTGCAAACATTCAACGCAGCCGACGATATCGCATCCAAAGGATTGAAAGCGGCTCAGACGGTGCCGAATCGCTAGTGTTGTTAGGTCAAATTACTTCAACTTCTTCTCAAGCCGATCCAAATCGTCTTGCGCCATGAAGAAATCCGGGTCTAGTTTCTTCGATTGCTTCAAGTCGTCTACAGCTCCACGAATGTCGCCGAACTTCTCTCGCACTTGCGAGCGTTCGATGTAGCTTGCCGGCTCCGTCGGTCTCATGCTGATGCCTTTGTCCAAGTCTCTCAACGCCGCGTTCTTATCGCCAAGAACCGCTTCGATCTGCCCGCGCGTTCCATAAAAAGCGAACTCTTGAGGGTTAAGCTTTATCGCCTTGTTGAGGTCGTCTAGAGCTTCTTTCAAGTCTGTTCCCTTCCTGCGAATGTACTTCGCAAAACCGCGATCAGCATAAGCTTTCGGATTGTTCGGGCTGATGTTCACTGCTTGTGCAGCATCCTGAACCGCACCATCAAGATCTTTCGCATTGATTTTCGCGCCGCTGCGCAACAAAAGCGCATCAACACTCTTCGGATACGCACGCAGCACCTCGTCGAACTTTGCAATTCTCTGCTTCAAAGGTGCGATCTTCGCCGCCTTGATCATTGACGCTTCGTCACTCTGAGCCGATGTCGGCTGCATCACGCACAAAGCAAAAGTCACCGCAAGTGATACCAGCGACACAGAGGTCGATACATTGCGTTTGTCAATCATTGTCGGTTGCTCCAATCAATATGTAACAGCGTGTTCCAACGGAATCTGCACATTTTAAATGCTTGCCTTCTCACCCGAACAATCTTACGAATGACGCCGTGCGGGCGCCCACCATCAGCCTCTACCTTGAAACCCCACTCAAAATATATGGAAATCAAGAACTCACAAGCATCCATAGATGATATAAAAGCCATAGTTTATACATGAGGATCTGGCAATCGATGGCTACCAAGAGTTCCACCGCAACCAAAAGTAAGTCCACAAGCAAAGCGACTAAGCCTGCAGCCAAGCCGGCAAAGACTGCCAAAGCCAAGCCGAAAGTGAGCTATTTCGGACTTCCTGAGGAGTTCTCATCGCCAGAGAATTCCAAGGTTGTCATTTTGCCGGTCCCCTACGAAGCGACAACCAGCTATGGGCAGGGCACAAAAAACGGTCCCGCCGCCATTCTCGAAGCCAGCCAACAAGTGGAGCTTTTCGATGACGAGCTCTGGGTAGAGCCATACAAAATCGGCATCTGCACTGGCGATGAGATAAATATGAGCTCTGTCAACGCCTCGACAAAGCAGCCGTTCGCTGAACTAACAGACGCGGTGCGCCCATTGGTCGAGTTCGGCAAATTCCCCATCGTTTTGGGCGGCGAACATTCGCTCACCCTGGGCGCCGTGAAGGCTTGCACTCACAAGTATCCGGACCTTTCGATTCTCCAAGTCGATGCTCACTGCGACCTTCGCCCCTCATACGAAGGCAACCCGCACAGCCACGCGTCGGTCTCCTACCAGCTCTACAAGACTTTGAAGCGACCCCTGATTACGCAAGTCGGCATCAGAAATGTGAGCTGGGAGGAAGTTGCATGGATGGAAGAAGAACAGCCAAACATCAACATCTTCTGGGCACGCAACAAGGAGAAGTGGAACTTCCACGACATCGTCGAAACCCTATCCGACAACGTTTACCTCACCATCGACGTAGATGGTTTGGATGGCTCAATCATGCCGGCCACGGGCACTCCGGAGCCAGGCGGCATGGATTGGTACCAATTGATGGAACTGATTAAACAGGTCTGTGTGCGCAAAAATGTTGTGGCATGCGACATCGTGGAACTATCTCCCATCAAGGGTTTGCACGCCCCAGACTTCCTAGTTGCGAAGCTGCTCTACAAACTCGTAGGCTACCGATTCGCGCTCGAACTGGGCGTCACGAAGAAGTATTTGTAAGGCAATAAGCATTCTTGAGCCGCTCGCTACTCGCTCGAAACTATTAGCGAAGCATTAAGCTTGGGGCTTTTACAAATGCGCTGAGAACATTTGGCGCGGCACCACGTCATATCAGCCTACAAGTTTCTTATTGGAGGAAACAAAAAATGACGCTCGATACTCTCCGACTTATCCGCAACATCCTGCTTAGAAGTGTGGTGGTCGGCTTAGGGTTCACACTTCTTCTGGCAGCCGCAACCTTCGGATGCTGGAATTGCTGGATAGGCATGGCCACACAAATGTTCCACACAACCGAATCTGCGATGAGCAATCTAGTCTTGGACTTCTTCATGGCAATTCGATTCTTCCTGGTGTTCATCCTTTTGACACCGGCTCTGGCAATACACTGGACACTCAAGCGTGAACGGGCTCACACAGCATAGTTCCGCATCGTCCTAACTCAAACACAGACTGTCGTTATGTAGAATGAAATTACTACTGCGGCAGTCTGTGTGTTTATGG
>CAYZJR010000150.1:0-13891 GCA_964478655.1 uncultured Candidatus Obscuribacterales bacterium
CGCTTGAGAACCTACCACTACAATATCAAATCGGCTCTGCCATAATTAGGTCACGACACTTCCCAAAACACTGCACCGCATGGAATCTAGAGAATTCAGAGCCTGCCTCCTCGACCTCGACAACACGGTCTACAACTACACCAATGCGCACACCCCTGCGTTGGCGGCGAGCTTGGCATGGTTTCAGTCGGAGTTCAAGGTTGATGCAGACCGAACAGCCGATGCATACAAAGCATCCCGCTCAGCAATCAACAAAGAATTGCGCGGTTTAGCACCCTCGCACAGCAGACTGCTTTACTTCAAGCGCATGATGGAAACACTGTCATTGACGCCGCTTTCACGATCTCTAGAAGCGGAAGAAATCTATTGGAGCACGTTTATCAATTCGATGAAACTCACAAACGGTGTAATCGAATTCTTTGAAGCGATGCAAAAAAGCAAAATTCGAATTGCAATCGTCACTGATCTTACTACGCAGATTCAGTTGCGAAAAGTCGCACATCTAGGAATTGAAAAATATATCGACGCAATTGCAACAAGCGAAGAATCGGGTGCCGAGAAACCATCCGAGCTGATATTCAGATTAGCGCTTCGCCAGCTGAATATCAATGATCTAAACGAAGCCTTTGTCATCGGTGACAACATTGAAAAAGACATTGACGGAGCATTGAACCTCGGCATGAAGTGTTTCTGGTTTGTAGAACACGAGCCAGCACAGGTGGTGGCGCAGAATAGTCGAGCCGGTGTCAATGCATTCAACAATTTTCCGGATCTGACAAGTACGATTTGTTCTATGTCGAAGCAGGTCAGAAAATGAGCGACCCTATCACTACTCGCATATCGAAAGAAGTCGGAGTGTCGGATCTCACGGATTCTCTTTCGCAGTTATCGGGTTCTGATTTGCATTCGCTTTTGCTGTCGGTAACAAAAAAACGCGTTTCGGAACTGGATGCAAGAAATCTTTTGAGAGATAGCAAAGTATCGAAAGCCTGCGATCTGGACGGACGTCTGCTCAACAAAATTGATGGTATCGCATTCGACACCGCATCGGAGTTCGAAGTCGTGGAGTTGTCGCCGCTGCAACCGCTAGGTTCAGTCGGTGTTCTCGCCGGATTAGATCAAGGCAATGTCCTCACAACAATTCGCGCTTTCGAATGCGCATCTGATCCGACGGTTGCATTAGCTCTGGAATGCGCACGACGACGAAAAGAAATTGCAAATCGAAAAGACACATTGCGACTCTGCAGCTCGCATCGAGTGGTGAGATTTCCTGTTCCTGACACACCAGGGTTCAGCGCGCACTTCAGACTGTTCTGCCTTGTTTCCAGCGCACGAGATCAAGGTTCGTTCCTCGTTGAAACCATTGCGCTTTGGGAGCACATAAGATTCTATCTGTTGTTCCTTCAAGAACTAAAGAAACACAACTTCGAATTCTCAGATGTCACAGTTGAGATTTCGGATACTCGCGCGATCAGTCACTTATGTTCCTCTCACAATATAGATAGAGACGAAATAAAAAGGAATGTGCGGGCGCGCGATTCCGAGAGTGCTAGGAAAGTGTTAGAGAAGTATTCGTCCTTGTGGCCGAATTATGTCACGAAACCGCAGCATGAGTTGTCTCAATTCGGGCTGCCTCCGCACATCTTGACACACCTTTCAATTCTCGATGAGAAGGTGAGCATGTCGCTGCAAAATGAGTTCCCGGATGTGAAATTTTCTTTCAATATGCATCGTCTTACCGGGCTCGGCTATTACCAGGGACCTTGCTTTCATATCAAGCTCAAGAATAAAGATGGACAGTACTTCATGCTTTCAGACGGCGGGTTCGTCAACTGGACTCAACAGTTGCTTCAAGACGACAAGGAGCGCCTGATGACCAGCGCAATTGGTTTAGAGCTGTTATGCCGAATCTTTCGGACATAAGGAACGAACTCGAGGTTTTCCAGTCTAACCCTCCACACACTTCGGTAACAGCCATGAGTTGACGTTGTGAGGAGAACTTGATGGGCATCAACCTCGACCCTGAACATTTGAAACGATACAAAGACATAGCACTACTTCTGGTAAGGTATGGCAACTCGGACATCGTCAAGAACGCTGGTTTAGAGGAGGTTCTCACCGATCAAGAGGAAGTGCAACCCGAGGTTTCGAACAAAGCAGAAAACCTCGCCAAAGACTTGGAGAAGCTCGGTCCGGCATTCGTAAAGTTAGGACAGTTACTGTCCACGCGCGCGGACCTATTGCCACCTGCGTATTTGGTTGCGTTGAGCCGACTGCAAGACAATTGCATTCCGTTTGATTCTGCAGAGATTGAACGCACAGTCACTGCGGAGCTTGGTGTTCGCATGTCGCGCGCGTTCCAGGAATTTTCGTATGAGCCTATGGCTGCGGCATCTCTGAGCCAGGTGCACCGCGCTGTGCTGAGAAACGGAAAAGAGGTCGCGGTGAAAGTGCAGCGTCCATGCATCCGCGAGGTAATCACACGAGACCTCGATATCTTGGCGCAAATCGCAGAGTTTTATGACAAGAATACGGAAGCTGGTAAAAAGTATCAGTTCTCGTCAATTTTAGAAGAGTACAGAAAGACGTTATTGGCAGAGTTGGATCTGCGCAAAGAAGCACACAATCTTGAGATGCTTAGCGACAACTTGAGAGAGTTGGATCGTATTGTGGTGCCGCTTCCTGTGCCGGATTACACCACGTCCAGAATTCTCACCATGGACTTCATACGCGGCAAGAAGGTCACGTCTGTGACTCAACTCGAACTGCTGGAGTTGGATGGTGCAGAACTCTCTGAGCAGGTCTTCCAAGCTTACTTGAAACAAATTCTCGTGGATGGGTTTTTCCATGCCGACCCACACCCGGGAAATGTGTTTCTCACCGAAGACAAGAAGGTTGCGCTGATTGATCTCGGAATGGTCGCGCGAATCACTCAATCAATGCAAGGAAAGCTCTTGCAATTGCTACTCGGAATCAGCGAGGGCAGAGCTGATGCAGTGGCAAACAAGTGCATAGATATTGGCGAGCCGACAGAACGATTTGACGAGATCACTTTTCGCAAGCAAATTGTTGATTTGGTGCAGAATTACCTGAGCAACAACCTGACTGAAATGCAGATCGGAAAAGTTATTCTCGGCGTGACGAAATCAGCTGCCGATTGTGGCATTCGGGTGCCATCCGAACTCACGATGTTGGGCAAGACTCTTCTCAATTTGGATCAAGTTGGAAGAACTCTCGATCCTACATTTGATCCCAATGCTTCCGTAAGACGGAACGCATTGCACATAATGCACCAAAGGATGTTGGCAGAGGTTTCGCCAGGAAAGATTTTCACAGGCATCAGCGAAGCGAAGGACTTCCTCGAAAAGTTTCCAACAAGCTTCAACCGCATTTTGGATCTAATCGCAGGCAACAAACTGCAGGTTAAAGTCATTGATGAACCGGTATTGATAGATGCAGCTCAGAAAGTCGCGAACCGCATCAGTTTAGCTCTGGTGCTAGCTGCACTGATCATTGGTGCCGCACTGCTCATGGACGTTCCAACTTCATTCAGAATTCTTGGCTATCCTGGTTTCGCAATCATTTGTTTCGTCATGGCGGCATCCGGCGGATTCGCGTTAGCGTTCGAAATCATGGTTAACGACGATGATCGCAAAAAGTTGATGGGTAATAAACCCTGGACAAACCTGTAACTTTCAAGTTCGCGAAAAAAGTAGAGCAGAAAACGGCAATTAGCGTTATGCTATTGAGAGTCGCATATCCACTGTGTTAGAAGCAGGTTAAGCTGCTTCAAAATCATGTAAGACGCTTCGGAAACCCGCTAAGAACATTTGGAATCCCGTATCAGTGTTTTGGTACCACAAAGCATCGGTGAACAATGAATTATCGTGCACAAGAATGCGCAATCTTCGCTTTGGCATTGACTGTTCTTCTTAACGTTCCTGCGGATTGCAAATCGGAAAAGGAAGTTTCCCTAAACAATGAAGGTGTGAGAGCGCTTGGAAGAAAGGAATTCCAAGTAGCCATAGACAAATTCAAGAGTGCACTCGCGTCAAATCCGCGCTATGCACTTGCTCGCGAGAATCTGGGAATTGCGTGCAATAACTACGCCTTGGCATTGAGCAAGACTCCCAAGGAAGGAATCAAATATGTGCATTCAGCCTTGATTGTTGATTCCGACAACAAGACTACTCATGAGAATCTCGACTCCTTCATTCAAATGCTCGGCAAAAATCCAAAGTCATTTGAGCATCGTGTACAACTTGGAGACGTGGCCCAAACCTCTGGTGATTTTGCCGGTGCACTGATCGAGTATGAAGCGGCTCTGAAAATCAAAGACAATTCCGATGTACGCAAGAAATTGGCTCTGGTCGTGGTTCCTGCAGATTGGAAGGCAATCATTGAAAACAAAGATCAGGACGATACAAGTGAGCCGACAGCTGAAGGTAAGGCTGTGGACTTTGCACCATATATGGCGTCACTGCAAAGGAGGATCAAAGGGAATTGGAATCCGCCACGCGGTGAAGAGAAGCGGCGAGCCAAAACAGTTTTCAAAATCGACAAGACCGGTAAGCTTTCAAATCTCAAAATCACGGCTACGACCGGAAGTGACTCGGCTGACAGAGCTGCTCTAAAAGCTGTTGAGGAGTCGGCACCATTCGAGGCATTGCCAGAAGGAAGCCCAGAGAGTGTGGAAATCGAATTCACCTTTGACTACATCGTTCACACTGGAAGGAGTGCTGCAAAAGAAGTCGAAAAGCCAAAGGAACAGCAACTGATTGCCGATCTAGCAAAGGCTGAAAAGTCCGGTAAAAACAGCTCTATTGCGAACGCTGCGATTGCGCTTGCCGAAGCCTACTACGAAAACGAAAAGTACACGGAGGCAGTGCCGCACTACAAACGCGGAATCGAATTGATTCGAAAAGAGAAGCACACAGCTACAGAACTGTCAGAGCCATTGATGTCTCTTGGTTATACATACTACAACCTAAGCGATCATGACAAAGCGCTCGCAATGTTTCGCGAGGCAGTCGAGCTTCTGAAAAACGCAAACGCACCGAAACAGTTAAGCGACGCACTCGCGTATGAGGCTCACTGTCTCTATGACAAAGAAGACTACAAAACTGCGACTCCTATTTATACGGCCGCTCTGATTGAATGTGCCAAAGGTTATGGAGAGACCGCGAAGGAATATGCTGTAGCAAAGCACAACTTAGCAAGATCGCTTTACGCGGAGGAAAAATACTCTGAAGCACTTCCTGAATCTGAAGAGGCATACAAATTATTCGACCAATACAAAGAAAGCGACGACTTTCCTGAGGTTGTAAGAGTTCTTGCGAATTGTTATTGGAGCACTAGGAAGTACACAAAAGCTCTTGAACATTACAAAACAGTGCTGGCATACAAAGAAAACTCAGTCAAAGCCAATGACTCCGAACTCGGAGATCTCATCAAAGATGTCGGCGATTGCTATTACGAACTTGGGAGAAAAGCAGAAGCTCTACCTTTTTACGAGCGGGCGTTGTCCATTCACTCAGAGCAAGAGCAGCCTAATACGAGTGCGATCAACGAAGAGCGTGACCGCATCAACGAAATCAGTGCGCGCGAAGAGGTACGAAAAGCCAAAGAAAAGGCTCAAGTATCAGCTCAAGAAAAAACGGCATTCATCGAACGCTGGATGCCCTGGGCATTGCTAGGAGTTGTCACTGGACTAATATTGGTCTTTCTGTTCGAAGGGAAGAATCGCGAGACTAACTCGGACTCGGACTCGGACCCGTTCAAGTAACCCCTGTGCCGGATGCCCAAACCTTTAAGGCTTTGCATTTCATGTTTAAAACAGACTCTCGGACCATATACAATATTTGGAACAAAAGTATGCCCTTGACGAGTTTTAGATATGACCGAACACAATCTCTGTCCCACCTGCGGAAAGCCTACAGTCGCTAACCCAGCCAATCCTGGTGGAGCTTGTCAGGGTCATGCCGCCGCCCCGGCTGGCGGAATGGACCTGAAATCATTACTCGACGCAATTCCTGCACCAGGCTCGGGCGCGCCGCGCACCAGCCAATCTCAAATGCCGACGCAGGCGCAGGCGCCACCGGCAGCACCAGCTGCCCCAGCCGCGGGCGCCATGGGACAAAGTCTCAAAGATCAATTGAACGCCATTCCGACACCGGGCTCGGGCGGGGCAGCACCCACACCCGCTGCCCCCGCTCAGCCTAGACCCGCACAGCCCGGCGGTCTAGATTTAAAGGGTCAGCTCGACTCGATTCCCACACCTGGAAGGGGAGGAGCCGCTCCTGCGCCTTCACCAGCGCCTGCTGCGCCAACACCCGCAGCCCCTTCAGCCGGTGGATTCGATTTGAGCCAGCTTGACGCCATCCCAACTCCGGGTCGAGGTGGGGCTCCAGCGCCGTCAGCGCCGCAAGCGCCACCAGCCGCAAACCCACCTGCTGGCGGATTAGATTTGAAGGGTCAGCTCGATGCCATTCCGACGCCCGGGAAAGCAGGCGGCGGCGGTGGTGGTCTCGGCGGAGGAGGCGGACTCGGCAGTGGCTTAGGCACCGGAAGTCGCCCAGCACCAGTAATCGAACCAACCGCCCAACCTCGTCTGACCGAACAGCCGAGCGCTCCGGCCCCGGCATCTCCACCAGCAGCCTCTGGCGGAGAACCAGATTGGAAGAGCCAACTAGATTCAATTCCGACCCCAGGTACCAACCCAGGCGGAGCATCCGCGCAGAAGCCTGCGTCAAATGAGCCGGTTCCTCAATGGATGAAAAACTACCAGGCAGCCGCGCAATCGCTTCAAGGCAGCTCAACACCAGCCATCGATCCTTATGGCGGCGGCGCTCCTCAGCAACAACCGCATGATCCAAATCAACCAGAGTGGATGAGAAATTACGCGCAGCATCAAGCTGCAGTTAATCCTTCGGCAGTACCACAGATGCCACCAGATGGTGTGTACCGCCCACAACCATCCTCATACGAAGTCCCGGCTAACAACAGTTCATACCAAGTGATCATGGTGGTTGTAGTCATCATTGTTTTGGTGATGCTGGCATACATCGTCACGCACAAGCCGCCGGAGACTACATTCCCGCCGACCAATACGGGACCATCGGCGGCACCGGTGACAACGCCTCCGCCGCCGCCGTCGTCGTCGTCATCGACGTCACCATCATCCGGCTTGCCTTCATCACCATCGGGTCTACCGCCGACCCCACCATCAAACCTGCCTACAATTCCGTAGTCGCAGGCTTTTCGAGAAAGCAAAATGAAATTCGAAGTCGTCAAACGCGAAACCATTTATTCGCTGGGTATTTTGCCAGACACTCTAGCATTGACGATCAAAGAATTTTTCCCTTTGTTTGGAACATGGTTTTTGGCAATCGGCGTGCCCGTAGTAGCTGCCATCGTGTTGATTGTTCTTGCGTGTGTTCTCGATTGGCAAATGGGTTCCACTGCCGCCGGTTGGGGAACGCTTGCAGGTCTCGTTGTCTCAGCCGGGATCATTGGCTCGTTTTGGGCAGGTTGGGCACACGTGACATTGAAGGTCGCGCGTGGTGTCAAAACAAAGTTTAGTGATGTTCTGCGTCCGCCTGGACAGATTATCTCTGGATTGATAGCGGTTTCGCTCTCATCGTTTTTGATTGGAGTCGGATCGATCTTGGTCATTCCAGGAGCATTGCTTTTTCTGAGATGGCAACTCGCACCTTTTTACATCGTCGATCAGAAGTGCGGTCCCATTGAAGCGTTGAGACGCAGTTGGCATGCGACAGATCGTATTTTGCTTCCGCTAATCGTTCTCGACCTTATCTTCGTCGCACTTACTGCTGCGAGTACTTGTTTGCTAATCGGACCCGTCATCGTAAACATGGCTCTCGGTGTTGCGAGCGCGCTCGTCTACACGAAGTGGCTAACCGACGAAAGCGCACCATTCAATCATCCTGATCTCATCGATGGAGAGCGAGAGTTTGACCATATCAAAAGGCTAGAAGGCAAGCCGGAAGTCAGACACACGATTCGCACCGACACACAGAAAGAAGCCGAGCACGTTCGCGTGGACAAAAAACACGAAAACGAAATTTAGCAGCTCAGTTTCCAGTGCCTGGTGGATAATTTGCATACAGTCGGCAAATTGTCGTTTTGTCTCTTTTGGTCAGCGCCGGCCAAACTGTTGGAGCTTCCGAGAAGAACATTACATCAGAGTTGTTATTCGAATGACCATTAATTCCTAGTGCATGCCCAACCTCATGCAAACACACCTTTTTCATATCATCATCACTTAGTGGATTGCCACTACGATTGGTGAGCAACGTCATTCGTGCATTCGTAATTCCAACATCAGAACCATTTGCCATCGGTTGACCGTTTAGCTTCGTGATACCGCCTTCGACGGCGCGACCTGGTGCTACGATCTGATTCGTGTCAGCAGTCCAATCACAGTAAACATCAGCGTTGCTAGGATCATTCACTAGCGTAAACGACAACCGATTCTCAGAGCCCTGTGCCCACATTGAAAATGCATCCATTAACGTTTGTCGAAACGAGTCGCGATAACCAAACACGCCTGCACCAGATGCGATGCACACTCTAATTGGCATTCTTGTCCATCGAAAATACTTTCCACCCGATGCAGCGCTAACAAGATAATCATCCACCGAACCTTGTTGCGCAAACCCGTTGCTGCCTGATTGCGCAAATCCGCCGCCACCCTGTTTCGCTTGCTGGCTCAATTGCTGCTTCAAACCACTTATCCTTTGACGAACATCTGCAGCTTTTGGAGAACCTGGATTTTCCTTCAAGTACCTTTCGTACCACGCTATCGCGTTTGCGCAGTCTCCAAGCGTTTGATAGTTAGAAGCGATATTCATCACCGCTTCTTTCATGCTTGGATCTATCTGCAATGCCGCTTGAAACTCACTGATGGCACGACTGCTTTGACCTGATTGTGCAAGCGCGTAACCAAGAAAGAAATGCGCAGCGGCGAAATTTGGTTGCTGACTTATGGCTTGTTCAAATGCATTGATTGCTTGCGGAAATTTTCTTTGATTCAGAAGGGACTGTCCCTGTTCCACCAATCCGCGCAGGTTATTCTGCCCTTTACGCGCACCGCATTGTTGCAGATATTGCTGCACTTGTGCGGCGTCCGCGGCATTGGGATTCTCCTGCAAGTAGCGCTGAAAATATGTCGCCGCCTGATCGAGTTGATTCATGTTCATAAGACATGTACCGAGGTTGACGTTGATGAACGACATCTGCGGATTAAGCTGCAATGCCTTGGTATATTCACCGATTGCTTGGCTGGTCTTTTGGCTGTTCTGATACGCCATGCCCAAGTATCCATGCACTTCCGCGCAGCTTGGATCAATGCTTCCTGCACGGTGCAGCAAATTCACCGCATCATTGAATTTGCCTGAATTGATCAACTGTTCCGCTTGCTGACACATACTTCGAACTTCATCAGTTATGGCGAATAGTTTCGAATGCTCCTCGCAAAAAATACTGCCCAAAGTTTGCAACGCCAGGACAGCCGCCAAGGCGATGCCAACTGTTTCAATGCGTCTGCGCGACTGACTTGATTTGCTCACTTCAACACCAGATTGTTGATCTCTATTCACAAGTTTCTCATTCCGAGCCATAACTCATGATTTTATCCCTTTTGATGCTTAGAATATATGTCGTAAAGAGCCAAACATGTCCCTCTTCATGAGTCCGGCATCCTGACATCATCATTTGGAACCGCAGCAGCAATCGCAGGAATATCGCAATGTCACAGAGTTCGAGCAGTATTTTCCACTTGCAAAAAGACAAAACCGAGTATCGGCTTCTCAGCAAGGACCATGTCAAAGTGGAGAAATTGGGCAATCGTCAGATTCTGACCGTCGAGCCGGAAGCTTTGACAAAACTGGCGAAAGAGGCATTCACAGACGTTTCTCACTTTCTGCGCACGAGTCACTTGGAGATGCTGCGCCGCATTTTGGATGATCCGGAAGCCTCATCCAACGACAAGTTCGTGGCGCTGGAACTCTTGAAAAACGCCGCCATCGCCGCGGGTGGAACTTTGCCCATGTGCCAAGATACCGGCACGGCAATCGTTGTTGCGCACAAAGGCGACCACGTCTTTACCGACGCCGACGACGGCGCGCTGCTACAAGAAGGCATCAAGAAGACCTACAACGAGTGCAATTTGCGCTATAGCCAAATGGCGCCTCTCACTATGTACACAGAAGCGAACACAGGCAGCAACTTGCCTGCGCAGGTCGAGATTTACACCGAGCCGGGCGATGCCTACGAATTTTTGTTCATTGCAAAAGGCGGCGGATCTGCAAACAAGACATTCTTGATGCAAGAGACGAAGTCGGTGCTCAACCCTGCTGGATTGCGCAAGCTGTTGACCGATAAAATTGCGAGCCTCGGGACATCCGCCTGTCCGCCATATCATCTCGCAATCGTTATCGGAGGATTGTCTGCCGAGATGACATTGAAGACGGTGAAGCTGGCGAGCTGCCACTACCTCGACTCGCTGCCAACTGAAGGCGACAAGAGTGGGCGTGCATTCCGAGACCTTGAGTTCGAAGAAGAGGTATTGAAGATTACCCGCGAACTCGGAGTCGGCGCGCAATTTGGCGGCAAGTATTTCTGCCACGATGTGCGCGTGATTCGCCTTCCTCGCCACGGAGCAAGTTTGCCAATGGGCATTGGTGTTTCTTGCAGCGCCGACAGGCAAATCTTAGGCAAGATTGACAAGGACGGAATTTGGTTGGAACAGTTAGATCGTGACCCCGCCCGGTTCTTGCCTGAAGTCGAAGAAACGGAATTGGGAACAGACACAATTAAAGTTGATCTCAATCGTCCGATGAAAGAAGTGTTAGCAAGTTTGTCCGGTGCCGCAGTTGGTACCAGATTAATGTTGTCGGGGACAATGCTCGTCGCTCGCGACATCGCGCACGCAAAATGGAAAGAGATGATTGAGCGGGGAGAGGAACTGCCTGAATATACGAAGCAGCATCCAATCTATTACGCAGGGCCTGCGAAGACTCCCAAGGGCTATGCATCCGGTTCGTTCGGACCAACTACCGCAGGAAGAATGGATTCTTACGCCGACACGCTGATGTCGCGCGGCGCAAGCTTGATTACGTTAGCGAAAGGCAATCGTTCAAAACAAGTGCGTGAGGCATGCGGTCGCTGGGGTGGTTTCTATCTCGGCACCGTGGGCGGTGCGGCTGCACGAATCGCTCAGGACTCGATTAGGAAGGTTGAGACAATCGATTTTCCTGAGCTCGGCATGGAAGCCGTGTTCAAAATGGAAATCGAAAACTTCCCTGCCTTCGTCGTTATCAACGACAAAGGTGATGACTTCTTCGCAAACATCCTCGAAAGTCGAGTTACACTGACTAGCGCGTGAGTTCTAACGACCAATCTTCTTCATAAGAGCTGAAACGTATTCAATTGGCGTGCCGAAGTTCAGATTCGCTTCACCGACGCCCGATGTCACAATTCCAACGACTTCTCCGCGCTCGTTGAAGATCGGTCCGCCACTGGAGCCGTGAGTTACCGAAGCATCGTACTGAAATCTTACTCCAGTATTCGTGCTGATCGATTCGCCTCGCTCATCACGAAATGAACTGATAATGCCTTTTGAGAATGTGTTTGTTAGTCCCTTCGGATTTCCATAAATGAAGATGTTGTCTCCGACTTGTTCATCCTTGAAGGTTGAAAGAATTAGCGGAGTCACATCTGCAAGCTTATCCGATGTGTGAAACATCGTAGACTCATGAACTTCAACCAACGCTACATCGTGAACCGGATCATCGGCCAATAGTTTTCCAAGCGGATACGCAAATCTTTTGTTGTCTCTGTTGCCGATCCAAATCTTCGCGTTTGACTTGATTCCTTTGTCAATCACGTGATGGTTTGTGGCAATGATGCCTTTAGCAACAAAGAAGCCAGTAGCAGTGCTCGAAGCGATTGCATCCGACATAGTTATCTGACCCGCGGACTTCTCTGCAAGTTTAGCTATCTCAGCAGCAGCCATCTTTGGTCGCGTGCTCTTTGGAGCTGAGGTGCTAGCCTCCAGCTGTTTTAGTGAATCACCTAATGAAGTTGGGACTTTGATGTTGAGACTCGTAGGCTTCTCACTTGCCCCTGGAATAAGTGACTGTGCATTTCCTCTTTTGAATTCTTCGCACTGAGCCGGAGCGGCCAAGCATGAGACTAGAAACAACATGGCAAATTCTTTTCGCATGAGATTCTCCAAAATCGGGATACTAGTTTTGTTGATGTTCAATTAATTTGAAGGGAGCGAACAATTAGTCGCTCCCCTCTTTTCTGATATTTCGCGGACTACTCTTGTTCGAACATTCCGCCAATGGAGCCCAACAGCCCACCACCCTGTTCTGCGGAAGACCCACCAGCTCTAGGCGCATGCTCGATGATGCGGTTGGCAAGGCGAGAGAATGGAAGCGATTGCATCCAAACTGTTCCTGTTCCTTTCAATGTTGCAAGGAACAAACCTTCGCCACCAAAAATCATTGACTTGAGATTACCTGCGCGGGCGATTGAGAAGTCGATTCCTGGAGTGAATGCAACTACGCATCCAGTGTCAACTCTCAATGTTTCACCGCGGAGTTCGCGACGAATAATAGTTCCGCAAGCATGGACGAAGCACAAACCATCACCTTCCAGCTTTTGAAGGACGAATCCTTCACCGCCAAAGAATCCGGCGCCCAGCTTCTGAGTAAAGGCGATACCGAGTTTGGTTCCATATGCCGCGCAGAGGAATCCATCTCGTTGGCAAAGAACTTGTCCGCCCAGTTCTCTCAAATTCAAAGCAATGATTTTGCCCGGATACGGAGCTGCAAATGCAACGTGCTGTTTTCCTTCTCCCTTGTTGGTGAAGTGCGTGATCATGAGGGACTCACCAGCCAACATGCGCTTACCGGCGCCGAAAAGTTTGCCCATCATTCCTTGATCGGCGTCGGTTCCGTCGCCCATTTTGGCTTCGAAAGCAATACCTTCTTCCATGTAGTTCATCGCGCCAGCTTCTGCGATGACGGTTTCCCCAGGATCTAGTTCGACCTCAACAGCCTGCATGTCGTCGCCAAGAATTTTGTAGTCGATTTCGTGAGCCTTAATAGCCATAACACTCTCCATGTATGTGGTGCGGGGTGTTCCGTGGAGTGGTAGTTTACTAGGATTTGCAAAAAACTGAGCGGGAATTAAGGGTTTAATTCTAAAGTTCTAAAACTCTTGACTTCCCGCCTAAAGTTCGCGAGTTAGACGATCTGCCTCGTCGCGATCGCGTTTCGATTGTTCCATCATTCCTAAGTCTTTGTAGGCCAATGCACGATTGTACAAACATTGAATTACCGCTGCCCTGGTTGAATAGACCCGCGAAGCGTTATTAGATGACTGCACTTCAGTTCTGAGACTCGCCAAAAGTTTTGAGAACGCCTCCACTGCTTCCCTCGAACGACCCAGGTTCATCAAAACTTTTGCTCGGTCGCTTTGCGCGCTCCCATTATTCGGGTGCAATACAAGAGCGATTTCAAGGCAGCTGAGCGACTCTTTTAGCCTCCGCAGCATATAAAGCGATTTAGCCTTGTGTGTGTAGGCCATCGATAGTTGCAGCTTCTCATCCTCCGAAGGCTGTTTGTTTTTTCTTTTGAGTGTTGCGATCAACTCTTCTCTCATTGCGATATTTATGTCGAAATCAATGATTGCATCGGAAAACCTTTTGAGTTCGTTCTTGGTTATTGCCAAAATCTCTAAGCGAAGGAGCTTTTCATCAAAGTTACATCGGGACTCTGGTACAGACCCGGCTAGTGCGAGAGCTTCTTCATTTCTGCCCTCGCGCATCATTCGAAACGCATTGTTTAACTTCTGTCGA
>CAYZJR010000151.1:0-13769 GCA_964478655.1 uncultured Candidatus Obscuribacterales bacterium
TCGTCTTCCTCGCCATTGCCATTGGTGGTTCCATCATTGTCTACAGGACCTACCTGCGCTCATCTCCAATCGTTCAAAAACTCAAAGGAAAGTTCACAACCGAAGATCAACTGGCACTCTATGGCGACGCCGCAAGAAAACGACTATGCACCAAATTTGATACCGCAAAGGTTGCCTATCCACCGGCGAAGATTCTCATGCTTGGACTAAAGCAAGAGGAGAAACTGGAAATCTATGCCAAGGTTGCAGGTAGTTCCAATCAAGATGATGCCTATGTGTATGTCTGTTCCTATCCAATTCTGGCTATGAGTGGAGGTCCTGGGCCAAAACTCAAGCGTGGCGACAATCAAGTTCCTGAGGGATTATACACACTAACTCTTGAACCAAATACACCGTTCCATCTTGCGTTGCGATTGAATTATCCGAGCCCCTTCGATCTAATGCACGCGGCACAAGATGGGCGCCTTTCGCCCGGAAGCGACATCATGATTCACGGAAATCAGTGCAGTGCTGGTTGCCTTGCCATGGGCGATCCAACATCGGAAGACCTGTTCACCTTGGTTGCGGACACAGGTGAGAGCAACATCGATGTTGTGTTGGTTCCGCACGACTTCAGAGCCGATCCGAAGATGGATACGCCACAAGGTGCACCGGTTTGGGTGAAAGATCTTTATGCCGAACTATCGAAGAAGTTAGGCACGTTGAAGAAGCCTGCAGCCGCTACGGAACAATCGTAAACGAATCAAAGAACTCCTTAGTCTCTGGGCTCTTCATGCCTTCTGGTGTTCCCGATGCAATAACAGCGTACTCGTACCGATCATCTGCCGTCAAATAGACGAAGTACTGGGTTTTGTACAGCCATGGTTCGTTGCATTCTCCAGGGCGTGTCCCTTCTGAACAATATCCTGGATAGGTGCCGCCCCGCAAGCCGAAGGGGTAGCCCTTTGTTTCGGTTCCTTGAAGCTGGGCGCCGATTGCCTGACAGGCTCGCTGTGTGTGGGTCTGCCACTGGTAAGAGGCGAGCATACTAGCGGTCATGCCAATCTTCGCATGCGTCATTGCCACACGATATGAGGCTTTCGGAGTTTGCGTCGTAATTGTCCAGCCAGCAATCTGCGGAATCGTGCTGTATTCCATTGGCGGTGCCGGAAGCTTCACTGTAAACTTGCCGTCTGGTGTGTAGAACAGATGCGTCTTAGGATCGTATTCATTTTTGCCGTCAAGCACCACCAGCGGTGGCCCATCAGAATTCTTCTTATTGAAGATATTCAGTCCACCGGTCGACACCCAATACGCAATGAGTCCGAAAGCTATTGCAGCGATTATGATGTAAACGTCTTTTTTCATTCCAGTGGTCCCTCAAGCAGTAGCTTCACTCGTCGATCATGTGGGTGTGCCCATGCGGGCACGTGACTTCTGCGTTGTCATCGCCAATTTTTTCGCGCACATGATGCCAATGTTCCGAACAGTAAGACAATGCACACTCCTTGCAATACGGCATAACGTGATCGGCAATCTGCATAACCGTGCATATGTCGCCAACTGCCATTGCTTCTGCCACCTGTGCTGTTTGCGCTTCAGTAAGCCGCACAACCGTACCCGCATTGATGTGCAGCACTCCATGGCTGAAAGTATTGCGAGGGTCAGGCTGGTCGCGCAGCATGAAACTTGCTGTCAGTGCAGTCTTCTCGCAAGCACCGCACATCACGGACAGCTGCCTTTGCTTGTCTTTTTCGCGCCTGTGCGTGTCTTGGTGCTGCTCAACCGAGGGCTCGGTCTCGTCTCCACCCTCTAACCATCGGCATGGCGGGCAAGCCGTGTAGAGATTCCACATGTGCTCACCACGCGCCCAACCGCTATTGAATGCTGCATCAACATCGGCATGGCGCTCGCAGCGCCCGCAACAAAAACATGTGAGGGTGACCGGCATCGCCCAATTCTATCAAAGCGCCTGTCATAAGCGGGTCGAGACATTTAATCAAACGGTTGCGTGCCCCAAGACGCAAGCCCAGCCTTAGTCGAGACTCTTTAAAGTTCCGTGATACGATGTTGCAAGATGTCCACGGAAGCACAGCCCAAAAACTCAAAGCGCACGATCATCATCGGCTTGGTGTTCGCCGGGATTCTGGCCGGCGGCTTGGGCTGGATGGTTTGCTCGATCATCGACATCGAGGATTCGCTGAAAGTAGCCAAAGAAGAGACGGCACCCACTATCAAGCCGCCTGCACCAAAGCTGCTCAAGGTTAAATTTCCGGAGGGCGCATTGGAGGCAACGGAGAACGACCCCACTGAATCAAACAACCCAAGTGATCCCGCTGCACTAGCTGATCTAAGTTCTCTTCCAGAATCAAACTCTCTTAGAGGAATGCAAATAACGCCAGTATCTCAGCTCAATCTAGTAGCACGCGGCTTTATGGACAAACAGAACTATCCTGCAGCCATTCAAAAGTTCACTGAGGCAATAGCCGAGTTCAATAGGAACAAGGACCCATACGAACACGGAAAATTAGGGCTGGTCGTGGCACTTCAGAATCGTGGCTATTGCAGGTTGATGAGCAAAGACTACAAAGGCGCCATCCCGGATTTGACCGAGGCAATCAAAATCAGCCCCCACTATCGCGACAACTACGTCAATCGCGCCGAAGCTTATCGCATGTTGGGCAGACAAAAAGAGTGCGACGCCGATTTAGCCAAGGCAAAAGAGCTGGAAGGGCGCCCCTGAGCCTACACGTCTTTTTCACGCTGGCCGCATTAGTCTTCATCCATTCCCACCCAATCTATCGCAGCCCGAGCCTCAGCCTTCAAGCTGAGCGGCGCAACGCGATGTTACTAGATTTACCAGAGGACGAAGATGACAGCGGCACGCAGAAAGCTTGCAACAACAATCTTTTCCATGTCACTTTTGTCTTTGCTGACTTTGACAGACGCCGCTCTGGCACAAGGTCAAAACGGAAGCGGAAGAACCGGCAACGGCAGCGCCCTGCTCCCGCAAGATGCAAATCCAACATCACCTGCTGAAACCAGAGACAACTATTTGAAGCGCTTCCCATGGGCTAAGTCTCAGGGTGCAGAACGCTCGGATGAAGCAGGCGGCAGCAAAACAATCAGCGCCTATTCCGTTGTATTGCAACCATGTTTGGGTGGTTTGCTTGAAGCTTTAAATGGATTGAACGATGCACTTTCTGCTCTCAATCGCCAGATTGCAGAGCCGTTGCAGCAAGAGATCAACCAAATTCAGCAGCGCATTGCAAACGGAACAGCCACGCAGCAAGACCAACAAAGACTGCAACAGTTACAACAAGAAATCGCTCCTCTCAATCAGCAGTTTTCGCAATTGCAAGGAATGAATAGAAATGATCTGAGAGCCCTGGCAGCGCAAGAAGGGCAGCTCACGATGATCAACACGCCCGCTGGAGCGGGACAGAATAGTCCTTACCAACAAGTTCAAAACTTGCAGCAAACAATTCAACAACGTCTCGGACTGATCAATCCTTGGCTCAATAGAAGCCGCGTCAATCTGTCCTCGTTGTCGCGCATGACCCCTGAAGAAATCCAACGCGAGATGGATCGCACCGGTCAAGATTCCACGACTGTTCAACTCAGACACATGGGAATGACCGATCAAGAAATCAGCGAAGTGCGCGGATTGATGCCTGGACTTTCCGGCAACAATCCGCAGATGAATGTTCTTGATGATTCAATGGGAATGAACGCAGTTTCTTTCATCACGGACAAAAAGTGGTGCTTTGCCTGGGACGCAACGTGTTCTGAGTTTCCCGGAACACCGCCGCTTCCGCACTTCTTTTATGTGCAGTGGCCTAAGCAGTCGAATCTGACTGTTGGTGACGGCGGAACAGGAACCGTCCCAAGTGCTCGCGAAATCGCGGCTCTCAACGAAAACATGACGAAAACTTATGGGCTGCCGATGTCTGATACGCAGTATCAACAGATCGACAGAACAAATAAGCAACGCCTTTTGGACCTCATGTTCGACCCGGAAAAATGGATGTGGAAAGAACAAGCCACCGCGCACATGCAACTCGCCAGCGCCGCGAACTCTCTGGGAGGCGCTGCTGAAGCCAGTTTCAAAACATCGACTCAAGAGATGACGCGTGCACTGATCAACATTGCAAATGAAGACGCTGCATTGGGCGGAACAGGAACAGCAAGAGCTGTCGGCATGATTCAAGATTTGTACAAAACAGTCTTCACACCGATTGCAATTTTGCTTCTTTTGCCGGGCGCAGTTATCACTCAATTCAAGGGCCCGTTAATGGCGTCGCTTATGGGCCAAGACGAGGATGGTTCCTCACCATTTGAGGGCATTTTGCGATCCATCATCGCCATCTTCTTGATTCCGGCCACACAACTCATCATCAGCTATTCAATCGACATCGGAAACGCGATGACATTTGCAGTTGCCGATCCAGCAAGACAATGGGTGCAGCTCAATACCGTATATAACTGGGCTCAGCAGCAGACTTTCCACCCATCGCCTAACCGTCAGAACAACACTATTCAAAGCGAACCAGTTCAGGGTAAGTCTGAAGACCAAGCGCAAGAAGAATCGATTCAAGAAAACCAAGGATTTTTAAGTGGTATCGTGCAACTCGGCTACAACTCCTATAACGCGCTCGGCAGCACTGCACTTGTCACTTTGAGCACTTATCAGTTGGTGTTACTGTGCTATCTCTTCCTCGTTGGTCCGATCGTAGCGGCGTTCTTCGCCTGGCCGACAGGAGTTGGAAATCTCTTCAGAAAAGTCTTCGGCAACTGGCTCGAAGCAGTGGTTGTAGTTTCGCTGTGGCGCTTCTACTGGTGCGTGATTCTTGCGGTTATGACGCAACGCATTGTGTATGTTCAACCTGATGCATCCTCAGAGTGGGAAATGATGGTGTTCAGTTGCTTCATGTCTTTGCTGTTGTTCGTGCCTTTTAACCCGTTCACCTTCCAACCTGGTGCTGTGGGCGCCGAGATGTTGGACAAGGCAGCCAAGGCTGGCGGAGCCGATGCTCCGATTAGCACCGGCGGCGGCGGTGGCGGCGGTGGCGGTAGCTCTTCCGGCGGCTCATCCGATGGCGATTCATCTTCGTCGTCCGGTGGTGGTTCTGCAACGCCAGCTTCTCAACCGCTCAACACATCGTTTAACTCGAACACAAGCAGTACAAAGTCACCGTCCAAACCGAGAAGCGCGCCACCAATAGGCGATAACGGAAACCAGGGTCAAGGCGACGCGCCACCGCTTTCAGGTGCACAAGACAACGCCAACCTCAGCGCTGGCAATCAAAACGTCGCCCCGCCGCCACTGTCACGATCTCGGTAGTTTTTATCAAAAAACTCACCTCAAAATCCACCAGATAGTGTTCGATTTTTGCAAGTGACGTTTCCCTGTGCGGGTTCGGTATGTGCACAAAAGCACGTCCCAAAACCTCGTGCAGACGGGACTTTCCAGTATCGAAATTTTGCACATACCGAACCTACACAGGTAAGTCCGTACCTGTGCGGATTCGGTATGTGCACAAAAGCACGTCCCAAAACCTCGTGCAGACGGGACTTTCCGGTATCGAAATTTTGCACATACCGAACCTACGCAGGCAAATCCTCAAGTTCAAAATTTGCCCCAGTCCGGTCTACGCCCACCCCCATGACAACAACTAGTCCCCATGATAACAACCAGGCTAACGCGAGCCAGGCTAACGCGAGCCGGGCTAACGCGAACCGAGGAGACTAAACGAGCGAGCACACCGATAATACACGCACTTTTCACGCTGCCAAGTCTACTCTTCATACATTCCCACCCAAACCAGGTCACAACAAAGCCGGCAGCGTTGCTGCAAGGCTAAGCCCTGATTCACTTACTAAAAAGGAACTGAGGAATTAAATGAGCTCCCTCAATTGCCTTCAACAAACAAGAATCAGCAAAACCATTCGAGCAATGGTTCTTTCCGTTTTTGCCGTTCCTTTTATCGCACTTATCGCTCTCAACTTCGCTCAAGCAGCCAATGCTCAAAATGCGCAAGACACCAACCTCCAATCGCCACCACAATTGAGAGACCAATATCTCGGTCGTTATCCCTTCGCCAAAGAGCAGCAACGCAACGACGTCACCGACGGTCAGCAATCGTCTGCCGGCGGCGTTCAAGCGAACATGGCATACACCGCAATCACCAGAGCATGCCGCGAAGACCTTCCGCCCAACCCACCTCCGGGCACCTGCCAACACTATCATCAAGACACAGTCATGATCTCGACAGCTGCCATTCCGACAGCTCGCGACAGAGAAGCAACAAATCAAATGCGCGCCGGTTGGATTCACTGCTACGGATATCCGGTTTCGGACACGCAATTTCAAATCATCGACCGTGCCAATCGCCAAAGACTTCTCGAGTTGTTCTTCGACCCCGAGCGCTGGCAATGGGCAAGAACAATGAAAGATCAGATGTCTAACGCGGCTGCCTCCAACAGTCTTGCGGCCGCTGCAGAAACAAATTATGGAACAGCATTTCAATGCATCAGAACCAGTCTGATCAACGTAGCTAATGAGGCGGCTGCAGGAACAACCGGAGACGGTCGCGTTGTTTATATGGTTCAGCAACTGTTCAAATCAGTGTTTCTTCCAATCGCGATTCTTTTGGTTCTCCCAGGCGCGCTCATTACTCAAGCGAAATGCATGATAAATGGCGGCTTCTTGGGTCAAGACGAAGATGCCACCAACCCGATTGAGGGCATACTTCGAGCGATGATCGCGATACTCTTGATTCCTGCCACGCAGCTAATTGTCAGCTATGCAATCGACGTGGGCAACTCAATGACTGATGCAGTCGCGAACCCGGCCAGGGGCTGGATTCAAGAAGACAGAATCATGAATTGGGCGCGAGAACAAACATACAATCCGACCAATGCGCACAACCGAATCGGCGACCAGTCCGCGAATCAGAACGGTAAGAGCCAGGGTGACGGCGAAGCTGAAGTTCCGCAGGAGAATCAGGCCTACTTAAGTCAGATGATGGGAATGGGATTCAACTCGGCTGCGTACTTGTGCAGCACGGCGCTGACGATGTTGACGGCGTATCAGTTCGTGTTCTTCTGTTATCTGTTCCTTATGGGACCAATCGCAGCGTGTTTCTTTGCTTGGCCGGGAGGAGTCGGCAGTCTGTTCAAGAACGTCTTTAGTAACTGGGTCAACGCAGTGGTGGTTCTTGCCTTGTGGCGCTTCTACTGGTGTGTGATCTTGGCTTGCATGACGCAACGGTTGATACACGTCAACCCCGACCCACACTCGCCTTTCGAGATGATGGTGTTTGATTGCTTCCTTGCATTGCTACTGTTTGTGCCGTTCCAACCATTTAATTTCAATCCGGGTGAGGTAGCCGGTCAAATTTTAGATAAAGCTTCGCAAGCATCGGGAGGTGCAGGCGGCGGTGGCGGCGGTGGAGGAGCACCGGGCGCAGGTGGCGGTGGTGGCGGCGGAAAAGGCAACGCCACGCCGAGTACATCGGGTCAAAACGGCTCAGGCTCCGGCTCCGATAACTCCAATGATTCACAAAGTAAGTCAAAATCTGATGGTTCGTCGTCCTCGGGAGGTGGCGGCGGTGGCTCAGACTCAGGAGGGTCTAACGAGTCAGGTTCTGGATCGGGCTCAGGCTCGGGTTCAGGCTCCGGCAGTGGCTCCGATGATGGAGGGTCAAACAGCGATACTGGACCGCCACCGACATCATCAGGCTCATCGCCACCACCGACATCGTCGGATTCATCAAGTTCTAGCAGTGTCACAACAAACGAGACAGAGTCACAAGCAGAAGAGGGGTCGCCACACGGCCCACCAAAAGGAACGGGACGAGCGTCCCCCCGCAGTGCGTCACTGCATGAGCGATTGCTAGGTCAAAGCAACGGAAGCATGCAAGGTTCGCCAAGTTCGGGACAAGAGTCAGGATTCGACGCTCGACCAACGAATTTCAGCCCGCCACCGATGATGGGCTCGAACAGCGAATAACCGAACAACATGAGGGGTTGAAGCAATTGCTTTAGCCCCTCGATTTTTCAAGCCAGTTTTTTTGTGCACGCTCTTTTCACGTTGGTTGTTATACAGTTCTCACGTTAGGTTTCATTCCCCCCGACACCCCAAAGTCCGCCGGCAGGCTGGTGCCCGCTCGGTTTACTACTTCGTGCTTCAGTTTTTTCAAAACAAGGCGAATCAAATGACAAAGACGCAACAGCAGTTTGGAACTCAGCAGCTTGGAACTCTCAAGACCTGGTTGCTTTCCTTGGCAGGATTGGTAGCCGTTCTTGCATCAACGTCAGTCGCGCAACCGGCAATGGCGCAGTCGACTCAAACGACCAGCCCCGATGCCAACCCCGGCACAGCGTGGTCGATTCGCGAAAACTACTTCAAGCGCTACAAGTGGGCGGAAGAGTTCTACAGATCAGATGTCGTGCAAAACGGCGAATCGCAAGGTCCCGGCACCGTCACTCCTAACTCGGGTCCAGTGTACAAATGGCCGGCGACAGTTGAACAAGGTCAACCTTCGCAAGTTCCTACAAGAAGAGATGAAGCAATCCAAAAGTACCAAGTGACTACTTTTGGTTATCCCGTTTCTGATACTCAGTTCCAAACAATCCAACGTCTCAACGACAACATGATGTTGGAAGAAGCATTCGATCCCGAGCGCTGGATGTGGATGGAAAACGCAGTCGGCGCAATCAAAGCAACATCGGCAGCAAACAGCCTCGCCAACCTCGAACGCAACCAAGCTACAAGCGCAATCAACCTTACTAAAATGTTCCTGGATAACTTCACTGTAGATCCAGGCAATGTATGGAACAGAATCAGAAATGAACTGTTCATTCCAATGGCATTTTTGCTTCTTCTTCCAGGCGCAGTTCTTTCGCAAGTGCGCGCCATCATCGCTCAAGGCAACCCGGTTTTGGGTCCGGTCAATCCTTTTGATGGCATCCTGAGATCAATCGTCGCAGTGTTTCTCATTCCTTCTACGTATTTGGTCGTCAACTACAGCATCGACTTCGCCAACTCGGTGACGTACGAAATTCAGCAAGGATACGCGCGCATCTCCGGTGGTGGCGACATGTATCAAGATGCAGTCACTGGTCACAACCGCGCCTTCCCGATTCGCACGCCCGATTCAAACAGAAACGCGATTCCACCAGCACCAACCACAAACAACAATCCACAAGGTCAAGGCGACCCCATCTCTACATTGGAATCTATCAGCTTCGACGTAGGCGCTGAATCCGGCGACCCGAACAAGGCAGACGAAGTATCGCCAGTGCTCAAGAGCACCCAACGCGCATTGGTCAACGGCGCAAACGGCGCATTGGCAGGCACATGGAACGTTCTGTGTGCATTCCAAATGGCATACCTTTATTATCTGTTTTGCATCGGCCCCGTGGTTGCTGCACTTTGGGTGTGGCCCATGGGTCAACTCCGCGGCGCATTCGCCAGCTGGGTAGAAGGCGTGATCACGCTTTGCTTCTGGAGTCTTTTCTGGAACACGACAGTTCTTCTCATGGCTTGCTTTAGATCAAGCGGTGAGACAGGAACAGTCGTGATGTCCGCGCTCAACTTCCTTTCTATCGCATCAGTCAGACACGCTTTCGACTTCGCCGGTTTAGTAAAGGCAGCCGGAGACAAAGTCGGTCAAGAAATCAAGAAAGGTCAAAGCGGCGGCGGCAAGGGCGGCAACGCACAGGGCGCAGACAAGGGCGCCGATTCCAAAGGCGGCAGCAGCACATCCGACGGCAAGGGTGGCACCAGCACCAGTGGCGACGGAACTTCCGGCAGCGGCACCAACGGTGGTTCATCCACTTCGGCAACCAGCAATGCGACTGCTACCAACAGCTTCTTGAGCAACTCCACCAGCAACGGATTGGGAATGCAAGCTCTCGGCGTCGATGCCGGTCTGCCTCCAACTGCAGACAGCAACCCAGGCGCGCTCAACTTGCCAGGTTCGGACGTCAAAGGCGGCGGAGTCGAGGCGGCACCACCTCCATTGTCCTCAGCTCTTTCCTCCACACACCTGGGCGCGACCGAACGCGGTCAAGCACTCGCAGGCGTTGCCGACAAGACAGGTGCCGACAAGACCGGCAACTCCGAACTGCACAACTTGGGCAACGGTCAAAACCTGTTCGGTCACGACGTCAGCCACCTTACACAAGACATGCCGCTCATCGGTCCAGACGCAAACGGCGCCAACGGTTCCAATGCAGCCAACAGCTTGCATGCAGCATCGTTTGACGCAAGCAACGGCAACGCAATAAACGCGATTGGTCTGCCCCCAGGCGCCGACTCGAATACATTTGTTGCGAACAACGCAGCTCTCAATGGCTTCGACGTAACACCTGGAACCAACGGCTTCGTAACCAACAACTTCGGAGCAAATGGCTTCGGACAAGACGGAACCCACGGAATTCCCGGAATCCATGGAAACGGTGCCAACGGAACTCAAGGCGTCCACGGTCACGACGGACTCCTCACCGGAGCTCAAGGCGTCGACAAGTTCGGCACAGTTCCTGGTTCGACATCTTCAGATTCGGCGAACCACCCATTCTTCACCGCCAACGGCGAAGGACTCGGCGGCAAGAACGGCACCGCATTTGATGCCCTCACCGGCAGCGCCTCACCGTTCTCACCAACCGAAGCAACTCCGTCCACTTCCAACGACCGCGGCAACAACCTGGTGCTCGGCAACGGTGACAACGCAGCACGCGGTCTCTCCAACCTTATTGATGCCGCCAACGGCTCCAACGGATCGGTCGGACCTAACGGCGCGCCAGCCGTTTCGCAAGACGGAACAATCACTTTCGCAAACGGCCCGCTAGGTTCGACACAAGACAACAACGTTCTGTCCAATGTACTTAACGGCAGCAACGGAACGCAGCCAGCAGGACAAGATGTTGTTCTCAACAACAACGGTTCGTTCAGCACAGCAGAGAACGCATTTGTCGGCGGCATCGTCGCCGGCGTATCCCTCGCCAACGGCGGTTCTGATGCAGTCGGACCACAAGGTCAAATCACCTCAGCACAATCCTCTTATACGCAAGGCAGCGATGCCGGTTATACCTCGGTGACCAACGGCACCCAAGGCGCCACCATCCTCGGCGGCGAAACCGGAACATTCCCTGGCGCACCGAACAGCACAAGCAAGGGAACAGTCGACAGCACATCCACATTCAATGGAACAGCCAACGCGGTTTCGTCCGAAGCAGTTGCATTTGTCGGCGGCATGGCAGTCGGAGCAATGATGTCCGGCGGCAATAGCGACGGCGGCGCCTCGATTTCGCAAGGAATCTCGCAAGCAGCTTCTTACGTCCAAGGCGAAAACGGTTCTTACACCACATCGTCTCTCACCAATGCAACCGGCACCAGCACAACCGGCACAAGCACCACTGGTGATGCCACATACACGGGCGGCGGATCGCAAGGTTCTTCTTCGATGATTCAAGAAGCAACTGCTTTCGTCGGCGGCATGGCAGTCGGTCTCGGATTGGGCGGCGGGAACGGTGGCGAGCAATCGGCACCAACAACTTCGACATTCTCCGTCGGCCAAGGCGATACCACCGGTCAAGGAACTGTCGGAAACGGCACCGTTGTCGGTCAAGGTCAAGGCCAAGGTCAAGGCAGCGAGTCTACATCGTTCTTCTCCAACCCAGGTCAAGCAATCGAAAACGCAACAGCGTTCGTCGGCGGCATGGCAGTTGGTGCGATGATGAGCGGTGGCGAAAGCCCAGCCGGCGCAGTCAACTCTACATTCAGCGCTCCGGTCGGCGGCTCGGATGCTTCCAGCTCCGTCTCCGGTCAGCCGACACCAGGCACCACAAGTGGTGATTCCACATCGTTCTTCTCGAACCCAGGTCAATCGATTGAAAATGCAGCAGCATTTGTCGGTGGCATGGCAGTTGGTGCGATGATGAGCGGCGCCGAAACCGTCTCCAACGCGGTCGGCTTCAGCTCCGATGCTTCCAGCAGCTCCAGCGCCAACGCTGTCTCCAGCACACCACAAGGCTCCGGCGAATCCACTTCGTTCTTCTCGAACCCAGTGCAGTCGATCGAAAACGCCGCTTCCTTCGTGGGCGGAATGGTAGTCGGCGCGATGATGAGCGACGCTTCGGCATCGAACTCCACATCCAGCTCTAGCTTCTTCAGCTCCGATGCGTCCAACTGCAGCGCCCCAGCACAAAGCTCCGGCGAATCCACTTCGTTCTTCTCCAACCCAGTGCAAGCGATCGAAAACGCCGCTTCTTATGTAAGCAACGCAGTCGGTTCGTTTGTCAATGAAGTCGGTTCTTCCGCAGCAGCCAGCTTCACATCAGACTTGGGCTCGTCTGGAAACGGCGGCACTGCTCCAGCAGCACCATCGTACTCGCAAGATGCACCAGCATCTGGTGGCACCTACTCTGGTGGCAGCTACACGCAAGACACATCGAGCTACTCTGGTGCAACGTATTCCGCAGGTTACTCCAGCTACGACAGCTACGCGCCATCGACGCAAGGCTACAGCAGCACGCCTGCATACGATGCTCAGCCGAACTACAACGCTCCGCTACCAACTCCAGTCAACGACGGACCACAATACGGCGCGCCGGCTCCGGCACCAGCTCAGAACTTCGAAGCAGCACCAGCTCCGAGCTACCAACCAGCTCCGCAAAGCTACGATGCTCCACAAAGCTACGCACCGCAAAGCTACGCTCCGCAAAGCTACGCTCCAACATACAGCGATGCACCACAAGCCAGCTACGCCCCGAGCTATGCACAAAACTACGATGCAAACGCATACGCGGCTCCGCAACAACAACAACAACAACAACAACAACAACAACCGCAACCGGTTGCTCAACACCACGAACAACCAGTTCAACCGGCTCAAGCTCAACCGCAATTCCAACCAGCTGCTCCTGAGCAACATGCTCCGCAGTTCCAACCAGTTGCGTATGATCCAGGCGCCGTCCAATCCTTCACAGCCGCAGCTAACAGCTACGTCGCTCCGGAAGCCGCGCCACAAGTCCACGGCGGTCAGTACCAACAAGCCGCTGAAGGCACCGTTCGCCACGACTACCAATCAGGTCCTGCAGTTGCACACAGCACCAACGCAGCCGGTGGCAGCGCGCCGACAATCACCAGCCACGGCCCAGCGACCAGCTCGTCGCCATCGGGACACGGCAACGGCTCCGCTCCTTCGCACGGACCGGCAGCAACCGAAAGCGTCATCGTCCACTCCAACGGACAACGCGACGGACACCATGATGACCAAAACCATCTCAACAACGGTCAACAACAAGGCAACGATCTGCACAACGCATGGAACCAACAACAAAATGGTGACGCTCAGGATCAGCGCGGACCATTGGGAAGCTTGTTCGGTGCAGCCGCAGCTCTCAGAAGAGGCCAAAATGGCACCGGCGACAAAGCCGCAGCGAACTCCTTGCTCAACGCGCTCGGCAAAGCCGCAACCAACAAGCCAACCAGCCAACAGCTCAACGCTCAAGGCGTCGGCAACAAGCCAGCCGCACAAGCAAATGCTTCGCTTGAAGCACAACTCCAAGGTCGCGCTCCTCAACACAAAAAAGACAAAGAACGCGAAGAAGAACTAGACGAAGAGCTAGTCCGCATCGAAGAATACGCAAAGAATCAAAACTGGGCGTAATCTAATCAACGAGAAGCACAACGAAGACGGATGGTTCGAATGAGCCGTCCGTCTTCATCTAGCTTGCTTCCCTGAAATCAAAACCGAGAGAGATCGGTGGATTGATTCAGA
>CAYZJR010000152.1:0-1462 GCA_964478655.1 uncultured Candidatus Obscuribacterales bacterium
ATGTCCAAGAAGCAATGCAATCACGCAGATACTAGGCTTTCATGCATAGACTGCTCGACGCCAATCTGTCCCTCCTGTATGGTGCAATGCGCAGTGGGCAACCGATGCAAGGCGTGCACAAAAGGAGTCGACTTGCCGATTGCAACGATGACACCGCTAGATATCGTGAAGATTGTGTCGCTAAGCTTCGCCTCTTCGATTTTCATTTTTCTCGCTTATGTCGTCGTCGCTATGATTCCAGTGATTGGTTGCATGTTAAGCCTCATGGCTGCGGGCGCGTGCGGATATTTTTCCGGACAATTCATTCACAGAGTATCCGGCTACAAATACGGCAGGATGCTGCTCCCGTATGTCCTTCTGCCGATGTTGGCGGGTATGATGTTGAATCCGTTCAGCTCGCCCCTGTTCTATATCGCTGCTGCGGCAACGGTTGGAATACCAATGGACGGGATCTTCAACTCTTTCATGCTGCCTGCAATTGCAGCGTTTACGATTATCATTCCTTTGATGAAGAATTGATAGCCTTAGCCAATCAGCCTTGAAATGTCCCGAAAACCAGCGCAAGATTTTATTCTTGTTGGAACTGACGTTGCTAATCGGTGAGAGCCATGAAAAAGGAACGGCGCGTTACGCTCGGTCTCGTGCAGACTAGCTGCTCGCTTGATGTGGATGAGAACACTGAAAAGACGCTTCAACGTATCGGCGACGCTGCTTCGAATGGCGCGCAGATCGTTTGCACACAAGAACTATTTCGATCTCAATACTTTTGCCAAACCGAAGACCACAAGAATTTTGATCTTGCCGAAGAGATTCCGGGACCGACGACAAAAGCGCTGTGTACACTTGCAGCCAAGCAAAAGATTGTAATTGTCGCCTCATTATTCGAACGTCGAGCTGCCGGAATTTTCCACAACACTGCAGTCGTAATAGATGCCGATGGACAGCTACTCGGCAAATATCGCAAGATGCATATTCCGGACGACCCGCTCTTCTACGAAAAGTTCTACTTCACTCCTGGCGATCTCGGGTTTCGCACGTTCAAGACTCAATACGCGCACATAGGAACTCTCATCTGTTGGGACCAATGGTTTCCCGAAGCGGCGCGCCTCACGGCTATGCAGGGGGCTGAGATTCTGTTTTATCCCACAGCAATTGGTTGGCATCCGAGCGAAAAGGCGCAACTCGGAGAGCGCCAGTTGAGCTCATGGGAGATTATTCAAAGAAGCCATTCAGTTGCAAACGGTTTGTATGTTGCCTCCGTCAATCGAGTTGGATTTGAGGGTGCCACTGATGGCGGTATCGAGTTTTGGGGGAACAGTTTTGTCAGCGACCCCGCCGGCCAACTTTTGCAGAAGGCAAGTGCAGATAAAGAAGAGATCGTGATTGTCGAATGCGACCTTCGGCAGGTCGAGAAGCAGAGAGTGTACTGGCCGTTCTTCAGAGACAGGCGAATTGATGCCTA
>CAYZJR010000152.1:1562-6669 GCA_964478655.1 uncultured Candidatus Obscuribacterales bacterium
AGCGAGGCAGAGATACTGTATGTGGTGGCGGCTGAAAATTCAGTGTATAGGAAACCACCGAGAATGGGACCTGCAATTGCAGAACTCTGCCAGACCGTACTGTTCCATGCCGCCGCATTTCCATATAACTCGCGCGGAACGATGTCTGAAATCAACCCCCAAATTGCCGGAGCATAAAAGCTTCGCGCGAAGCCGGAAATTGCGACCGAAACGAATATCAGTGGCTGCAATATCGATGCGTCGACCTTCAGGATGCAGCTAACTGCGAGCATTGCAATGCTGCAAAACAACATTGTTACGGCTAAGAGCGCCAGTTTCTTGCGTTCAAAAATGTCTGCCAAGTGTCCGGCGTAAAGAGCAAACCCGATAGCCGGTATTGCCTCGGTAAGTCCGATTAGACCGAGAGCCAAAGGGTTTTTCGTCAGCTCATAGATTTGCCAGCCGACTGCCAAAGTCTGAATCTGCACACCTACCGTAACCAACAACCTGCTCAAGAGAAGCAATCTGAAGTTGGATATCTTTAGGGCCGCATAGGCAGACATGAGTTTGGTTGATCTGGAACGCCAGCAACCTGAATTGTATCATTGCTGCTTTTTCTTTAAGCGAAAGTTCCATGGCGCGATGGGTGCCGGGTCAATCCATAGACCGATTCGTCTGGACTTGGCGTACCACTGCAGTCTGCCAAGTTCAAGCTGTTTTGGCGCAAGAGATTGATACCACCATGCGAAACCGTTTCTCAGCAACTCATGGCTTAGATTTCTATTTGAGGCGAACAATACGTCAGCAATCGTGCGACCATATCTATCTTTCTTTTGAGTATGTACGTCTACGACTTTGCCATAGACAAGCCGTGACGTCGTCAGCTTTGCCTTTTCGCCGAAGGGTTGCTTGTGTTCGGGGCAGTCGATTCCGGCGATTCTCACCTTCTCTGGCTTGCCGCCATGAAGGATTGTGATAGTGTCACCATCTGCGATGCCGATTACCTTTCCCTTCCATCCCTCCGCAGGAAGCGCCAATGTTAATCCGAAAAGCGAGGCTACGAGCAAACGACTCGCGCGCATAGCTGGCTCTCTTTCTAGGTGTTGATCACGTTTTGGGAGTGAGTCTACTTAGAGAGTGTAATGAGATTCTGAGCTATTGGCCTAACTTTTCTTTGGAGGAGGCGAAGTTTTTCTGTTATCAGAAGGTGCTGCCTGCCACGAATATTCCACGAATTTTTGATTTACTGGACTGAGCGCAAGGAGCTGAACTCCCATGAGTTCTAGACGTTGTATTGAGTGTAAAAGAGTAACTGAGCGAGAATGCTCGCTGTGTGGGAATCACATATGTTTTACCTGCCAAATTATTGAAACTCACGACCGAAAGGGGAAGTGCGAAATTCTTCGGAAACTCCGCACAGTTATTGAGAATTCCGGAGATGTGATTTGCTCTGTTGATCGGGATGGGAAGTTCGAGTTTGTCAGTCCAGCATGTTTGGAAAATTGGCACTACGAACCTAGTGAATTGGTAGGGCGGATGTTCGTTGAAATTATTTTTCCCGTGGATCGACTGGGGTTGAGCGCCTTCTTGCGAGAAATTAGAGCTCGCCAGGCGTATCAATGTGGCTTCGAAAGCCGAGTAATTCGAAAAGATGGTACTGAACATAAATTTTCATGGTCTGCCCACTGGTCTTCGAAAGAACAGTCGATGTTCATGGTTGCGCACGATATAGCACAGCGTAAGATGGTTGAAGAAGCAATCAAAACCTCCGAAGCTCGAGTCCGATCGATTATCGATCAGATGCTTGTAGGGTTACTTCTTCTAACGCCAAAGGGAATCATCGAGTCAGTTAATCCCCGCACTCAGACTATGTTTGGATTTAAAGCCGAAGAAATCGTCGGAAGGCACTTGCTGTGCTTGTTTCAGGAATCGAGATTTCTTTCTGAGTACGACGCGAATGACTGTGCGCAATTTATTGAGACGTTCTACGAGAAAACACTGGGATGCCTTGGAGCTCTCAGCGGTCTTACAAAGCAAGGAAAAGACTTTCCTGTCGAAATTATTATTTCGGAATTCAATCAGAAAGAGGGTTTGCGCTACTTGGCTAACATCATTGATGTGTCCCAGCGGGCGGATTGCTGATGTCAGACCAGGCGGGTCGCAAAATTTCGTCAATTGGACATTGCAGTGAATGGAGCACCGTGCTAGACCAAGTTTCTCCAACGCTCGCGGCTCCTAACTGTGCAATGCGAACACGATATGGAAGACCTCGCTGAGTGATCAACCCTCGCGCCCATGCTTTCAACTAGTTTGGTAAGTCCGTGTGAGTGTCGTTTTCATACTCGGAATCAGACTTTTGATTCGCTTTGTTGAGCATGACCACCGCTACCGTGCCGCCTACTCCTACGCATGCGCCCACTGCTATGCCCACAGCCATTCCTGCGATAAAACTAACTTTGACCCAATGCAACATTGGAAGGACTTTCGTTAAAACTGACATTTTGCGCCTCGATATCGACTCATAGTTATTCATACCACGGTTGGTTCGAAATGGTGGAACTCTTCCACAAGACCTTAATGGTTTGGCTACACGGTTTCAAAGGATCAAAATCTGGTTAGTGGATGATCAGGATTTAGTGGCATCACTTGTGGTGGCAGGTGATGTGAGTTTCAGTTAGTGGGAGCACGTCATGTCGCTGGACAAAAAGGTCGGCGGGTAAGGCGACAAGGTTCGAACTATGCACTCACAAAATGAGTGCCAGTGCATTTAGAGTTTTTGAGTATCGCGCCCAGTAGGACTCGAACCTACGACCTCATGGTTCGAAGCCATGCACTCTATCCAGCTGAGCTATGGGCGCAAAATAGAATTAAGTCGATTCGATGTCTAAATAGTAGCATACCGGCTGTTTCTAATGAGTCAGTACGGGCACAATCATAGCCCTGTCCGGCTTTTCGGCTTTCTCTTGGTTTCCGGGGTAAACCCGGTAGCTTGTCAGAATGTAGGGTGGTAGCTTAGTGACGACGAGCCTTTGCTCTGCCTGCCCACTTACTACACTCACACTACATAACCCATCGCAAGGTCGTCCTTCTTGTTCGAGCATGCTGCTTTCTGGCGCGTCAGTTTGATGCGTTCCGGTTATGGTGCTCGCCGGCAAGAGTAGCGCCTGCGATGGGTTGGGAGTATGCCATGGAAAATCATCCATCAACGAAACAGTCTGACATTGACCGACTAGAGCGAATTTTCAAAGAACAAAGCACTAATCAAGACGAAGGTCCTCGCGCTGAAAACCGTGCACAGGCGAGTGAGTTTCGCAGCAGTAGGCGCCACTACGGGCGGTTGCCACAGAATTCGGAAGAGCAAACTGCGAGCCTTGCCAATGAAGTCTATTTGCAGCAGTTGGAGAGGCGAAGCGAAAGTCGAAAGTATGAGCGGCGCAGATTAAGGGAACCATACAGAATTCCAAACCACAGCTATGCATTACCACGCGGCATTGTTATCGGTGTGGCAACGACTGTTCTTGTTGGCTGGTGTTTCGTTCAACAAGCATACTTCTGGGACTTGGCGAATTCGGCATACTGCGCTGTTGCAGGAATCAACAATGAGTGGAACGACGGTGGACCCGTGGTAGCGGAAACTGTTTATCCCACCGATCTTAAAATCGTTGCGCCGAAATCTACGATTACAGGAATTGTTGATTCCGAAACTTTGACCGCTTCTTTCTATTGGACATTTCTATTGCAGAATCCCGAGAACCGCGCTGGAGAAGTAATTGCAGAACTCGTGATTCCGAAGGGTTCTGCGGTGTCGCGCGCAACCTTGTGGGTCAATGGTGTCGCGGAAGAAGCTGCATTTAGCGGCACCAGTAATGTCGTCACCGCATATGAATGGGTGAGAAATGGGCGCAGAGATCCATTCATTGTGACATGGCTCGATGACGAGCGTGTGCAGATCAAAGCGGCTCCGGTACCTGCAAATGGAACTATGCAGGTTCGCCTTGGTATCACATCGCCACTCTCTATAGCTAGAAGTGGCGATTGCACCGTGACTGTTCCGCGCATTGAAAAATCGAACTTCGAGATTACTGGTGCACAAGATTTGCATCTTGAGTCCGCCACGAAGATCGAGGCTACAGGCAGAGAGTTTAGAGTTGACTCGAATGGTTCCGATCATATTTTGCGAGCAAACATACCTGCTTCCGATTTGCAACAGATCACAATTTCGACTCCACGCACAAAAATTCTTCCACAATTCGCGACGCGCGCGACGCACGCGCCTGAAGGAACTTATATTGTAGGAACGCTCAGAGAGGATGACTCCAACCTCCTTTCCGCGAGCTATGCATACACAAACATAACTCCTAACTGTCCGATCATTAATTCCGAATCTGCCGCGCATCGTGCCTCCAATTTGTGGGCGCGAAACGAAATTAAACGACTTTTGGACTCAGGCGATCCGGGCGCAGCAGAAAGAATTGGTTCCACATATCGCCTGGTGTCGAAGTTGACTGGGGCTGTCGTCTTGGAGAGGCAGAGTGATTACGAACGCTATTCAATGAATCGAGACGCGTTTCAGACAATGGCATATCAACAATATTTCAACACAGCAAACAATGGAAACGTTGACAGTCAGATCGCCTACGTCACGCAGCGGGCGCCGGAGCATATTTGGATTCCGCCCATTAGCACTTGGTTGGCAGCGCCGACACGCGATGCGAACTTGTTTGATGGTCCAATTTTTCCGTTGACCTCGCCGCCTCCTGTTGTTGCCGCTTCGACTGTCGTAGCGACGTTCGGATTCTTCGCATGGATCTTAATTCGCTGGCGTAAATTTCCACCTCATCACAAGTTGGGGTTGGTGGCAATATCGACCCTCATGATTCTGACGATGATTGCGTTGGGAATTTTGTGAATCGGTGGCCCGCACTGATTGAAGCACACTCGCTAAATGGTGTATGCTGATTGCTTCTGAGCGGCGTGGAATTCAGTCATGTGCGGGCGATACACCTTAGTTCATTCGACCAATGAGATTATCGAGCGCTTTCAAGTAATGCTCGATGTTATGGATTCCCCGGTGATTCCGCGATACAACATTGCGCCGACGCAGCAGGTTCCAATTGTTGTGCCAGGC
>CAYZJR010000152.1:6769-12702 GCA_964478655.1 uncultured Candidatus Obscuribacterales bacterium
GATTCCGCGATACAACATTGCGCCGACGCAGCAGGTTCCAATTGTTGTGCCAGGCACGGCAAAGCGCAGAAAGCCAAAAACCGATGCGCCGGCGGTTGTAGAGGCTGATTATGTTGGAAAGCGACTTCTCCAATTCGCGCGGTGGGGACTTGTTCCGTTTTGGGTGACGGATGATCCAAAAAAGATGAAGCCGTTGATCAATGCGCGGGTTGAGACTTTGGTGGAAAAGGCATCGTTCAGAAACGCGCTTGGGAAGCGCAGATGCTTGATTCCTGCAGACGGCTTCTATGAGTGGCGAACGATCGAAGGCAAGAAGATACCTGTTCGAATTCGACTCACCGGTGAGCGATTGTTTGCGTTCGCCGGACTCTATGAAGATTGGAAATCTCCCGATGGAAACTACCTGCGCAGCTGCACGATCGTCACAGTCAGTGGAAACGAGAAGCTTGCGAGCGTGCACGATCGTATGCCTGCGATTCTTCATCCTGAGCACGAAGAAACATGGCTCATGGAAAATGACAAGTCGAAGTTGATGTCACTGTTGCAGCCTTACCAGGACGATGAGATCGAGTTCTACACTGTCTCTACAGTCGTGAATTCTGCGTCGAAAGATTTGCCGGAATGTGTCGAGCCAGTGGCTGAACAACTACGAATCTCGTAGGACGACCAAGTTTCCGCCGACCGCATTTATTTCACTACCAATGGTCTTTCATCTGAGCCATGAGTTTTTTAACGAGCTCTTGCGCCATATCGGGGACAACAGTGTTCTCAAAATACTTCTTGCCGCCGCCCGTATCGCCTGTCCACGGCGCCTTTGTGACTACGCTGTTGACGCTGACGATCGTCTTTCCTGTTTGGACTTCGATCACTTTAGCAGTCGCAGTAAAGCTGTAACGATTCGACCAAGTTGTCGATCGCCACGTGGCTTCATCGACGGTGCCAACGAGAAGGTATGGCGTCGGTGTCGTCAATTTACTTTTTACTGCAGCCCAATCCGTTGGACCCCAAGTGCGAGTGTCGAAGACCTTTTGTGATGCTAGTGTTGGGAACGAGCTGCGCATGAACTCACCCATTTTAATCGGCGGGACAACTCTATTCTTTGTCTTCGACTGTTTTTCGAGTTCTTTGTAGATTGATTCTGATAGTGTGGTTGAGAGATCCATTAGTTCTTCGGGACCTTGCACGATCCCCCAGAGACAGCCCTCAGATGGGTAGACTTGGACTTTGACCGGACCTCCGAAAGGAACCACCGCGATTAGACTGCTCGTGTCCGCTGGAGGTTTTGTGACTTTAGTCTTTGGTGTTTCGGTAGTTAGTTGCTTTTCCACCGGTGGTTTTGGAGTATGAGGTGGCTTGGGTGCCTTACCCGGCGTTGTTACATCGATGGGAACTGCTGCACTCGTTGCTGCAGGTGGCGCGATGTTTGGTGTTGTCTTGGATGTCGCAACAGCAACTTTTGGTAGTTCGAACGGGGGAGATGATCGTGGTTTCGAAGGTGGTGCAAGCAGAGCGAGTTCGCTGCCGTTCCATCTCTGCAACATGATCGGCGTCTGATCTACTCGTCGATCAAACTTCACTTCTTGCTCGACTGAATCTCGGAGTTCATTGAATGCTGTTGAGAGGGTGGTCCCTTCTCCCTTCACCAGAAGCGCGTCGAGGAGGTTCTTTGTAAATACGCCGTTTTTGTATCGAGTCGACTCCCAAGATCTCTGATCTGCCGAACTGGAACTAATTACGATCATTCCTTGTCCGGCGACATTTTCCAGTTCGAAGTTTCCGGTTCTCGTAAGACCTTTCCCGCCTCCAGTAGCTGCAGCACCGCTATTGCATGCGTCGAGGAACACAACCACTCTATCGCATCGTGTTCTGCGTTTTATTGTTTGAGCCAGGCTCTCCAACTCAAGACCGGTTGAATACAAATTGTCCGGATTGGTGTCGTGAGCGATCAAAAAGTTCTCGCCCGCTACGTCTAGCTCTTTCGGGCTACCATGTGTAGATGCGTAGATTACAATAACATCGTCTTCCAAAACGCGCCTGGGCAGCCAATCATCGCCGATCACCAGTTCGATATTGTTCTCGGTTGCCTCTTCATTCAATAAGGTGAGCACGTGATCCTTTTTGAAGTTTCCCTTCTCGACCAAAAACTTCGCGAAGTCTTCTGCGTCCTTTGCCGAATAACGAAGCGAAGGAATTCTGGGATCTACAAATTTGTCGACGCCTATCACCACTGCCCATTTGTCTCGAATCGGTCTGTTGGGCGAAGTGCCAGTGTCTTGCGTTTTTGTTTGTGCAGATGACTCGGAACCTTGAGATTTCGTCTCTTGCGCAAGGGCGGGCTGGCAGCACAAAGCATCGCAAATCGACACGGCACCGCCAGCGAAGGCAGTAACTACAACAGAAACAACCGTCGCTCTCACGTTTCTCTGCATCTAGATCTCCTTGAGAGCTTGAGCCTTGATGCGTGTGAGATGTTCTACTTCTGCTGCAATTTTGTTACTCTCTTCCGAGCAGAAACTGCGATCTGTTGTTTGTCCGTCTAACTTATCCAACACTCTGCCGGTGCTGGCTGCAATGTGCTGCAGGCTGTCTTTCCACTGCTCGTTCATTGGTTTTGTCGCGACCGGTGAATGAGCGTCGAGGCTTTCGAGCGCCGGAGATACAGGTGATACGGCATCCACGAGAGTGTCGATTGCTGTGACGATCTTCAAAAGCTCCTGGCTTTCTTCGACCGACAATGTTTTACCAGATGAGGGCGATTTTTCGGGGGTGGTGTCGGATGTGGTGGTTCCTGACTCTGCCACCACCGATGATTTCGAAGGTTCCGCATCGCCTGCAGCTAGTTGCACATTCTTCAATGCCTGCGCCTTTTGCTGAAGCGCGTTGAGCACACGATCTAGTTCGTGCATCACAGGCACCGTCAATTCCTTCTTATCAGCCGCCTTCAATGTTTCGAGATTCTTGCAGCCGCCTGCAATCAAATCTTCAAGTGACTTCGAATCGCTGCCGCCTTTCTCAAGAGAGAAAAGCTCATCGTTGAGCGCCGTATTGACGCGAGTGTTGTTGAACTTCACGTTTGAGAAGAGCGCCTTGTTGTTGAAGATCGACCACTCAATCGGGAGTTTGTCTTTCGGGTCGAGTGCGATGCGCTCTGCGACATCACCGTCCGGCTCTATGAGCTCAATAATGTATGCATTTACACCACCGGCATATGGTGTCGGGGATGGTGTCGCCAGGCACTTGAGCGGGCCAGTGACCTTTTTCTTCGCACCCTTCAAGAGTGTCTCGAAATCAGAATCGACGATGCTGAATCCGTTCGATGTCTTCAAAAGCCCCGAGTCTTTCGACAGGGTCAACTTCATACCGCCGAACAATCCGCCGGTTTTCACTTTGATGCTGCCATTCGGTTGCCTCACCACGACTGCGCCGTTGCGCGGCCCTGACGATGAGGTGACTTCGAAACGAATCATGTTTGGCGACTTGAAGTAAAAGCGACCGCTTTCTTTGACGGTTTTGTTTCCGTTGTAGGTTGTCAGCGAACTCTCAAATTCGTAGCAGCGCAAATCTTGGCATTTGTCGAGAACTGACTGCAGGAGGGTTGTTCCGTCAACGGCGTTGGGTGATGCCGCGACGATGCTTGCAGACGATGCAATGCGGGTTGGACCATCGTGAAGACCACCCGCGCTAAGTGCCGGCAGACCAGCCGACTGGAGTGTCAACGTCAAAGCGAAAGCTGTTAAGAGCGTTCGTTTCATCAAACACCTCTGAATGGACATTACGGGACCTCCAATTTTCTCATATTCCCAAGCCTGACGGCTGTTAATTCGATAATTAGTCCTCCGATTTCGATGTCGTTGGCGGCGGCGATTTAGCCTGCGCCGCCTTTGAAAGCCAGGCTTGGTTGCGCGGGATCTTGGGGTAAACCCTAGATTCGGTCACGTAAGATAGGCCTATGAGCTTTTATGAGCGGTGTTAGACTCGAAACACACTTCCTGCGCGAGGAACTCGCATGTCACGAATCAAGAACCGCCCGCTTAACGTGGCGTTATGGAGTCTTTGCATCACTTCTGCTCTGGGTTTCGCGACGCCTGCATTTGCTCAGTATGGAGGCGGCGACTCGTCATCTGCGCCCACGCCGCCAGAACAGCCCAGCTTTGGAGACGCGTATTCGAACGGTCCGGAGACCGGCATAACGCAGGAATTTGAGAAGCCGAAGACAGTAAAGAAGAAGCAAACTGTTACTGGGAGCGAGTTTGTGAACCCAGGCGTGATGGGACAACCAATGTTGCCAGGGGCCGTTAATGGAACCATCGGACCCCAAGGCACCGACGCAACCGAGGCGATGACAGCTCAGCCGATCATGTCTCCGACAATGGCGCCGTCTCCGTCGCCGCCACCGATGGAACTGAGTGCTGAGATGAGTCCGTCGTCACCATTGCCAATGCCCGTGCCTGTGCCTGTGCCAAAGAGGATGGAACGCAAAATCGGGCAAACAGAAAGCGCGCTAATCATTGGTGGCGCCGTCAGCTTGCTTTCGCTGAGCGTTTTGTTCTTGTTCAAGAAAAAGAAAGCCGCGTTCTGGACTCTGGGCGCAATCGCCGCCGCCGTCCTCGCCATCGCGGGCTTTGCCTGGGGTTCGTTTGGACTGTTCCAATAATGACTACTTCCTTCGCAACTTTGACCCGATTTCTGCCGCGCAAAATCTCTGCGCATGTGGTCTCCGACCAAGCGGATTCGGATCATGCTGAGTCGGATAACATGAACGCGGTTCAACCTGCCACGAATTCAACGAGTGTCGCAGCAGCAGTCAAACCCAGACGTTGGTTTTTAAGTCCCGCCTTCGACTACTTCTTCGTGTGCGGCGGCTTCGTTTGGTTGATTTTCGCATTCCACTATATAGGTCTGGGCGGAACAAAAGAAGGAGCGATCGCAAGGACATTGGTCATGGTTTCGTCGCTAGGTGCATTGTTGCTGGCAGAGGTGCACACAGCTGCAACGCTGGTGCGAACCTACGGCAACAACAATTTGCGCGCACGACACTTTCTGCTCAGCAACTGGGTTGCGTTTGCCTTTTGCGGACTCACACTCATTGCAATGTGCACACCCATTATCGCTACGTCTTTGCTGAAGTTGTACTTGCTGTTTGTTCCTCACCACTTCATGTCGCAATGCTACGGAATGGTTCGCATCTATTGTCTGAAGCAGAACTACAAAATCGACAAGTTTGAAAACTGGGCACTAAATGCGGTGGTACGAACAACTGTCGCATACTCGATGCTCCGGCAGCTCACCTACAAAGATTGGAGCGGAACCAAGTTCTTAGGCGCCGAAATTCCTTTCTGGGGTCCCGTGCCTGAGCCGTTTCTGCGCATATCGGAATTCGCCCTGGCCGCTGCTGTGACACTATTTGCATTTGCACTTGTTCGAGCTTCATTGCGAACTGATAGAACATTTCCGCTCGCCGGAATTCTTACACTCTTAACTGGCATGGGCGCCTTTGTAATGGGTCAGGCAGCCACCGGTATTTACTGGTTGTATGTCTCAGCTTTCTTCCACGCGACGCAGTATTTGACGGTTATCGTGGCGTGCAAGATCGGGGAGTGTATTGCTTCAAAAGATGAAGCGCGTAAAGACTCTGTAATCAATAAATCACTCTTCTCGCGACTTACAAGTTCGCGTCCAGTCGCTACGTTGCTATTCACTATTGTCGCGTTATCGCTGTCACTTTACCTGGGACTTCCGAGAGTGTTGCAGGCTTGTGGCTTCGACTTTGGACTTGCGCTTGTCTCGACATTCGCAACCATCAATCTGCTTCATTTCGTCTTGGATAGCGTCCTTTGGCGTCTGCGCAGCGCAGAATTGCGGCGGTTATTGATATAGTTACTTCCAGCGAAGGCTTTCAATACTCTTGCGGGCTTGTGGAGCGTAGTCTTTGA
>CAYZJR010000153.1:0-6478 GCA_964478655.1 uncultured Candidatus Obscuribacterales bacterium
TGAGCCGATAAGATAAGACCCGTGTGCCAGGCATCCAAGATAATACTGTTTGAAAAACATGTGACCTCCAATGACTAATGGAAAACTTGTTTTGTTAGCATCCAAATGGATAGGAAAAGAAGAGAAATGGCGAAACCGACTTTTAGTTTTTCTTGCGGAACGTAGTGAGCAAGCCGTGCAGCTAAAGGCGCTGACGAAAGTGTAGCGATAGCAAACGGTAATGCAGAAAGATTCAGACTCAGCTTGGAAGAATAGGTGAATGCACCGACTAAGCTGTTGATTCCAATTACTAAAAGGGAGGTGCCAATTGCCTTTCTCATTGGCATTCTTAGCAGCATTGTGAAAACCGGAACGATTATGAATCCACCGCCAACCCCGATCAAACCCGTGAATATCCCGGCGCAGAATCCGGCGAGGAGCACCACGGGCAGTGCTACGGAGTTTTTGGGGTTCGACTCACTGGAATCGTGCCTTTGTCTGAGCATTAGCAAAGCCATAATGACCATGGACAGCGCGAAAAGAATCAATTGCGCGGTGTCGGGAACCAGTTGTGCTAATCTTGCTCCGCTGAAGCTGCCGACTCCTCCGATTGCGCCAAAAATTAGTGCGGTTGAGACAACCACCGTTTGTTTTCGGTAGTGGCTCCAGGCAGCAAGAAGACTGGCGAGCCCTACGATGACGAGACTCGTAGCGATAGCTGCTTTTGCTTCAAGCCCAACAAAATAAATCAGAATTGGCACTGCGATAATGCTTCCGCCCCCGCCTAGAAGTCCTAGAAGGGTACCGGTAACAAGTCCTGACATGGCACTGCCTAACATGAGTTTCTCTAGTGGGAGCAGCAGCTCGACTTTTTGCCATCCGTGTGCGCGTAAGCCGATTCGAGCTTGTTCCATGGGGCTTTCGATAACAGGATGCCTAACGCGCAAGTTCCGGTCAGCCCGGCAAAGGTCAGACCTGCCCCGAAAAATCCGGGTATTACTAGGAACCAAGGATTGCAAAATACGCCGAGCAGCACCCCGGTTAATACGCCCGAACCTACAATTAGTTGAATTTGACGTTCGATCGACAGTCTCTTCTTCCCTTCTATTATTGGCAGTCCGGACTTTCTCCAAGCAATCATTCCGCCGTCGAGAACCTTAGGCTGAAAGCCGCGGCCCATTAACGTATAAGCTCCGCGTTCGGCGCGTTTGCCGCTTCGACAAATGACCACTAGCTGGCCACTTCTAGCTATTTCGTCGTAGCGCGAGTCGAGTGTTTCCAGCGGCACATTTATTGAACCTGCGATGTGTTCTGTCTCGAACTCTATTGGGCTGCGAACATCGACTAGTACCAACCCATTTTGCGCGGCAACTTCAGTGGATGCCACACGGGGACAAATCGGGGAAGTTGGCTGTTCTGACATTTAAGGTCCCTCTGCTGGGGTGCGAATTAACCATATCACCACTTGGTTATATGGCGAATCAATCGAAAGATTGATTGTGAAATCGGCCCATTGGTTGTAGACTGGTTCTGTGTCTCATGGAACTAGACCTATGAAGAACAAGAAAACGCTACTGACTAGGCCGGCTCTTGAAATAGTAGCCGCGCGGTTTAGAGCGCTTTCAGATGCTTCTCGGTTGCAAATTTTGCAGAATCTATTTAAAGGTGAACGATCAGTCCAAGAGCTCTGTGAGTTGACTGAGATGAGCCAGGCAAATGTGAGTAAGCATTTGTCAGTTCTCGCCGAACAAGGGATCGTTCAGAAGCGTCGACAAGGGGCTTACGTCTTTTACAGCATCGCTGATGCAACAATCTATGAATTGTGCGAAATAGTCTGCAATTCAGTCGGCAAGCGCTATGGGCAAGTGATGAAGGAATTTGTTGGGCGCTAGGCGGTCCGTCCATACAACTGAGTTTCAAAAGTAGTCTGGAGCACCGCCCGTGGTGTTATAGGGTTTCTGCCGCCTGCCCATGAATCCAGTCGCTTGTGCCAAGGCGATTCTGCGGCTGATCGTAGTGGCGGGTTCGCTTGGGCTGAAGGCCTGATTCGCCGGTATCAATGCAGTCTAGGCTCAACTGTTGTATTCTGACTCGACGTTTCCCTTTTTGTGTGCACAACTGAAATGTGCCGACCAACTATTCTGTCGAAAAAGAGAACTGTCGGCTTTAAGCTACAAATGCTGCGGGCGCTCGTGGCTGCGTTTCTTGTTCTTTTGAATTCGTTCGCTCCGCTTCTGCCTGTACAGGCAGAGCAGTTCGATGCTGACACCTTCGTCGATCAGTTGGTGGATGGTGCCTTAGGGTTCTTGCCCGGCGCCAATCTTATTGACATGTATGACAAATTGTCCAAAACGCCAGATCTTGCTAAGGGATCCATGATAAAAGCCCTCAACCAAAAGTTGCAAAAGGCGCTTCTGGATAACGACACAAAGAAGGCTGATGTAATTCAGGCCTATCTAACCGCAATTGCCACGGATGACAACTCGCGTCTAAAAGAGTTGTTGACACCGAGTGCGCAAAAGCCGCCAACAAAATCTTATTGGATCATTGATCTTGCCGTTCCGCCGATTCAAGCAGCCAGTGATCGGATAAAGGGTACTGCTGCTTTCAGCACTCCACAGAAACTTCCTGGTACAAAACCAGTTGAGGTGCGTTTTTCACTTCGTACCGCCAATCAACCAAACGAAGTGTTGCATGCCGAAAAAACGATCACTGTGCCAGATAAAGACACTCAGTTCTCGATTTCAATCGACTCACTCGATCTCAAGTTACCCTCTAATGGGGACTGGAAGCTCATCGTTACTGCCAAGTGCGAGGGGTATGAAAGCTCCGCAAACATGGCTCCAATCACATCCGGATCGATCGTGGTCGATTCGGCCACTGCAACACCGGCACCAAATGGTGGCAAGCCGGTCAAGTTGAATCTGCGTTATCACCTCGACGGAGGTCGAGGGCAGGTAGTGATAGGCGGACATATGGAATCCGTGCCTGATAGCGACAACCCTGCAATACATCGCCAAAACCTTCCAGACCGAACAGCTCAGGCGGCGGCAATACCGAACTTGTTTGAGGACAGCTGGCCGGCAAACAATGTTGGAGGCAAATATGAGTGGCACTATCGAATTAGGTCCGACTCCTTTGGTGAGAAAACGGGTGTTGTTCCGTTCACTTTGCCTAAGCTGCCCAAGCCAAAAGAGCCGCGGAAAATTGAAATCAAGCGTGCGATTCTCCGCTTGGATGCGCCTGCCTCTCAACCTTCAACAACCTTCGCACCAGGAGACAAAGTTCTTCTTGAGGTCGAATACGAGCTCTCCACTGATAAGAACAACAAGCCGCTCGTTGATGTGGTCGAGAGCTCGAAGGTTGACGGTCCAGAGTCCAAGACACTGGCCGGCAATCGAATAAAGCGGCCATGTGGTACGCACACATATAAGGAATCTTTCACTGCTTCGAAAGTCGGACCATATGATTGGCGATTCGAAATTGAGCTGCCTGAGGGTATGGAGGAGCCAAGCACCAACAAAGATTCCTTGCACTTTGTGGTCAAGCAAAAATCGCAGGCTCGAATTGTTGTCGACTCTGCGGTCGGTCTGCCGAACCCGCAATTTGCCGGCTCGGACATGAGTCTGGATCTCAAGTTTCACACCGACGGAGATATAGGCGAAAAAATTCAATACACAGGCTTTGTTGAGAATCCCGCTGGTACTCGAGAGTCCATTTCGCAGGAATTGAAAAAGAAAGATGACAGTTGGCCGTTGGCCAAGCATGCTTTCCGCCCTCCCGATGCTGGTACGTACAAGTGGCACTATGAGCTGGTGTCCGAAGATGGCACGCAAAAGACGAGCGGAGATGTGAGTCTCCAAGTAAATAGTGTTGCGAAGATAAAAGGTTTGGAGATCGTATCGCAGCAGGTCATAAATCCTGAAGGATACGTTGGAGACACGTTTACGCTTCGCGTCAAGTACAAGGTGAGGGGACTCGGCGGAAACAAGTCTTGGGTTGATGCCTCCGAAACATCTGAAATCGTTGGTCAGTCTATTGGAACCATGAAGTTTCCGGCGCAGACGCGTCGAATCAATTGGAAAGACGAGACTATCGTCAAAGAAATCGATTACAAGGCGACTGCTGCCGGCTTGTTTGAATGGCGTACACGATCGATGTACCCGGATTCGGCCGCGAGCGGGATTCACTTTCATTCATTGTGAAACCAGCAAAGAGATTAGTGATTGATGAGGAAAGCATCACCCCTGGTGCAGGTCCGGCTGGAACCAAATTCACACTTCATGTCAGGTATCACGTGGACAGCATTGGCGCAACTGACACGCTTGATGTAAAGAAAGAGAGCGCGATTTCGGCAGGTCCTACCGGAATGTCGTTTGCACAAGTAACTGACTCAATTACCAATGCCGACAACTCCAGGACAATGGATCACACCTACACGGGTGCCACCCCTGGTAACTACGGTTGGACCTATACGATTGATGCCGGTGCCTTTGGAAGGATTTCGCGGACACTCCCATTCAGAGTTGATCAAGACAAACAAAAAACACTTCGTGATATCGAGCTGTTATTTGCCAGAGTTACGCCGCAACGAGGACCCCTAGGAACCGCATTCATTCTGACTGTTCGCTATCAGGTGAATGGTTTGAATACCGGTGAGAGTGTTCAAGCCGAAGAGCTCGATTACGTCAATTTCGGAGGCAAGACCGAAACACATCAGACGGTTTACAAAACAGCGAAGGAGCGCACACCGATTTTACTAAAGGTGGCTCGTTTTGACTCTAAGCAAGCCGGTCGACATGTCTGGAACTTCGTAATCAATGCACCCGGATTCAGAAGCTTGTACGGATCTGCGCCGTTCGAAGTTTTCGAAGACGTAACAGCTCCGCGACTGCGAGCGAGCCTGGAGTTTTCGAAGCTGGTGCTGGCGCCCGGCGAAACAAAAATCGGTGGCATATATATCAGCGGTTATCGGGGAGATACGGCCGAGCCAGTGGAGGTAGTCTATGCCCAGGTCATGGATGGTTGGGGCTCTTTGCCTGGACAGTTGCAAGTATTCCCCGCAAATGAAGCATTGCAGCCCTTCAACATGCGCGGAATTGGCAATAACTGGAGACAGTACTATGATGGCCACAACTATCGCGCACGCGAGACGGCACCGCCGGGAGTGACAGCGATCAAAATTATTGTCCGTCAAAAAGGTGCGGGCGAAGTGGTGCTTACCCAGCTAGTCGAGGTTGTCCAAAGAGGTACCAGCACACAAGGGAAGGACGAGCCGACAACCCCCGGTGTGACTGGTCCCGGTGGTGATGGGCAAGGCGGCGGAGGCACCGGACCTGGTGGCGATGGGCAAGGCGGCGGAGGCACCGGACCTGGTGGCGATGGACAAGGCGGCGAAGGCAACGGACCTGGTGGTGGTGGGCAAGGCGGCGCAGGCGGCGGACCTGGTGGTGGTGGGCAAGGCGGCGCAGGCGGCGGAGTCCCTGGTGGGCAAGGGGGTGGAGGCGCGCTTGGAAAGGTTTATCGCTTCAAGCGAGCAGCAGTGCATATTGCGGAATCGGGAGGGAAATCCAAACTCCCAGAGCAATGGCATGAAATCACTTCCACAAACGCCACAGTGCCATTTTCATGGAAGTGGGACTTACGCGATATCTATGGTAATACTGCTACCGAAGAGTGCACTGGAACGGTAGCTATGACACTCCCAAAAACTGTTTCGAAAGTGGGCAACGCGTTTGCGGACCTGGATTGTGTCATAAACGCAGACGTGACCCGAACTCCGCAATCTGGCAAGTATTCAGAATTTAAATACAAAGGCTGCGGAATATGGAAAGGAATTCGACGCGAAGAACAAAAAGATACTCAACCGCCCTTCGAAACAGGCTCGAGAAGCTGTTGCTTAAAAGTTAGTACAAAAGTTGGAATGAATGATATTCCTGGCAGCTCGAACGTTGGTTGGAAAGCTAATTCATTAGTGTTTGAGATAGGCGGCGATGCCACTCGCTGGCTTGTAGTTCGGGACATTGAGTATGAGTTGGATTCCAGCCAGCCGGCCGCAGCTGAACTACGAGCTAGACTTGAAGCACCAAGAATTCAGCTTGTACCGGGCAAGCAACCAAGCACGACAGCTAATTTAGTTATCGAAAGTTGGAACCGTGACACATCAGAAATGGTGGAAGTAGTGTTCCCTGCTCTGGGTCCAATGAACATGCTTCCAAATGAAATTCACTTGGTCACAGGTGGCGGACAGCAACTTCCAAGTGCTCTTTCCGCGGTAGTGAATAGTCAGGGACATTATGTCTGGTCGCAAAGCTACAGTGCGCATGATAAAGCGCAGCCAGGAATCTATAAAGTTCAAATTATCGTTCGTCAAAAGAAGGCGGGCCAACTCGTATTGACTCAAGAGATTGAAGTTCTTCCTGCGCCCAAGAAACCTGGTGACGGACCAACTCCTCCGAGTGGACCAACAACTCCTCCGAGTGGACCAACAACTCCTCCG
>CAYZJR010000153.1:6578-12685 GCA_964478655.1 uncultured Candidatus Obscuribacterales bacterium
CGGACCGGTAACAACTACTGGACCGCTCAAGATGCCGCCAATCGGAGCAACTCCCACTGGTCAGATCAATCCACCCATTTGGGGACACCCAACTAATCCGACCGGACCAGGAACGTGGGGACAGCCAACAACCCCTAATACAGGCAACACAACTAAGCCTGCAGGTCCTGTTATAGGTGCAGTTCCCAGTGGTGGCACTGCGAAGCCTACGGGGCCTGGTCCTATCTGGGGACAGCCTACAAATCCGACCGGACCAGGAACGTGGGGACAGCCGACAACCCCTGGGACAGGCAGCGCAACTAAGCCTACAGGTCCTGGCGCGACGACTAAGCCGACAGGCCCGGGCCCGATTTTGGGACAGCCAACAAACCCAACAGGACCCGGGACCTGGGGGCAGCCAACAAACCCAACAGGACCCGGGACCTGGGGGCAGCCAACAAGTCCTAGCACCGGCAATACAACCAAACTTCCTGCAAGTAACACTGGTCCAAGATGGCCAAACCCTGGTGTGGTCACACAGCCGGCAGTTCCAGCATTGGGATTCAACCTGTCCGGGAAGTGGTGGGGCAGCAACGACTATACAATCACACACAGTGGCAACAGCGTTGTCATCACAGACGGTACTACGACATACCGAGGAGTCATCTCCGGGTACCACATTGCCGGGACATGGGACTGCCCACAATACAATCAAAAAGGTTCGTTCGACAGGTTTACCTATGATCCGAACTATCAACAAGGATACATGGAGAGGATTTCTGGAACCTACTACATCGAGAGTAAGTGGGGAAGAGATCCGCGCGACTTTTATGCTGATCGCAAAATTCCAGCACGACCTGCGAATCCACCTACGCAATCGCCAGTTCAGCCACCGACTGTCCGTCCGCCAGCAAACACACCGCTATCTTCAGCTCGCACTTTAGCGGGCCCCTGGTATGGTGCAATCCAGTGGTACGGAGTCGGCCTTGTGGCCAACGCCGTGCAATCAGGCAGCCAACTGACGATCACTGCCAACAATGGACACGGAACAAACATCACCATTACGGGAACTATTTCCGGAAACATCTATAGTGCGAACTATCAAGGTACACTCCAGGCATGGGAAGGTGCGAAATCTGGACCCGTCATGATGGAAATCGGGTCTAACCTGAACGAAATGGGTGGATACCTTCAACTTGGAAATACGAAACTGCCCTTCCTTCTGAAGCGAGGAGTTCGCGGTCGATGAAGTGTCTCCGGATCGCTTTTGTTGTCATTGCAGTTCTTGTTTTTGTAGCGTCAGAAAATGGTTGTTTCGCGCAGCAAACAACTCAAATGACACTCGATGATCCGAGATTGTCACAGATTGAACTTGCGCCAGAATCAAAGTACGAGTTCGCTTGGAATTGGATTTATCAATATTACTGCGACGTCAAATTCAACGATCAAGACTGGAAGATTTGGAAGCATAGATTCGACGGAAAAATAAGAACGCAGTCGGAAGCAATCGCTGCAATCGATCAAATGTTCGCGAGCCTCAACGATCCCAACGTCGAGTTTGTGCCCGAATTTAGCGAAGCCCCAGCCGGCATCGGCATATTGCTCATACCAACAGGAGACAGACGCACAACAGTCGCAGGAGTGATTAAGGACTCTCCTGCAGCAAGGGCAGGCATTCACTACGGAGATGTAATCACCCAGATCGACGGTGTGCCGGTCTTCGGAAAAATGCATGACTTCGTGAAAAAGATTCGCGGTCCGCTCAACACGTCCGTTCGCTTGCAGGTGTCACGAAACGGCTCACCAATCGATTTTGAAGTTATCCGCGACGACAAAGACTGTAATCCTGAATCGTATTGCACAGTCCTGAATAACAATCTTGCCTATCTTCGTCCTGCGTTTCCGATGACAGAAGACAAGACTAAGGCTCTGAAAACAGCGATTGCAAGTCTTGGTCAGGCTAATGCGAAGGGACTCATTCTTGATCTCCGAAACAGCATCGGCGGATTTCATGATGTTGTCGAGGTTGCCAGCTTTTTCATCGGCACCGCTCCGGTGGGAAAACTCAAGTATCAAATAAAAGAGGAGAAGTTAGAAGGAAAAAGCAGTGCACTGACTGACCTGCCCATGGTTGTTTTGATCGATAGAACTACTACTCAAAGTGCCGAAGTTTTTGCAGCAGGGCTGAAAGGGAGTGGTCGTGCAACTTTCGTGGGAGAGAGAACTTCAGGATTCGGCAGAGTTTATCGAGAGTATCGCATTGATAAGTACAGTTCCGTTTACTTGCCGTTTTGTCAGTTTCTTACAAGTGATGGGACTGCAATTCACGGAAAGGGAATTGAGCCTGACATAAAAATCTCGGCAGATCCCAAAGATGTGGCGAAGGGTCCGTGGTGGCATTTTTCAAAAGACGGGAGAGCGCCCTCGATTCTTACTGGCAGCGACTTTGTTCTCCAACGAGGCATCACCGAGCTATCGCGAATAGTCTCTGCACCAAAGCCTGCTGCTCACAATTGATGTTTCGATTTGCATGCGGAATCTGTACTGGATCGATTAGATGGCAGAACCTATAATATGGTCTGGTTGACAGGAGACAATAAATACCTAAATACGCATACGTGTTCAGCAAATAAAGGGATCGCTTGAGGCGATTTGGTGGGGAAAGTGTGGTGTGATTCCACCGCTGTCCCGCAACTGTGAAGCAAGAAATTGCAAGTCAGACTGCCCACCTGAAGACGAAAACTGAATTTACCTCTTCGAGGCAAGGAGGGAATTTCTATGAAAGATGGCATTTCGCCGCTCATACGAGATCGAGTTCCTGGCCTTCACACAGGGACTTTTTTATTGGGAAATTTTATGAATAGCAATCATGATGAATTTGAAACTCGAATGGTGGAGATGGTTTTTCCAAACCAGACCAACCACTATGGGACTTTGTTTGGCGGTCACGCTCTTGAGCTGATGGATAAGAGCGCGTTTATTACCGCCTCTCGATTCTCACGCAAGGCAATGGTGACTGCTTGCTCAGAGAAAGTCGATTTCAAGGCGCCTGTAAAAAATGGGCACCTTGTTGAGCTAGTCGGTCGAATTCTGAAGGTCGGATCTACTTCTATGTCCGTTAACGTGGACATGTTTGCAGAAAATCTGCTCACAGGAGAGCGCACACTTTGTGCTCAAGGGAAGTTTGTTTTAGTCGCGGTAGATCAACAAAACAAGCCGGTGAAGCTTACTTCTGCACAATGAAAAAACTTGAGGAAGTCGATGCGCGATTAGGGACGAGATTGTTGCAGTCAGACATCCGGGTGATCGCAATCAGAGGCTGGTAACGGTCCACTATAGCTGCACGATCTGCATCTAACCGTCTTTTCTTCAGCTACCCAATCGCAGGCAGACACACAGGTTCTTGAGGACTTTCTTTTCGACTCTCTGGCAGCTGCGTCGATAGGAGTTTTGACGATTTGCTCGCAGAACGAACACCTCATGATCGCGAGGTCACCCTCTAGGTACAAGACGGGGCCGTGATGCTTGCCGTTGCATGTGTTTGAATCGAAATCGTCCAACATTGCTCTTTGTCCGCTGTTTAAACATTGTAGTGATTCGATCTCACAGAATGAAGTTATTTCATTAGTTTCTATCGAAAATTGTTGGCATCACCTTTCCAGATCGATTGCTCCGATACCAACCATGCATATTGAAATCGTCACTGATCTGCACCATATGCGGTGTTATTTTCGATCTGAGCTGACTTCGCGTAGCGGGAAATTATGAAGTTTACCCTTCTTTCAAAACGCCGATCTTCATCAGGTAGGGCGATTGGAAGTACCTACCTCAATAAAAAACCGGCACTTCTCTCGAAACTGCCGGTTCTTCTAGGCTTTTAATTGGTTGCGGGGGTAAGATTTGAACTTACGACCTTTGGGTTATGAGCCCAACGAGCTACCGGACTGCTCCACCCCGCGGCGCGAGACATCAGCTACATCTTCAGAGATGTTTTTCAGCCGGTCTTACGGACCGGTTGCTGACAATTTGAATAGTAACACAATTACCCACGAGGTCTGTCGCACTAGTTTAAATCTAGGAAATGGGTGAGAAACGCAAATAAATCAGAATGCGGAACAATTGGAGCCTGTTCGAGTTTCCGGCGGGCTTATGTCGGTATTCGGTGGTCAGGCAGAATTAGTTCATATGAAGGCTGTGTTACAACGCGTGCAGAAAGCCGCTGTGGTGGTAGATGGTGAGGTCGTTGGTGCCATCGAAAAACCTGAGAACTCAACGCAGGGCGGGCTTTTGATTCTGCTCGGCGTCGAGCAGGGCGATACGGAAGCCGACAGCGTCTATCTTGCTCAGAAGGCTGTAGAACTGCGCATCTTTGCCGACGAAGAAGGAAAGATGAACAAGTCTGTTTCTGATGTGGGAGGAACGGTTCTGGTCGTCTCTCAATTCACATTGATTGCCGATTGGCGCAAAGGCAGACGCCCTGGTTTTACAAGGGCTGCCGCTCCCGAAGAAGGCAATCGACTTTATTTGCATTTCGTGGATGAGATTGCCAAGCGCGGCGTGCTGGTTCAGAAGGGCGTTTTTGGCGCGCACATGGAAGTCAGCCTGGTTAACGACGGTCCAGTGACTTTGTTGCTCGATAATCGCTCCGCAGATTCGCCGAATTGAGTAACGATAAATCGCTTGACAGCCTCCTGCAATCAGCTACTTGGCATATAAGAAATCCATAACGGGAAGTCTGCTTTTGAGCGATATCATGAGTGATCTTGAAATCCCAGCTGCAAGGCACTCTATGCGTGAATCAGGCAATTTGATGGAAACGAAAGAACTAACCGGCCGAACCTTGGCGTTTAAGGCGCTGTGCGTATCTACAGCGTGCTTTGGATTTTTATCCATGGTGCAGCCTGTGCAACCGGTTTGGGCATTCGGTAAGCGTGAGACCGATGCCAGCCAGGGTTGGGAAGACATTCAGTACGAATCAAGCGGTGGTTCCAAGTTCGATCAAATTCACGAGGGTGGCGACGCCTCTGCTGATGGCGACTGGGAACGCAACAACCGAGAAAAGTCTTCAACCTCCAAATTCGATCACGTTCAAAAGCCAGGAAAACTGGCACGTGATGAAGAGAACGTCGATGATGAAGACAAAGAGCAAGCCTCAGAGCCAGCGAAAGAGATTCCGCGAAAGCCTGTGCGCAAACCTTTGGTTCCTGACGAAACCGATCCATCACGCTGCTTGAGAAGAGCCAAGAAGTTCACCAACGAAGGCAATTACATTGCCGCCCTCGTGGAAATCAATCAAGCGCTGATGCTGAGTCCTCAGTACTGGGAAGCCCGCTATCAAGGCGCATACATATATCAATTGCAAGGTCGCACAAGAGAAGCGATTCAACGCTACGAAGACTTTCTTGAGCGCCGTCCTGATCACGTGGAAGGTCATATCAATTTAGGATCTCTTCTAAGGAAAGATGGAGATCTGTTGGCTGCTGAAGTGCACTACAAGAAAGCCGCAGAGTTGAATCATTTCTCGCTCGACGCGCACTACAACTTGTCTAACCTGTACATTCAGCAAGGAAAGTTAGAACAAGCCTTGAAAGAGCTTCAGATGTGTATGAAGATCAAACCTGATGATGCCTGGGTTCACAACAATCTTGGAGTCGTCTATCAACGACGTCATTATCTAGAAGAAGCAGAAGAGGAATTCCTGCGTGCACTGCATTTAGAGCCTGCTAACCGAACGTTCGAAAACAACCTCGAACAAGTGCGCACTCTGCTCAAGAAAAAGCCTGTTAAGGCTTAGTAGTCATACACCTGCAGTTGAGCCTGGTCTTCCTCCTGCGTTTTGCCATGGAGGGATCTCCATGCGCGATCGCAGAACATAAACACTTTCAGTTCAATAGAGTCTGGACCGGAACATTTGGTAAGAAGTAGTTCGGTGGAACGACGCTGCTCTGCCGTTGCTGCCACAGTAGTCCTTTTTAGTTGCTGTAGTTCTGCTTGTGCTGGAACTGCAAAAAGCAATACGGTGCAGCCCATTGCCACCACGCGCTTCGCACCACGCGCTCCGCACCACGCGCTCCGCACCACGCGCTTCGCACCACGCGCTCCGCACCACGCGCTCCGCACCACGCGCT
>CAYZJR010000154.1:0-5105 GCA_964478655.1 uncultured Candidatus Obscuribacterales bacterium
CGCATCCGACGGTACCGGCGCAGCCGCAACCAGACATGGAAGCGCGCAAACTGACCCCGCCCAAGCAATCGTACCTGGATTTCGATTCTCCAGAGAACGCGACACCTCCCGCACAACACGGGGAGCACCAACCGGCGGCGCACGACACGCCTCCATTTGTAGCCGAACTTCACTCTGAGTCTGCATTAGATCTCGACCAGATGGACATCTTCGAGAGCCTTGAGGATATTGAAGACCTCGGACATATTGACGTGATCGAGGATGTTCAGCCGTCTTCCACGTTGTACCAAACGACCGGTGACTACTCGCCATTCGAGGGTCCTGCCTACAACTACAGACCTTCGCCTACAGAAAGTTTGACAAATTTACCGGCGATGAAAGCGCCACAGCCGAGTGTGCCAGAGCTTCCACCGAACAACAAGGAAGTGTCAGCACCGCCGCAAGCGACAGAACCGGCACCAGCAGCCGCGCAACAAGAGCCAGATGACGTGCCGAAACAAGATGCCGTCAACGACACAGCTTCTCAGCAAGCCGAACTCGCCGATCTGATCAAGAGTCGCATCGCGCAATCAAAAGAAATGAGCATGGAGTACGAACCATCCGTGACGCCGCCTCCCGCCGGCGAAGGTGCGAAAGCAGGTCCAGCGGCAGGCGGAGGGATGAAGAGCAAGTTCGTCGGCGGTAAGGCGGCTGCACAAGCACCCGCAAGCGGAGATAGCGCCGCTCCCGGAAACGCAGCACCAGCCGGCGGTTTGGGAGCAGGAAAGGGATTCACTCCAAAAGTAGTTCCGCCTGAGATTCGCAAATCATGTTTTGTTTTGGGTTTGAGACCAGACGATCTCACCGTCGCAATGGTCAACGAAGCTTGGAAAAAGCAGATCACAACCCCCGGAGTACATCCGGATCAAGGCGGAGATACTGAGTACGCGGTCCACCTCAACACAGCAAAAGATACCCTTACCAAATGGCTGGACAATCAGGGTCCGAAACTCGGCAAAAAGTTTGGTAAGGACAAAGAAGGTGGCGGTGGGCCGATTGTTCCGAAGAAGCCCGGGTCATAGCGAAAGTTGAAATGAGGCAGCAATGTCGAGACCGGTAGTAGCGATCGTTGGACGTCCCAACGTCGGGAAGTCCACGTTTTTCAATCGATGCGTCGGCGGACGGCACGCGATTGTAGACGACTCACCTGGCGTTACAAGAGATCGCATTTATTACGAAACAGATTGGAGCGGTCACGACTTTCTGCTCATAGACACTGGCGGAATTATTCCTAACAGTTCCGAGTCAATGCATGAGCAGATTGAAGATCAAGTAAGACAAGCAGTCGACGAAGCCGATGTCATCGTCTTCATGGTCGATGGCAAAGCAGGCCTTGCCGGTGGAGATCAAGACGTAGCAAATATGTTGCGTCGAACAAAGAAACCAATTGTGTTGGCAGTAAATAAAATCGACACACCAAACGAAGAACAGAATATTCTCGAATTCTACGGTTTAGGAATCGGCGACCCACAGCCACTTTCAGCCATGCGCGGAACAGGCGCGGTAGGCGACCTACTCGATAAAATCATCGAGCATTTCCCCGAAGAGAACAAGAAGTCCGAATACATCAAAGACATTTTCAACGTCGACGGACTTGAAGGGCAACAAGAAGCGGACCCGTCTCAACCTACTGCCATAGCCGTTGTCGGCCGACCAAACGTCGGCAAGTCGTCTTTGATCAATGTTCTTTGCGGCAAAGCCAGAAGTATTGTCTCAGCCGAACCCGGCACCACTCGCGATGCCATCGATACAATCATCAAACATGAAGGACGCGAACTGAGACTAATCGACACTGCAGGAATACGCAGAAAGTCTAAAGTAGACTATGGTGTCGAAGCCTTCTCAGTCGTTCGTTCGTTGAAAGCTATCGATCGCGCCGATGTTGTCGTGTTGATTCTCGACGCCTCTCAGCCGATTGCAGATCAAGATCAAAAGATTGCAGCCAAAATCGAAGAGGCAGGAAAGGCGGTTTTAATCGTCCTCAACAAGTGGGATTTGATCGAAGATCGTTCGTCCGGTGGAATGAAAAAGTTTCTCGACGAAGTACACACAGAGCTTCGACACCTCTCATACGCTGATGTCGTTTTCACAAGCGCAATGACGAAGCAACGTGTCTTCAAAATCATTGAAGCGGCTGAACGCGCGAAAGCCGAGACTTCTCGCCGAATCGGCACCGGTCTAGTCAATCAAGTCATCGCTGAAGCCGTAGCTCTTGTGCCGCCACCCTCGTCCAAACGGGGCAAGAGACTCAAGATCTATTACACAACTCAAGTCTCAACCTCACCGCCGACATTCATCCTATTCGTCAACGACGATAAGCTTGCATCGAGAAACTACGAGCTCTACCTAGAACGCAAGCTGCGAGAAGCATTCGGCTTTAAAGGAACACCCATTCGAATCTTCATGAGAGCTAAAAAAGACAACAGGTAGACTCTTGTGTTGATCGCCGTCTTACTAATGGTTGTTTCATATGTAGTTGGTTCGATACCAACCGGATACTGGCTCGTTAAGGTGCTTAAGGGCACAGATATTCGAACAATCGGCAGCGGCTCTACCGGTGCCACCAATGTCTATCGCGCCGCCGGTAAGGTCGCAGGTATCTCGACTCTTGTAATTGACGTTCTGAAGGGTTACATCCCAACGCTAGTCGCCATCTGGGTCGAAGCCAACAATCCCTCAGTCCTTGGTCTGCCGGATGCACTACCTGTGGTGATAGCCGTCGAAGTTATGATTGCGCACAGCAAATCGATCTTCCTGAAGTTTCAAGGTGGCAAGAGTGCCGCAACAGGGCTTGGAACCTTGATTGCATTCAACCCGTGGGTAGGGCTCGCAACGTTTTTGACTTGGTGCGCCATCCTTGGTGCAACAAAAATTGTATCGATCTCATCGATTCTCGGTGTTGCGCTTTGCGGCGTCTACATGTGGTTCATCACGCATAATCCAGCCTACACAATCTTCTGCGTGTTCGGATTTATCATCGTAACAGTCAGACACAAGTCGAACATAAAACGAATGATGGATGGAACGGAACCACGTATCGGACAAAAGTCAAAATCGGCTCAGGCAGGGCAAGAACCTAACAGTTCGGATAAAGTGGAAACTACTCCGGAAGTTCACGTAAGTGAGGGCGATTAGTAAATGGTGCGACCAAAAATTGAGCGAATCTCTGCATGCGTTCCTGCATTGCTTTCAATTTTGCTTGCAACGACCCAAACTCCAATGCAAGCAGAAAGCAAGAGCGCAGCCCGCAAGCCTTCGGCGACGGTGGCCGCGAGTTCGACGAGAGTTTCTTCGGCGCCCCAAGCTGGTCTAACGCCAGACGAATTGACAAACATTCACGTCTACAAGACGTGCAACCAAGCCGTGGTAAACCTTTCGACGATCGCAACGTCAGAAGACTTGTACTTCAACATCATGCCGAGAGAGGGCTGCGGCTCAGGAAGCGTCATCAGCGCCGACGGGTACATTCTCACCAACTTCCACGTAATCAAAGGTGCCACGGGCGTTCGCTGCACCTTCGCCGACGGCACGTCGCTCGTTGCGAAGTTCGTCGGAGGCGACCCAGCCAACGATTTGGCTGTTTTGAAAGTGACCCCGCCACCGGGCAAAAAGCTCACGACGATACCCCTGGGCGACTCCAACAAACTTGAAGTCGGGCGTCGCGTCTTCGCCATAGGCAACCCCTTTGGACTCGACCGAACTCTAACCCAGGGCATCGTTTCGAGCCTCGGACGCACCTTGAAGGCAGAAGACATCAACGGCAACAGCCGTCTAATCAAAGGCATCATCCAGACCGACGCAGCCATAAATCCAGGCAATTCCGGCGGACCGCTGCTCGACACAAACGGGCACATGGTCGGCATAAACACGGCAATATTCAGTCTTTCCGGCCAATCTGCAGGTATCGGCTTCGCCATCCCTGTAAACATCGCGAAACGCATCGTACCGGAGCTCATCGCCCACCATGGCGTCTCCAGAACCGATTTGGGCATCCATACGGTGCCTGTTCGCGGCGGTTTGAGGGTGCTCGGGGTGGAACGCAACGGACCCGCACACAACGCAGGAATCTCAGGACCCAAACGAGTCATTTATCGGGAAGGTCCATTCGTATATGAATATAACGATCCAACAATGGCAGACACAATCATCTCTATTGACAACAGGCCTGTAACGACGCCTGATGACCTTCTTTCATACATCGAAGAAAAGAAACCAAATCAAGTAGTTACTCTTACTGTTGTACGCGGCGGGCGAGTCCTGAAAATTCCAGTAAAATTGGCAGCGATGAGCTTCGAGTAGCTTCTGGGAGATACGAAATTGTCAAGAATACTGGTGATCGACGACGACCAGGCAATTGCCGAACTGGTAAAGGTAAATCTGGAGCTGTTAGGGCATCAGGTATCTGTCGCCAGCGACGGTATCAAGGGGCTTGCACTCGCTCAACAAAATCGACCGGACATGATAGTCCTAGATGTCATGATGCCGGATCTCGACGGTTTCACCGTTTGCCAGAGATTGAGGCAGAACCCGCAAACGCATCCAATTCCCGTTTTGATGCTCACCGCACTTGGCATGACCCAAGATAAGGTCACCGGATTTGACTCCGGTGCTGACGACTACCTTGTCAAGCCATTTGAAATTCCAGAATTGCAAGTTCGCGTAAGAGCATTGCTTCGGCGTTCAGGCTCGGTTCCACATTCTGCAACCCTTCCGGAGATTTTGACCGCCGGTGAAATCACGTTGATTCCCGAAAACTTGCAAGCCAAAGTAAAAGAAAGAATCGTCAAACTCACTCCGACTGAATTCGAAATTTTGCATTGCTTGATGCAACATCACGGTCAAACGGTATCCACCGGAAAGCTTCTAGAAGAAGTCTGGGGTTACTCTCCAGACGATGACGTAGATACGATTCGCGTGCACATTCGCCACTTGAGAACACGACTGGAAACTCCAGATCGCAAATACATAAAAACCGTCTACGGTGGCGGATATCAATTGATCGCCGAAGGGTTTGCCAAGGGGCAAGGCGGAGCGGACGCGGACTAGTCGTGCGGCTGCGATGGATG
>CAYZJR010000154.1:5205-12223 GCA_964478655.1 uncultured Candidatus Obscuribacterales bacterium
AACCAAACGCCCACAGCACGCCCCCGAGCAATTTGCAAGGACAGTCAGATAATTTTGAAGCACTCAAAAATAAAACTTGACTGAGAAATCGCATTCATGCATTTTGCACTCACCAGGCAAGTCAAGCGGCTTAAAACAGCCACCCGGTGCCTTTCTTCAAAGATCGAAAAAAGTTACTAACAACGTTTTAGGTTAAGAGAATAGTGCGCCGGTAGACATTCTTGAAATCCAACATTTATGATGTGTTTCGCTGCCATTGAAAACTTTGTTTGGCGGCGTCCAACCGGGATTTCGGAGCTTAAGGAGAAGCGACTTGTTATTCAACAGTTTGCAGTACTTGGTGTTTTTGCCAACAGTATTTCTCTTATTCTGGCTGTGCCCACACCGCCTGCGCGTGCCACTACTTTTGGTGGCAAGCTACGTATTCTACATGTCGTGGAAGCCAATCTACGGACTGTTGATCTTAGGCTTGACGCTCGGCAACTTCTTCCTTGTTCCGATGATTGCGAAGTCCGAACGCAAGAAACTCTGGTTGGGCATTACCGTTGCAGCAAACTTGATCTGTCTCGGCATCTTCAAATATGCATACTTCACAGTCGACTCTATAAAAGGTGGTCTCGGTCTCTTCGGCATAGACTGGCGCGAACCACACCTCCATATTATTCTCCCGCTCGGAATCTCCTTCTTCGTTTTCGAATTCATTCACTATGCAGTTGAAGTCTACAGAGGCAAACCAACTGTCAAATCCTTTGTAGATTTCGCACTCTTCGCTTCGTTCTTCCCAACCCAAATCGCAGGTCCCATCAAACGCTACCTCGACTTCATTCCGCAGTTGAGCATTCCAGCAAAATTCAAATGGGAATACCTCGATGATGGCATGCAAATGATCCTTATGGGTCTTGCCAAGAAAGTTCTCATTGCCGATAACCTGGCATTGGTTGTTCAAGCCGGATTCTCGCACCCAGAAAACTTCTCAGGCATTGACCTTTGGATTATTGCGTACGCGTTTGCGTTCCAAATCTTCTTTGACTTCGCCGGCTACACTGATATCGCCCGCGGTTCGGCCTTGTTGTTCGGATATAAGGTGCCGATCAACTTCAACTTGCCTTACCTGGCAGCAAACGTGGCTGACTTCTGGCATCGCTGGCACATCAGCCTTTCAACATGGTTGCGTGACTACCTGTTTATTCCTCTGGGCGGTTCGCGCGGAGGCAAGTGGCTCAACTACCGCAACCTTTTCATCACGATGGCTCTCGGCGGCCTCTGGCACGGTGCTGCGATGCACTTCCTGGCTTGGGGCGCCTATCAAGGTATCGCTCTCATTCTGCATAAAGAATGGCAGCGAATGCTTGAAGGCCTCGGCGTTCAAAAGAAACTCTACGAATCCAAGCTCTATCACGCCTTTGCAGTCGTCGCCACCTTCCACATCGTGTGCGTAGGCTGGGTGCTCTTCAGAGCTGATGATCTCAAGATTGCAGGCACAATGCTGAGCAAGATGTTTGTGGAAGCGCCTCAAGCGTTGGCACACTTCAGCGCAAGCCAACTGGCAATTCTGCAAATCAGAGATCCAATTATCTTCCCGTCGTTGTTGTTGATTTTGCCGGCGTTGATGATTTCTCACATCGTCGTCAACTGGCTCAATGACAAGAAGTTCTACCTGTCCCCACCATGGGCAGTGCAGGTCGGAGTAATGGTTCTTCTTATGTGCGTATTGACCGTGTTCACCCCGGATAGCTCACCAAGGTTCATTTACTTCCAGTTCTAATGGCAGTCCCGACAGCACCAGCGCCGCCTATCAAAGCGGACTCATGCTGCGCACATGATGCACACAGCACGAGTTCGCCGACTGACAAAGGCGCAAAGAAACCCTTTTGGAAAGCTCTTGCAACGAGCCGATTCTTCGTCGCTCTTGCGATCTTCGTAGCCGTTTGTCAGGTGATGTCGGCAGTTCAGTTTGGAAAGCGCGACCCCGCCGATTTTCCGTATGACACTTGGACTTCATGGGCAATCAAAGACTTCATCGCAAAGCGTCCTGACAATGCGCGCCCTCAGTTAGTCTTCATGGGTTCGTCACTCGTCTTGGTGCCGCTCGATGGACTAGACGCCGATTACATGAACAAGACCGTTGATGCTTCGAAGCACCATAAGAGTGTGTTCTTTGAAGATCACTTCAAAAAGTATTCGGGCAGTCCAGTGCGCACCTACAACTTTGCGTTGCCTGGAGAGATGCCGTCCGATGCTTACTTCTTGACGAAGTTTTTGATGAAGGACGAGAACAAGCCGCAAGTCGTCGTGTACGGTGTCGGTCCCCGCGACTTCTTGGACAACCTTCTGCCAAGCCCTTCTGCGACTGACCCCTATCGATACATCTCGAGATTCGGAGATGTTTCGAGTCATGCGAGATTGGTTGTTCCACAGTGGGAAGAGCGCCTCAATTACGAGCTCGAACGCTCCTTTTATACCTATAAGCAGCGCACGGATCTCAAAGAGGAAACCTCTCGTTTCTTCGAAAAACTCACAGAGAAGTTCAACCCAAGCAAACCTGCGAGCGTGCACATTCGACGCACGCTGATGCCTGAGTATCATCAATTTGAGATTCAGGAGAACGAATGCTTCTTCCGCCCGACGACTCCTGAGTCGAGGTCGAAGTTTTCGGACAACCTGGATGAGTATCGCAAGCGCTACAAGAAGCTGAAGCGCGAGACCTTCGATGGACAGATGACTTTCCTCGGCGATCTGCTCAAGACAGCTAACGAACGCAAGATTCTGCCCGTGGTTGTTGCAATGCCGATCACCGAAGCAAACCGCCAGATTCTTTCAGACGAGATCTGGAACACCTATCGCACAACCCTGGAAAAAACAGCGCGCAGCAACGGTGCGGTGTTCATCGACATGCATGCAAAGAATGCCTTCAATCTGGCAGATTTTGGCGACACAGTGCACTTGCATTCTGGTGGCGGCGCGAAGTTCTTTGATCTTTTGGCGCAGGAACTAGCCAAGAATGTTCCCGTAAAAGAAGCATTGGGTGCGTCGAATAAAGCACAGAAGATAGCAGACAAGGTCGCAGAAGTCGGCGCCGGGGATGTCGCAGGAAGAGTCGCTGACAAGGCTCCGCGGAAAGGAGGCTCGCTATGACGACGCCGACACCAACAGAGACCAATCAGCCTTTGACTTCAAATGCGCAAGCGGCAGCTGACATCGCCGGTGGTGCCACAATTGCATCGCCTGTAGATGCACAACAAAACGCAGCTCAGAATGTAGCTAAAAACGCAGCGCTAAGTGCCGGACTCCAAGCCGAGACCCAAGCTTTAGAAAACCTCGTTCAAAAGCAGACAGGACAACACATCTCGCAAGAGCACGCGCACCATGGACGTATGAGCACGTTTATGGCAACGCTTCTAATCTTCTTTATATTGAACGGTTCGCTTACCCTTCTTACGCCTTTCACCTTCGATCAATACAAGTTTCCATATCGTGGGTGGTCATGGTGGACGTTCCAGGATTTGAAGAGTGAACGGCAAGTGCACAACGTCGCTTTGCTTGGTTCGTCCCTGATGGTAAGCGCAGTTTCCGGCAGCGATGCTCGATTTCTCAAACGACCTCTCGACCTGACCACGTATCACAAGTCGGCTTTGCTGGATAAAGAACTGGAGAAACGTTTCGGCGGAACCTTCAGCACGTTCAATCTCTCGGCTCCTGGACAGATGCCGTCTGATGCATATCTCAGCCTTCGTGCGATGGTAAACACCGCACATCGCCCCGATGTCGTTATTTACGGGCTCGCACCGCGCGATTTCATAGACAGTTCAATGAGCAGCCCAACTGACACAGAACCGTTTCGCTTCTTGAAACGCTTGTCGCACATTGATGACGTCGCTCCTGGGTTGTTTAGATCGCCGCTGGGTAAACTAGATTGGCTCATGCAGAAGAGCACTTATTTTTACGAGCACTCTCTCGACGTGCAGCTTCTGTGCACGGAGACAATCGAAAAGCTGATGAACACCGTCTTTCCGCCAGGCAAAGGGACTTATAATTATTGGCAGCGCGTGAATCTCCTTCCGACTTACAAATACGGAGAGATTCATCCTCTAGCAGTTATCGCGCAACCGCAAGATCCGGCGAAGTCTGAATACAAGGACAACACCAAAGAGTATCTCGATCGCTACAAAAATCCTGACCCACACAACTATCAAGTGCAACTCTACTTCTTGCGCAAACTCGCAATGTTTTGCAAGAAGGAACGCATTGAGCTTGTGCTCGTAAACATGCCGATTACACCCGAGAACATCAACATTCTCAAGCCCTGGATCTATCTCAGCTACATTGCAGCGCTTCGAGATTTCTCGAACTCTTATGATGTTCCGGCCTTTGAGATGAACGACTTCTCGATCTACAAACGAGAGGATTATCACGATTCGGTGCACCTCAACGCGAGCGGCGGAACCAAGTTTCTCGAACACGTAGCAAGAACTCTCGATTCGAACACACGAACACACGAGGCGATGCGCATGGCCGGTCAGGAGTTGAAGCGGCATCGTTCTGTGGCTTCCAAGGTTGTCCGGGAGGATAACAATGACCTTGGAATGTAAGGGTGGAACAGCAAAGATTGCCGCGTCCACTTTGTTGGGCTCTCGATTTTTGTATGTGGTTGTTGGATTCGCAGTGTTGAATCTCGCGATCTTTTTCTTGGTTCCGAAATCGCACCCGGTGCTCACAACTGAGTCGATAAAGAACAGCACATCAGAACAAAGACAGCAAGGTCCTTGGGTTTGGTGGATGGCGCGAAGCTATCTCAATGAAAAGGCATCAGATGTGGTGCTCATGGGCAGCTCTCAGTTGGCGTGCGCAGTGTTCTCAGCCGATGCTGATTTGCTCAACCGGAACCTTGATGCTGTGCTGCATCGCAGCGCTCTCACACTGGAGCGTGATTTAAAGGAAGACATGGGTTTGCCGGTGAAGGTGTTCAACTTTGCAGTCGGCGGTGCCATGGTGTCCGATCATTTGATGATCGCAAAAGCGCTGTTTTCACAAAGAAAACCAAAAGTGGCAATCATCGGCATCAATCCTCGTGATTTCATCGACAACACCTTGCCTTCCGCGAGTGATACTGAGCCGTTCCAATTTCTTCAATCATATGTAGATCTTGGAGATCTCACACATGACGCATTCAATTCGCCACTACAAGAACTTGATTGGCGCCTGAACAATCACTTGCCGCTCAAACAAATAAAGAAAGCACTCCAAGGAAACGACCCTCCAACATTGGCTGGAAAAGCGACTTTTACGAATCCGGATAACAACACGCCAGAGCGAGAGCAGGGAACTAAGGTGTCAAAAGCCAAACTGATGCAGGCTCTCTCTGCGACAGGTGGGCAGCCTCGCCCGGGTGAGTGGATGATTCCAGCTCGTCCACCGTATGCATTTATCGACAATACGCGCGAATACATGCAGCGCTACAAGAATGCTAATCCGCCGTTGTACCCGCAACAAAAGCGCTACTTCGAAGCCTTGTTGACGTATCTCGAACAGAACGGCATCAAGACACTGGTGGTGGGAATGCCAAGCTTGGCGCCTAACCGTGCACTCCTTCCGGAGAACTTCTGGAGCGAGTTTCGCGGCAGTTTAGCACTGACTTGCAGCAGACACGATGCACAATGGATCGACCTTTTTGACAGTCAGGAGTTTGGTGAAGGCGACTATCTCGACACCGTTCACCTCAATCGAAACGGCGGCGCCAAGCTAATCAAACTAATTGCAGCGACAATCGAAAAGACTCCATCGCTTGCATCAGCATTGAACACCGATGCAGATGGGCAGAAAGTCGCAGGCAGCAAGTCGCAAGATACAGAGTGGAAGTAGATCAGATCTACACAAAGGGGAATGGAAAATGAATTCGGGGTTATGGATTCGTCAATTTCACTGTAACCGATACAGCATGATATTTGGATTCTGGTGGTTTCCATTTATCAATTGCGGTCCGAATGTTGGACTCAAGACTAATCTTAGACTCTTTGGTTAGCCTGCTGAAATCATTGAAAGTGAGACTCACTAGCCTAGCAGTGGAACCGTTGATTGCCATTTTTATCCAAATTTGCTGCTTTCGTCCACAGCGATCCCAAATATGTTGATTCTTGCTCCAAAGGTCCCAAAAGCTATCAATTGTACTTGAGCGATAGTTTGTCGCTGACGGCGAAATCGGCAATTCAGAAATCTCCTTCGGAGATTCGAAATTAAAAAGTGCAACACGGGTAGGTCTGGGCACTCCAAGTCTAGTCTCAGCGTTACGAAGCTGCTTAGATAGCATTCCATCTACCAAAAGGTTCCGACGAACCTTTTGAAGGGCTGACTTAGCAGATTCGTCTCGTGGGGTTCCGATGCGGAAGATACAAGCATCCCTTGCATTCACAAAGATAAACTTTCTGTCTCGAACTTCTTCAAACACTGGAGTTGACAGGTCACACCAAAGCGCCAAATCCGCAAGGTCTCTGGAGTTGCCAACTGAGGAGACTATCTGACTGATTCTCGGATTTAACATTTTCCATTCTTTTGGTTCAATTGCTCGATCTTTTGGCGCATCTTCGCACAGCTGCAAAAGTTGTCTCTGGGCCGCCGAAACCGTTATTGCGTCGGCAGATCTACCAGTAACAACAAAAGCAAAACATACCAGGATTGAAACGGCTATAAAGACTCTGCTAATGGAGCTTCCTCCTATGGGTTGACTTGCAACGTTCCTGTGTAACCAAAACCCTTGTACATATATGGTCCTTTTGCTTCAGCTTACCAAGTATCACAGATAGTTTGTCGTATTCCTTTCCTTGAGGGTAGTAGGTTTCAGGATTTTCGATTCTGGATTTGTCGGCCCAACTCGTCAAACAGCCGTTTGACTCTCTGCCAACATGAAGGTAAAACCCTCCTCTCTTAACCCATTTCCCCTGTGCATTTTTTCCAATGAGGTGCATGTCATTTGTATAACCACCAGAAACTGCGTCTCGTCCTAGGAGAGGAAACCACGTATTAT
>CAYZJR010000155.1:0-10166 GCA_964478655.1 uncultured Candidatus Obscuribacterales bacterium
TTCGCACCACGCGCTCCGCACCACGCGCTCCGCACCACGCGCTCCGCACCACGCGACGCATGATCTGCGAATTCAGCGCTAACTGCTACGCGTAGCTTACGTCACCGACATACCGATAAGCGCGAACCTGCTTGAAGGACGGGTTGTTGAATTTGTTGACGCTGTCGATGCTGACTCGGCGTTTGCCACTGTTGTTGTTTGCGATCTGCCCATCGCCCATGTAGATTGCCGCGTGACCATAGTCGCCAGGTCCTCTATGACCGATGATGACGTCGCCGGGTCTAATTTGATCGAGTGAAACTTGTTGGAAGTTATTCTTCTTGATTGTGCTTTCTAGAGAGGCAACGCCGGTGTCCTTGATTGGCAATCCGTACGCGCGGCTAAGAGCAGCGCTCACAAACGTTGCGCATCCGAGATTTTCAGGTACGTTCCGGTTGTATTCCAAGGTTGAGTGGCCGACCATGCCTTGAACTGTGCTGCTCAAGCGTGCCCATGCCCCGTCACCCTGCTGTTGCGGTTGATACCGCCCTTGGTTGCGTGGATCGTAATAGCCGTTGTCGCGGTATCCGTTCTGACCCTGTTGTTGTCGCATATAGTTTTCGTACTGCTCGCGACGATACGCTTCGGTCTGTTGCTGACGATTGTAGGCGTCGTACTGCTGCTGACGCGGGTCGACCTGCTGACGATAACCGTCATAGCGCTGCTGTTGTTGCTGCTGCGATCTTACGTATGCGTCGTATTGTTGCTGTCTCCGATATTGTTCAATCTGCTGCTGGCGATATGCATCGTTTTGCTGTTGCCTGTAGTCATAAGGTTGACGATATGCCTGCTGCTGCTGATACATCTGCTGCTGGCGGTAATAATTTTCCTGCTGCTGACGGTACAACTGTTCTTGCGCGCGACGCTGAATCTGCGCTTGCATCTGGTTGACCATGAAATCGGCTACGTTGCCGCCGGGTCGGTACATTTGTTCTAGCTGTCGTTGGCGTGGATCAAAGTACGGGCGACCTTGTTGTTGATACTGTTGGTATCTGTAGTCTCCGGAGACGCGAGGATCCCAGCGGTTTCCGCCCCATTGGTATCGGTAGTCTGTATTTCTGTTGTTCAGACGCGGGTCGTATGCATAGCGCGGATCTTGCGAATAACGCGGGTCGTATGCATAGCGCGGATCTTGCGAATAACGCGGGTCGTATGCATAGCGCGGATCTTGCGAATAACGCGGGTCGTATGCGTACCGCGGATCTTGATTGAAGCGCGGGTCATAGATGCCTTGGTCGATGTTGCTATACCTTGGATCCCACCGATCCATATATGGGTCGATGTAGCTGTACCGCGGGTCCCATCGGTTCATGTAAGGATCGACATCGTATCGAGAACCGTAGAAATCGCGATTGTCCCACGAGCCAGTGCTGTAGGACGTGTAGGGACCGTTGCCCCTGATTGTTTCGAAGTAAACCCCACCGTTGCCGCCAGACACGGTTTCAGAATAGTAAGAGGTAGAAAGCTGATTAGTGCCGGCGTCGACCGTATAGCGTCCGTTCGATTCGGGTCGCATAGTGTAGACACCAGCTAGATCGCCCCATTGAATGGACGATGCTGACGAGTTGTCAGGTTGTCGATCAAAAGACTCGAATGGCATTTCTGGCTTCCAGTGGCTGGCGTTTCACTAGGGCTAGGCCTGCTCTAGTGAGGGGTGTTCAGACTATATCCTTAGTAGGTTCGCTCTACAATGCGTACCCCCCGGTTTCTCCCATGGTTATCCATGCGGTTTTTCCCATTTTGAATATCAAAACCCAAAAAGCTCTACTTCCGATTTCGCCGGTATGTACCACGTGGCGCTCGAAAATGGGGAATATTGCCGCTATGCCAGACGAACTCCAACCAGCAGAACAACAGACATACGTGATTCGATATCGAACGGCTCCGGCGTGGCTCGTTCCTTCGGTTCGCGCGATCGCAGTCATCACCGGGCTTCTGGTTGTTTTTTACGGCTTGCCGTTCTCGGCCGCCGAGCCCGGTTCTGTGATGGAGGCACTTGTCCGCCTCATCGTCATCTCCGCAATTTGCTTCTCCTCCTGGCTCATTGCGCAGATTGCCAAATATGACAAACTGTTCCTCACAAAAGATGGTCTCTACTTTCCATCAGCCTTTGCACCAGATTTGCTCTTTCGCAGAAAAAGAAGTTGGGACGACATAGGCAACATACTATTAGGCGTCATGCTCCTTTCCGACCGCAAAGGAACCTACGAGTACGAGCTCGAAACTACCAAAGACAAGAAAAAACTCTTCATTTATTTCAAGTCTGGCGGACATGCAACAGTCGAGTTGGACCGAATGTCGAAAGAGAACGCGGAGAAGTTTTTCAGATCGATCGAGTCGTGGTGCATCGCGTGCAGGCGCTCGCCGCAGTTGAGTGCAAGCGGTTCGCAGGACGTTGCAAAATTTCCTCAGCAGTCCCAGGGCAAAAAGTTGGAGCAACTGTCATTCACAAAGATGTGGGAGGAAGATTTGCATGATCATTTCTCTGCCACCAATTTTGTGCCGTTGGTCAAAGGAGCCGAATTGCAAGGCGGCAGGCTCAAGATTTTGATGCATTTGGCATCGGGTGGTTTGTCAGCAGTTTATTTGGCGGAACAATCCGATAAGGAGTTGCGCGTAGTGAAAGAAGCGGCGTTGCCGTCCACTACGGAAGCCTCCAGGTCTGAAAAGGCGCGTCAGCTTTTTGCGCGTGAGGCGAAAATTTTGTGCGAGTTGTCGCATCCGCAGATTGCAAGAGTGATTGATTTCTTCGTTGAGAATGGGCGTGATTACTTGGTTCTGGAGTTCATTCCAGGGCAGTCGTTGCGGCAACTTGTGCGAAAGTCAGGAACTCTTTCTGAAGACAAAGTCTTGGATCTTGCCTTGCAGGTAACAGAAATATTGGACTACTTGCATCGGCAAAGTCCCCCTGTACTACACAGGGACGTGACACCGGACAACTTGGTTTTGCGTGAAGATGGGAAGGTTGTGCTCATAGATTTCGGCGCGGCCAACAATTTGGTGGGCACCGCCACAGGTACCTTGATTGGAAAGCAATCGTACATAGCTCCCGAGCAATTCCGCGGTAAAGCCACACCTCAAAGCGACATCTATTCGCTCGGTTGTACGATGTTCTATTTGTTGACTGGGCAAGATCCGGTTCCACTTTGCGAATCGCAGCCCAGTAAATTAATGGGGTTGATCGCTGTCGGTGTTAACGACCTCGTTCGTGACTGCACTAATACGGAGATCGAACAGCGCATTCAAAACACGCAGGAACTGTCTGCGCGCATCGAAGACGCGAAGAAGAATGATCTCGGGGCAGTGCTGAAGATTAGTGGCGCAGTCTGAGCGGGAACTCATGATGGAATCGGAGCTACACCCTCAAACAAAATCGCATCTGGCGAAACGATATTTCTTTTCGCGCGGCGAACTTGCAAGCGACGAATATCAACAGTTTTGGATTCGCTACAAACCTGGAAGAATCCTGCGGCGCAAGCTGAAGCAGTTGCCGGAGATCTGGTTTCCAATCGTTCTTTGTGTGTTCGTCTCGATGGCAGTTGTGGTCGGATACGTCGCAAGTCCTTCGACGGCGGTGCTAATGCTGTTCGCTTCACTCTTGCTCGGCGGCTTCGCCATGGTCTGTATTTCGCTTCGACATTTTATGATTCCGACACACATCTCGCTAAATGAAGATGGAATTGCACTGCACTGGTTGAGGCGCTTCTGCAATATCAACGGTCCACTGCTTTCGTGGGATCGCATCAGTCACGTGAGCATCGACAAAAAATGCGAAGATCAGACCAAGTTGGAATTCAATGTAATCGCGCGTTTGTTGCCCTTGTCTGATCGGCTTGTTTTCATGATGCTCGCACCCGAGATGTCGAAAGGCTGGCACACCATAGGCTGTGAGCGCGCCACACTTGAAATGGATTTGGAAGGTATCGCTTCGAGTGACGATCGAAAGAGGTTGCAGATCGGACTCACAAAATTCTTGCCGTCGTACAGAATAGAACCAACTGTGAGCGACGAATTGAACTTGAGCCTTAAGGTTGAGAGCTATACTGACATTTGGTTCAATGCTCTAAACCAGTCTACAGCTCGCCTTCGCGATGGTGAACTTGCTATCGAAACATATGTCGGCGAGAAGAAGTACAAGATAGCACGAACAATCGGTGCCGGCGGTCAAGCCACCGCATATGAGGCATCCATTGCAAATTTGAGCGATAAGTTTAGAGTCGTGTTGAAAGAATTCGTCCTGCCGGCGCAAGCTGGAATCAAAGTTCGCAAGCGCGTTTTGGAAAACATTCAGAAAGAGGCGGCGTTGCTCAAGAAGTTGCAACATCCAAACATCGTAAAGCTCCTCGATTTCTTTGTCGAAGATCAACGAGCGTATCTTGTGTTAGAGCACATAGACGGAACCACACTGCAACAGCGAATCGAAGACAGTGGCGCTCTTATCGAAACTCAGGCGGTGCCTTTAGCCATAACGATGTGCCAGATCTTGGAGTATTTGCATTCTGGCAAACCGCCCGTGGTGCATCGCGACTTTACGCCGGACAATTTGATGTTGGTCGGAGGTTCTTTATCGATCAAGCTGATCGACTTTAACGTCGCTCAGCAACTCGAGGCGAATACCACTAAAACTGTTGTGGGGAAACATTCCTATATTCCACCCGAACAATTTAGAGGACAAGCGACGGTACAGAGCGACATCTACGCGCTCGGTGCGACTCTATCGTTTCTCCTTACAGGCGTTGAGCCGACTCCGATTTTGCAGTCGCATCCGCAAAAGATAAATGCAGGTATTAGTGATGAACTAGACTCAATCGTCGCGCGCGCCACCGCTCTTGATGTCACGGCGCGCTATGCGACAGCAACTGATATGAAACAAGATCTCGAACGACTACTTCGTCGATTGCAGCGAGAGTTAGCCAATGACGGCTAGTAGGCACGCTAGTCGGCAACGGCTAATAGACAACTACAAAAACTATGGTCCGAAGATTGCGCAATTTTGCAGCGCCTTGCGCAAACGTTCCGCACCAATCTCTGAGATTTTAGTGTCGCGAATATCCAGATGTACCAACGCTGACATTTTCTCAAGCTCAGGAACTGCCTTATCAGTGATTGGCGTTCCAATCAAAAACAGAATCTTCAGAGTCGACAACCCTGCAAGAAGCGCAATTCCCGAGTCACTAATGGTGGTATCACTCAAATGTAGTTCCGACAAGGTTTTGCTTTGCGCCAAAATCCTCAATCCTTCATCGGTGATTTTTGCTTCGGTCAAATCGACCATCTGAATTCTCGGAAGCTTGAGAAGGTGCTGCAGCCCGGCGTTTGTGATGTGCGAGGGCAATCCGAGATATCTGAGTTGTTCGAGCTGCAGATTGCCGAGCCCTTCATCTGAAATCGCAGTTTTTTTCAGCATCAAACTGACCAAGGACTTCAGCGGAGTCAAGGCGCTCAGACCGTTGTCGCCAATGGATGTTCCGGTCAGCCACAGCGTTCTCAGCTTCGTGAAACCTTCAAGCATGGGCACGTGCTGGTCGGCGAAACGCAAGAAATCAAGGCGCAACTCCAACAACTCAGTCAGAGAAGTCAAAGGCAAAAACGCCCGATCGCTGAAGTGCGACATCGATAGATCTAAAGATTGAAACTGGCTCAATTGCACAATGTTGGCAGTCAACGCATCTTGCGAAAGTCTATCGCTGAGCGCGATTCCCAGATGCTTGCCTTCCGGCAGTTCCGAAGACCATTGCCCCCGAGCATCGCCGAGCCACTTGCGTTGATGTGGGAAATCGCGTTCCGCAATGTACAAAGTACCAAGCGACGTCTTTTCAGGAAACGAAATAGCAATTTGCTGAACCATATCGGGTCATGATACTTACATTTCAGACACAATAGCAAGGTAAGTAGGCCCGTTATTAATTATCAGTTACGGCGTTCAGTTACTCGCCAAAACAGCCTGTATTTGCTGGTCGAGCTGTTGCGCGCTGACTGCGCCTGTGAAGGATGCGACCTCTTTGCCGTTGCGATCGAAAATGACAGTTTTAGGAATCGCACGCACCTCCATCGCCATTGCAAGGTCTTTGCTGTCGGAGTGGTCGACGTTGAGTCGCTTGAAATCGATTTGACTTGAATACTTCGTGGAGGCCGCATCGACAATCGGTCCATAGGCGCGGCAAGGCCCGCACCAATCTGCGTAAAATTCGTAAACATGTGGTCGGTTTGATGCCTTCACAGCCTGGACGACTGGCTTAAGTTTTTCAGCTTTCGCCGCCTGTATCGATGAGTTGAAGAACATCGTTCCGCCAATGAGCAGTGCTGCAATTGCGGCAACGCCTATGAATCGTTCGTCGAGATTCAGTGGAGATGGGCGTGATATTACTGCATCATATCTGGTACCGCAGAATTTGCATTTGCTGAAACTGGTAACGTCTTTCTCGCGACATGAAGGGCAAATCCTGGGAAGTTCGCCGGTATCGTTCATAGAAACTCCTTTCGCACCGAACTCACTTGTTCTTGCGATCGAATTATAGAGGGGGGGGTTGAGCTGTGACTATTCTAGCCGGATGTCAAGGAGTGGGTCGGTTTCATCTTAATGTCTTAAACATCTGCCCTTAACTGGTATGTTAAAGCGACTGGCTGTGGATTGGAATAGTCACGAAAGCCTTAACTAATCCGTGTCTTGAGTTTGCACGATGCGGAACATTCAACGCATCCCATCGTCGACAGGTCTACTTTGATTTTTTGCGGTCGTTTGCTTCCTGTGTCAATTTCGGAAGCCCGCGACTCATTCTTGCGGCCCAGCATTCATTTATTGCAGCAGTAGTTTCCCCGAAATGCATGGAGGAACAGTATGAGACTGTGGCTGTGGCAATTCTTTTTATACCTTTTAACACCTTTTGTGATGCTGATGTTCTTTGATAGGCTGCTTCCGAAGCCAATCTTCACTCCGATGATCATAGGCTGGGTGAGACGCTTCATTGCCTCACTAGTCAGAACAATCATTCGTCTAATAGTCGCGGCGTTTCGCGCGCTCTTTCGACTGTTCAATCCCAAACCACCACGGCGCCGCACACCAAGAAGTTAGGCGCTCACCTGAAGTACACGAATATGACAAACAAAACGGACTCAAAGGGTTCGGAAAGTGCGCTGCAACTTTTCGGACGTGATTTAACACAAGCAGCAAGAAATGGCGAGCTGAATCTTGCTTTCGGTCGAGACGTCGAGATACGTCGAGTGACCGAAACCCTGATTAGAAGGACTAAGAACAACCCTGTCCTCGTCGGAGAACCGGGTGTAGGAAAGACTGCAATTGTTGAAGGATTGGCAATGAAAATCGTCAATCGCGAAGTTACAGAAAATTTGGTTGGAACATCATTGATCTGCCTCGACATCAACGCATTGATCGCCGGAACTAAAGAGCGAGGTGCTTTCGAAGAGCGCTTGCGCGAAGTCGTCGAGGAACTTGTCGCCAAAAGGGGTAGTATCATTCTGTTTATCGATGAGATTCATATGTTGGTTGGTGCGGGTTCTGGAGGCAGCGGTAATCTTGATGCTGCCAACTTGTTAAAACCTGCGCTGTCGCGTGGTGAGCTGCGTCTCATTGGTGCGACGACTTTTTACGAGTATCAGAAGTACATCGAAAAGGATGCGGCACTAGAGCGGCGGTTTGAACCAGTTCATGTCTCAGAACCCGATGAGAAAACGACAGTGTCTATCTTGCGGGGGCTCAAGAGCAAGTGGCAGAATCATTATGGTGTGCGACTTGCTGACGATGCGCTCATTGCTGCCGTGAAACTTTCTCGACGATACATCGCTTCGCGATTCTTTCCTGACAAGGCAATTGATTTAGTTGAAACCGCGTGCGCGAAAGTGGCAATGCAAGTTGATGGTTTCTCCAAAGCTATCGACGTATTGAAGCATGAACAGTCGCAGTTGGAGCTAGAGCTGGACTCACTCAGTGACGATTCTGATTCGTCGCCCGAACCGGCTTCGAAGAGAGTTGAGCGCGTTCGAAATATTCAACTGCGGCTTGACGCATTGCTTATTCAATCTCAAGCTGTGCGCGTGAAATGGAACGCAGCCAAAGAAGCGACTCAAGCCATAAGGCAGACAAGGCAGCAAATTAAGACGGTCGACGTTCTCATAGAACATGCAGAGCGCGATGGGCATGTCGCCAGGTTGGTTGAACTTGAAAAGACTCTTGCATTTCACTATCAGAATCTCAAAGCGCAGCAACAGCGCTTGGAAAGAGCATGTGGTCGAGTCGATGTAGATGTCGTAACTAAGAACACAATTGCTGAAGTCGTGTCAGAAAAGATTGGAATTTCACTTTCGAAAGTTTCTCAGAGTGAAGGCTCAAAACTAATGACTATTGAGAAAGAAATTGAGAAGAGAGTTGTTGGTCAATCGGAGGCTGTAAGTGCTGTAGCGCGTTCTCTTCGCCGAGCCAGAGCCGGTCTGTCCGATACGAATCGCCCGATCGGAAGCTTCTTGTTTGTTGGGCCAACCGGAACAGGAAAGACAGAACTCGCCAAAGCCCTGTCTGAATTTCTTTTCGATGACGAGAACGCGATGGTGCGCATCGACATGTCTGAATATTTCGATCGATACTCCATAGCACGGTTGATCGGCGCGCCGCCCGGTTACGTCGGTTTTGACGAGGGAGGACAACTAACGGAGGCTGTGCGTCGAAAGCCATACTGTTGCATATTGCTGGACGAAATCGAAAAGGCTCATCGCGATGTGCACAATATTTTGCTTCAAATTTTAGATGATGGTCGCCTGACCGATGGCAAAGGACGCGTTGTGGACTTTCGAAACTCGCTTATTATCATGACTTCAAACGTTTCTCAAAGTGAACTGCGCACAGTATTCCGCCCAGAGTTTCTGAATCGAGTCGATGATATTGTTGCGTTCCATGCGCTGACAAAAACTGATTTGCTTAGAATTTTGGATGTGCAGATTTGTCGATTGAATCGAAAATTGCAGTCTCATGACCTTGGCGTTTCCATTAGCGATGACGCGAAGGAGTTTATTGTGAGCCGGAGTTACGACGCTTCAAATGGTGTGCGGCCTATGAAACGGTTTTTGAAAACCCACGTTGAGGATCAAATTGCAGCTGGCATCATATGCGGTGCCTTCTCGCATGGGTCTTCGACTGATCCAAGAAACGTTTTTAAAATCAAGGTCGAATTGAATGGAGATGGCACCGGCCTTCAGATTCAATCCTCAGCGACCAAGACTAAGGCGCAAGTCCCTCGCCTTGAGACTGCAAAGTCTGAGGCGGATTCTCAGGCAGAACCTCCGGTGGTGCCTCCGGTATCGCCCCTGGTGTGATTCTTGGAACTGGTGTCACTGGTGAAACTTGTGGAACTCCCTGTTGGACTTCCGGATCGGTCAGCTTCGGCTTAAATCCACCCTGGCCAATGTTGCTCCGACCAAAAGGACCCTGACTTGAAGTGCCTTGTGCGCCGACGTTAGAGGCTCGTCCGAATCCTCCTTGTGCACCAGTGTTTGACTGACCAAAACCGCCACGGGTCCCAGAAGCAGAACCTTGTCCAAAACCACCCTGAAACCCGGCATTCGAGGTTTGCCCAAAACCACCTTGGATGCCGGCGTTTGAGCCTTGCCCGAAGCCGCCTTGCATCGCGGCATTCGAGTTCTGTCCAAAACCACCCGGCATTGAGAAATTTGGCTGCGTAGGCGCAGCATTGTTCGTCGAATCTCCGCCTACAATAGCTCCGCCCGACCCAGGCAGAACCAAACCTGACGTCCATTTGATGTCCGGCGGCAAAACGATTCTGTTTGCTGCAGGAAGATTCGGGTTCATGGGCTGCTGCTGATTCAATCCGCTTGTCCACTTGATGTCGCGCGGCAGCTCAATTCGGTTTCCTGGCGGCAACTGATCGCTGCTCGTTTGAGCCCGCGCAGATAACTGCACAGGGCTCAAAATGCACACCAACAGACTCAAACTCGCAGAAAAGATCCAGATTTTCACTAGTGATTCTCATGACCCATGTTCCTATTATAGGAGCCTGCGAATGTGGAGTCCGTTCGAAAGTCATTAGCTTTTCGTTGCCCTTTTCGGAGTCCAGAGGTCCGAACTGAACTGCAGTTCTCATTTCTCATGAATTTGGGAA
>CAYZJR010000155.1:10266-12189 GCA_964478655.1 uncultured Candidatus Obscuribacterales bacterium
CTCTAGTTCTGCCTCCCTAAACCCGCAGGAACTGCAGTTCTCATTTCTCATGAATTTGGGAACTCTAGTTCTGCCTCCCTAAACCCGCAGGAACTGCAGTTCTCATTTCTCATGAATCTAGGAACCACAGTTCTCACCCCCTAAATCGGTGAACCGAACCTGAAGTTGGTATGAATCGACATTTTAGATTTATGGTTGGAATTTCATTGTCACTTGCTATGTGTTCGCCATGCTGTGGAGAGAACAGTCACACCTGTCCGGACTATCCACAGCACGATGAGGTTTTGCGCGGTGGATTGGAGTCATTAAAGGATTCCTCTGCGGCTTCGAATAAATGGCAGCCACCACCAATTCCACGCGAAATAATGATCGAGCATGATCCTTCTTCAGTGAAAGGGTTTCCGACGCTCGACCAGCTTGCGAAGCCCATTAACCAGCAAAAACCTGCAGAGAATGCGTCTAAGTTCGATTTTCCTCCTGCGAAGGACCCTGATGAAGCAGGTTGGCTTCCGTGCCTTCGAGCTGCAATTTCATTGGGTTCCACCCCGAAAAGGTACATCGCTAGCTATGGCGATGAGCGAAAGGAGATTCGCAGAATATTTAAGCAGCCAAGCCTAGAGACTTTGAAAACCTGGAGAGGACCACAAATAGGTTACGCACCGGAAACCACCTCGAGTCAATTGCTCGGTGCTCTTTTGGACTATCCGGAAGGATCCTCTTTTCTCATCGACACGGAACTGCTTTCCAGCGCACGAGTGGGGCTTGAGAGCTTGCGCAAGAGTAGCGCCAACATCCCCTGGCAAAACTACGATTTATTGTGTCTTGCTGGATTGAGAGCATGGTTTGGTGACTTTGATTCAGCACTGTCGCTTTGTGACGAGATAGCCAACAACACTCCGATTAGGTTTGCTCTAGTCGATATGACCCCGTTGATCAAGAACTACACCATCGCGATAAATTATAGAAAGGGCGACTGGCAGCAGCTTCGGGCACTAGAAGATGAATGTGTCGCTGCTCGGGAGTGTTCGCCATGCAATACGTTGTCGGAAATTTACACTGCGCGAGGTCGAACGCAAGATCTGCTGCGGATTTTTCGAAGGACCTTTGAATGGCAATTCTACAATTCAGACAAGTTCAAGGTCATCATCCAACATTCAGAGGATGAAGACGTGCCGAGAATTGCGATATTTGTGCAGCGTCACAGGCTCGAAAATTTCGCTGTCGCTGAAGCTTTGGCCAAGAAGAGATTTTTTGGAGACTCTCTTACTGTGTGTCTGAACACAATTGATCCGTTGAATGAAGAGCCGTCACAAGTAATAGCCTCAGTTCGAAAAAAGTATCCAACTGACTATGTTAAACGAGTGGTATTCGCAGCGTCGATTTGCTTCGATTTAGGCACAAAAACGTATGGTCGTGAGCTGCTATCTAAGGTCAGTGAAGAGCTTCTGGATGTTCGATTGGATTCGGCTGCCGCTGCTCACGATAATCTCCGCTATCTCGAACAATTGATCTCTGCGATCTCTGCGATGCCGAACCTAAGTTCAGAGGATGTTCTGCAAAAATTGAAGGAACGTAGAGATGTGGTCGCAAAACGCAAAGAGTTGCTCGAATGCTTGACTCTAGCAGAGAAATTGGAAGAAACTGGTAATGCGCTGCTAACACGAGGCAAGTATGCTGAGGCGAAAAAAGTCTACACGTCGGCGTTAGATATCAGGCGCAAAAACCTGACGCCTTCAGATTGTTTGATTGGAAACTCATTACAAAATCTGGCGCAAACAAACATGATGCTCAAAGAAATGAATGAGGCGAATCAGCAATTTGAGGAGTGCATCAGCATCTATAAACAAGCAAGTGCAGCCGACCTACTCAAAAGTGCTCTAGAAATGTACGGTGGATTCCTCAACTATTCCGGAGATAAGAAAA
>CAYZJR010000156.1:0-12009 GCA_964478655.1 uncultured Candidatus Obscuribacterales bacterium
TGCTCAGCAATCACAACAACCTGTACCAGTCTCAAAAGAACAACAATCTTCTCCAAATGAAGAACAACCATCACCGGCTCTTCACGACCAGCCGGCTCAGCAACCACAGCAACAAGCGCAACCACAGCAGCCCCGGCAACAAGCGGTACCGAGGCCTGCAGCAGGAACGGCGAACCTATCCGGGAGGATTACTGATCTTTCGAAAGAACGAAATATTAGTGATGTAAGAATCGTTCTTGAGAAAAAGGGCGAAGAGCATAAAAGACATCACACGGAAACTGCGGCAGATGGAACGTTCCTTATAAAGGATTTGGAGCCAGGCGAGTGGAGCATCACCTTTTCCCACAAAGAGATGCTTTCCGAAACCCGTGAGTTTACGGTCGCCGCAGGAGAGCAGAAGATTTTCAATCTTGGAATGGAAGATATCGAACCAGTTGACGTGCTTAGAATAACTGGAAAGCGAACTCTCATTCACCCGGAAAAGATTGGCAGCACTACCAATCTTGATAAGACATTTCTACAGCAATATCGATCAGGTAATGATTTGCGCAACCTGATTGAGAGTACGCCGGGCGTCATCAATGATAGTTACGGCAACATGATAGTGCGCGGAGAGCACAATGCGATCAACTATGAGGTTGACGGCGTCGTGCTTCCAGAATCAGCAGGCGTGCTGCAACAAACGCAGTTCGCGACGCCGCGATCGCTTCAATCGATCAGTGTAGACATCGGTGGATATCAGGCAAGCGATGGAGGCGGCCCGCTCGGCGCGGTCGTCAGAATGAAATCGCTTCCGATTCAAGCAAAGCCTGTGCTAACGGTCGGACAGCAAATTGGCGGACCGCTGGCAGGAAATTTGTACTATTACGCGAGCGGTGCATTCAGCCAAAACGTGCACAGCAAATGGAATAAGCTGCGCATTGAGTCGTCAGGTCAGTTCATGGGAACCAGACTTGGTCTTTCACCGCCGGTCAAAAATTACATTCGAAACAATCGGGCCAACATAAACACTCTGACGAAACTTGAGTATCACGCCACAGACAAAGACTTGTTTCGACTTACTGCAGGTATAAACGAGAGCTGGATGCAGGTTCCGACATCGAGACAATCGTATGGAGCAGGAGTTAGACAAAGGCAGTTCGATCAGGAGATTTTTTTGATTGCAACTTATCGTCGAAAGTTTGAGAAGTTTTTCGACGAAGGAAGATTGCACCTAATCAATGCGTTCTATAATCAAAGGTTCCGCAGCAACAATGCCTTCGATCCGAGCCCCATCATAAATGGAGAAGGCGAAGGAATAAACTCCGTCTCGCCCCGCGCTGCACGAAACAACTATGTATTCGGCGCACAGGGTGACATTACTAAACGGCTGTTTGAAACGCACAATTTGAAGGCAGGTTTCCTGTCTGAAATTCGCCCGGTTAGCACCAGGCTTGGTGCCCTCTACTACAACGCGAACATGCTCGCCACGATACAGTCGCAAAGGGATGCGCAGGATCAGATAAGTGGCGTCTTCGCAGATGCACAGCAGGCGGCTCAAGAAGCCGGGCAGGCAGCGTTCACTCAAGAATTCGACGCATCAGGCGATATTGCGGCAGCGCAGCAGGCAGCACAGCAAGCTTCGAATCAAATTTTGCTGGAAGCACAAACAAATGCGGGCGGTATCAATCCCAATCCGCTTCCGTATGGTGCAATCATCAGCCCATTCACGGGATTGCCCGGCGGTCCTCAATTTACGGAGGGCATTGGTAGATACAAGGGGTTCCGTTACCTTCAAAGTGCATTCTTGCAGGATACATGGAGACCCAAAACAGGAATTCTCAAAAGGCTGACTTTAGATGGTGGCGCCCGGTTCGATCTCTATCATGGAGTCTTTGGTAACACGCTTCCGGTGGCGGCAGCGATTGCAACGATTCCAGACGTGCAGCCGTTCCTTTTGGAGCCGTTCAAAAGACACACTGTGACTGATGCACAAGTGAGTGCGAGAGTCGGTGGTTCGTTCGTGTTGACGCGCAACACCGTGATGCGTGGTTCTTTCTCACAGTTGTTCACGCCACCGCCCGTGGATGTATTTTCCACCCCGCCGAATGTGGCTGAGGGCGCTATCGGCGGCATCTTCAATGGAACCGTCCGCCCGCTTCGAGCGACTCGCGGAGAGCTCGTCGATGTAAGCGTCGAGCAACAGGTGGGTCCTAGATTCGTGACCCGCACAAATTTGTACTACAAGAGGTTGAAAAACTTCGGCGACTCCGGCGTGCTCGCGAATACACCTGTCTACAATCGGCTCTCTCTCAATGGTTTGGAGTCATACGGTGTGGAAACCAGAGTGGATCTTAAGCCGTCGAAGGAAGGCTATGGATTCAACGGGTTCCTGTCAAACACATTTCAGGTCGCATTTTTGCGAGGATTTCGTGGTGCTACCGGCGGTATCTATGAACAATCGCTCGAACCGATCTTGCGCAACTATCCCGATCACGACAGGCGCTATCAACTTTCGGGCGGACTCGGATACAGAGCACGAAAAGGCTGGTGGGTACTGGGCGATCTGCAAGTCATGACAGGCTTGCAAAACGGGCTCGACCCTGCTCTTTTTGGTCCACACCCATCGCGCACTGCTCCTATTACACTTGCGGGACTTTCGTTGGGCTACAACACTCCCAAGCGCTTCGAGAACAAAAAATCCGTTCCGCGCTCATTCGATGTGCGAATCGAAAACCTTCTGAATCAGCGAGTTCCCACCAACCTTGGAAGCCCATTTCAAGGCACCAGGTACATGCTACCCATTCGCGTGCTTGTTGGCTGCAATTGGCAAATTTAGTATCTATCAACGACGAGTGTCAGTGGTGTTTGAAAACACAGGAGCTGTTTGCTGAAAGTTTGTTGCAGACGGGTTGGCAGCGGCATAGGCAGCGGCCGTTCGAAGCATGTTGTCTTCCAATCTGCGGTCGAGTGGGCTGAGTCGTTTCCAATCTCCCAGATAACTCGGGCTCTTAAGCAAAGAAACAACGGAAAATACTGACTTGGCTGCTGTGAGTTGCTTGCCGTCTAAGTCAATCAAAGACACGTCCTTGCGCCCAATACCGTCGGGAGGAACAACTTCCAATTCGATCGGTCGATGGTCCCAAACACTAAACTCTTCGGCGACGCCGACACGTCTGAATTTGCTTTTGTAGTTGTAGCGCAATCCGTGCCCACGACAACACAAAAGACGCAAAAATCCCTCGCTCGAAATCAGGTAGAACTGACTTTGTGCTGGTGCTGTCACCAAACCCATAGGCGTCTCTATTTTGATGTCGCTGGGAGTGCAAAAGTACATGCGTCCGTTAGTCAAGCTTAAGGTGTGGTCGCGTTCCGTCAATTCACAGACCACGTCGCGTCCGATCACAAGGAGAGGTTTGCTCTTTCTGTTCGGAACACAAGCAGCAAGCGGGCTTGCAGTATTGGGAATAGTCTGCCCTGAGGACAATAATGCGGTTTGACCGTTTGCTGTAAGAGTGATGTTTCCGTTATTGCCAACTTGATTGGCGGTTACAACCGCGCTCTCTGAGTTCAGCTTCACCGTGACTGTAGAATTTGCCGGAACAACCAAACTCACAACGTCGAACACCAGATTCAGTGGCGTTCGTTTTGTGGTGACTGTGATAACTCCTCGATCGATTCGATAGGAATCGTTGCGTACTTCTACTACGGATCCGGCCAATCCTGTGATTTTCGCTCGATCGGAACCAGTGACAGTGTCGTCATCCGACAAGAAAAAGTACGTGTCACACAGCTCGCCCAAATCGGTCGCGATTGCAGGCGTGCCAAGTGAACATGCCAACATCAAACACGACAATACAAAGAGCCTAATCATTGCCTTTGAAACCACACACAGATCCGAATGTTCCCAACGCGCATTAGTATGGCATGCCAATAGCCAATTTCATCAAGGCGGCTCTTATGGGAACTTCTTAAACAGTGACCTCAATGCGCTAGTGACGCTTCCCAGAGCTGAGTTGATTTGTGGAGAGAAATTGGTGTTAACCACACTCGTAATTGCCGACGAGGTGGCGGTTACGGCTGCAGGCGGTTTTGTCGGAGCAGGTGCCGCGGCTGGAGCAGAGGCGCTTGACGGACTCGATGTGGAGCTTGATTGACCCAGGTTCATATAGCCGGTGCCTGATGGTTTCGAAATACCACCGGAGCTGCTCACACCACCAATCGATGTTTGCATACCCGTGCTGCCAGTACGCGGCGCCGAACTAACCATTGTAATTGTCGCTCCACTGCTTGGAGCAGCAGTCGTGGAACCTGAAGGCTTTGCACTGCTGAGCGAACCGGAACTAGAAGAACCAAATAGGCTAGACATCACACTCGTGACGCCACTGGCAACTGACGATGTTGCTGACGACTGCTGAGCGGTTTGGGCAGTGGTTTGAGCAGTGGTTTGGGCAGTAGACTGAACGGTTGACGTACCGGCCCTCGCCACGCCGCTTGCACTGCTGGCGCTGCCTAAAGCCCCCAAAAGAGGCGCCAAGGCACTCATGAACGCTGCATTGGAAGTGGCCGAAGAGGATGCAGATGATCCGGAGGTGCCTGAAGGTTTCGACGTCTGGGCTTCACGCACTTTTTGCGCGGCTTCCTGCATACGGGCGGAAATCGTTTGAAGAGACGTTCCTTGCCCCTGTCCAAGTGCAGTAACAAAATTGTTGACCATTTCCGGAGAAATCTGGCCCGATGCAACGCCGATAACGATCTGCGCAAAAACATCTCTGAAGTTCTCAATAGACACACCTGACTGGGCAAGCGTCGTCTTGAGTTTGTTGAGATCGTCAGCATTGATTTGCGCACCGTTTCCAACGGCGAAACTGAGAATCGCTCCAAGTAGAGTTTCAGCATTGAAGCCAGCTAAGTCATTGAGGGTCAGGTTAAGAGGCTGCCCTTTCGAACCCAAGACCATAAGTTGACCTAGTTTGCTTGGATCATTGACGGGTTGAGACCCTCCGCTGCCGCTGATAGACGTATTACCAATATTCGGAGCCGAGGTTGAACTGATTCCGAGACTCTGACTAGGCTTCGACCCGGCGTTCTCGGACGAGGCATTATTGGTTGTTCCGGAGCGTTGGTCCATAGGACTGACGCTAGGATTGGCATTAATAAAAGGATTGAAAAAACTTTGATGGATCTGATTCATGAGCTGCTGTTGTTGAATTGCATTCTGCATCATCTGCTGCATCGGATTTGGCTGTGTCGGTGTAACAGTTTGAACCGAAGGTGGCGGTGCCGAAGGCGCAATACCGCCGCCGCCAGGTGGTGTTTCTTGTGCAAAAGACGCTGGCATGATTGACACGGAGGCGGCTACAGCATTGAAAACAGCCAACCCTATTGCAACTCGCTTGTTTCTCATACAAACCTCTGATCGACAAGATACATTAATGAATTAGTGACTCCGCTTATGGATCTTACCCAGTGCCGGATTTGTTCCTCACAGAAGCCACACACGGGTCGGATACTCTGGTTGAATCGGCCATCCAACTGAGGCGTTCTTGGGGCTTCAATCGCCGGGTATATCAGATAAGGCAGGAGATTAGTATGACGGAACAGAAGAAGAGCCCCGCAGGCAATAAAGCATCGGATAAATCCAAAGCCCGAAGGACATTGCCGAAAACCAAAGAACTGAAGAATACGCAGTCGATGCGAAATACCGCAGGCGGCATCGGCGGGGGAGCCGCCGCAGCAAAAGCCGGTTCATACTATTGCAGCAACAATACGGTATGCGATCACTAAAGAATCTTCGGGTTTAGAAATCAGCTAGCCGCCGCTCAATGCGCAAATGATGTGCACAACGTCTTTTTCATTAAGTGGAACATCGATGGTGCCCACTTCTTGCGAGTTGACGAACAGCTTGATGTGACGGCGAATTCCGTCTTGTTCGTCAATCATGCGGAAGCGAATTCCAGGATACTTAGAGTCGAGTTCTTGAAGCAAGGCGCGAAGAGAGTCTCCTTCAGCTTCTACTGTGCGCTGCTTGTTGGTGTATGACTGCAGTGGGCTGGGAACGTGAACGATCATCCAATCACTTCACGCCTCTTACTCGCACGCAGTAGATTTCAGGAAGATGTCGCACAAGACACTTCCATGATTTTCCTTCGTTAAAGCTTGCCCATACCTCACCACCGGTAGTGCCTAAGTAAAGTCCCAATGGATCACAATTGTCGACACACATTGATTGGCGTTTGACTGTGAAGTACGCATGACTCTTTGGAAAGCCTCTGTCTTGGCGCTTCCAAGACTCGCCGCCATCGTTTGTCATATAGACGGCGGGTCTGCCATCAGGACTGGTTCGTGGCCACACCTCTGTTCCATCCATTGGAAAAACCCACGCGGTGTCAGGGTCCTTCGGGTCAACAACAATAGGAAAGCCGATGTCTTTGATTTCCTTCGGCATGTTGTCGCCGATGCGAATCCATTCATTCGACGGTCTATCGATTCGATAGATGCCGCAGTGGTTTTGATGATAGAGACGGTCGGGCGAAGCGGGATGCAAGACTATGCAGTGCGGATCATGTCCGTACTCGGCTTCGGACGGAAGAAAGTCTGCTGCTACACCTTTGTTGAGGGGCTTCCAGCTGCCACCGCCATCGGTGCTTTCAAAAATTCCACCGACGGAAATTCCGAAGTACAAATGCTTCTTGTCTCGAGGGTCGACGATGATTGAGTGCAGGAATTGCCCGTCAGGAGTAGGTCCGACTCCTGTCCAGTCCGAATACTTGGAGTTCTCATTGAAACCGTCGACACCAACCCATGACTCGCCTCTGTCGACTGAGCGGAAAAGTCCTGCCGGAGAGGTCCCCAAATACCAAGAACCTTCCTCACTTGCATGTCCGCTAGTCAACCAAAACGTTCTATCGACCACACGACCCTTTTCACCTTCGGCAGCCTTAGCGAAAGCTGGTGGTGATGTAGCTTCTTTCCAGTTCTTACCATTGTCGGTGGAACGAAACACCGTCGGACCCAGGTGTCCGGTCTTCGCCGCCATCAGCATATCCGTGTCGTTGCGTGGATCACCGGCAAAATGATTGATGATATGACCGAGAAATATTGGATCAGAAAGATCCCAGGTGGCTCTGTCATCGGTGCCAGTGAGAATGAACGCGCCTTTGCGTGTTCCTATCAGCACTTCAACGCGTTTTTTTCTTGCCATACCGCATCTCCGAAAACCTGTCGCCCTAATACGAATGACGACTCAACCGCTAACGTCGTGCTCTTTCTATGTTTGTTTTGAAGCAGACAGCGTATGTGACCCTCAGATGATACCATCGTCGCGCCTGGGCATGACCACTTGATTTTGTCACGCATCCGCGACGGTTTTAGGCTGAGGCGCACCTGCCTCGGCGACGGGTCTTTCCGATTTCTTGGTCGAGCAGACAAAGGCGGCCACATAGACGGCAATCGCAAGATAATAAAGCCAACGATAACCGAAGTACATCGCGTTGTACTCGACAAATCCGCCAAGCATCGCTCCCAGCAGGTTCGAATACATCGCACGCGGCAAGGAGTCGCAATTCTTGAGTTCGCTTGAGAAGACGAATCCGGAAAAGAACAACGGCAGCGTGACGACAAGTGTAGACACTATTCTTTCGGTGACGGCGCTTTCGAAATAAGGATGCCAGATACTATATGCAATACCACCACCGAGAGCTACGATCAGAAGAATGTAACTTAGTGTCTTAGGCAACGCACCGTTTTTAAGGACCCATAAATTGGCGCAGAATGCCAGAAGAAGTATCGACGCAATTACCGCTGCATTGACTATCCACGTGCTTCCGAACACGAGGCAGAGTTCCGTAATTCCCTTGGTCTCAATGAGCATGAAACCGGCACCGAGAAAAAAGAACTGCCACGAGATTTTGCGTTCTTCGGCAGAGACGCTCGCTCTAAGAATGTAGGTTGAGATTGCCATCAATATGGCCAACACGACTGCATAGAAATATGGATAGGTCCTCTTAAACAAAAAGAGGAACGGCCAATCATCAGTCGCAATATCAGCGGCAGCATCGATTTGCGCAAACTTTTCAGTAAACTCCTTAAATCGCACTGGTTCAGAAGGCTTCTGTACCGTGTCTCCAACAAGAAACATAAATCCGCTGTCCCAAACGGTTTCATAGACAAGTGGAGTTTTGCCGTACACCTGGTTGAGCATCGCATAAACTTTAGGTCCAACCTGCTCCGCCATACATACAGTCATCGCGATTTCGCCGCCCGGTCGCAGCTTTGCTTTTGCTTCTTTGAAAGCATCAATGGTCCACACATAACTATCAACGCGCATGCCAGCAGAGTTTCCACCCATGACAGCGCTCGAATCCAGCAATCCGTAAATAATAACGTCATAAGTATTGGTGCTGCGTTTGATGTACGACCTGGCGTCATCGGCAATCACAGTCACTCTCGAATCACCGTACGGATCTTCAGGATGCAACTCTTTGCCGATGGCGATGATTGCAGGGTCAATCTCGACTGCATCAACGTGTTTGGCACCGTTTCTCAAAGCCGCTGCCACATCATTGCCTGTTCCACTTCCCACAATTAAAACCGAGTCCGGATCAGGCTTGCACTTATATGGCAAATCATAGTAATCGGCCATCGGTTTCAGGGTATCCTTTCTGGCCACATTTGTAGGGCTCAAATCGAGCATCGACTGAAACCACGTATTGCACGCGAAAAGCCGCCTGTCATCACGATCGATAATGAGTGAAAGTATTTGATAGGGAGAGTAGGTATCGATTCGAAAAGGATGCGTCGGCAACGAGAGCAATGCCAGCGCAATTACAGCCAACGCTGAAGATACCGTCGCAGTCTTTGATGCAAGCCGTCCGCACAAGACCACAAACATCAGTGCGAACACTCCATACCAAATAACAGGTGCAGTCCAACACGCAGACATCAGAGTAAACAAAACTATGCCAAGAAGGCTGCCAAGGAGGTTCCACCCATATGCTTGAAGGTTTGGAAGGCGCCCCATGAGCCGTGCCGCAACCTGCCCAAGAGGAATGAAGCACACTACATTGAGCGTGAATGCCAAACCTAAGAGTCCGTAAGAAAGCAGAAAATCAGCAAACTGCTTCGAGGTCATCAACCCCATATAGAAGCCCATATCGGCTCCTTCAAAGGATGGATAGAAGATGAGGTAGTTCAGATCGGAGACACGTACAAGAACAGTCAAAACTATCAACTGCAGGGCCATCAGTCCAAGCGCAACCGGCATCATCTGCGGTGCCTTCTTGCCCGTTGCATAGCCGATTCCAAGGCCCAAGAAGCAGCTGAGGAGACTGACGTTTTTGAAATGCGCAAAGAGTTGGAACAGCGATGAGTGAATTCGAATAATCATAAGCTCGCCGAAGAGCCCCATGGCGCAAGCCACAACGAGGGCAATGAGCAGTTTCCTTTCGTTGAGGCTGTCGAGGCGGGCGTTGTAAGCTTCGAGTTCCGCCAATACAGGAGGAATCCAACCGCTGCGTTTCGACCAAGCGAACCATGCAAGCCCCAGCATTGCAAGCATGATGCCGAGCACCCAGTTGCCGCCGTGTTGTTCGGCTCTGGGCAACAACCCGAGAATCGCTACAATCGCGCAAGCAGAGATAGCGTAGAAGAACGGAGCCAGTCTTGCCGACACACTACTTGTCGCATCGTTGATTTTGTTGTCGTCACTCATTTATCAGTCGCCACCACTTCCACAAGACACTAAATAAATCGGACAATCAAAGTCTTATTTATAGCTTGCCACAGCTGTCAGTGACCAAAACTTGAAATATCTTCTGATAAAGAATCACATCTCTAATCAGTCGCTAGTTATTGGGAAGCGTCAACTGCTTAGCCCCTTCCTGCACGCGTCTCCAGCCATCCCTATCGGTCATCAAAAGCAGCTTATCGCCGACACTTAGGGTATTGCTTGGCGAAGGGTTCCAATCTAACTCGCCACCCAATTTCTCCTGCAGCAAAATCGTTACTTCATAGTGATGCCGAACTTCATCAATTGTTCGACCAACCAAAGAGGTATTTGCTTCTATCGTCATTTGCACAGCGTTAATTGTCTCGCCACTAAACTCGAATGAATCGAGAATATTTTCGCTGATTGCGGCCTGGGCAAACAGTCTGCTGGACCTAGCGGAGGAACTGTACGCACGATCGATCAACAAGCTCTTTTCGATTTTCTTGGCCAGTTTTTGATCGAACATTCTCATCACTACACGAATTGTAGGATTCACTTCTCGGGCAGTAAGCACCGCTTCCAGGTTTGCAAGATCGTTGTCGGTCACGGCAATGATTGCCTTGGCCTGGCGCACTCGAGCTTCTTCCAGCAAGGTGGAATCGCGCGCGTCGCCGGTCAAGACGGGTACATCCATTCCAGTGATCTCGTGAATGAACCGCGCTGATGGATCAGCTTCTATCACAATCACATCCTCGGAGAAGCTGCGAAGATGCTGCACCACTCTAACGCCAACATTGCCGAGACCACAGACAATGATGTGGTTTTCAAACGTTGCTGCAATCATTCTTTGCCACTCCTTCGTGTACCTTTTTCGGTGAAACAGCAGATTTCCCAAGTGCACTACGCCTTCTGCAACCGTGATAAGCCCAAGCAGAGGCAGCAAGAAAAACAACGGAGACAAACGCCAATCGTCCACATACTGCAGTGGGCTCTCGAAGAAAATCATGAGCCAGGTGTAGTACGCCATCTGACCAATGGAGAGTGTCTGATGCGGGAGTTCCGCACGCGGGTAGTAAAGATAGAACATTGCTACAGACAGACTGAACGCAAGAGTCGAAATTATGAAGAACTCCTGGAACTCGTTGAAGATAACCCTGAAAAGAAGCCACGACTGACGGGAACGGCGGCGCCAAACCTCTCGTTTGCGCTTGTTTTGGTTGTGCAAATGTGGGTTTCGAGAGGCCTTCACGATGTTTTTTTTTTACGGTCTGAGGTTCAGTGAGTTGAAATTTGCTCTAGAGCCGAGGCGTCCGAGCCGAGGCGTCCGAGCTTATCCGGCTGAGTGTATCTAATTATCGAGACTCATAAAAGGGATGGGGAACAGCCCAACCACTTGAAATCCAAACTCCGTAATGATCTCAGAAACCCTGCTTTACTTTAGGGAACCAGTTTGGGAGTTTGTCTGTCAGCACCCTAGGCCACCCCATTAATTGTTTAAGTCAGTTGGTATAACAAAAAAGTCTACCTATGAAGTACAAGCACGCAATCGAGAATCAGATCATAGACCCTGAATCACCAGTGACGAAGCCCGACCTCTCTCCAGGGAGTCAGTATATAGAGGACACACGTCCTTTGTGTCAGGGCATGCCCTTCTTGCTCACAGATGCCGCACACCCGCGGCAAATACTGAAGCACGGAAGTCACTTCATCATTCTCGATGAAGCTGGTGAAATTCCTGCGTGCAACTCGCTCGGCTACGGCTACTATCGCTTCGATACAAGGCATATCAGCCAGTGGCAGATGCTTTTGGACGGGGTTCCGATGTCGCTCTTGTCGAGCAACACGTCACAAGGCTACACAGGAACGTTTTTGCACACAAACGTGCAAACCGACACTATGATACAGCAAAAAATTATTCTGCAGAGGGATCTCATCCTTGGAGACGCGCTCTGGGAGAGGATATCCATTGAGAGCTTTTTAGGTGAGCCCTGCCAGAGCACGCTTACGATCTTGCTGCATTCCGATTTCGCAGATATGTTTGAGGTTCGCGGTCTCAATCGACCTGTACGCGGACAGCGCATGATACCAGTCATGAGCGCAGACAACAAAACGTTGTTTCTTGCTTATCGCGGTCAGGACGGTCTGCTTTTAGAAACAGTGATTGATTTCAGGGGCATCGTTCCGACTCACGCCAAAGAAGGTGAGTTGACCTTCGATTTGACTCTCGAACCGCGACAGAAACGCGAGTTTGTTATTTGTGTACGCACCATTTGGGATGGACATCTAATCACCATGGATGGTGCACAACCTAACTTCGAGAC
>CAYZJR010000157.1:0-11853 GCA_964478655.1 uncultured Candidatus Obscuribacterales bacterium
GTACAATGTCAGAGTCTTGGATTTCGGTGTGGCGAAGCTCTTTACCGAAACAGGGAATTCATCAGCATCTTTGACTGTCGAAGGCAAGGTGTGCGGCTCTCCCGCATACATGAGCCCCGAGCAGTGCAAAGGACAAGAAGTGGACTATCGCAGCGATCTCTATTCTTTAGGCGTTCTGATTTTCGAGACACTGTCAGGCAAACGTCCATTCAGTGCGCAAGACCTAATGGCATTAATGTTGATGCACGTCAACAAAGAAGTGCCTGCCCTTGCAACAGTGCAATCTTCGGTGAAGTTTCACACAGAACTAGAGAAAGTCGTGCACAAGGCATTGAGCAAAAACCCAAACGAACGCCAGCAAAGCGCGGAAGAACTTTGGGAAGATTTGCGAGCGGCATCGGAAGGGCGTTCCAAAACAATCACAGTTACTCCGCCGACAAACTGGATCAAGTTTGAAGGAAGCACAATTCAATTGACTCCACAGGCGGTGCCGTCTCAACTGGTGGATACTAGCACCTCAGTTCCTGTACATAAAAAGGATGCTTCGGCTACCACCCTTGAATTGAACGCAATCAAGCCGAATCCATTCCTTCTGGCTATGAAGAACCTGAAGGTGAAGTCGATAATTCTTTTCGCCGCACTGGTTTCGGTATCACTGATCTTAGTCAGATCGGTGCAAGAACAAAGCGTCTTAAACGAAGCTGAGTCGCTGATCAACAGAGGACGCTGCGAAGAAGGAGTGCAGATCTTGGAGAAGCTGCAAGATCGCAACCGCTTGCCTCCTGAACAGTTTGAAACTCTAAACAACGCCTACGTGCAGATAGCTATGGCGTATGCTCGGCAAAGAAAGTACACTCCGGCGCTTAAGGTCTTGCAGAAGGTTTCACCGAAGAGCAAGGTCAATGAAAAGGCGGCGGAATTGGCACGCCAGTACAAGTCTAGAAGCCGCGGTTAGCTCGCGGAAGTTCTTATCGCGAACTTTCAGTTACTTGTTGGATTGCTCGTCGTTGGTCGTCATGCCTAGTTCAGACAGAATTCTGGCAAAGGCCTCGACTGTCTCGGAGGATGCAGTGTGCGTGGTTGAGGGCGCCGAGGTTGCTGGCTGGAAGTCGGTTTGAGTTTCCCAGGCCGGAGACTCCCACGCGGGGCGTTGACTCCAGGAAGTGTCCGCGTCAGATGTTTGCTCCGGAGCCTGATTGGAAAGCAGCTGTTCATGCGCTATTGCGCGCGAGACATGCATCTCTGATTCGACGCCGGAAGAAGGCAACGACTTCAAAGATTGCGGTTGCACAGGTGGTGGCACATCCTTTTGCTCTTTTCGCATATGCAACGGATAGTTGTCCGGGTTGTACACAGGATGATTGCCTGACTCAGACAGCCGCTTCTCGAGTTCGGCGAAATCAAAACGACCTGAGTCTTTCTTGTTAAACCATTTGTCGCGGGCTCGATTTCTGCTTGCTCTCCATGAATCAGCCATCTCCTGTGAAGCCTCTTCCGTTGGACGGAGGTGTGCTGCATAAGAACCTGAGGCGGTCGAGTGGGAGCTGTTGTCTTGCATTCTGCCCTCAATGATACCGACGTAGTACTACAGGCTCTAAGATACTAACTAATTCTTTTGGAAAACCTGAAAATTTTGTTCATCAAATGTGGTGGCATGCCGGATATTTGCAATTGTTATCGAATGTGAATCCGATCGCAGCGCACTACATGCACCTTTGGTGGTATCAGCGATCATTAATTGTTCAGGCTAAGAACTATATTACCGGCAGCTTGAAAAGGGCTCTGGCATTATCTGTGGCGCGGCCGGCAATGTCATCCAACTCGACGCCTCGCAGATCCGCCAATTTTTCTGCCACCATCCATACATAAGACGGTTCATTTCTTTTGCCTCGCACCTTTTGAGGAGCCAGAAAAGGACAATCAGTTTCAACCAGAAATCGGTCGCTTGCCACTACCTTGGCGGCTTCCTGAATCTCTTTTGCATTTTTGTAAGTAACGATTCCGGAAAACGAAACGTAGAAATCGAGCGCACTAATTCGCGGTATTAAATCGGGTCCGCCTGTGAAACAGTGGAAAACACCTTTGAGTTTTCCGCCTTCATGCTCCGACTCCAAAATATCGAGAGCCTCTTGCCAAGCGTCTCTGCAATGAACTATGACTGGCTTGTCGAGCGACTTTGCTATTTTTATCTGTTGACGAAATGCGTGAAGTTGTGCGTCGCGTTCGCTATTGTTGTAATAGAAATCCAAGCCGCATTCCCCGATGGCGACGACTTTCTTGTGGCTTGCGGCGTCGACTATCTTTTGTTCTTCTTTATCGGACCAGTCTTTTGCGTCATGTGGGTGAATTCCGACTCCGACTGAGATTTGCTCGTATTTCTCTGCAATCTCCAGAAGTTCCGGAATGTTTTTTGTGACCACTCCTGGGTTGACCAATTGCACGACGTTCGAATCAAAGGCGCGCTTTATCACCTCGTCTGTCTCGTCCTGAAAATATTCGGAGACGACATGTGCGTGGCTGTCGATGATTTTTGGATTTCCGGTTTTCATGCTTGTAGACTTAGGGGTGATGGCATTTTGGAGACTTAAAAACTGGGGAAAATGCGAATAGACAATTCCCAATTTTAGGTTAGAGTAAAGCATAGGGTTCTCATGACAACCCTGCGCCAGAAAGATTAAATCCCAAAATCAGTCATCGTTCCAGCCCATTCACGCCAATTGGTCGGTCATTTCTATGAGTAACCACATTCGTCTTTTTGCCACTCTCTCACTGCTGACCGCGTTTTCGGTCGCCATGGTTTCACCGGCTCTGGCCGAAACCACAACATTGAAGGGCAATGTTAACCAATCCGATTTTCTCAAGCCGAAAAATGGACCTAGCTTGAATCGCAACGACATTAAGAATGCCGGCGATCCGTTTGGCAACGACGGCCCTGCCGACCAAGGTTTGCAGTCAGATTTCGAACCGCCGGCCGAGGCATTCCAGGTTCAGAGCGCCCGCCCCGCCGCTCCACCGCAGCGCAACTTCGGTTTGCAGGCTCAAGATGAAGGCGGCGACTTCCAGGGCATGCCGATGCAGGCTCAGCAATCACCTCAGCAAATGGGAAACCCGATGCAGGGACAAGCCCAGCATCAACAGCCGCCGCATCAGATGGGCAATCCCAACGACCCTGATAATGCTCCCGAGATGCAATTGGCCTGGGACATGTGGCACAAACGGGTTGCAGAAGCGGTTTATGTCAGATTCAATTCGCTGGCGACAATGGCGTTTAAGCGCAGTAAGCCGCTGGCATGCATGGTCTCTTATACCGTCACCCGCGACGGACGCATCATGAATGCAAAAATACTGCAGGGAAGCGATAGCATGATGTTCAACACCATGCTTGTCGGCGTCATCAATTCATTGAATGGCAATCCGATTCTGCAGTTTCCGCCAGGCTCTCGCAGGCAGATGGTTGAGAAGGGTGGGACCTTCCAGCACAACTTCGGACAGGGTCAAGGCTTCAAGTACACAACCGGTGATAGAGAAACGCTTCGGCAGCAGCAAATGCAGCAAGGGCGGCAGCAAGGACGTTAGCATAGTCCTATGAGAATTTACGCGCGTATATACTTTGTTGTTTCGTTGACGGCTTTTGTTGCTTTCTTGTTGGTATCACCTGCGATGGCACAGCAGCAACCGCAGCAAAAGAAGGTGTATAAGGGTGGCGTCAATCAAACCGATGTAAGAAACCAGAATACGCCCAGTTTGACTCGCATGGATATTCGTGACTCCAACAGCGATCCTTTTGGTAATGATGGAGTGCCAGATGGAACAATGGGAGATTTCGACCCCCCGGCTGAGATGTTTCAACAAGCACCACCGCGCAGAATGCCACCGCCGCCGCCGAAGCAACAAAATTTCGGCGGGCCGCAGGATAGTCTCGAGGATGTTCTGGATGGATTGGAGATGGAGACTCCAGCTGCTCCACCGATGAAACTGCAAAATCAAGGAAAGCCATTGCAAGGCAACCTTAAACAGCAAGACTCACCCGCGATGGACATCGCGTGGAATGAGTGGCACAGACGAGTCGCAGAAGCGGTGTACGTCAGGTTCAACAATATGGCGAAGATGGCGTTTCCTCAAAGCCGACCTCTCGCCTGCAACATCACATATACAGTCACACGCGATGGTCAAATAATCAATTGTCGTACTCTTCAAGGCAGTGGAGATAAGGTCTTCGACAATATGGTTCTTCAAGTCGTCGCATCATTGAACGGAAGCCCTCTTCTGCAGTATCCGCAAGGCTCTAGGCGTCAGCAGGTGGAGAAGTTGGCAGGATTCGAACACAACTTCGGTGACCCGAGAGGCTTTAAGTACCAGTTCGACAACGAGCATGTGAAAGGGAAGTGAGTTAGGACGTGAGCTAACAGCTCGCCGTTGCCATTAGTTTGTGACGCAGAAGCGCTCTACCGCCTGACTCTCCGCACGTCTTTGGTGTTGGAATCACTTTTCCCGGGTTGCACAAACCTGTTGGATTAAACGCATCACGTGCCCAGTTCATAGCTTCGAGATCTATTTCTCTAAAAACAATGGGCATCTCGAGAATCTTCTCGCAGCCGATGCCGTGTTCGCCGGAGAGTGTTCCGCCTAGTTCGACGCACATCTCCAATATCTCTTTGCCGGCAAGCACGACTCGTTTTACTTCATCGAAATTCTCGCGGTGATACAACATACAAGGATGCAGATTGCCATCTCCTGCATGGTAGACATTGGCTATCATCAATGAGTGTTTTTCGCCGATCTCTTCGATCTTTGAAATCGCTTCTGCAAGTTTGCTTCTGGGAATTACTCCGTCCAATACGTAGCCGTGCGGTGCGATGCGCCCAAGTGCTCCAAACGCCGATTTACGTGCCTTCCAGATTTTCAATCGTTCCACATCGTTGGCTGCCCACTTTATGTCGATGACGGAGTTGTCTTTCAAAACCTGCTCGACAATTTTTCGATGAATTTGAATTCCTGCTTTCGGACCATCCAACTCCACGATCAAAAGCGCGCCCGCATCTGTATTTAGCCCCATGTGCAAGGCGTCTTCTACGGCGCAAAGGGTTGGTTTGTCGATCATTTCCATTGCCGCAGGCACAACTCCGTGCGCCACTATATCTGATACCGCGCGTCCGCCGGTGGCAACTGACGGAAAGTATGCCAAGAGAGTCTCCACCGTTTGCGGCAACGGAATGAGGCGAAGATAGGCTTCGGTTGCGATGCCTAGAGTTCCTTCCGAACCGACAAACAATCCGAGAAGATCCAGACTGAGCCGATCTCTTGCGCGCCCACCGAGCGTTGTAACCGTTCCATCCGGCAAGACAACCGTCGCGCCGAGCACGTGATTGGTAGTCATTCCATACTTCAGGCAGTGCGGACCTCCGGCATTCTCGGCGAGATTGCCGCCAATCGTTGATGCGATCTGACTCGATGGGTCCGGAGCGAAATACAGTTTGTGTTTTGCCGCTGCTTTGCTCACCGACACATTCGTGGCACCGACTTGAACATGCGCTACCAAATCGAATGGGTTTACATCCAGAACGCGCTTCATGCGCGTCAAAACTAAAGAGATTCCGCCCATGACTGCGGTTGCGCCGCCGGAAAGTCCTGTCCCTGCGCCTCTTGGGGAGAAAGGAATGTTGAACTCATTTGCAATTTTGACGACTTCGCTCACTTCTGCGGTCGACGCCGGCAATACAACGATGTCTGGGCGCGCAATGTCGAGCGTCTCTGCATCGCATTCATAGACGCTGAGATCTATTGGGTCGGTTAGAACATAGTCTTTTCCGACCACTTTCTTCAGACGCAAAATAATTTCTTCGGTCATTTGAGTCCGTTGAGAATTTGTTTTCCCTTATCGGAATTCAAAAATTGATTGATCATATCCGGCGACAGTCCCGGAGGCAATTGGTTTTTCAAGTTTTCCGGCACCTTGCCGCCGTTGCCGAGCAATTCGTTCGGATTGACGCCCAGCCCACCAAGTTTGTCTTTGACGCCTTTCAATGCATCAGTTGAACTTGAGTTTCCGGCTGCGGCTGAAGGCGGGGGTGATGAAGCGGCTATCGGTGGCGCGGCGCGTTGTGTTTTCAGTGTGGCGCTGCGTTTTAGTTGATCTTCCAAGCTCGATGAAAGCGAGTCGATGCGCTTTTGCACAGCTTCTTCTGTGGAGCCGGACTTGACCATATCTTCAATGGCGGTGAAGGCACTCATGTACACGGAGATGCCGAAACCTTGATCTTTTGCTTCATTGATGCGTTTGAGCAAGTTGCCTCGGGCGGACTCGGCCGGGCCGGGTGCGACGCTGCTAGCAGCTGCCTGTTGCGGGGGTGCACCTTGCGGCTCCTGAGCAGAGGCGCCAGCGACTGATAATGCCGGTACCGCCAGAGTCACTAAGGCTGCCACCAAATTTAAAGCTTTCATGGAATGTCCTCGCTGTCATTACCTATTGTAGAAGACGGATGCTGCGCGAGGCCGGTCGTCAACATGAAAATCGTGCTTTTGCCTTTTGTACTTGTTGTTGGTTGTGTAGAATGGAAAAACGATGCAAGCCTTACTATTCCTACTTGCTGCATTAATTCTGTTCGGTGGCGATTTATTTGCCGTCGCAGTTACGACTTCTTCCGCTCAGCCTTCGATTAAGCCCCAGATTGTGCGGCATTTGAGAGAACTTCCCAGCATCTCATGCCAGGTCAGCAATACGTTTCGGGATAACTCAGGTAATACGTGTTCGGGCGGCGGGGAAGATGCAACATTAATTGCGCCGACCGTGCCAAGTGTCAGTCACTTGTGTATGGTCGAGCACCAAACCCGATCAATCTCATTTTTGAAAACTACCCCACAGAAAAAGTGGCTCGTAAATCGCACTATTCTGCGCTGAACCAGGACTTGCAATAACGTCTCAACGGTAACGAGCAGCTTCTGTTGACCGGTTTTTTGCGCAAGAGAATTCTTGTTGCAAGGAATCGTTGGTGGAACAGCAGAAACCTTGATGCAATCGGCGACTTGGCGTGCCTACGCTCAGGCACGGCCGCACGTGCAACACAAGTTCGAGGGGTGGAACATGGCCGACCGTCGTAAACCTAGAGCCAGGCAAGAGCTGAAGAAGACTTTCTTTAGTGATCTCCTTGCATCTATGGTCGTTTTCTTGGTGGCGTTGCCCTTATGTATGGGTATCGCGATTGCGTCCGGAATGCCGCCGGCCGCAGGGCTCATCACTGGTATTGTCGGGGGCATTCTTGTAGCACCGATGAGCGGCAGCGCTCTGCAGATCAGCGGACCCGCAGCAGGACTGGCTGTCGTCGTTACGGATTTGATCAACGAACACAACATCGACAAACTCGGCATTATCATTATCGTCGCTGGGCTGGTGCAACTCATTGCTGGTTTTAGCAAGCTTGCTCAGTGGTTTAGAGCTGTTCCTCCTTCAGTCATTAACGGCATGCTTTCAGGAATTGGCGTTCTTATTATTGCCAGCCAGTTTCACGTGATGGTCGATGATGCACCGAAAGGATCAGGCATCGCAAACCTTTTGTCCATTCCGGCTGCCGTGTGGAAGTCTATGACCCCTGATGCGGAAAAGACTCATCATCTTGCAGCTGTGGTCGGATTGATCACTATCACAGTGCTGATTCTGTGGGAGAAGTTTGCCCGCGGTAAGTTGAAGGTGTTGCCTGGATCACTTATTGCAATCGTGGTGGCAACAGCGTTTACTTACTTCATGGGATGGAACGTCAAGTACGTCAATCTCCCCACAAATCTGTTCGAGTCGATTCACTTTCCGACATTTGCTGCCTACCACTATTTGGTGGGACATGAAGGACTCGAGGTGCTGTTCGATGGAATTGCAGTTGCCTTTATCGCAGCCGCAGAGACACTTTTAACCGCTGCTGCATTGGACAAAATGCATCGAGGCGAACGAACCAATTACGATCGCGAGTTGATGGCGCAAGGCGTCGGTAACTTCGTAAGCGGCTTCCTGGGCGGCTTGCCGATGACCGGCGTTATGGTGCGAAGCGGAGTCAACCTTAATGCCGGAGCAAAAACACGCTTGTCTGGCTGGTTGCACGGTTTATGGTTGTTGCTTTTTGTTGCCTGTTTTCCGTTTGTCGTAAAACTAATTCCCACATCCGGACTGGCGGCGCTTCTTGTGTTCGCAGGGTACAAACTTGCAAACTTCAAGGTCGTGTCCGAAATCAAAAAGTACGGCAAGAGCGAAGTTGCAATTTACATAGCGACAATCGTTTTGATCGTATGTGTCGATCTCCTAACCGGAATTCTTGCCGGTGTGGCGTTCTCCATTGCAAAGCTGTTGTATATCTTCTCGCACTTGGAAGTGCGCACTGCTGATGATGAAGAACGCAATCGCACAGATATCTGGGTTAAAGGTGCCGCTACATTTCTTAGCCTGCCGAAGTTCGCCGAAACGATTGAAGGTGTGCGTCCGGAAACCGAGCTGCACCTTCACCTCGAAGGTCTGGAGTATATCGATCATGCATGCCTCGACCTCATAATGACTTGGGATGAACAACACCAAGCCTCTGGCGGCAAGATGGTGATGGATTGGGGCGTTTTGGGAAGCGTTTTCCAAGATCGCGCAACCAAAGGTCGTCGCCTGAGCAAAACCCGCGAATTCAGGCGAACGTTGGACAAAGTGCCAACCATTCCTCTTGAAGGAGGACCGCCTCCAGGTAAGACCTAGAAAGAAACTGGTCCCTTGCCCGATCAAATTCCCAAAATGCCCATCGAAATGCATAGAAGGGATTTAGAATAATTAGAGGCAAATCTCAGGACTGGGGATCTAAAAGTGAGTTCTGGCATAAAGGAAGCTGAACGACTCCTGTCGTGCAATGATTTTATTGCGGCCAGAGAACAGCTTGAGCGATTAGCATCCGCAGGTGACGCGCAGGCACAGTTCATGCTCGCCGAACTTTTGGCAGACGGCAAAGGTGGTCCCAAAGACACCGAACGTGCCTTTCAGCTTCTAGAAAGCGCTTGCAATCAAGACCATGCTCCGGCGCTCTGTGCGCTTGGTGTCACATACTACCGCGGGCAGATCGTGCAAAAGGACTGCCAACGAGCTGTTGAGTTGTTTCTCAAAGCGGCGATGCGCGGATTTGGTCGCGGGCAAATGAATCTTGCATTGATGTATTTCAATGGTGACGGAGTAGATCAAGACTACGAACAGGCGGCGAGATGGTTTGAACAGGCTGCCAGACACGGAATTTGCTCGGCGCAATACAACCTCGGCGTTATGTACGAAGAGGGTCTTGGTGTAACCGTCAGCGTTGTAAAAGCTGCTGAGTTTTTTAGAGAAGCGGCAGAACAAGGCGATGCAGATGCACAATTTAGGTTGGCACGGTTATACGATCACGGTCGCGGCTTAGGCCAAGACTTTCAGGAAGCGGCACGCTGGTATCAGAAGGCTGCTGAAAATGGCATAGGCGAGGCGCGCTCTGCATTGTCACTACTGGTGGCACTACGGCGAATAACCTCCAGCATCAAAGATTCAACGATAGAAACAAAAATCGAAGAAACAACCATTGTCACGGCAACAAAAAGAGCCTCGCGCGATGGCAAAAACTCGACGCCGAAAATGCCTGGGAAAGTTTCGGAGAAGCAGCCGGAAAAGGGTGTTTACAAAGGCAAGCAGCCTCTTGATGTGGCATGGAACGAAATAGTCGGCTCCCTCCAAACTCTTTATGGTGGCAACGAATTTTGTTACCAAGTCGGTTCTCCTAGATACGATCATTTTGGACAAGTTCTTGTTGGGTTAGAACCAGACCTCGCCGAACTGTCTCATATGTTTGATGATGATGACGAAGGCTCGATTGAACCGTTTGAGGTCGCTCGTGTGTTTCACAACAGCGCTCACCCTGCGCATTGGCATTATGTGACTTTTGGATTGAGTGATTTATATGGAAGGAACAAAGAGTCAGATACCGAATTCAGTGGCCTTGGTTTTGAGTTGACAATTAGGGTGGCGGCCGAAGATGAGACTCCACCTTATGGACCGCTAAACGCCCTTAGAGAAATGGCTCGTTATGTCTACTCCTCCAAGAGAATCTTTGAGCGATGGCAATATATCGATGCAGGAGGACCGGTGGCGCCGGGTTCAAATTTGGAGGGCTTTGCTGTCACGCTCGATACGCAGCTTGGCGTTGTTCAAACTCTGAGCGGAAGAGTCGAACTTTTGCAAGTGTTCGGGTTGACGCGCGATGAATTGGAGTGGGTGAAAGACAACGATCCAGAAACATTGCTCGAAGTTATGGCTCGCACAAATCCACTTCTGGTGACCTTTATCAACCGAGACTCGATTTTCCTTGATCCTGCTTCTGCAAAGTTGTTGAGATCAATTTCGAGATCGAAAAAGAAGTGATCCAACGATGCATACTCATCGAAAATCATCATCTATAAACGGCAAAAAGTTTGCATTGACTCTGCTTTGCTCGTTCACCATATGCGGTGCTATTACCCAAGCAGGCGCCCAGCAATCGCAGTATCAGTTTGTGCCGGGAAGCAGGCAAGCTGTCAAAGTTGACCCCAATCAACAACAACAGCAACAAGGTGGTTCTAGCTTTCACTATTCAGGTGGTGGCGTAATGTTGCATCGTCCTGGTGAAGTTCCGACGCAATACTATCAACAACCCGGCGCAACCCAAGCCTTGCAGCAAAGCAGACAGCAACCAGCGCAACCGCAGAGTCAAGGGCGGCAACAAAGTCGCCAACAATACAGCAGGCAATCTCCTGCGCAAACTCCTGCGCAATCGAACCCGCAAGAATCGCAAAGCAAAGTGCAAGGAAAAAGTTATGACTTTACCGATGTTGTCACCGTAGATGGAGGCAAGCGGCCATATCACGTGCACATTCCCGCCATCTATGACAGAAGCAAGCCTACTCCACTAGTGCTTGTCTTTCATGGCGTTGGTATGAGCGGGCAGATGATGATTCCCGTCACAGGCTTCAATGGTTTGGCGGATCGCAACAACTTTATTGTCGTGTATGGTGACGGTGTTGGGCACCGATGGCAAGACGGCAGAAACGGAAACGCCGATGACATCGCATACGTCAGTGCGATTCTCACAAAGTTGCCACGATCAGTCAACATCGACTCGCGAAGAGTTTACGCTGCTGGACTCAGCAACGGAGGTTACTTCTGTCAACTTCTTGCGTGCGCTCTTTCCGATAAAATCGCTGCGGTGGGGGTAGTCGCATCGACCATGATTGACAATGCAAGTTCTCAGTGTTCAAGCGGAAGACCAATGCCAATCGCATTTTTCCTCGGCACCGAAGACCCATTGATTGCATGGGGCGATGGACGAGTCAAAGATCTCGGCAAGTTGGGAGAAACCTTGGGCCTGAGTTCGCTCGGTTCGATCGATAGTTCGCTTGCAAGATACGGTGGACTTCTTAACGTACGAGAGATGATGGATTTTTGGACTGGTCACAATCGAACTTCCACACAGCCACGCACGACATACGAACCGGATGTCGATCCGTCCGATGGAACTAAAGTGCGAAAAGATGTCTACGGCTCAGGCTCGAACGAAGTAATTCTCTACTCAATTGAAGGTGGTGGACACACCTGGCCCGGATGCCTAGCATTTCCGAAAATGACGGGACGCATCACGCGAGACATTGTCGCATCGGACTTGCTTTGGGCATTCTTCGCATCGCATAGCCGTTGATCAAGTCGGCAAGCCAATCTCAAAACCAAGTCGAAATGTAAAGACGTCTCGTTAATGAACGGCGTGCACTTTTCCTCTGTAGCGCCGTTTCTTTTTGTGCCACAACCGATTTGCTCCATTGACACTTTCCGTCAACAGCGTAGAGTGG
>CAYZJR010000158.1:0-11543 GCA_964478655.1 uncultured Candidatus Obscuribacterales bacterium
AGCGCCATCTTCGCCGAAAGACTGGCCAAAGAAACTTATAGGCACAGGAAATCTGACCGTGCATTGAGTGGTTACGGTGACCGTAGGGTTCCCCAATGTTGGGTTGCCTCCGAAATCTTGATACACAAAACTTGTTCCGCTTGTTTGCAAAACCGGCTCAGTTACGTAGTAGCCGTCGACAGCGTGAGTCTTCAAAACGGCTTGCGCAGCTTGTTGAGCGGCTTGTGGAGTTTGCTGTTGTGCAGCTGCTCGGCAAGCGTCACGACATGCTCTATCGTTCAAATTAAATCCCAACATCATTACTGAAACATCGAGTGCCAGAAGAACAAGAGCAACGAGGAAACAAGAGCCGCAGGCGAGTTCGATTACACCGGTTCCTTTCTTGTTTCGCGATCTCAAATTTGAAGTAGCTGATTTCATTGTGGTGCTCTCCTATTACTGAACGCGAACAAGTTGAACCAGCTGTCGCGCGATGTTTTCAAATGTGAGTCGAAGGTGCTGGGTGTTGGTTACGAGAAAGAATTTTCCGCCATTTCCTGCGATGTATGAGATGCCGGGGTTTGATGGTCCTGGCGTGTATTGCTGCGGTTGCCCAAAGGAATCGGTATAGTTGATTGTTCTGTTTGGATCGTCATTGAGAATGTTGCATTCACCAGGAATGATCGCGGTGTTTTGTGCAAGTCCGATTGTGTAGATCGGTATGCCATCTTCCTGACAGTCGGTAGCCGCATCGCGAGCGTATCCCCATGGGTCGCCGCTAGTCGGTGCAGTGGGTTGCCCGTCGGTGAAGACAATAATTGCTTTCCGTGCAGATGGTCTTCCTTGGCTTATCAACTGCTGGCGTGCTTTGTTGACTGCGTCGCCAATGTTGGTGAATCCGCAAGCCACTGTCGTAGGCAGAGCTGCCATGATTTCTGGATACTTGGTGATCGTAGAATGCAGTGGAATGCCGGGACGGGGGAAGTTGCCAGTGCCTCCAGGAGCATAATTCGAGGAAATATTGGACGCAGACATGGTTTCGCTTGGTGTGGTTCCGCCTTCAGTGGAAAATGCTACGAGTCCGAAATGAGCTTCTGTGTTGGTGTTCATGATAGTGAAGAAAGTTTGGGCTGCTGACTGTGCGTCGCCGATGGGTTTGCACATCAAGCGCGCATTTTGTAAGTAGTCCGCACGGTATCCGTCTCTCGGAATCAGTCCGGCAAACTCAGGAACCGTGTCCAATCTTGCTGAGTTGAATGCGGTGATGTCATCGAAGTTGCCGCGAGAGATTTCCACTACTTGTTGCCAATTGGTGTAGACGAATCCTCCGGGGCTTGTCCATGGAAGGCTGATGGAGTGATTGCTCGGATCTTCGTGAATGTTGACGATGCAATCGGTAAATGTGAAGTTGTTGCCGGTTCCGCCACCTGCTGGATAGTTTCCGGGAGGTGCTGCTTGATTGGGATTGCCGCGCAGCGAGGGGCTGAAGGATAGAGGGCGACCGTTTCCGCCGTTCCCTGCTTCACTCAATTCTTGAGGAAAGGTTGCACCAAAGTTGGTACCAGTTGCTGGCGGGTCGAGAATGTCATAAATTCTGCCTTGTGCCTTGCCATCGAGAGTCGGCGCGCCGGCTTTTGCATCGGTGATTTCATATCTGATTCGAGCGGCAGATGCATCCCAGTAGCGTTTTACCAAAGTCACGGGCGTTTGATCGTCGATAGATCCCGACACATCAAAACACATCACCATATCGAGTTGGGGGACTTGACCGGTTCCTACTCCACGAATCGTGTACGGTCCGGGAAGGTGACAGAACGTACCGAAGACCGGCTTCAATCCGAAAGATCCAACTACTCGCACGATCCGTCCGTTGGGGTCGCCGATATTGACTGGTTGGTTAGGTGGTGAGCTGTTCGGGTTGAGAAGCTGCACCAAGATTCCGCCTTCGTTGCCGGCAGGGTTGTGGTCTTCCACTGAAACTTGAGTAGCTGCGCCGAGTGTGTGACCATTGATTGCATTGGCGCGAAACGCTTGGAGCGCCGCAGTAATAGTATCGTTGTGAGTTTGCACAGGGTCCGCTTGATCGGAACTCGCAAGCCGTGCAGCACCAGCGAGAGCTGCTGATTCACAGGCTGAGCGCAGTTGGTCGCGCACCGAACACGCATGAATCACTTCGAATGAAATCAATGAGATCATGCACAGAGCAATGAGTCCCATGAAAAAGCACATAAAGAGAATCATGATGCCGCGCGGGCTTCGGGCTTCCGACTTGTTTGTGTATCTCGGCTTGCTCATTACCGTTCCTCTCTAAATGTTCAAACCTTGAGGGTTCTCTGCGAACTCTCGGCCCACAACCGTGAATGTGACTGGTCCGGTCAAACCAGGAATCGCCGCCAAAAACGGAACATTGAACGCCACAATCGGATCGATTGTTGCAGTGACTGAAGTCTCGATGAGATAGTTGTAGAGCTGAATGTTCGCAGGCTGGCTCAGCTTGCCTTCAGAGCGCGTCACATTCTGGCTCGACAATTCTGTTATAAGGATATCCGCATCAGTGGAAACAACATTGATACCACCGAACCGACTCGCGAAACCTTGAATTGAAGCCGGTCCGGCTGTCATGGCTGCTGGTCTTTGGGTGGTTCCGACTTCGAAAGTGAATGCTTTCGATGCTGTCTGCGCACCCTCTCTACACGCCGCGACCAGCAGCCCGTACCGAAGAGCGATTGTTCCTAGATCGATCATCGGAAGAATGAAAAAGAAAAACAATACAAAAAGAACCAATGGAAGCTCTGATGCATAGTGTCCATTCGCAGCTCGTTGTGCGTGTTTCCGCATTAACGATTTTGTATTTGCCGTGTTGGCAGTCTTTCGACAATCTCTGGTAAGCATGGTCGTTCTTCTCCAAAGCATGTACGCGCGCGCAAGTCCTGACCCCGTTTTGCAGCGGTCACGTACATTGACGCAGCGGAGCTCGGTGCTTAGTGCCCTGCACCGGCGTTTCTCTCCTCTGTGCACACAGTGTACGCAGCGTGCGTGAAGGTTCGGTGAACATAACGTGAACTCAATGTGTGGAGTTGAGCAGAATCGTGTATTCGCTTTCGTTGATAGAAACTTTTCGAGCCTCTCCGAAAGACGCATGATTACTAGGTTTCAGACGACTTCAGCTAGAGTCAAAACTTCAGGCGCTCGCTCGGAGTGTGATTGACATCACGCGGTAGATCGGTGCACTCATGCACTCCATGTCATGCTCTCCATGCTCATGCGTTCCATCGCATGCTCTCCATGATCATGCGTTCCATGGCATGCTCTCCAGTCATGCTCTCCATGCTAATCAAGCGACACATGCACAACCGGCAATGTTCCGCCCAAAAGCCCAAATGACATATGCGTGCCCTAAATAACCACATCCACCACTGGGCACGCATAATCAGTTTTTTAAAGGGTTGTACGTGCGCATGGATTCACCTTTGATCCACTGCCGCCTGACCAGGCGCACATACTGTTTTGTAGTAGGTGCGCCGAACCACTTCCGCTACCAATGGCGCACATTCAATGAGGAAAAAATCTATTCGATTCCGTTTCCTCTGTTAGTAGTCTAGATGGCGTACGTGAAATGAGCGTGAAGTTTTCTCTTGGATTTCAAAATCCCCAAAACGGTCACAGGGCGGCGCTTTACACCAATACGATATATTTTAGTACCACTCAAAAACCGGAGTTACGTGAAGTCGAAAGTGAAGTCTATGACCAAAGTCATGGGGCGATATCATGGGGCAATTTCATGAGGCGATTCATGAGGCGATTCATGGGGCGATATCACAGGGCGATATCATGAGGCGTATCATGAGGCGATTCATGGGGCGGTATTATGAGCTTGTACACGAAACGCGCTAGGAAACCGTGACCGGCAGCATTTACCTCTTCATCAACTTCAAACAAGCCCTCAACTTCGGGCATGTTGCCTGGGGTTTCGCCATCGATGAGGCGGCTGACAGGTACTTTTATGGTTCCAGTGACCACCTGTGGACCGCAAAATCCTACTTCAACCTACCGGCGGCGATTAGATACGCCAAGGTCGAACCCCGCGGCAACATCGACTGGTGGGCAGAACAGGGAAGCAAAGAATCCATGTTCACAGCCATGCGCGCTGGTGACCACATCCGATACCACGCAACCAAATCATGCAAGATCGACGCCCCTAACCCAGACTTTGCCCTTGAAATGGCAGACCGCATCAAAGACTCAGGGTGGCACGTGGCGCACAATAACTGCGTGCATCAGGCGTTCAACATATTCCGCGCATATGGCGCACGCACCGAAATTCCGAATCCGGTTGTAGGACCGGTGTTTCTAGTACCAAGGGTCTGGTTCGCCTCGTGGCCGGGCGAGGTCACACAGCTTAGGCCTTATAAGATCAAATAGTCTGTCCTTATAGCAACGCACTTATCCCGTTGTCGATCGGCGTCACCTGTGCATAAAGTAGTAGACGTGCTCGCGGCAAATGAAAGGAGAACGAATTGCCACGGACGAAAGATCCGAACACCATAAAGCGCGCGATTCAGGATGCGCGCCTCGTTCGCACGATCGTGTCGCAGACGGCGTGGCTGGATGGTTCCATTCGGCTTCTGGATGGCAGCCCAGCCTTTGAGGTTGACGCAAAGCAGTTTGCATTGACCTCAGATCTTTTGGCTGGAACGCAGAGGCGCATCAACGAAGTTCGAAGATATGGAGAGTCGGCGCGTCAAATAATCGGTGACGTTGATGTATGGACGGAGTCCAAGAAGAAAAAGTTAGAACTCGCCAAATCGCTTAAGGCGCTGGATGCAAAAAATCTTGAAGACCTCGCGCGCAAAACCAAAGCGAGAGACAAAGACAGCCGCGCGAAGATGCTCGAGTTGCTTTGGATTGAAGCGTTGTGTGTGGACACGCTTCCAATTTCACCGTCTGTAGTTTTGGCGGCTACTAAACAAGATGACGGTCTTCTGCAAATCGTCGATGACATCTCGGCACCAGATTCGGTGCGCAGCTTGGCTGCTCTTTCAATCGGTTCCGTTCATAGACACACAAACAAGACACAGCTTCCACCAAGCAAATCAGCACGCCCGGACTGGGTGAAGCGATGCTACAACTGGTCGCTGAAGAATGGGCTATCTGCTGACGAAGATCCTTCGATTGCACTTTTGCTGTTGCGAAACTCGAACGGCATACAAGTTGCCACCAGATTTTTCGCTGCACGAAAGGCTGCCATTAGCTTTCCGGCGTCGGCAGGTGTACTCAAAGAAAAACTGCATCAGGGCTGGAGCAACGAAAAAGTTGCCCGACTCGTTGAACTCAGCGCCGATCTCGAACCTCTAAAAGACACAATTTTGGACGTCAGCGCTGCGCTCATTTGGTCCGCTGAAAACCAAGGCGAAGACTTCAAGTACAACGCAATGAGAAATCGATACCACGCAAGGCGCCGGACACTTCTCAAAAGAATGCAGGAGATGTGGGCACAGTATCTCGAGGTTTGTGCGGTTGATGAAGATCCTGAATTGTTCCATTCACTTCTGCGCAAAACCTGTGAAGACGGGACTTACGAGTTAAGGCCAAGTGCACAAATTTCCATCGTACATTGCGCACTGAACCTCTCCGCCAAACAACGAACATGTCTCTTGAATGTACTCTTCAGGAATTGGAAACGCTTTTGGAAAGAGCCTTTCGATGAGTCACCAAGTAATGACGAACGCTTCCCGCGCGTACAACGACATATTGAAGATCTTAGGAAGGCGGCAGAGAAATATGCTGACGAACAGCTTGTCACAGACATTGCTGAAGCGGGGATACTCGACAAGATTCCCTACAATCGAACATCACGAGAGCAAGCTCAATGCTTCATAAGGCTATCGAAACAGTTCTATCTTCCACAGTGGATTTACTCTACGCTTCTAGACATTTTCGACCAGTATAAGAGTGTGAATGAGGCGCAGCAGAAGTGCATCGAGCCGTTGTTCCGTGCGACGATTAATAAGGACCAGATTTTTCAAACGCATTTTTTGGAAACTGTTTTGGATATGCTCACGCGGGATACATCGAAGCTAAAGCAAAACCTCGCGCACCTGCTCTACGCTGTGCCAATTCTCAAGGATGCCCTTGCGCAAGACAACTCGCAAGACTGCATTTGTTGGGAGTTCTTAGGCTCAGCGCTCACCATTCTCGAACACTTCGGAAAAGAGAATCCAAACTCAGAGAAGTACATCAAATGGCTTGTCGTGCTTATCGCCAAGTCCGATGGGAAGTGGAAGTACACTCGAAGCAGATTGGTAAATCCAGCTGTACAAATAGCTTTGACAATCTCTGGAGATTCATTCGAGGCATTCACTGCAATTGTTTACTCAATGACAAAACGCGACCAAAGGCGCGATGACTGGCTCATTAAAAAGAGCTTCGCGAGCCTTAAGACATGCCCGGCGTTGCACGGCGGATTGAAGTATGCGGCTGTGCATCATACAAGTCGGTTCTTGGTCTGGTGCGAAAACATCGGGTTGGCGTCGATGTTTAAAACGGATCGTTTAAAAACTCTTGATACACTCAAAGGCACTCAACAACAACAAGAGTTTGATGACGAATGGAAGCCGATTATTGCAATGTTCCCACAGTTTGAGCAGCAAGCAAGACGATATATAAGTGCGGCAATGGCGGCGAATGTCTCGAGCGAACCTCCGAAGAGTCTGGCCGCTGAGGCGAAAGATCCATGTGACCGTTTGAGGAACGAACTCGCATTTTTGGAACAGTCTGGCAAAAGTTCTGCAGCGGTTCACACGCGAATTGCAAATCTCAAACGCTACATCGCAGATGAAGAAGGACGTCTTTCGCGGCTTGCCGAGCGCATCGAGAAGTCGCTCAATCAGCGCATCCCAGAATTGGAATGGCAAGCGGCAGAAAACATTCTCGAACAAATCTTTATCGACCGCCTCGTGGAAGTGACAGGTGTCGTACGGCCCAAGCTCAAGTTGGACAGTTTTTTGTTGAACGCGATCTTTCTTACGACAGATGTTTCGTCGAACCGCAGATTGCTGCGGCGACTTCTTCAAGCTGAAGTCGAGGGCGATTTCACATGGAGACACAGACAGCCTGGCAATGTGAAGTTTCTGAATAGCCTTACGGAACGTGGCATCAACAGTGAACTTTGGATGAAGAGCAATCCCAAGAAGTTTACGATGACGACAACGAGCAGCAACGTTCATTTGAAAATTGAAAATCGTCCTCTGCATATTCTCGAGATGGGAAATTACTTTGACACGTGCCTTTCGTTGCGAGGGTGCAATTCGTTCGCGACCGTCGCCAATGCCTGCGAATTCAACAAACGCGTGATCTATGCCAGCGATGACAACGGACGAGTAATCGGACGCAAACTAATTGCAATCAACACAAACTGGGAGTTGATTGCGTTTTACACATACACTTCGCTGAGCACCGCCGAAGCGAATCAGGAGCTGCGGCGGATCTTCAACGGTTACTGCGTAGACTTCGCAGAACGTTGCGGGTTGAAACTCGGCTACGAAGAATCAAATGTCGAAACTTTGATTGCTCAAAAATGGTATTGCGACGGAACCGTTGAGTGGAGCGACGAGTCAGGTCTCACATTGAATCCTTTTCAGAGTTTATTGGATGCGATGAATAGACCACGTCACTATGGAAATCTGCTCAATCAAATCTCCAATTCAGTATCATCCGAAGACTTTTAATCGTCCACCCTAATTTTTGAATTTTCGACGTAGTGATTAAATGCGCGTTGAAAGGCGGTAACCCGATGGATAAAACAAAAAACAAACAGTTCGACAAACTAATGGAACGTTCGCAAGAACAAACCCAAAGAAGCAAGTTTGCCGAGTCTCTTGTGACGCTGGCAGAAGCAGCGAAACTGCTCGAATCAGAGAGGGAAGCCTCGGCTGAGTCATGGGCATGGATTTACGATGGGCAGCGGTACGCATTATATGAACTCGGTCGTTTTGATGAGGCGATGGATGTTTGTCGCAAGGCAATTGAGCATCTGGAAAAGACAACGCAATGGGCCTATCTGGCGGAACATTCTCATGTGCGCGGAACATTGCGCGCGACGCACAATATGTTGGCATGGATACTTGCGGAACGCGCTCAGAGTCATGAAGATTGCAAGGTCGCGCAGGATCACATTGAGCGGTGCCTGAAGGCGGTCTCGCCGATAGACCCGACGAATCTTCAGGAGTTCGACGAGACGTATGCGATGGTTTTGCTCAAACTATGCGAGTTTGCCGATGATCCGGCGCCGTATAAAACGCAACTACATGTGGTGCTCCTGAAAATGTTCCGCCAAGACAGTCATGACCTAGCCAATAATGAAAAGCTGCAAGCCATCATAAAGACTGACGAGTTTCAGGAGTTTATGGCGGAAGATCCGCAGTCAAAGCTGACGAAGCCGCCTGAGAATGAAACAGTGAAGGAAGCGTTCGCGCGATATCAAAATGCGCTGGAATTTGCGGCGCAGATAAATGAAGATTTGGCAGAATGGTTTGCGGTCGAGGAGGATTCATCGCCGTTTCCGATGAACAAACTTGAGGAGTTTGAAAAGGAGAACGGCATGCCGTACCCGCCCGCGCTCAAGAAGTTTGCCGCGGAATATGGTCCGTTTTCGGCCGGCTCCGAACACTCAGTTTCAATCATGCACTACTGGGACAAAGAGAAGAATCCGAGTTCGGGATTGGTCAAGTACATCGACGGTGCGTGGGGTGGAAGACCTGAGTTTGAGGAGTTCTATAAGGCGGAACACATTGAATACCTCAACAGGAATTACGTAGTGTTCGGCATGAGATATATCGACGACAACTGTCATGAATACGCGTACTTCGATCGTGAAGGCAACTTCGGCACCATCTTTTTCGACCAAGATGGCTTCGAGTATTTCCACCGTGAACTCAATCCGATGCTGAAAAAGAGCACTGCTTCGCTGACGTTCGATCAGGTGGTTTCGCGGCTTTTTACCGGACAGATCGAAGGTCTAATCGAGCAGCTCAACAACGCTTAGAAGTGGTTTTGGTCCTAATCATTTAGAAAATATGAGTATCTACGAGAAAAGGAGATTCTAGAAACAATCTGTAATTGGCATCTCCAGGGTTTTCCCCCTAGGCGAGTTCCACAGTGGTTCCGCTAGAATGGGAAAGCTGGGTAAGCGTAGTTGCCCGTGTGTGCGGTCCTTGGTCTTTAGAGTTGTGAGTTGTTGCAGCTGCAACACGGAGGTTGCCTATGCGTTCTAAACGTTCGAATCCTCGGCAATTTCGGAAAGCAGTCATCGCGAGAGGCGTCGCTCTCACGGCGGCTTGTTTGAGCTTGCTGTGCTGGTTTGGAACGCCAGGAAACGCCTGCGGCATCGACCAGGCGCGCATGAATCAACAAAGCCGCATCGATCAAAAGGCGCGTGAATCGCGCGACGTGATTTCGGCGCAGCTAACCGGCACACCGCGAAACGGTCAGAATGCCGCGGGTCATGCGGCCAATTCCTGCCCATACATCCTCGCCGAAGAACTAGTCGTCCAATCAGTCACCGCCATTGGTGGCGAAGTTCCGACAGTGGAAAATGTGGTTCTCACACTCTTTGATTAGCGGAGCTGCTGGCAATGCGCCTGAAGCAGACCATCCCATTGTTGGCGATTGGATATATAGTCACATCGACAATGGCAACACCATCGGCCATAGCAGCTGACAAAGCGAAATTAGAAGAGGTGTACTTCCACAACGCTTCTTTCATTCGCACCGCTAGATTCGCATCCATCATGGCGAAGATACTGAAGTTGATGAATGAGCAGCCATTGCAGCCACGCGAGGAAGTTACGGTCTACAGACTCACTTACTATATGTCGTTCGAAACCCCATACATTTTAAGAGTCGAAAAAGATAATCGGAGCCACAAATGCCGCGTATTCATCAAGGAGTACCTTCCAATCGTTCGGGGCGAAAAAGAAGGATTGGTCTCACGCGAGCAGCCCATTTCAATCGCCAACTTTGAGGCATTCGAGAATTCATTTCTTGACGCACAGCCAGTCGAGAACTCGCGTTCTGACTGCGACGATGGCGGTTGCGACATAGTCGAAATGCAGACTCCGGAGATTTACCATGCTGTAATTTCAGATGGGCTTACTAGTGCGGGAATGAAACATTTGAAGTGTGCTTTTCAGAAACTCGTTCCATACCTTCCTCGAAAGAGTCCGCCTCTCTCACCAGGTTCATTTGAATCCCAATTGGCGGCATTCAAGAAATCGAATTTAATAACTACGAGGAAATACAACGGTAGCACGCCGGACTTTTCAATAAAGCCGCAGCATTCTACTCGTGCACATATGCCCAGTCGTCAATACGCTCGGTCCAACCACCGTAAATGAAACCTGGATAGTTCTGCGTAGGCCAATAGAAAAAACAATCCCAATTGAACGGGTGGATACAGCATAGGACATTGAGCTCCCACCTCGGTCTTGGATTGAGCGCTTCGCCGAAGTACGGGTTCACCTTGTACTCGTAATCTTGATACACCCCCCATAACGAATTCGGTATGAATGGCAGGTAGCGTGGTACCAGCATGCTGAGCTTCTCGGGCGGACGCCCTAGGTCTTTCTCATAGTTCGAGATAGCATTCACAAGTGGACGTGTTCGCCAGACAAGAAACTGGCAGCACGCCTTTCTTGCTGGAAACTGCAGCCATGGACTTGGAAGAGCCACTACCAAACTGACAAACAGAATAAGCATCGACTTGATCACGACAGGCTTCCTTGAAAGGAGCGAGAAGGGAAGCATGACAAGTGTGACAGCGGCAAACAAAGGAACCAGGGTGAAACTTGCAAGCTTGACGCAAGCGTAGATAGGGAAATACAAGGCCCCACCTAGCGGAGTTAACTGCAGAACCTCATTTCCCAGAAACACTGACAGTAAGCTCCAACCGGCTAACAGTCCACCAATGGCAATATCGCGAATGAAAAACCAGTTTTTGTCCAACATTGAATTGCTCAAGCCTAGACTTTGTATGCATACCTTTTCAAGTCTATTCAACTTTCACATTGGTCTGATTGACTGACCGAGGACGCTCAATTTGAGTATCTTGAGGTGTGGGCAGGTTCCTGTCTCGCTCGATAAATTCTGGATCGTCGACACGTGTGACTGCCGTCGTCACCAATGCACAAATCCCGACGATGATTAGGAGCCATGCAAGAGGCGGAATCTCAACCACTGTACCGACAAAATTCTTGGTTATCATCACGAATCCTCATCAGCTTCGGCTTCATTCATTATTGAATGCCTGAATGTCCTGGTCAAATCGCTAAAATAGTTCGGACCACTTATTGTTCTGCAGGCATGACTGTCTCACTATTCGCAACATCAGTTCAGCCATGGCGACCTCACTTCACAATTTTGCCCCTTGCACGCCAAACCCGTACAAGAATAACTACACTGCCAAGAAACCCGAATAGATAGGATGCGCAATGTGCAAAAGCGTCGGCCATAAATGCCGGATGCTTGGAAGAGTCCATTGCGGAGACGTAGTCTACGGGTTGAACGAT
>CAYZJR010000159.1:0-11160 GCA_964478655.1 uncultured Candidatus Obscuribacterales bacterium
TGGCTCGATACTTGTCGGAAACGACTTAACAGAATTCACTCGTGAATTTGACATGACCAATGATTCCGGAATGTTCTTTCTGCGTGATGATTTGGAGCGTGAAGGAATTTACAGCGATGTCTTCGGAAACTGGTTGAAAGGGCGATGGCGCGGTGGGGGCGGTTCGTCAGCCGATGTGATCGCATCAGTCTGTTCGACTCGGCAAATTTACATAGACGACATTGAGGCGGTGATACTACCGGTTTATGAAGGGCGAATGGTTGGACAGTTCGATGCTTCCCAAAAGGCTTGGTTTGAAGGCAAGGGAAGGAGAGCTGACTGGCGACCAATAGAATTTGCTAGTAAGACTTTTTGTCCTCAGTACTTGATGCTTTCCGATGACTACCGCATGCGTCATCCGTTAGTGCGACCGAAACTGGGATTTCTCGCGATCGCTTCTGCTACCAATTCGCGGTCGATGATATGTTCAGTGCTGCCGGATCTCCCTTGCGGAAACTCCGTTGGAGTGTTGCGCCCGCACCCATCGCTTGCAGTCACCGGTTTGACAGAGTTGCAGCTGTCTCTCATTTTGAGTTGTTGCTTCAACAGCTTTGTCTTTGATTTTGCTTTGCGCACCAGACTCGGTGGCACTAATCTCAACTATTTTGTCCTTGAGGAATGTCCGCTGCCGAACTTGGCTGCCTTTGCTAATGAGAACGAGTACGGTGTTGATTTGCTCAAGTCGCTGGCGGCAGCAGCGGCGAGTCTAACATTTACACACCGCAGGTTTGCGCCAGAGTGGCTGAGTCTGGAAGCCGATCAGCGTACTCCGGCGGTTTGGGCTACTCAAGAAGATGAACGCCTCAGAATTCGCTGTACAATTGAGTCCCTTGTTGCTCACCTGTATGGCATCTCCGTTTCCGATTTCGAGTTCATCATGCGCGAGTGCGATCTGCCGATAAACGCAGCGACGTCAAATCCGAAGGGCTTTTGGCGTGTCGATAAGAATCTGGAGCCGCATCTTCGAACGACCGTTCAATCTCTCGATGCATATCGACGCTTAAGTGAAACTGGCGTTCACCGCGAGGTTCTAAAGGCGCTTTGCGTCGGCTCTGGTGAATTCGCGATACCTCGTGAACAGCTAGAACGCGATCGCGAAAAGCTTAGTGCGATTCTGAGCAAGACGAGTGGAAGACTCGGGCAGCTAGTCACAAGCATGTTCCTCGTTGTCTTTGCAAGTTTTTTCTTTTACACACCTTCATTTGCTGGACCTCAGGTGGCGATTGTCGGGCAAGACAACAAAACTTCAATGGAGGACGGAAAGTCGCTCTGGGATTCTATCTGCAAGCAGGTGGGAGCTTGGAAAGAGTATCGAACGGATGTCTCTCTAGTCCTGTTCAAAGGTGGAGATAGCAAAGAAACGAAGAGCCGCGTTTTCTGGCGCAATTCTGAAGAAATCAGAATAGAAGTTGTTTCGGCTGGCTTCAAGAGCGGTTCTGTCATGGTTAAACACAAAGATGGTCATGTCAGAATTCACACCGGACCAATGCTTGCTTTCGTGAAGATGACAGTAGATCCTGATTCTCGGCTGCTCAAAATGGACAATGGAAGGAACGTCACGAAAGCATCGATACCGATTCTTGTCAGTGAACTTTCGCAAGAAATGAAGGCTGGACTCAAATGTTTGGTGAGTTCGAATTCTGAGACTATCGAGGGATTGCCGCCGGTTTTGGAGTTTCAAATTTTGAACCTGGATGGCTCGATGAATGCGCGTGTTTTTGTGACGAGCGACAAGCATATTCCCGTGCGCTGGGAAAGATTTGCGCAAGGAAAACATACAAGTATGGCGACATTTTCCGGGCTTAGCGTAGATCCGGGATTGGCTGACAATCTGTTTCAGCTTGATTGAACGGTGCAAACTCATAGATGAAGCAATCGAATTCGATCGAGACACGACTAAGGAGTGATATGAGCACGAGAAGGAACAACTCAATGACCAAATCGGCGATCAAAGTTTTGACGACGGTTTCTCTCCTGTCGGTGGTTTCTGTGAACGCTGCTCAATGCGCCGAACAATCGGAGTCAAAGAAGTCCGGTCAGCCGGAGCAAGGCAGCGAGCAAAAGGCATCTGCCGCCGAAGGTCGGAAAGAGCGTGAATTGCAGGTCTTGACTTTGGATGATATTCGCGATGTGGGATTGGCACTATATGTGGTGAAACAACAAGTGCTCAATATTTATGCCGAAGCTATACGAAGTAAAGCAGATGCGGAGGCTTCTCCGGATATTGTCGTGCACTCGTCGATTCCCATTGAAACAAAACACTTGAAGGTTCTTCCGATTCGTCGCGAGTGGCTTGTGGTCTATTTGGCTTCGATGGAACCCGTCGTCCGGCTTTTAGGAAAGGAGGTTACCGAAGCTCAGACTGGTGTCAAGGCGCTTGTTATTCCTGAGTCTATGCATAAAGAGCTTGATCCAATGTGGCAAGCATGGTCGCACGATATCACCAAGATGAATGAACACTTGGATGAGTTGATCCCGCTTTTGGATGATGCGCCGCACAACAACTCTAAAGTTGCCCAAGTCGCGGTCTCCATGCACGATGACGTAGAGCGTCTCGAGAAGCTTCGCCGGAAAATCTTTGACTTGGTCAAGGGGACTCAAAAAGATCCAAGCGCACGAGTTCGCTACGAAGAATAAAGTTCGGTTGTCCGCTAAAGTCGGAGTACAATTGAACTATGGTGTGTTGGAATTTCTTGTAATGTTTGCACCCACCCGACAATTGCTGCTCTTCGTTCTTGTCTCATTTTTGTGGACAACTACTTTGCTGCATGACTTCGTGGAAGACGTTGTCGCCTCAGCAGAGGGTTCCGAGATCGGACATTCTCACGGGTTTGTGGTTCAGTCAAGAGCGGAAGCGGAGTGTTACAACCTTCGCTTTGAAGAGCATGCTCACCATCCTTCACTTTCAAGCAACCATAGAGGAGCAGCTTCTTTAGCCGGCGAATCCACCCTGCCAACAACTTTTTCGCCGAACTTTGTGACCACATGGATATCAGAACAGCCGGTGGTTCTCAATCTGCGGCAACGCCCTCCGCCCAGAGCCCAAGCGCCTCCTGAGCTTCCAATCTACCTTCGAAACCAGGCACTTTTGATCTAAACGCGCTGGAGCTTCGCTTTACTTGCATCAAGCATGCAGAAAGCGTGGGTTCGTGTGTTCGCGTGTTTAGACTTCAGTTTCTGGTGATTCATGAAAAGAACTGCTTTAATCGTCTTGCTTGGCTTGTTCGTATTGCCGATCGAGGCCCATGAGGGGCACGATAAGGCATTTGGAGAGTCCGGAGTAGTTGCGACAACTCAGAAGTTGCATGTTTCAGCCGAGGGGCAGACTTCAATTGGACTAAAGTCCGAACCAGTCAGAATGCAATACGCCGAGAAGTATCTTGAAACTACAGGAACGGTACAGGCTGCAGATGACAGGATTCACTATGTGACAAGTCCAGTGGCCGGAATCTTGAAGGCAATCAAGGTTCAGCAGGGCGACTCCGTCAAGCAAGGGCAACTTCTTGCCACGATTTACAGCGCAGAAGTAGCAAAAGTGCTGACCGATCTTTTTGATCAGCGAAGTTCGCTGCAGTCAGAAATTAGCAAAACAAAAATGCAGGCTGACCGGGAAATTCAGATTCAGACAAAAGACACTGCGCACTTCGCACTCGACCTGGAGCGCGAAAGACAGCTATTGACGGAAGGCATAACGGCACGAAAAAACTATCTGGATTCTGTTCATGCCTATGAAACAGCAAAGGTGCGCCTTGAAAGCATAAAGGCTCAAAGAAAGCAGGACCTCGCTCTGTTGGAGAATCGGCGCCAAACAATTACTGACGCGACGAAGAGGCAGCTAAGCATCATGGGATTGCCGACAGCGGAAATTGAAAGGGCTGTTCGCAGTTCCGAGGTTGTCGCCGAAGTGCCGATCAATGCTCCGGCAGCGGGCACGATCTTTGCCCGGAGTGTGACACCTGGTGAGAGCATCGACACAAGCAAACAGCTCTTTTCAATCGTGAAGTTGAGTCCTATCTGGGTGACGTTAGACATTCATCAAGGCAAGCTTAACCAGGTCCGCTTAGGCGAGAAGGTCCGAATTCAGCCACCAATTGGAGGGAGTTTAACTGGAATCATTTCTTCAATTGGCACAGTCGTTGACCAGGCCGAAAGAACGGTGCATGTCAGGGTTGTCTGTGATAACTCCTCAGGGCTTCTGAAGCCCGAAATGTTTGTCACGGCCAGGGTTTTGACTGCGCGAACTTCCGTGCGCGTAGTGCTTGTGCCTGCTTCAGCCTTGGTGCAAGACGGTGAGCGTTACTGGGTCTATGTGAAGTATGGAGATGATTTCCAGCCTGTCCTGGTCAAAATTGGCTCGCGTGTCGAAGATGCAATCGAAATTTCGGATGGGCTCTACGAGGGCGATCAGATCGTAGTCAGCGGCGCGCGACAGTTGCGTTCGCAGAGTTTGCTCACTTCCAAGATACAAGAGCCAAAGACGGAGAGTGCGCACGATCATGACCAAAAAGAATCAGTGAATCAAAATCAAAACAATTATCTGTTTTTAGTTTTGGGTGTCGCTGGTGGCTTGCTCATTGGAGCTGTTCTCACAGCATTGACTTTTAGAAATGTTCGTCCGAACGAGAACAGCAAAGAAAGAGGGGAAAGCGGCAAATGAACAGCTTGATCCTTTGGTCATTACAGCATCGGTGGTGGGTAATCACCTTGGCTTTCATCGTGTCGATGTACGGTGTTTTAGTAACTAGAGAACTGCCGGTAGATGTCTTTCCGGACTTTGCTCCGGTACAAGTGGTCGTTCAAACCGAAGCTCCAGGTTTTGCTCCGGAAGAAGTAGAAAACTTGATAACGCTTCCTTTGGAGTCAGCGCTCAACGGAACTCCCAATGTGCGGTTGATTCGCTCAATATCAACGACAGGATTGTCGGTAGTAACGCTTCTGTTTGATGATGGAACCAATGTGTTCATCGCCAGGCAGTTAGTCTCAGAACGGATTCAGGGGGTTCGCAATCGTTTGCCGTCCGGAACCGATCAGCCCGTGCTCATGCCGGTTTCAACGGCGGTCGGCGATATCCTGAAGATCGGGTTAATTCCTGGTGCGAAAACATCACTGTTGGAACTCCGCACACTTTCGGACTGGACGATGAGAAGGCGCATAATGGCGGTGCCCGGTGTTGCGAATGTAGTTGTTTACGGCGGTGAGCAGAAGCAATACCAGATACTTGTCGATCCACGAGCATTGAAAGATTATGACCTCACTTTAGAGGAAGTCTTATCGGCTGCTCGTGGCAGCAACAAGAACGCTCCCGGAGGTTATCTTCGAACTTCCGATGAAGAGTATTTGATTAGAGGAATTGGGCGTGTCACCAGCCTGGATGATCTCCGAAAGACTGTCATTGCCTCTAGAAACGGCATGCCTGTTCTTTTGAGTCATGTGGCTTCAATTCAAGTTGGAGCGGCCTTCAAAACCGGCGATGCGATTATCAACGGAAAGCACGGAATCATCTTGAATGTGACTAAGCAACCATGGGCGAACACGCTCAAAACTACCATTGCTGTTGAGAAGACCCTCGACTCTCTGCGAAGCACCATGCCCTCCGATGTTCAGGTTCTATATACGTTTAGGCAGGCCGATTTCGTCGAGATAGCAATTCGCAATATGCTTGAAGCTCTCATAATTGGCGGCTTCTTTGTATTGATAGTGCTTTTTTTGTTTCTGCAAAACTGGAGAACTGTTGCGATAAGCCTTACGGCAATCCCTCTTTCGTTGCTTGCTGCTGTCATCTCACTAAAGATGCAGGGCGGAACAATAAACACAATGACTCTAGGTGGCCTTGCAATCGCCATAGGCGAAGTAGTTGATGACGCCATTATCGATGTGGAAAATGTTTATCGTCGGCTGAGAGAGAATAAGCAATCAAGTCAGCCCAAACCTGCGCTCTTAGTTGTGTTTCAGGCTTCAAAAGAAATCAGAGGCTCGGTGGTCTATGCAACTTTCATCGTGGCGCTCGTCTTTTTGCCCATCTTTTCACTCTCCGGATTGGAAGGGAAGATTTTTGCGCCGCTTGGGTTGTCGTATATCGTTGCGATTGTTGCGTCACTGGGTGTTGCATTGACGGTGACTCCAGCTATGTGCCTTGCCTTGCTGCGGAATAACGCGTCTCTGCCGGAGAGGGAGCCATTTTTCGTTGTTCTTTTAAAGAATGCATTTAAGCCTATCTTGTCGTTCAGCCTGAAGCGACCTCGCTTTGTGATTGCGTTATCGACTATGCTGTTTGCCGTTTCAGCAATTCCACTCATCTATGTCGGGAAAGAATTTCTTCCGAAGTTCGACGAGAGCAATTTGATAATCGCGGCAAACTCAGTGCCGGGCACTAGTCTTGACCTGACTACGAAAACAGGAGCGTCTTTGACGCGGCACCTATCCGGGCATAAAAACGTGCTTGCTGCGGGGCAACGCGCAGGAAGAGCCGAGGGGTCAGATGACTATGGCACAAGCAACTTTAGTGAGTTTGACGTCAGATTGAAAGTCGGTTCGCAAGACAAGACTGAGTTGATTGAACATCTGAGGACCGATCTAGCTACAGTTCCAGGCTTGGTGGTAAATGTCGGCTCTTATATATCTCATCGAATAGATCATGTTCTTTCTGGTGTGAACGCCGCAATTGCGATTAAGGTTTTCGGACCGGATCTTACTGTTCTTCACAGCACAGCCGCGGAGATTGAAAAGGTAGTAGCAAAGATTCCTGGAGCTGTGGATGTTCAAATCGAACCGATCATCCCCATTCCTGAAATTGCTGTACGAATCGATCGCGATAAAGCAGCTCGGTATGGGCTCAATATTGATCGACTGACGACGAGCATTGAGACTGCATTCAACGGACTCGTCGTGTCCCAGGTGGTCGAGGAGCAGCGAACGTTCGATCTGATCGTTCGATATCAGCCTCAATTTAAGAAAAATATTGATACCCTATCTGCGACGCTCATAGATAGTCCCTCCGGAGTGAGAGTTCCTTTGAGTGCAGTTGCCGATATAGCGCTTGGCACCAGTCCTAATACCATTCGTCATGAAAATGCCTCTCGATATGTGGTCGTTCAAGCGAATGTGAGTGGCTCCTATCTTGGGAATGTGATTGATCGAATTCGGTTGGAAGTCGCCAAAAATGTTCATCTTCCTTCTGGCTACTATATTGCTTATGGTGGTCAGTTCGAGGCGCAGGAAAAGGCGACCCAACAGTTGGTTTTTCTTTCCATGCTAGCAATAATAGGAATCTTTCTTCTATTGATAGCGGCATTCGGCAGTGTTAGAGCGGCAGCAATCGTTCTTGTAAATCTGCCGCTTGCATTGATTGGTGGAATCTGGGCAATCGTATTGTCTGGCGGGGTCATGAGCGTCGGGTCGCTGCTTGGATTCATAACGCTCTTTGGTATATCAACGCGAAATGGAATTATGCTGGTCACGCACTACAAACAGCTGATTGCATCAGGTCTTTCATTCGAAGATGCGTTGTCGGAAGGAACGGTGGACAGGTTGAGTCCGGTCTTGATGACCGCGCTGACTGCCGCACTCGGGCTTCTGCCGATCGCGATTCTAGGCGGAGCTGGTCGGGAGTTGGAACAACCGCTTGCGGTTGTGATTCTTGGCGGCATGCTTAGTTCTACTGCGCTGACTCTCATTGTTGTTCCTGCACTGTTTCGAGTTTTTGGCGAACCAGCGTTGCGTCTTTCAGCGCCAGAGCGAGATGCAGCCGCGTCGAAGAGTTCTCTCGACGAATTCTCAGAGTTTTCAATAAAGGAGTAGATTAGTAATGCGAACTCATGTTCAGATAAGTGTCATTGCAATTGCGATTTCCGCGATTCAATCTTGTTCAAACAGTGGACAGCCGCCGTCGGCGAAAACAGAAGATTCAAGCATGCATACTGAGAGTGCCACTGTATCCGGTGTCGATAGTGTGTCGGGTGATTCTGCTTCGGCTGACTTTATCGAGATCGACTCATTTCGATTTAAGCTTTCACCAGACGTTCAGAAAGACGGAGTAGCACATCTGGACTTCTATGTTCGGGACAAGGTGAACAACGGACATGTGAAAGGAGTGACGGGAAACTTTGTCATTACCAAGCCAGACGGCAGTAAGATTGAGATTCCAATCGAAGAAGAAACGCCGCACGATCATTATCACGGAATGATCAAGTTAGATCAGCCAGGTGAATACTTGGTTGTGGGGCAAGTGGCTATTGAAGGAAAGAAGCTCAATCCTCGATTCTCGTTCTCTCGAAAAACACAGTAGTCGACAGGAAAGTCTATTCCCACCGGCTCTTAGATAGAAGCGAGCGAAAGCTTGAAGCCACATTCTCTAGAAGCTTTTCGGCTGATGGGGTTTGTGCATCTCTCATCACGTTTTTCGTAAGGTACAGATGAAGCATCTTGTCTCCATGAATCGTGAAGGCGTGCGCTTCGTAAGCAAAAGCTGGGAGCCCTTGGGACCTCTGTCCTGGTGTGGCAATCCGCATGTTTTCGTTGCGTTCGAAATGAACGGCAAGTAGATTCTTCTTCTTCGATTCGATCAAATATGGTTTGCACCGTGAAACGCAAAGTCGCAGGATCGGAGGATTTTCCTGTTTGCCGAACTGATCTAGTTGTGTCGCTGACAGATGTTCAGGAGGTTGCTGTAAGATTTTCTTTGTCTCAGGTGTGACTGGAGCATCGAGAAGTACGACGCCTAGCGTACCGTACTCACTGGATGAATATCTGGCACCGGCGCCAGGTTCGCTTCCGCCGTCGATTTTTGAACCCCAATTGCCGTCAGAAACCTCGATAGTCACTGGTGTACCTGGAAATGTGAGCACTGAGTCTTTTCCTTGGGCTGGGTATGCCAATAGCAATTTTGATAAGAAGATGAGCAGTCCCACCGAGATGTTAAAACACCATCTCGTCATTGTTTTTCTGCGTTCGCGTTGAAGTTGCATTCTAATTCTCGCGAACCAGAATATCAGAATTGTCGCTACTCAGATCGCGCAGCGCCAAAGTCTGAATGAGCAGTTTCCGTGCCAGGCGAGATCCAGTAGTGAAGGTCTTGCTTGGCTGTTCGCTTGAGCATCGGCATCGCGAACCAATAAAGTTGACAGGTCCTGTCGTCATACTGAATCGCGTGTTTCTTTCCGTTCGTCTCACCGTAATAGAGCCTTCCTGATTGAGGTTGAGGCGTCCACCAATTCGGCGTGCCGTTGCGGGACCACAGTGCTTCAAACATGCGCGGCGACTGTTGCGTATTGACTTGATGCAGATTCAGAGAGTTTGCAATTTGATCGAAACCGGCGCCATCTATCAGAAATGTCGTTCTCGTTCCTGATGAAAGAAGTCCGTCGTCTTGGCGCATACGCAAACCGGTGGTGTATACATCCCTGCGCCCGACAGTTTCTTTGAGGAGGCTTTGAGCTTCATAGGAGTCGAGATCATATGTCGCGAGGTGTCTTCCACCAAGTCCGAATGTAATGATTGATAAGCCCGCGATTGAAACTATTATGTTGCGATTCATTGTCCTGCACTATTGAAAATCAGTTATATGTGCTGGTTATCGCAGCGCGATCCCGGCCGTGCGAATGACGCGAAGTTAGCTCATCGGTTCCCACTTATCCAAAATGAGGGTATCAGTGCAGTTCAGATTCCGCGTGGGCCTCGCTCTGTAGCGCCTCGGGGTTCTTCGCGGTTACGAGCACTTTGTCGACACGATATCGGTCCATATCGACTACTTCGATGGTGAGATGTTGATAGCAAAACGTGTCTGCCGGTGCCGGAATTCGTTCTAATGTATGAGTGACGAAGCCGGCAAGTGTTCTAAATGGAGTGTGTTCTTCCGGCAGTTCCAACTTAAACAGTGTTGCAAACTCATGAACCGGCATTAGTCCATCGAGCAACCAGCTTCCATCTTCTCTTTCTACGATGTGCCAGCGGGGTGGGTCTTCGTCAGACGGTAAGCCACCAAGCATTTCATCGACGATATCGTTGAGTGTCAGAAGTCCCTGCACTCCACCGTACTCATCAACAACAATCGCGATGTGCGCTCTCGTCTCTTTAAAGAGATTGAGCGCACCAAAAATCGTCTTGTTCTCTGGAATGAGAAGCGGATGATCGAGGCAGGTTCTGATGTCTATATCAGAAAGAATCGTGGTCTGGCATAGAACTTTGCGCATGCTGACGACACCGAGCAAATGATCTAAATCGCCTTCGCCTACTGGAAAGATGACGTGGGTCGACTCTTTTACCTTCTCTAGATTGATGCTCCAGGCGCTGTGTGCATCGAGCCAGGTAATCTCCGGTCTCGGTGTCATCACGTCTTTCACTTTGCGGTCGCTAAGGTCGAGAATTTTCGCAACCAACGCATGTTCTTCCGCATCCAGAACTCCAGTCTTCGCGCCTTCGTCGATAATGACTTTCAGTTCCTCTTCTGAAACAAAAGACTCTTCATGCTTGTCCCAGCCAAACAATCTCAAAACTGCATCGGTTGAGCCCGCCAATAGCAACACCAGAGGTGATGTCACTTTTGCGAAGATCATCAGCGGTTTTGCAGAGTATTTTGCGATGGTATCGGTGAATTTGAGTGCGATTCGCTTTGGAATCAGTTCGCCCAAGACAACCGAAAAATAGGTGACGATTACAACAATTACCGAGACGGCAACTGTTTCTGCCAGCGGCGCCGCAACTCCCAGCTGTGCGAGCTGCTCTGCGAAAATCTCGGCGATTGTGGCGCCGGCAAAGGCGCCGGTTAATACGCCGATAAGCGTGATGCCGACTTGAATTGCCGAAAGGACATGCGAAGGATTTTCATTCAACTGCAACGCGTCTTGAGCAGCGTGGTCGCCGTGCGAGGCATCGTGCATCAGCTTTGCTCTGCGCGCGGAGACGATTGCAATTTCCGCCATCGAAAGCAACCCGTTCAAGACAATAAGAACGAGAATGATGAGGCTTTCAACTAATGCGTCTGGCATTTAAATTGGCAGTCAGGGTCCTTGGGCGATCAAAGTAGGCGAATATTCCGTTCTTTGGGCTCATTGGCGCAACCTTTGATCTAATGCCCAAGATGAGTGTTTGAATCATAAACGAGTTCCCGGCGTTCGCCAATTCCGA
>CAYZJR010000160.1:0-11098 GCA_964478655.1 uncultured Candidatus Obscuribacterales bacterium
ACGCGCTCCGCACCACGCGCTCCGCACCACGCGCTCCGCACCACGCGCTCCGCGCGGGCCGAGCGCGACTCGCGCGAGGTTGTGAAGGTGCGAGAGGTTATCGACAGTTCCTGTAAATACATGACATGCGCCAACTTCGCGAGCTTGTAAAGTGTTCATGATTTGTTCCTTTAGATGAGTTTTTGAAAATAAAACTCATGAACACTGACTGAATGAGGCTTTTGAATTGTTTCAATCATTAAGAGTAGATCTGGACTTGTCAAGCGGTTGAGAGCTAGCGTGTCTTTGTCAGTTTCCATAGATTCCTTCGGTCAAATCTCCAGACAAGAGAACCAGCAGTCCATTTGAGTAGTTTTTTCAAGCCTCGTAAGAGGTAAGAAGAACACTGCAATACAGATGGGCCTGGGCCGAATGAGTCGCCGACAGGGTTGAAGCCCTGGCGTAGGTTTCCGCACGTCATGAGTCAGACGTGTGGGGGTTAACACACCAGTCCGAGAACCCCTCGGACAAACCATTTTGTGGCAGTGGCATCCGAACCGGTGGAAACCGGCACGCTGCACTGCCCACTAGAAAGAGCTCAACATGAGTAATCACCAAAACGACAATCCGGAAAACCGTCCGGACGCTCACGCCGAAGGTGAAGGCGCGCCTCCGACTGCCGGCAACGTTACCACTGGCGGCGCAACCGGAACCCCGGGCAAGAATCTCAACCCGTTCCTTAAGGTCCTCGTCTACCTCTTTGCAGTTCCCGCGGTGCTCATCAACGAGAGCACCAAGAAGCTGTTCAACAAGACGTACACGGGCTCTGTCTCTTCCATCGTCGGCGTGCTGCTCGCTCTGGGCGCCGGCATCGGCACTGGCTATCACTTCGGTTGGACGGCAGACGTCGCGACCTGGAAGTGGGTCGGTCTGGGCGTTTCCGCCGCGGTTCTGACGTTCTTCTACGTCTGGCCGCTTTTGTACCTCAGCGTCTTCAAGTTCGCGTTCAAGTCGTCGGAGAAGCTCTGGTCGCACGTCAACATCGAAGCGAAGGAGCACTACCGCCGCAGCTATCGCGAAGAAGAGAACGTCAAGACGAATCCCGCGTGGTTCTCCAAGTTCCTCATGTTCATCGGCTACGCCACCCTCGCGGTTGGCGGTCTGATGATCGCGTGGAATGTCGCCGGCCATGTCGCCGCGACGCAAGCCACATGGGGATGGGTCGGAACGGTTCTGGGCATCGCCTCAGTGATCGTGTTCGCGATCATCTCGATTGCTATCTTCTTCGGCATCGCGTCCCTGTTCAGGAGCGGCGGCTTCGCCTTCACCTGCTTCGTGATCGCCTGCATCGTCGGCTTCTTCTTCTGGGGTGCCATCAGCAGCGCGTACCTGTGGGCGTACCACGGGCTCACTGCCAGCCCCTGGACGAGCTTCTGGGGTCACGTCGCCGGCTTGCTGCCGGGTGTCATCGCCGGTGGTGCAATCAGCCTCATCCTCGGCGCCATTCTCTACCATGCCCGTATCCGCGCGATCGCGGTCGTCACGGGTGCCATCGCCACGTACTACGTGGCTGACTCGACCGCTGCCTTCGTCTCGTCCGTTCCGCTCGGGATGTTCGAGATCGTCAGTCCCACGCTGAAGTACCTCGCGTACGGCTTGGAGATGCTGCTGTTCGTCGGCTTCGTCTTCCCGCTGGCGCACATCGCCATCAGTCATGGTCTGCGCAAGCTGGCCAATATCCTCGACCTCATGGAGGCTGCCTACGACGAAGAGCGCGGCGGCTACCGCGAGTTCTTCACTCAGGTGCTCAACATCGGCGTCGCCACCAAGCTGGCGCTGTCCACGTCCGCCGGTCTCGCGCTCGCCGGATTCGCGCTGCCCTTCTGGGCGGTGGTGCTGGCTTCCTTCGCGGTCGGCTTCGCGTCCTACACGCTCATCGGAAAGCTGTTCAACTTCACGGGTGCCTGGCCTGCCGGTGTCGCCACTGCGGGCGCTGCTGCCGTCTACGCGTTCGGTCTGTCGTCGGGTGTCATGGCCTATGTCTTCGGCGCCCTCGCGGCGGTCGTGACGTTCGTCGTGCTCTTCCCGCTGGCGTACCTCGCGGTTCGCTTCCTGATTCAGGGGTGGCTGGGCGCTTGGCTGCGCAACCCGCTGGTCAACGCGCACAAGCGTGCGTGCGGTCTGGTCGGTGAGCTGTTCGACAACCTGTTCCACGCCGCCGAGCTGACCTACGGCGACGAGTCCAAGTTCAAGCCCACCTTCCTCCACCTGGTCAACCTGGCTGCGCTCGTCGGCGTGGTTTGGGGCGGCTGGGTCGCGCTCACCGGCGTTATTGGCTTCGCCACCTGGCTGGCCGTCTCGACGCTGGTGGTCGCAAGCGTTCTGTCGTACCTGCTCATCGGAAAGCTGTTCCAGAAGGCCGGCAATCCGTTCGTGGGCGTCCTGGCGGGCATCGCCGGTGGCATCTACGTCGGCGCTTGGGCGTACGCGTCGCAGCCCTGGGGGCTGATCGTCGCGATCATCGTCGGTCTGGTCGCTGCTGCGCTGACCTTCGGGTTGGTGTTCCCGGTGGCGTATGTGGTGCTCAAGGCCGTCCTCAATGTCATCTCTCAGGAGACGTGGCTCAACCCGCTCCTGACGGGTGCGCATGACCGTGCCTGGGCGCGCTTCACCTCCATCTGGGACGACTTCGTGATCGCGTACAAGAACGTGCGCGACTCGCTGAGCGGCATCACCACGAGCATCAAGAAGCAGGTCGACGAGATCACTGCTTCGGTCAAGCAGATGTTCAACAAGGGCGACAAGTAAGCGCCCCCGCGGCTGAGCGTCGATAATGGTTTCTTTTGTCGCGCGCATCAAAAGGCGTGACATCGAAATTGTGTTTGGCGCAAGCTTCAGGCAAGGAATTGCCTAAGCGGCTATCGCCGCAACCGTCGACTTCACCGTTTCGCTTGCGCGAGCCCTTAAACGGCTCGCCATCGCTCGTCGCAAGACCTGCGTAGCGAAATTGTGTAGACGCAAACTCCGTGCGGTGTCTTGCCGGGCTGTACCCAGCAAGGCCGTTCGAAAGGACGCCGGAGAGTTCGAAGCCGTCGACTGCGGGCGGCTTCGTTTCTTTGATCTCCCAAAAGGAGAACCACATCATGGGCATCATCGCAATTGCCGTCCTCGCACTGCTTGTCTCGGGACTCATCTGGGCGATCACCAGCGAATCGCGAGCCTGGAACAACGGGCTCTGCGCCAAGTATGGCGAACCCTGGGTTCACTTCGACACAGACAGCCAGGGCGGACGCGGCTACAAGTGCCGCGACGCAACCATCTGGATCAGTTGGCCGGTCGACCGCATCTCCAAGAAAGGTCCTGCCAAGAAAGCCGCTTGATCCGGACAAGTTTCAATTTCGACCTGAATATCGAAAGGGACGTGTCATGGACAATTCAACCCCTTCCAAGCCCGAAGTCATCTTCGTCTTCGGCGTGTACACCGACCAGCAAACCACCCGCGACTTCGCGATCAATCTCGTAAATTGGTCGAAGAACAATCCGGGTGTGCCGCTGCGTGTGAACATCAACTCCGGTGGTGGCAACATCCTGGATTCGTTGTTTCTTTTCGAGGAGTTCGGTCGGCTTCGCCTGGCCGGGCACCGCATCACGATTGCCGTCTATGGTCGCTGCGCTTCCTGCGCCGGCTGGCTGATTCAGGCTGCAGACCGCCGCATCATCGGCAAGAACTCGTGGATTCAGATTCACGAGGTCTCTTCCGCTGTCGACGGCACCCTCAGCAAGATTCGCCAAGAGCTGGCACGCTGCGAAGAGCTGCAGAACCAGACGATCGGCATCCTCACTTCTCGCAGCAAGCTGACCGCCAAGGAGATTCACGACAACATCGATGGTGGTCGTGACTGGTGGATTGGCGCACAGGAAGCGCTGGAGAAGGGTCTCGTGGACGAGATCGAGGAAGTTCCTGGCTTCCAGACCACAACTGTGGCGCCAGTTTCTCAAACCTAATTCGGGAGATCCTTGCCTATGCAGATCACCAAAGTCTTTGTCATCGTCAAGCCGACTCAGGTGGAAACCATGGGTACCGAGGAGGCTGATGAGCACACTCGCATGCTGGCTGCCGGCGACGCTGACGCGAAGCTCGTGCAGTCAGCTCATGACGAGCAAGTCGTGACGCTGGGGGTGGTGCGTACCGAGCTCGCCGCGCGCGGCATCGCGTACGTCGAAGCGCCTCGTGACACGTGGGATGGAAAGTATCCCAACGACACTTCGCTGGCTCTGCCTGTCGGCGGCGACGGAACCGTGCTGACGTCAGCTCGCACGCTGCCGCTGCACGTACCGATGCTGGCCGTCAACTCGTCGCCCTCGACGAGCGTCGGGCACTTCTGCCTGGCTACCGCCGCAAACTTCGGCGCGATCATCGACGAGATCATCGCCGACATCCGCAAACCTCTTTCGATTGGCCGTCTGGTCGGATACCTGACCAAGCCCGGCTCTTCCGTCGAGGAGGTGCTGCCGCCCGTGCTCAACGAAGTGTGCATTGCAGACAAGCTTCCGCTTGTCGGTGGTGCGCGCTACGAGGTGACGGTGCCCTCGGACACCGAGCGGCAACTGTCTTCGGGCTTCATCGTCGGAACCCCGCCCGGGTCAACGGGCATGCTGCGTTCGTTCGGCGGCGACGTACTGCCTATCACCGAGCGGCGAGTGCAATACGTAAGTGTCGGCCCATTCTCCAAGATCGGACAGACCGTCCGCTTGGTCAAAGGTGTGCTTGCCGAAGGCGAGGAAATCGTCATCGTGTCTCGCATGCGGTCGGGTCGAATTTTTTCGGACGTGTCCATCAACTCCTGCGAATTCCCTCGGGGCTCGAAGCTTCGGCTGACGATTCCCAAGGGGCATGACTTGCTCATGTTCGTGGACGAAGGTGCCAACACGCCGTACGTGAAATGAACCAGGGCTGACGAAGCCCCAAGTGGGAACGCACCAGATGCGGTGGCTTGGTCGGGTGCGCTGCAATTCGTTGCAGTTGCCTGTCGCCATTGCCTGTGGTGTGCAAAGGAGGGCAGCAGGGGCTAGACCGATTGATTCGGGCTCGCTCAATGCTGCCCTCCTTTTCTGCTTGCCAAAACTGGAGGTGATACATGAACCTCACCAAACCCACTACCCAAGGAGGCAACACTCCTGAGGGTCAGGCGTTTGAGCAGCTCTCCGCCAAGGAGCAGGCTACGCTCATCGCTGATTTCTCTATCGACCAACAGCGTCTGGCAATTCGGGTGCTCGACCCCGACGACGCCGCGGACCTTCTGCAGGCTGTCGACGCGCAGCTTCGTGACAGGCTCATGCTCTTGCTGGTGCCCAGCGCTCGCGCTGAGGTTTCGGCACTGCTGGCCTACGCCGAAGATGTCGCCGGCGGACTGATGAACCCGCGCTACATCCGGGCTCGCGCACACATGACCGTGCACGAAGCGATCATGTACGTTCGCAAGCAGGTCGCCGCCATGCCCGGCACCTCGTCCTACGTCTACGTCCTCGACCAGGCGCAGACCCTTCGCGGAGTGATTTCCATGAAGGAGCTGCTCATGGCGGACTCGACGCGCGAGGTCAGCCAGATCATGAAGGCGGACCTGGTCAAGCTCGCGGAAAACTGCGGCAACGAAGAAGTGGCGAACACCTTCTCCAAGCACCGCCTCATCGCCATTCCGGTGGTCGATGCGACGGGTCGCATGAAGGGTGTCGTCACAGCTGACGACGTCGTGACCGTCGTCCGGCACGAGGCCACCGAAGACATTCACAAGCTCGGCGGCTCCGAAGCTCTCGACCGACCCTACCTCGCAACCCGACTCTCATCGATGATCGGCAAGCGCGCGGGTTGGCTCATCATGCTCTTCATCGGAGAGATGCTCACGGCAAGCGCCATGGCGCATTTCCAGGATGAAATCGCCAAGGCTGTGATCTTGGCGCTGTTCGTCCCGCTCATCATCTCGAGCGGCGGCAACGCTGGTTCGCAGGCCACGACGCTCATTATCCGGGCGATGGCTCTCGGTGAGTTGAAGCTCGGCGACTGGTGGAAGGTGCTCCGCAGGGAGATCCTCACCGGCCTGGCTCTCGGCTCGATTCTCGCTTGCGTCGGTTTTCTCCGCATCGTGGCTTGGCAGGGAATGTTCGGCATCTACGGTGAGCACTACCTGCTCATCGCCGCAACCGTCTCCTTCAGCCTCGTTGGCGTCGTGCTCTGGGGAACCATCTCCGGCAGCATTCTGCCAATCATTCTGCGCCGTATGGGTTTCGACCCGGCGAGCGCGTCAGCACCGTTCGTGGCAACCCTCGTCGATGTGACCGGCCTGGTCATCTACTTCGGGGTGGCAAGCCTGGTTCTGGCGGGGACGATACTATGACAGACGATGGCAGTAGTACTGGCGGCGGTGCGGGATTTTCATAGTGCAGGCATTGCCTGACCTGTGTAATCCCGCACCGTTTGCCGGTCTGCTATTTGCTTTTCGTTTTCTGACCGGTGCTACTATAGAGTGTCGCATGCGTTGTTTGTTTTTGTTTTTGGGTTTGATTTGGTTTGGTTTGCTTTGATTTTGTTTTGTTTGATTTGGTTTGGTTTGCTACCAGCGGTACCCCAGCCTCTCCGCAAACGCCGTCACCACAGGCATTATTGTTTCATCGGCAAGACTGGCAAAAGGAATCAAATACTCGTTGACCGAAGGCGTTCCCGTGTAATAGGAAGCGCTCGACCGAATAGGCAACCCTTCTTCTTGTGCCGCATGTTCGATGCGTGGGGCATCCAGTTTTCGCGTAAATCGAACACAAAGATGCAACCCGCCACTCTGGCGAGGGATCTCCACCTCGGTTTTGAAAGAGCCAAAGAGCGCCTCTTCCAGCGCCTTTCTGCGTCGTTCGTAGATTGATTTCGTGCGCTTGATGTGGCGTTCCAGGGCTCCAGACTGCATAAAATCTGCCATGGTTAGGTGCTCGAGAACCGGGTATTGCCGTTCCGTAATAAATTTCATGCGGTCAATAATAGGCACTAAGTATGGTGGCATCACCGCGCAGCCGATCGTCAAAAGCGGAAACATCACTTTCCAGAAGGTATAAAGGTAAATCACGCGATGCTCAGTATCGAGCCCTTGCAGTGAGGGCAACGGCGGAACATAAGAATAATCACTATCCCATGCATCTTCCATGATGATTGCGTTGCGCCGAGACGCCCACTCCAGAAGCGCCTTGCGCCTGTCGAGTGACATAATCGCTCCGGTCGGATCGTGATAGGAAGGGCTCACGTAGACGATTTTGACAGGGTCTTTGATGTTCGCCAGTTCGTTGACTTTCAACCCGTTGGCGTCGACGCCGACGTGGACAATGTTTGCCCGCCGCATCGAGAAGTTATCGCGGGCGCCGCCGTAGCCGGGGTTTTCCAAAACGACCGTGTCACCTGGATTGACCAGAATCCGCGCCAGATAGTTGAGACCCTGCTGCGAACCGGAGAAGACCACGACCTGCTCGGCAGAACAGTTTAGCCCCTTGCTTCGCGAAAGAAACGCCGCAATCTCCTTTCTCAATTGGTAGTTGCCGAGCGTCTCAGGCGTGCAGTCGAAGTGATGCGGTTGCTGCAAACGCGATTGCGTGGCTAGCGTCTCTTTCCACTTCGCCAAAGGCAGCATGTCCGGCGGCGGCGCACCATAATTGAGCTCCGTGTTGTAGCCGGCGACTCCGTGCGAGATTTCAATCGCCATCAAATCCTTCGCTTCAACGGAAAGCAGAGAGTTCATCATTCCGTCCTGTGTCTCTTGCGACATGCGCTCCAGTTCGAGACGCGCCGATGTTTCGGATTGGGCGCGACGGCTGACGAATGTGCCACTGCCAACAGTGGCATCAAGATAGCCCTGCGCTATCAAATCATCGTAGGCTTTGAGAACCGTTCCTCTTGAAAGACCCAGAGAATTGGCAAGGTCGCGGGTGGGCGGCAAAAGCGTTCCTGGCTTGAGTGCGCCGGACAGAATTCGAGCCTTCAAGCATTGCGAGAGCTGAATGAAAATAGGCGTAGACGAGTCTTTGTCGACAGTTAGTGGCAGGTCCATAAGCCCAACATTTGTGCATGGTTCGAGCAATTGGTACATGGTAACGCATTGGCGAGCGATGTGGTATATCGTTTCTAGATTGGGAGCATTAGCATGCAGTGGCCGAACCCGCAGGAGTATAACGAGGCGATACAAAGCCCGAATCTTTGCTTTCGAGACGTTCACCTGCGCGTCGCGACTGTTCAGACCAATTCAATCGGATTGCCCAAACCCGCGACTGGTGCCTTTGCCAGCGTTTATAAGCTTTCGAGTCCCCAGAAGAGTTGGGCTGTGAGGCTGTTTCATAGAGATGTACCTGACCAAAAGGCGCGATATGAGCGAATTTCGAAATGTTTGGAACAGTTGAAACTGCCGTTCATGGCGGAGTTTCGATTTTTCGATGAAGGAATCAAGGTCAAGGGCCAATGGTATCCCATGCTCAAAATGGACTGGGTGGATGGGGTCACGCTCGATGAATACCTGCGACGCAACGCTTCCAACCCGGAAAAGGTTCGCCAACTCGCAAATGCTTTTCGGCAATTGATCGATGGGATGAAACGGCATGGTATTGCCCACGGTGACTTGCAGCATGGAAATATTATGGTCACGCAGCAGGGTCTGCAGCTTGTAGACTACGATGGGATGTATGTTTCTGATATGCTCGGCATGGCGAGCGCCGAGTTGGGGCACAAGAACTATCAGCACCCGTACCGCAGCATTGAGCACTTTGGCGACTACACCGACAATTTTTCAGCCTGGCTGATTCACTTCTCGCTCATGATGATTGCTGCCGATGCGGATTTGTGGAACTGGGGACGCGACCGAGAATGCCTCATCTTCACTCATGCCGACTTGCTGAAGCCTGAGGAATCAAGGGTATTTGACGAACTTTCTCGCCACCAACACACCGAGATTAGGCATGCCGCACATCTTCTGATGAGGCTTGCGAATTGCCCTGTGGAACAGGTTCCGAGCCTGGACGCGAGCCCCGAACAGCTGCAGGATTTGCCGCAAATGGATCTGCTGCAGCAGATGCTTTTGAAGGACAAAATCGAGCAAGAAGATGCATCGCGAGCGACTGATGCTGCATCCACTGTTGCTGCGCTTGAGACGCTGAGCACGCGCAGACAGATGCCGAAGGAACGCATGAATAAGCTCTGGCACGGCGTTTCCAAGGCGGGTGGATCGTTGCTTTCATCTGTTGTGGAGACAATCAAATCATCGCCGGTCGAGCCGACAATCCTTATGTTTCGCGCAAATGAGGTGTATCAGAAGGGTAATTACGCCGAGGCGATTCCGCTTTATTTGAAGGCGGTCGAGCAAGTCGACCGAAAGCTCAAGAACGCCTCAAGCGAAGATGAGCCAAGACTTTGGCGTTTGCAGAACAGCATCAATTTGCAAATTGGCAAAGCGTTCCTTCTGCTGGGCGACATGACCAAGTCGATCTATTATTTTCGAACCGTGATGCGCAGCCCGAAACTGGCGAATTCGCAGTTTGAAGTAATGGAAGCGAGTGCGTGTTTGCTTGTCACTTATTGCGAATTGAACCGAATGAACGATGTCGATACACTCATAAATAGCGGCGTTTCGGTGCCTGAACTTTCTGTTGCGTTGGTTCACCAAGTGGGTGCGGAGTTTGCGGGGCTTGTTGGTCGCACCAAGGCGATCTTGATTGCTGGTGAGTATTTCGAGAGGCAGTCCGAGTGGCATCGTGCGTGTTCGATTTATGAATACGCGATCTCTTCCGGGCGCAAAGTAGGCGATAATGAGCTTCTGCTGGACGATGCAATGTTGGCGGTTCTGGTTCGGCTCAGTCGATGCTATCTGTATGCAGATCGGCCATTAGTGGCTGTGCGCTGCTTGCAGTCAGTGTTGAACAACAAGGACCAATTGGATCAAGATCTGTTTGAGCGTGCTCTGCTTAACCTTGCTGTGGCTCAAAGGCAGGTCGGCTCGCAGCAGGACGTCGTCTCTGTTCTTTTGCGATGCAGTCCGCGGGGTTTGTTGAGAATCATCAGACAGGAGATGAGGACGCCGCTGGGCATGGTTCCTGCCCTTGCAGATGTCGTGAACGAAATGGCCATGCAACTCGGTGAGCGCGGGCGCGCCGAGGAAGCACGGCTTGCTGTGCGCCTTTCCGCCGACATTTACAAGAACGCGGAGTATCAAAAGCAGGCGGAGGAAATTTGCAAACTGCTTGAAGTTGGTAAGTTTGATGAGGCTGATTTAAAAGCACAAGATCGCGAAGTGTTTTCAATCGAGGGTGTGAAGGATCGCTTTAGAAGCGCCGCACTGATTAACTCGACGAGATTGGTCATGGCGGACAAATTCGCTGAAGCTTTTGAGTGTCTCGAGAAATACGACTGCCCGATTGCATCGGCAGTGTCTGCAATAGAGGACAAAGTGCGCGATGGTCTGCGTACGTGTTCGCGCGTGGGGTGGTCTGGAGAGCCTCTCACAAAGACTCTTTCTACGATGGGCGAACTCTCAACGCGTGGTTTGTTAAGCCCCGATTTGCGTCAATTAGTAGTTACTACCCTGCTTTCTGAACCACATCAAATCGAGGCATTGCCAAGCGCGGTGCGTGATTTTGCAGATTTCCTCTCTTCGGTTGTGGAAGATGGATCGTCACATCCGGATGTCTTGCGGTTGAGACGGCTCGCGCTGAACATCGAAGAGACCCAAGCAAGTATGCATGTAATCACGCCAGGCGCCTTTCTCAAAAAGGAACAGAAGACATCTGCAAGTGGACTAAGGAACACCTTTGGCAGTGCCATTAAGGCTTCTGCCATCAGTGTGGCTGAGACGCACAGCAGAGCAGGGCAAGAATTGGAAGTTCTGAAGCATCTGTCGGCATTCACCAGGGATGGTGTCTCGGTAGAACTGGAGATGGCTGCAACTAAGCTCGCTGACATGCATTTCGAAGGTTTTCTGAGCACTAAGTTTTGTGAGCGCATTTCTGATCTGTTGGTCAAGTACTTTGCTGATTCTTCCGGAATGCGGCGCTGGCGCATGTCTGGAGCGCAGCAGACGGAACAGCGAAAGCAACAGGTCGAAAA
>CAYZJR010000161.1:0-9511 GCA_964478655.1 uncultured Candidatus Obscuribacterales bacterium
GTAAAGATGGTTCCGGTGATCATGACGTTCATCATGCCTTTGATTTTAGCGCCGATGTTGGGACCGGCAGTGGTAACGATTATCGAGGCAATGCGTCCGTTCCTGAGCTCATTCAAATGATTGGCTCGCCGATTTTGAGACCGAGCAAACTTGGTATTGCATCCGCCAGGAAGATATGCTATACATACGTATGGTATACACAAATCAAATAGCGCGAGCGATTTGGTGTTAAATGGAAGTACGCGCGAAAGGAGGTGAAGGTTATGGACATAGAAGCGCTCGCAATTGAAATGCGTGCCGGTTTTGCGGGAGTGAACGCAAGGCAAGACGAAACGAATAAGAGATTGGACGAAACGAATAAGAGATTGGACGAAACGAATCAAAAGCTGGACAGGTTCCAGTACGAGGTATCTGGCAAATTAGACGGCATACAGGCATTCCTGCTCGCATCAGAACGCAATGTCGGCAGGCTTGAGCATCGTTTGGAAGTAGTAGAAAAACGCCTCGACAAACTAGAAGATCAACAAGATAAATCCGCGTAGAGATTTCGGCTTCGAACTTTTCCATCAAACTCAAAGAGACGAGCTACTGCAGGACTCGGCTCCTTTGAAAAAACCTGAAAGACTATGGTGTAATGTGAGAACAACGCCATAGGAGAATCAGCAGCGATGCATCCAAGAAATGACCAACGAACAGCGATGAGTTGGGCATTGAGTTCAGCATCGTGCTGGCTGCTCTTAGCGCAGTCCCCCACATTTGGACAATCTGTTAAGGCACTCGAAGTGTACAACCTCGGTGTAGCCGCAACTCAAAAGGGCGACCTTCAAGGAGCTTATGGTTTATTTACTCGCGCGATACGCTTGAAGCCGTTTTATGCGCCAGCTCTGCACAATCGTGCCGTAGTGAGCTGGCAACTTAGAGATGAAGTTGGGGCCTGGAAGGACTTAGAAGCCGCCATCAAGGCAAATCCGAAAGATCCTCTCTATCACCAAACCGGAGGCTTCTTTCACACATCGAAAAAGGAGTGGTCAAAGGCAATAGACGAGTTTTCGAAAGCGATAGAGCTAAAACCTGATTTCGCTGAAGCGTACCAAGCCCGTGCAGCTGCGAAAAGCCAGGCTGGCAACCAGAAAGGTGCGATTGAAGACTTCAGCATTGCCATCAAGAATGCGCCAAGATCGCCTGGAGCTTACGAGGGGCGTGCTGCATGTCGAAAGAAAGCCAATGACCTCGCCGGAGCAATAGAGGATTACAGACAGGCCCTCAAGCTAAACCCAGGCGATCAAAGACTCGCAAAAGCCGTGAAAGAAGCAGAGGCGGCTATCAAGTAAAAGCGTTCAATATGTGCGCGTCCGTGAATCGTTAGACACGGCAGCCAACACTGCGCGCCCTAGTCCTAGTCTGGACATTTCGGAAAACGGGCGCACCGCCACGATATCGTGAGTAGCTCCCGAGTTTGTCAACTTACGATCGAGTGACGAGAGGAAGGCACCACCCTTAGGGTCATTGCCGATTTGAAGGAACACAATAGAAATTTCCGAATCATCGGTCATTCGATGCGTTGCTTCCTTAATTGCTAGTCTGACGAGGTTCGTGCTGTCAGGCAGTCCATCTGTGATTACTGCGATTGCCAGAGGCCGCACTTGCGATGGAGATTTTTTCTTGCGTCGGAAATAGTCCTGTAACTCCAGATTCAGCGCCTTGGCCAAGTTCGTATTTCCTTGCGGCTGTGCAGCGTCAAAAATCGACGAAACAGCTTGTGGCGATACATCACGAAATGACTCCGGTTCACTATCAAAGGTGACCAAAGTAATGCTCTTTTGAGCTAGTTGCCTGCAACAATGAACAAATGAGGAAACCTGCTGCCGAACCCATTGCCAGCGGTTAACTACACCACCGGACAAGTCACGACAGTCCTCTTGTTTCATCGATGTTGACTTATCTACCAGAATCGCGATGTCGCGAGTTTGCAGTACATCAAGTTCGTTTTCGGATAGTCCACCCATGAGGTGCTTAACTTCTTCCAAAAGCTGCAGCTTAGGCTCAACCACGGCCATTCCCGTCAGCTCAGCGCTGCCGAGAGAGCAAGGCGACGAATTTGCTTGCATTGGAAGAAGAGAAATCGAGGCAGAAATTATCGACGCTGCAAGACATGCAGCGCCCCGAGAGACGTTCATACGAGCCCACCCTGTTTGGAAATTCTGCGTGGTAGACGACAAACATGACACTTGGTTCCACGTTACAACAGCAGAAAATCAAATGCAGAGTTCGCCGTTGAGGGTATGACTTTAGAAAACGCTTCTAGGTTTCGCAGATGAATAAGAAAAGTTCCTTCGTTGATACCGTTCTCAACTCGCTATCAGTATTGTCGGGTACGCCAAGAGCTCTCGGATTGGTGTTTTCTGCTCATCCGGTATATGCAGTTGCCATCGTAATTCTCAATCTAATTATTGGTATCGCACCACTTGCAGAACTTTGGCTGCTTAAGCTGCTTGTGGACACTATTGCAACTATTTCGCTGACAGGTTCGTTATTCGATTTTCTGAAGCATTTGCTGAATCCGGCGCGATTCATCTCACTATTTACAGTGATTGGATTAATGGCACTTGTAAGAATTGCACTCGGTATTTTCGAACCCACCAGACGGTTCTTGCAAGCAGAGCTTGGTGATCTGCTGAGTCGAGACATCAATTTGAAGATTCTTCAAAAGGTGAATAGCTTTCCCGACATCACATTATTTGAGACACCTGAGTATTACGACAAACTGCAAAAGGCCCAGCAAGAAGCCGGTTATCGCCCACTGCAAATGCTAACGCATGCATCGGAGATGCTGAAGACCACCATTGCACTGGCGGGTGTGACAGTCATGCTCGTTCTCTTTCAGCCGATCCTCGTAATTGTTTTGGTCGCGCTGACAGTTCCTTATCTATTGGTTCAGGTAAGAAATCAAACGGAGAGCTGGAACGTTCAGTCCTGGGAAGTGCCAGAAGTAAGACGGATGCGTTACTTCGCAAGAGTTCTGACAGACGCATATGAAGCGAAGGAGATTCGTGTCTTCGGATTGCACAACTTCTTTTTGAATCTCTACACCGAGAAGTTCAAGGAGTTTCACACACGACATAAGAAACTTCGAAGAGGACACTTCCTCAAAGATATCGCGCTAGGCTTTGCGGGCAATGCAGCTAGCATCGGAGCCTTTGCATACATCGCATGGTCGGCAATGACAGGCAAGATCAGTGTCGGAGATTTAACTCTCTACGTCAGCGCAGTCGCACAGCTAGAATCGGCGCTATTGGGAATCATTTGGAACGTCTCGTTGCTGTATGAAAGCAATCTTTTCATCAACAACTTATTCGAATTTCTCGAAACACCGTCAACCATGACGGTGCGTTCACCACAGTTCGCAGCATCGGTGCCGACAACTCTGAAAAAAGGTATCGAGTTTCGCTCGGTATCGTTTAAATATCCAGGAAGTGAACATTCAGTCTTGGAGGACGTTTCGTTTACTTTGGAACCAGGACAGACAATCGCTCTGGTGGGCGAAAACGGTGCTGGCAAGACCACGCTAGTCAAGCTTCTAGCGCGTCTTTACGACCCGGTGACAGGCGAAATCCTGATCGATGGAACAAATGTGAAGGAGCTGAACTTGGATGAGTGGCGCTCGTCTATGAGTCTCATTTTCCAGGACTTCTGTCGCTACCACATGAGCGCGCGCGAAAACATCGGCATAGGACAGGTCGCACTAGTTAACAACAATGATGCGATACGCGCAGCAGCAGCTCGAGCCGGCGCAACCGAACTCATTGAAAAGTGGCCTGCAGGGCTAGAAACAATGCTTGGTCGCTGGATAATCGGCGAAGAAGAGGGCACCGATCTCTCCGGAGGCGAATGGCAAAAGATCGCGCTATCGCGTGCTTTCATGCGGTCTTCCGGTACGGGCAAGACGTGGGACGACGTAAAAGAAAAATATGTCAGCGATGCTCAAGTCCTTGTACTCGATGAGCCTACAGCGTCGCTCGATCCGAAAGCCGAATTCGAAATCTATCAACGATTCCACGAACTCACTGCCGGTAAAACCACGCTGCTGATATCTCACAGGTTTTCGACGGTCAGAATGGCCGACATTATTCTAGTTCTCGATAAAGGGCGTATCGCCGAGCGCGGCAGTCATGAGGAGCTCTTGGCACTTGACGGAACCTACGCCAGGCTGTACAAGATGCAGGCGGACCGGTACCGGTAGAGATTAGGCCCCAGCCCCAGCGGGAATATCCCAAGCATCGTGGGAGAGGCTCCATGCCCTCAGATTCCAAACGCGGAAAATCTAAATCACCGAAGCAGTCGTCTGCACCGAACGGCTCCAGCAAAACACGCCAAACCGGCAACACGAAGCAAGCGAGTGAAGCTGGTACGACACCTGATTTCGCTAAGCCGGCGAGTAACGGATCCAAACAGCCTACAAACGGCAACGGGTCTAAGACAAAGGCAGCAGCAGGCGCCAAGCCGTCCTTGGCCAAGCAGTCTCAAGCCACCAAGTTGCAAGAGAAACCAACGACGCAAAATCAAGAAGTTGTCGCGCTCAAAAGGCAGCTGAAAGCACAACAGGATTTCAACGTTGGTATTGAAGCAAAAATCGACAAGCTGACACGCAACGAAGCATGGAAAGAGCTCTTTCCCCGCCCAGAAAGTCTAGAACCACTTTTGACCGAGTTGTTTAAAGACCTAAGAGATGTCCCGGTGGTATTGGAATCCGGTCATGTCACAGATGTCTTTCGAAAGATCGATGGCGAGAACTTGCTTTCAAGAGAAGACAAAGACCTGGTTTGGAAGTGCCTTGCTCTGGCTCGCGAAGGATTCATGCGTGCGGAAGACCCTGCCAGCGGTCGCTACAACAGCTACCAGTGGATGAATTGGAAACACACTAGAGCTGAAATCGATCAGGTGTATGAAGCAGCAAAGCTACTTCGACTCTCAGCAAAGGACACTCGCGATGCACTGCTTGCCTCAATCTTTTCTGATTCGGTAAAGAATCGCGGAAACTTTATAGTGCACAACGTGCATGGTGCCGAAGCTGCTGCACTGGTTCTTTCCTACTTCATGAAGCCCGCGAATGCGCAGGACATCAGAACGATTGAGCGCGTAGTTCGCGCAGCAAAAGAGCACCAAATTGCGCCTCCTGAGTTTATGGCGACAGTTACAGCAATTCTGCTGACTAAGAAAAACAATCTCAAAGGTTTCAACAAAACGGCCGAAATCGAGACACTGAGCGGCAAAGAAAAGGTAGTACATTCAATCTTTTTGAAGATCGGAAATCCGTTCAATGAAAACCACTTGACGGAGGACTTGCTGCAAATCAAGTTTACAAACGAGGAGTTGGAACTTCTCGACACGATTGGAGTGACGCATTGGTGCGTTCCGCATCCTAAAGATCCGGAATCGCGAATTGCAGCAGCAGTTATTGCCGGCGATCACTCAATAAACTACAACAACCCGGAAGGGTTTGCAAAAATTGCGCTGCTTCGGGGTCCTGATACTGAAGCTATCTTTGAAGATCCAACAGTGCACCACTCGCTTGACTCGGCAATTGCAAGTTTCGCCGACTCCTTCAGAGTTCTTCAACCTGAGGTACAGCCACTCACGATACATGGTTTACGGCGCACACGCACTGCGGTTGCGCGTGTTATCGCCATAATGTCGGAACTCTTTAATGGCGTGCATGTCGGCCCTCGATGTGGACCGACTCGCGGCGAAGAGAAAGTAGCGCAGTCGCTAAAACGCGCTCATGAAAAGCATCCGGAGCTATATGCACCAGAAAAATATGCGCTCTCGGAAGATGGACAGGTGTACGTAGACAAGGCCATCAATCGAATCGGAACAATCATGCAAGAGTGGTTTGATGCTCATGGCGATATTCCGTTTAGCATGAGCGAAGCGCACGTTCGGGAGCCGGGACCAGGCAAGTTGCCATTTTGGAACAGCCCTCTGAAGTATCCTGTGCGCGACGACAATGGAGACATGAAGCTAGCATCGCTCTCTCCATCTGAACTGAAACAATTCTTTTTCGCTGACAAGATCCGCGAAATCGCGGTCGAACTGCTGCGCGCCGAGCAGTGGATTTTCGAACGGCAGTCTTAGTTACCGCTCGCCGTAGTTGTCTTTGTACGCTTGATAGTATTGGTGATCGGTATTCCAGACCGGCTCTTTGAGTTGACTGAAGCCCACTACCTGGACTCCATTGATTCGATGATTGGAAAGCTGCCGTGTTACGTCTGTCACCTGGTTGTCCGGCACATACACATGCGTGATGGCCTTGCCCTGAATTCCAAGCTTTGTAAGCACCGAACTTCCAAGTCGCAGTTTGCCGGTCAAAATCTCACCGGGTTCAAGCATTCCAGCACGCCACGAATGTGGTATCACATCGGACGATATTCCAAACACTGCGGGGTAGCCAGTCAACAGCGTCGGGCTGTGTCCGTGATACACAAACGCCTCACCGAAACTTCGAGTAATTGAAATGGCTCTGCGTGGCATATCTTCGTGTGCGCTTTCGCCGGAAGTTTGGTCGATTCCTCTAAGCCTTAGCTCCTTGGCGGGCAACATCGCCTTTTCAGTGAACAATGCAGGAAAGCTGTCTGACATTGTGCCATGGAATAGATTCGGCAAAAGGTCCGTAGCATGATGCGGCATCCAACCAATTGGAGTCTCGTAGTGACGAACAGCAGTGTGCTGAAAACCTGGCAGCGACATCATTGAAGTAATTTTGCCGTTATCGTAGCCGAAGAACTTCTCCTTCGCCTTCTCAATTTCTCCAAGCAATGAGTAGTTTCTTTCGCGACCATCCGGTCTCACCTTTTCCGGAACAAGCTCCAAAAGCTTCTGTGCCATCACATCTTCGTAGTTGCGCCTTGCCGGTTGTGTGAGAGCCTCTCTAATCTTCGCCACTCTATCAGCGCTTATGGTCGATGTTGCCAATTCGCTGTCGGAATAGGACTTCATACCAGGAGCTTCTGCCGTACCGTGCCAAACATGCAGGAGTTTATACGCAAAGTCTGTACGAATCTCCGCCATTCTGTCTTGAATGGCATAACTCGCCTCTCTATCTGATGCAGCTTCATGCAGCTTTTCTTGCGCCTTGGTCTGCTTATAGAAAGCAGGGAGTTCGGCTTCAAAAGCAACTACGGGATTGTTGTCTGATGTTAGCTTGGGTCGTACTGCGCGATCTGAAAAATCGGTTCCATGTATGAAATTTCCGAAGCGTTGAATTGGGTGACGCATATCTAGCTTGTTCAGAAGTGCATAAGCGTTCTTTCTCGCATCAGTTTTTCCATCCTGATATTTCCAACTCGCGTTGTAATAAGCGCTCCTCACAGTCGATAATGGCTCCCAGCGAGCCTTTTCAATAGCAGCGCTCGAAATCTCATACCCTCGCTTGAGTGCATGTTGAGTAGGTGACATTGCAACATTCAAGGCACCGCCACTGATACCAGCCTGCAAAGTGTCGTCCAGCGTGGGCAACCCCTCACCTGATACCAGCCGCGAACCTGTGAGTTGAGCAACGCCCCCAAGCGAACCGACAGCTGCACGAGCCATTTGTCGCTTCGCGAAAGAGTCAGTGTTTAATAGAGCATTGCCTTTTCCAAAGACATAAAATGCCAGTGCGCCGCCTGCTGCATTCCCCAACCGGGTCTCTCCAGGCATTGTATCTCGCGAGAAATCGAGAAGTGCGGCGCCGGTCATATTCGCGGACACCTCACTCTTCATGAATTTTGCTGCCGTCCCGGTCATCTCCAACCGTGCCGCAGTGCTCTCCATTGCCCGCCCAGCAGCCTTTCCGGCGATCATGTAGGGGACAACCATACCCAAGCCGCTCGACACATTTTGCACAAACCAGCCCGGTGTGAGCATTGCAGTTTCGGAAATCGGAAGATCTTCTTTTTTGTCTAGTAATTCACTGCGTCCAACCAAGTTAACTACGTTGGCAGCCGCATTGTATGGATGAATGGCGACCGAATTGACGAATGGGTTAAGGAGGTGACCCTCAATCCAGTTCGGCGTTTGAACGTCCGATGCCTTCTCGGCACCGACATTTTGAAAGGCGGATAATTCCATGATTTTTTGTAAGGTCGCGGGCTGGTGCTACCTAAGGCCTAGGGTACACAGGTTGCAGTCCAATGTCAGTGGTGGAATTCCCATGACACGATATTTTGCACGTCCTTTTCACGCTCAGCTGCCTAGACTGCAGAGGTCGCATTTACCAGATTCAGATCAATTTTTGGAGGAACGCTCATGGGTGCGTTTGAACAGTTCGACACGTCCGCCGCCAAAAGTTCTGACACCGCCACCGGTGCCTTATTTTCCGACGCGTACAGTTCCAGTGCCGTCAACCAAAACCCAGAGAAGCTAGAAGCGAAACTACATTTCCCTGATCTTCCCAAAGTCACAATCAAAGATGAGGACGTACCGGAATTCAAACGCCAAATCGACGAGATGGCGCAGAAAGAGAATCTTGCGAAGTACGACACAAACAAAGACGGCAAGATTGACGACAACGAGTACTCCACTGCAATTGCCAACTCCAAAGACCTAAGCGAGATCTGGAAGCTGGGAGAGCTTAAGCGATACGACAAAAATCACGATGGAAAAATCGACGACAAAGAAGACGTTCAGAGAATGAATGATCAATTTGAACTTCATCAAGAACGGCTCAAGAAATACGACAAAAACAAAGATGGTAAGCTCGATGATAAAGAACAGCTAAATGAAATCAACGATATCTTGAGACCATTCGGGCTCGCCGACAAGACTGAAAAACAACCGCTAAAAGAAGAGGAACTAAAAAAGGAGATCGATCGCGGTGTCGAAGACATGAAGAAAGGAATCGCCGCCAACGACATGACCGCCGTTATCCAAGATCTGGAGAAAGCGAAGCAACAATTGCCGCCGGACCAATATGCAAAATATCTGAAAGCCGTTAATGACGAGTTTCACAAGCACAATCCCAACGCCGACATCGTTGGTCCATTCGAACAGAATGGCAAACATCAGTTGGAAGTTCGCTCAAAATCAGGTGATGTTACGGTTTTCGTCAACCCCAATGAAGTTAAACGGGCACTCGAAGTGAAGGATATTACGGTGAAATAGTCGTTAGCTCGCCGAACGTGCAACACCGCAGGAAGTCAAGCCCGCGTATGTTTACACAGACGGAGACTGGTGAGGTCATTTTTCGACCATCGCGAGGTCCTGGGCGGATTCGGTATGTGCACACTTCCGCGCCCGGAAAGTCTTATATATACAGCGTTTCCAGCCACACTTTTTTGCACATACCGAACCTCCCAAGGTAACTTCTTACCTGTACAGATTCGGTATGTGCACATTTCCGCGCCTGAAAAGTCTTATATACGCAGCGTTTTCAGTCCGATCCTTTTGCACATACCGAATCCGCCAAGGAACTTCCACTCACCAAAATTCGATCAACCGACGAAGTCACGAAATTGGAACAAAGTCGAGAATTGAA
>CAYZJR010000161.1:9611-11053 GCA_964478655.1 uncultured Candidatus Obscuribacterales bacterium
CAAAGTCGAGAATTGAAACGACCGGCTATCACTAAATTGTCACTGACCTATTGATATAAACCAGTTACTCCTCAAACAAGTACTGCATGCGTGGGCGCTCCTTATCGCCGCTCGCTGCAATCGAAGGAACTGGGATGAGCGACAATTGCCAATTTAGCGACCGCACAAAGCCTCAGGCGGACAGCAAGATTTGTTCGGCTTCCGAAACCATGCTCAGCGAAGTCCGCGAGTCCAAGAATCTTTCGAATCGTTCGTCAAATTCAGGCGAAAGCGCCGCCAAGGTGCTTGCTCCGCTCGAGATTGTAGATAGTTCCGTCCCAACTCAACACAATCGAGATGACAATGAGGCAAGACGCGGAGGCAGCGAGAATCGAAAAGGAACGAAAGCGGGCGAAAAGCCATGGTCGCCGGTTGTAATCGAGCAAACCAAAGATGGCGGAACAGTCACGCAAGATGCGCAAGGCAACAAGCAAACGACTTGGCGAGACGGTTCTGTTCGAATTGAAAACAAAGATGGCAGCGGTTACGCTCACAAAGGTAATGAAGACGGCAGCTACACAGAGTTTCACTGGGGCAAAAACAAACAAGACAACTATGTACTGCGCAAACTGCCAGACGGCAAATATGAAGTTTCAGATGTCGGTCTCATTAACTTCAAACCCGCAAACGACGGCGATTTTCGTGTCGAGATGGCGAAGCTCAAAGAGCTTGCCGACAAGAAAATTTCAGATCCAGCAGATCGTGCCAGATTCGAAGCCGACATGAACAAGTTTGCATCACGCCAGCAAGAATTGAAAGAGCGCTTTTTGAAGCAAGGACTGTCACAAGATGACGCGCAGAAGAAAGCGGCAGATGAGACGTCGAAAACTTACCAGCAAATTGAAAAACTACTTTCTGCTCACGACAACCCGAATCTCAAAATGTTCAAAGAGAAGGATAGAGTAGCGCTTGCTGAACAAATCATGCATCAAGCTGCAACACCATCTGATGTTTCCCAAGGAAATTACAACACGTGCAACGTAACTGTTATTGAAGTGCAAGCATACACAAAATGCCCATCTGAAGCCGCTCGCATGGTGACCGATATGGCATTGACCGGAAAGTATGTATCTAATGGAACACCTCCATTCACTGTTCAAGTAGGAAAAGACATCAATGCCGACAGCTTGAAAAAACACGGCGATGCAAAAGGCTCGTTCGAACCAGGAGAGAATAAGCGCAGCCATGCAAGCCAAATCTTCGAGGTGACTGCGGTCAACCTTCACTACGCAAAAGAGAATGCCAAGACAAATCCACCAGGGCAAATTCGATACGAGCAGCACGAATCAAAGGGCTCAGACAATGGCGAGCGACTCCTGGACTATTCGAAGAAGGATTCCAAAACAGGCAAGGCTCCGGCAGAAGTGATGGCTGGTGATGAGCCGGTTCGCAGTCCTGATTTG
>CAYZJR010000162.1:0-11029 GCA_964478655.1 uncultured Candidatus Obscuribacterales bacterium
CGCACCACGCGCTCCGCACCACGCGCTCCGCACCACGCGCTCCGCACCACGCGCTTCGCACCACGCGCTTCGCACCACGCGTAATACTCCCATGGCTTCGTGTTATCACCCTATTTCTGGGCTCTATCAGATCCTAATCTTGTATCACCCATCCTCGACTCTTGCTGCAAATCCCCAAAAACAACTGGCTGTCATTCTTTCCATGGTTCTTTGGCATCAATTTCTTAACGAGCAAAACGAGCGAAACTCGAAAGTCGGGTTCGATCTAATTTCAGCGAAGTCAGAACAGTCCGCCTCCGATGCACTGAGCCGTGAGTCGTATGTGTTACTTGGAGGCACTTATGACGGCGTCAAAGCGGCTGCGCAAAAGGCTATCGATGAACCAGGCGAAACTGCGTTCAAATTGGCTTCGTCAGCGGTAATTGGTGGAACCTTTGCCTACTTGCATGCGCGCCCGGGACTTGTCGGCATAAGCGGACGCATCGCGGGCGGAGCACTGGCTGTGGCTTTTCTTGCCGACTGCGCTAGTAGAGTCGCAGAAACCGGAAAAGCAATGTCCGATGCTTGGAACTCTGGTGAAAACCTCGATGGCAACCGGGCAATCGTTGCTTCGACGTTGGGACCTTTCGTTGTCGATTCTGCAATTATGACGGTTGGTGGCACCGGTGGTGCGCTCCTGTCTCGCTCACTGTTCCCGCGAGTTCCTTTGCTGGATGCGAAAGGCAAGTGGAATCCGGACCGACAATGGACCCGTTCCGACGCAAGTAAGAACTCAGTCGAACTCGCATCAATTAAGTCGGTTGCAGCTGAAACACCTGTGGCAGCGCCAAGACCTATCGATGTGGCGCCGACATCCGTGAACCTTTATGATGCCACCACGATTGATGCTGTCGGGGGCGCCGGAAAAGACTTGTATTGGACGGCTTGGCCCAGCATCATCAAAGTTACAAGAGCCGGAAAAAGCTCGTCCGGCACGGGAACAGGTTTTATTCTAAACGAAGAGGGCTTGGCCGTCACCAACTATCACGTCGTTGCAAACGGAGATATGATCGCCGCAAGTGCCGCCGACGGGAAAGTTATGAAGGCTCAGGTGTTGAGAGTCGATCCAACATCCGATCTTGCTCTCATTCAGTTAGATACCAAGGGTATGCACTTGGTGAACGGAAGAATGGTCAGAATGAGCGATAGGCTCGATCCGATAAGGCTTGGATCTGGTTCTGATGAGTCGGTCCTCGGACAAACCGTTTACGCTTTCGGACACAATCAGGCATTGAAAGACACTGCGGTTGCTGTCGGTAAGCTGAAGTCGCTGAAATTCAACCCAGGGATAAATGGAGCTGCTGCGCCTCTGAATCCCAAACTCAGTGTCTATGAAGGCGACAGCTACACCAGAAAAGGTTTTTCTGGTGGACCTGTAGTGAACGAATTGGGTGAAGTGGTCGCAGTCAATTTCGCTTCCAACGAGGCGGGGGTATCATATTCGGTACCAGTCAGCGCACTCAAAGAGTTGGTTAGGAACAATTCTCAGTACCGCTCACCTCAGTTTTGGCAAGGCATTGTGCCTATGCTGAAGCAGGCCGGACGCTCTCCGCAAACAGAATCCGGAGAGCTAGCAGGACTCTATGCCGCTTCGCGCGACAGCATCTTCAAAGTCCGGGCAATGAAGGGCAAAGAACCGGAGGTCGGCAGCGGTTTTCTGGTGAGTGAATCAGGGCACGTGATCACGAGTTCTAAACTAGTGAACAATAGCAGCGACATAACTCTGAACAAGAACGGTCTTTGGAGCATTCCTATGCGCGTGGAAGCCCATCTGAATGAGGGAATGGCTCTTCTGGTTCCGGACGCATTCAGCCGACATCATATTGAGGGAGTTCCCTTTAGATTGTCCGTGCGTGAACCGAATGTGGTGGCAAACCAGCGCTTGACCGCTCTTGGTTATCCAGCCGATCAGGTGCAGATGTTTGCAGCAGCCGGCGATTTTGCAGGTTACGTGAAGAAGTCGCCAAACCACCTGTTAGGAATGAACTTTAGCGTCGAGCCTGGTTTTGCCGGTGCACCGATCCTTAATCGAGTCGGGCGCGTGGTGGGCGTTTCGCTTGGCGGCGAAAATCAACGACCCACGTCTTTCGGCGCGCAATCTAGAATTTTGGCAGAAGCGCTAAGGCAGCGTGGCATCGCTGTTGACGGAGTCAACATTCGCTAAGCTGCGACTTCTTATGAGAGGCTGAAGACTAAGAAACGGTTGCGTGTGCCACTTCTTTGACAATTTGAGCGGCAGCCTCCACATTCTCTTTATTGATTCCGTAGTGTGTGACCATGCGAATGCGAGTCGAATCGCCCATGCCGACAATCAAGCCTCGCTGCTTGAGCTCTTTTACGAGCCCTTCGAGGGTCATGTTCTTGGGTGCCTTGTCGTTGATTGTGACCCAGACCATGTTCGTCTCGACTGACTCCTTGTCGACTTCGAGCCAAGAGATCTTGCTCAAGAGTTCTGCTAAGTGCCTTGCATTCTCGTGATCTTCAGCCAACCTTTCAACCATGGTATCGAGGGCGGTGAGGCATGCTGCTGCCAGAACACCGCACTGCCGCATTCCGCCTCCCAGGAGTTTGCGATTGCGGCGAGCCAATTTGATGAACTCAGCACTTCCGGTCAACATAGATCCTACAGGGCATGACAGACCCTTCGAAAAGCAGAATTGAACGGAGTCTGCGTACTGGGTCAATTCTGACAGAGGAACCCCGAGTGCAACGGATGCGTTGAAAATGCGGGCGCCGTCGAGGTGAATCTTTAGTCCGCGCTCTTTGCAGAATTCGCTAACTGAGCGCATGTAAGAGGGTTTTAGGATGCGACCGTCTTGCGTGTTTTCGAGGCACACCAAGGTTGTGCGCGAGCAATGAATGTCGTCATCGCGAATTGCCGCTTTGATTGCGTCGAGAGGGACTGTTCCATCTTCTGCGTTAGGAATCGGATATAGGCTTATGCCACCAAGGGCGGAGGCAGCTCCTTGTTCCCAAGCGAATATATGATTTTTGGTTCCGACGATAAGCTCATCGCCGCGAGCACAGTGACTGAGCACTGCTGCGATGTTTCCCATCGTTCCACTTGGCACAAAAAGACCTGCTTCTTTTCCTGTCAACTTGGCGCATCTTGCTTCCAGCTCGTTGACGGTTGGATCTTCGCCGTAGACATCATCTCCGACTAGTGCAACGCGCATTGCCTCACGCATTGCTTCAGTCGGATGGGTGACGGTATCGCTGCGCAAATCAATGGGCTTGCTCATAAAGGCTCCTTTGCCTTGAACCGAACCAGGAGATAGTTCGCGTTGATTGCAAAAGCGAATGCTTGATGTGATGCAGTTAAGCATCAACATGCGCGAACTATTGTGACGAGAACCTCACATGATACCAGTTTCAGAAATCTGATGTCGGAACGACGGCTCATAGGCGGCGCTTTTCAGAGGAGTGATGTCAAGGGGTGTCAGCCGCGCAAGCGAAGACTCTACTAATCTTGGCAACTCATATTGCTTACTCTCCAAGGCTTTCTTATGTTGGCAAGAGTTAGTTCTTTTATTTTCAACCAAAGAGGTTTCGGCTCTCTTCAAGGCCTAGAAGGCGAAATCAAAGCATACGAGATCAAAGAGCACTGAGAAGCGCTCTGCGTGCGCGCCCGAGTGGCAGCCCCGATCTCGCCTTTTCGCTTTTCTCCTCGCGGTTATCTCGAATCGACGAGCTTCGCGCATGCGTGCGGAGCTCGCCTTGCCATGCCCATTAGGGACTGGAGAAGGAGTTCAATGACACAACAATTCAGATTACGACTCGAGACCGACACGCGCTCCGACGAAAAGGTCGGCAAGTGGGTGTTCTGGTCAATTATTGCCTCATTCGTTCTGACCAACGGCGCGATGATCATCGGGCAGATGTATCAGAACCCGGCAATCGTGGGATTCGGTGAACGACTCTTCGACTTGTTCATTCTGGACAAGCGAGTTCTCGCCGGGGAACTTTGGCGGCTGGTCACGCACATGTACCTGCATGCCAACTTCCTGCACATCTTCTTCAACCTCCTGATCTTCTCGCAGTTTCAGGGGGCGCTCCAAGCCCGCTTTCCCAAGCAGGGTTGGTTAGCGATTTTCTTTGTCTCAGGTATCGCCGGCGCGATTGCTCACCTCGTATTCGTGGGTGATGTTCCGGCGGTGGGAGCTTCAGGTGGTGACCTCGGACTCTGGGGTGCGGCTCTGGGCTTGGCGCTTCGCACGATGAAGCTGCCTGCCGATGAGCGCCCGTGGAACTCCAAGTTCATCCTTCGGCAGCTCCTGATCATGCTTGCGTTGAACGTCGTTCTCTGGTCGATGATGCCCAACATCGGGCACTTCGCTCACGGTGGCGGCTTCCTCGCCGGTCTCATCGCCTCGTTTTTGATGCCGTATCGTCAGACGCCGCGCATTCTTGCGTCGCGACAAGACGCAGTGGTCGTATCCGAACCACTGGTCGGCAGTCTCGCTCAAGAAAATGTCGTCGTAGGGGTGGTCGTCGAACCGTCCGATACGTTCGACCCGGTCACGGACTACATCGTGATCGAACATACCAGCCGCGACATGTCCAACCGCAAGAGTTCATCGTATGAGCTCCTTTTGGGTTGGAAGCCGGCAGCAACTGACCTGGATGACAGTCACGAAGTCGCAAGTAGGACGCGGCTGAACGGCACTCCGGTCTAACTTCCACTTAGCCCCACCCGTGAGGTGGGTTGAAGGGTTTGTTATGACTACCAACCAAAAATACGTGCTCTGGATGGTCGGCGTGGCATTGTTCGCGCTCATCGTCGGAGCCCTGATTCCGAGCGGGCCTATCGCCTCTGCTCGCAACGCTACTACCGTTTCTTCGTCTCAGCCCGTCGCCCGCGGTGGTCGCGGCGCGGTCGCTCAGCAGACACCTGCCAAGCCCGTCGAGCCCCTGACCTACTCACAGTTGGTCGTGCTCGTCGAAACGCAGCCGCAAGCCGTTAAGAAGCTCGTTCTTCAGAACGGCTCCGACGCGGTCGTCGTCGTGCGTGAGGGCAAGCAGGACTACAAGCTCGTTTTACCCGATGAGGGTGGAAAGCAGGAGCTCAGGCAGCTCGCCAAAGCCAAGAATGTCGCCGTCGAGGTGCTCCCCGCACCCGAGCCCGGCGCCAACATTCCGGCGATTGCCTCGGTCGCAATCATGTTCGTTATTTTGGTCGTCGTCCTCGCCCAGGTCGGTCGCCGTGGTGGCGCCGGTGGTGCGGGTGCAGGCGGCATGGGTCGTGCGATGGGCGTCGGTGCCTCGCCGGCCAAGCGCGTCGACAAGCTCGGCGCCAACATCCCGAAGGTCACTTTCGCCGACGTCGCCGGCTGTGACGAGGCGGTGACAGAGCTGAAGCGCGTCGTCAAAGGCATCGTGGGACAGAATGTCTACGATGATTTCGGCGCCAAACTGCCGCGAGGCATTTTGCTCATCGGACCTCCGGGAACCGGCAAGACGCTGCTCGCCAAGGCTGTTGCCGGCGAGAGCAAAGGCACCATGGACATTCTGTCGGGCTCTGATTTCGTGCAGATGTTCGTCGGTGTCGGTGCCGCTCGCGTGCGCGACCTGTTCGCCAACGCGCGCAAGACCGTCGCCGAAACCAAGCGCCCGCACATCATCTTCATCGACGAAATCGATGCGGTGGGCGGCAAGCGCGGTGGTGGTGCGGCGAAGAACAGCCACGAAGAGCGTGAACAGACGCTCAACCAGCTGCTCGTGGAAATGGACGGCGTTCAGTCGAACGAGGGCATCATCGTCATGGCTGCCACCAACCGGGTGGACATGCTGGACGACGCGCTTCTGCGCCCCGGTCGTTTCGACTGCCACGTGTCGGTGGACTTGCCGGACAAAGTCGGTCGCGAGAAGATTTTTGCGATTCATCTTCGCAAGAAGCCCATTGCCGCCGAAGTCACTCTGGCGACTCTCGCCTCGCGCACCTACGGTTACAGCGGCGCCGAAATCGAAGGCGCTTGCAACCGTGCCGCCATCATGGGCGCGGAACGCTGGGCGGCTCAAGCCGAAGCCCTCAAAGCCGAGGGTACTCCGGAAGCCGAACTGCCCACCGTTTTGCCGAAGCAGATTCTCTTGTCTGAGTTCGACGAAGCCATCGACTTCGTGAAGTACGGTGGTGCCAACGTCACCAGCCAGGCGCGCATGCCTGTGGAGGAGAAGAAGAACACGGCCATCCATGAGGCGGGTCACGCCTGCGCCGGCGCCGTGCTCGAGGGTTGCGACCCGGTGGTGAAGATCACCATCATGCGCCGCTCGAAGGCGCTCGGCTACGTCCAGTACATGCCCGACAACGACCGCTTCAGCTTTACGCTGAAGCAGGCGATCGGTCGCATCGTCTCGTCGCTTGCCGGTCGTGCTGCTCAGGAAGTTCTGCTCAACACGATCGACACCGGTGCATCCAACGACTTCGAGCAGGCTAACCGCCTTGCTCGGCAGATGGTGACGCGCTGGGGCATGTCGCAGCTGGGTCACATCTTCGTCGGCGAAGCCGGCCCGTCCATCGGGCGTGGTGGCGCCGGTGGTGACATCGGCTTCGGCTCGGCGCTCGCCGACAAGGTCGACGCCGAAGTGCAGCGCATCGTCTCGGCTTGCTACGGCATCGCCAAGACGATCGTCGAGAAAGATCGCAAGCGGCTCGAAGCCGTTGCTGCGATTCTGCTCGAAAAGGAGACCATCCTCATCGACGAGTGGAAGGGGCTTCTCGAGAAGATCCCGACTGCCGTCGCCAAGACTGATGTCGCCTTCGACCCCACCCACGCAGTGGTGGAAGGAGGTGCGGCATGAACGGCGGAGGAAAAATCTCTTCGGTAGCCGATCGCATCCGCGGCGGCATTGCCATCGTTCTTACCATCACAACCTTCACCGCTGCGAACTACGCCACGGATCAGCGGTGGCAGGCGGTCTTCATGATCTGCGGTCTGCTGTACATGTTGACCAGCCTGTATTACGTGTTCAAAGACGTGGACTGATCGACAGGCGGGAGCAGGCGGAGCATCAAGCTTCGCTTGCTCCTTGCCTCTAACTGTTAACGGCCGCTTTCGAGCGGCTCAAGGAGTTACCACAATGGACTTCAGTTTCCTGACCAATCCGGAAATGTTGGCGGCACTGTTTACGCTGACAGTTCTGGAGATCGTTCTGGGCATCGACAACATCATCTTCATCTCCATTCTCGCCGGCAAGCTTCCTGCTCACCAGCAGGCGCGAGTTCGCACCATCGGACTCGCGGCGGCGATGATCACGAGGCTCCTGCTTCTGTTCTCACTGACGTGGATCATGAAGCTGACAACGCCTCTGTTCGCAGTGCTGGGGCATGGTTTCTCAGGTCGCGACCTGATTCTGCTTGGTGGCGGTCTGTTCCTCATCTGGAAGAGCGCCACCGAGATCTACGAGAAGGTCGAAGGCCACGGCGAAAAGGAACGCGCAGCGAAAGGCGGCGTGTCCGTCGCGGGCACCATCGTTCAAATCATGATTCTGGACATCGTCTTCTCGCTCGACTCGGTCATCACCGCAGTCGGCATGTCCAACAATCTGACGGTGATGTGTCTTGCCGTAATCATCGCGGTCGGCGTTATGATGCTGTCTTCGGGGGCCGTCAGTGCTTTCATCACGAAGCACCCGTCGATTAAGCTCCTTGCGCTGTCCTTCCTGCTCATGATCGGCGTCGTGCTGATTGGAGAAGGCATGGGTCAGCACATCAGCAAGGGCTACATCTACTGCAGCATGGCTTTCGCTTTCCTCATCGAGGTGCTCAACATCCGCATGAGGCGCAAAGCGCTGCACAAGCCGGACGACAAGAACGGCAAGGGCGACACCAAGTAGTCGCGCTTATGCCACTCGAGAGGAACAGGGCTTCACGGCCCTGTTCTTTCTCGTTTTTGAATTTTTAATACTATTCTATATAGCACTAAAGAACCTCTGCCCGAGGGTGAAGGTTGTTAGTCCAGTGGAAATTTCTCCTCGGGATCTCCCGAAATGGCTGTCGATTGGGGTCGAGGGTCGGTAGAGATTTTTCCGGAAAAATCTCTGGCGATACCAGCCCTCAAAGATAGAGATCGGCGAATTGAACTATTAATCGATCTCGCCAGGGCTTGGTAACCGTCTTGTCCCCCCCCTTAGAACTCTATGGAAAGACTCGAAACTGCTGACCGGCAGAAATAGTCTATTTTGGCGCTGTTTGAGGATTGTGCAATATCGATAGCGTTAACACTTTGAAACCGGCAGTGGTGGCACGAGGATTTTGCTTTGGATGGAACGGTTCATGAGTGGCGGCTCTTCAGCAGAAGTTGGTTGTCGAGATGTTGATTGGATTCTCTGCCACTGTTGCGTCGGACAATCATGGCGCTATTTGAAAAGCACATGGTTAACCCATTTCTAAGCACTGTTCCACCGCCAAACATTGAAAGAACCAGGCAGAAGTTTGTTGACTAAGTTTGAAATCTTGGCTGTTCCACCTAATCATCGGAATTCAAACCGCACCCTCAAACCAAGTTCTCTTCATGCTCTCGGCAACACCGCGTTTATCGTATCGGTGGGCGATGCCTAATAAGTTGCTGCGGAAATTTTGCGAACTGTACTTGCTGAGCTTCCATTGCTGAAACAGGACCAAACCACCACTCACACATACACACAAACAGGCAACTCATATGAGAACCCTAGCTCTGTTTGTTGCAGCATTAGCGTTGATCGGGACGGCACGTGGAAGCGCCGCCTCGCAAGACGCAGTCATACAAAAAACTGAAAACGTTGCTCAGGGGCAACGACCGAACGAAACAGCCAAGAACACGGACCTTACTGCCCCGACAAACGACGCAGTGGATGTGGACGAAGCCCGAAGTGAGCTTCAGTCAGCCGCTAAGGCAGCACATTTGGACGTGACCCGACTAACACAACGCATGACCGAGTTTGAGGCTCGTGCCACCGCAAATAGTGTCAGCGAAAAGCAAGCCGCTCAGACTTACCGGACTCTCACTTCGCTTCTCAGCGCGACATCTAACGGTCCCTACTTCGATGCCGCGACGCGCCAGAAGTTGGTTGAGTTGGTTATGCACAATGTGGCGCGACCGACAAAGATCGATCAGGGAAGCCATCCTACCTGCAATGTCACGACGTTGGAAGTCTACCTGGCGGCGAGGCATCCCGATCTCTACGCTGACCTCGTGAAACAGGTCGCTCTCACGGGTGAGTACATCACGGACAAAAAGGAAACGCTTCATCCGCCCAAGGCTGCGCTCATGCCAGGCGAAGACGAGAAGAACTTCGATATGGACCAGCCCGCATCGAACAAGCGGAATCACGCCAGTCAGATTATGCAAATGACGCTCATCAACGGCGTTTACGAGACCGGTCGCTATCACTCTACTGATCGAGCCGGAAAGAAAATCGACTGCACCGGTTGGCGTTACGTGATGGGCCCGCCTGTGAAAAAGACGTTCCCCGTGCCGGGCGGCTGGGCTTATGTCGTCGATGAAGATCGCTTGATCGACGCCAAAGGTAACCAGATTCGAGATCCCAACGGCGATCTTTCCACGAGCCCAATTTTCATTGGTGACGACGTGTTGTCGGCATCGGAAATGGTGCTCGGCTACAAGATGCCTTACCTCGATTCGCCTTACATGATCCCTGGCAAGCCATGGGTTTTCGATCTACCCACAAAAGATCGCTTGCTGAAGTACAAAGCCGATGGGAAGTTTCCGCTCGGCGTGCCGACCATGCACGGAAACCACGTGCAGACCATTCATGATGTCTTCGTCGCCACTGATGGAACCGTGTGGATTCTCATCGATAACCAGCATGGCGAAGATGACGATGGTTGGATTACTTTGGCGGAGCTGCATAAGACAATGCAGAGTGCATCTTATGAATTGAAGCCCCGTAAGGATCGGCCGAAAGCTTGATGCTAACCAGAATGGAGCGGAATGGCTAATGCCAACCGCCTTCCGCTCCATTCTGCTTTGCACTGTATTTACTATAGCAAATCGCAACTATTCTCAGGATTTACTGAGGACCTGACTATTAGAGTCACTGTGTCGATGATTCCTCAGTTGGAGCGTTCATATGCCACAACGCGAAACGTTCGCTGAACAAACGGATGCGCAACCCCGTGCCGTCGACGATGATGCTTCATCTCGTTTGTACGAGGAGGTGTCGCCGGAGTCAGCTCCTAAGCCCGCTGTGAAGCTTCAGGAGTTGCCGGGCATCGGTGATGAGAACGCTCGACAAACTTTCGACCGGCTGTTGGAGCCGTGTATGGAAATAATTCGCAAGCAGAACTCTGCAATTTCGCTTCGGTCGTCGGACAACCAAGCCAGCATTACCCAATGTAAGGAAGCGATTCGGCTGTCTGACGAGCTTCCGACAGACTGGCTGAAACGCACCGCTTTTGCCCTCAATAAATCTGACTTCAATCGGGACTATATCCTGGAAATGTTGAAACTGCCTGTATCTCTGCGCTTGGATGCAACTCTTCTTTGTGGCGAAGTCGATAGGTTTCGAGAAGGAAAGGAGTTTTTCGAAGAGGCTAAGCGAATAGATCCCTCATTCGCGCAGAGTGACAAAATTCAAGGAATAGAAGCAACTTTGCGCATCGGTGCTCGAAGCACGCTCGACAAATCAGTGACAGCTTCGGCACGCGAACAAAGTCTTCTGTCCTTTTATCAAAGCAATCTTCCGAAGCTAGATCAAAATAATGATGGATTCCTCAGTGACGGTGAGCTGGATAAAACGCTGGCAGAACCTGTGCTTTCGGCTTCAGACTCGAAGGGACTGCGCATGCTTCGAAGTTTGTCCGGGAAAATTTCCGATTTGAACAATGACGAGCTTGGAGTGGAGAACGACGGAATCACAGTCAAGGACATGGAAGTTCTAGACAAAATGCATGGGGACATCATTAGACTTCTGCGTCGAGAACGCATGTTGCAGGTGGCGGCAGAAGCCATTGCGGAGCATGACGCATCTGGGCGTGGATTGCATAAAAACG
>CAYZJR010000163.1:0-10905 GCA_964478655.1 uncultured Candidatus Obscuribacterales bacterium
CAACACGCCGTGAGAATTTTGTGAAAACCACAGAACTCTCGCTAGTGTCTTTGGGATCCCAAAACTTCGTTCCTGCGCCAGCATCGCAGTTGTTAGGCTCTTGGATTCGGGTCCACAAATTATTCTCCTCTTTGCCAGACCGCTTGTCTGCTAAGTGGTGCGATAAACGTTATAGGGTTTCCCCAACAGCTTTGGTCTAGAGTCGACAATCCATCCATCGACTGGGGGATGGTATCATCGCATCGCCGAGTCAACGACCGACATTCGAAGGCGACTCGCATCAAAGGCGGAATCAGGTATGGATCAATTGGAGCGTCCTGGACAAACAGACGTGGTCTTACTCTCAGACGAGGACAGAGTCACGTCAGTTGTTGTAAATGCTGTCGAAAATCTGTGGGAAGCGGTCAACGAATTGACGCGCCTGCAGCGCACGCATAAAGATCACTACTTTGCAACAATCTTCGGTTCGGCGAGAATTCAGGCAGGAAGCCCTGCGTATCTCCAAATTAAGGACCTCGCGGCAAAACTAACCGAGATGGGATGCGGCATCATTACGGGCGGAGGGCCCGGTTTGATGCAGGCAGCCAATGAAGGCGCCGCGGTGTCCGGAAGCGTCGCCGAGCGAGCCGATCAATCTGTGGGGATTCGCATTGATTTGCCATTTGAAACTGCCGCAAATCCTTTTGTAGGTCGCGCCTACACGCACAAGACGTTCTTTTCCAGATTGCATCACTTTGTCATCGTGTCTGATGTGTTTATTGTGGTTCCGGGCGGCATCGGCACCTTGCTCGAGTTGTCGATGGTCTGGCAATTGCTCCAGGTTCGAAAACTCTATGACACACCCTTGATTTTGCTGGGAGACATGTGGTCTGACCTTATTAGCTGGGCGGAAAAGTACATGCTGGCTGAAGACTGTCAGTTGGCTCAACCACGGGATTTCGACATCCCAACCTGTGTCAAAACCACCGACGAAGCCATTCAAATCGTCAAAGCCCACCGCGAACGATGGCTGAAGACGCATACTAAAAGCTCGCAGAAGCCTTCCCTATAGCGGTCTGACGCGTATTAGCCGTCGTCAAGATGAAATTGCTCTCTAGTGCCTGAATCCCGGCTGATGGCACCTGCTATGCTTGTTTGAAGTTGTGCTAGAACTGTGTATCATTCCTGATTAGATACAGCTACTGAATCAGTCCCTATTACATATAGCTTTTAGAACCACAATGACAAAATGAGCACCGACCACAAGCACTCAATTACCGACCACAAGCACGCAATTCCGCAGTCCCCTCAAGTTCGGCTCACCAAGGGATGCAAAAGAGTCTTAGAGGTTTTGGAACAGTCGGAAACCTTGTCGAGCGCCCAAGACATTTACGGTCAGATGCGTGTGGGCAATGAAAAGGCTCCAGGACTCACCACGGTTTATAGGTCACTTGAATTGCTCGTTAGCCAAGGGCTCGTACAGGCTGTAGCTCTTGGCGATGGCGAACGCAGATACGAGTTGGTCAAACCAGGCGAACACCATCATCACCTCGTCTGCGAAAACTGCCGCACAAGTGTTCACCTCGATCAGTGTGTGGTCGAGGAGTTGGAAGCATCGATCAAATCGAAATATGGATTCCAGGTTCGTGGGCATGTGCTGGAGATTTTCGGCGTTTGCTCGCAGTGCCATGCGCACGGAAGATAGGTTCCAGTTTCAGACAAGCGCGAACCTGGTTGCTAGCCCCAACTAGTCGCTTGAAGCACATTACAACAACTCATCGCGAAGATCGCTTCGCAAACTCTCCGCAAAGTAACATCCGCGCATACGTACAAACATCTAAATAACATCCGCGCATACGCATGAGCATACAAGGTAACGTCCTCGTATAGCCATCGAATTGGAACAGCATCTTGCTCACCGATCTCGACAGCGCGCACCACCGACGATGCCAAGCCAAAATAGCGTGCAAAGGGGAAGCGCAGATATTCACTCCAGCTGCGCTGGCACTATCCAATTCTCTTAAGCATTGCTATTCAGCAACCAAAACAAAGAAAAGATTGGTGCAGAGCGAGCACTAAAAGAAACCTCATAAGATCGCGAAGGTACATCCAAAGCAGTCGAAGGACATACAGGAACGGCTTGCCGAGTGCGATTACAAACTAGGCAAAGCTCCAGCAGGATTTCAGTAATCGATCGATCTGCTGTGCACCACAACCGGTGACAACAAAAAGTGGTTAACAATACTTCGTTTGCGATTTTTCATCATTGTTTTTCAAATGACCGCAGAAGCCAGTCGCAATGCGGGTATTCAATTCCAATATGCGATATCAGAAGATCCATTGCGTGCAAAATCCGCTCAAAACCCCGACTACACAATGATTTTCACGGATTGTATAGCTGACATTAAGATACGAATTTATATACACATTCCGTAGAACCGCTATGCATGGGCTTGTAACAAACACTACACATGCAATACACCTGACAGCGGGCTCTTAACCGATCCTTAAACACAGATGGATTCTAATTAGGGCAAGTTCAGGACACGGAGAATGTTATGTCATACATTTTGTTCTACCTTGTTGTGACGTCGTTGATCACAGCTCTGCTGTTCGGAGTCATGCACGATGAGATGACATCGGTTGTAGAGGCGGTTTTCGAAGTACTTCGCAAGGTAACGTTCAATCGATTTTTCTAGACTCGATATTGAGTCAGGTACTGTAAATACACAAAAGGAATTCGGCAGTACACAAAAAAGGTTTTTTTCCCAGGGGGCAAAGATGCGGGCGCGGAAACGCGCCCGTTGCCATTTTCAGGGGTTCTGATATGCAATCTCCAGTTCTTTCATATGCATTTGTTTACAGTCTAGAAATCGTCTGCGATTTTTGTTTGACTCCACCGGTGGTGAACCCAAACTCATCGCAAAGTTGTCACTGTTCCACATAATTCAATAAGGCAATAGATGCGTCAAAATTCTTTGCAGTTTCACCCTGCGGAGTTCACGCAAGCATCAAATATTGTGCCGCAAATAAACACCACCTATAGATTCGCGTTGAGAAGCAAGTCAATCGAATATATAAAGGTCTTAATTCAAGAATCTCCGCTACAATGTCGAATTAGCGATATTGCGACAGGGAGCACTTAAATGAATGACTGGCTCGGCTTGTACGGCACGGGAATTGTAATGACGATTGCCACCGTAGCCCTGTCTGTGGCTGGTCTGGTGCTCGCCAGGCGCTTCATGAGCATAGAGAGCCTGCGTTCTTGCCACGACGTCGCCAGCGCACTCTTATCGGTTGTTGGAACGATGTATGCGGTTCTGCTCGGACTCGTAGTCGTCGATGCGATGAGTCGATTTCAGCAAGGAATCGCAATAACTGAGCAAGAAGCTAACTCATTGGCAGATGTTTTTCTTCTGGCTGAATCGTTCCCAAAAGAAAAGCAAAACAATATTCAGAGGTTATGCAGAACCTACGCCACGCTCGTTGTAGAAACCGAATGGAAGGAAATGGATTGCCAAAGAGTTTGCGGTAATGCCCGTAAAACCGCCATTCAGTTAATGAGGGCGGTTGAAGATTTTGAGCCGACCACAGAACGAGAAAAGGCGATCTTCCCGATTGCAGTTTCTGAAGTTTGCGAATTGTGGGATAACCGGCGCGCGCGCACCAACATGTCGACCCATGGAATACCTTCAGTTGAGTGGGCTGTGCTTGTTGTAGGCGGGATAGTGACGATTGTTTTTACGTATTTCTTTGGGTTGGAAAGCACAAAGGCACAAATTGGAATGACCTCAATGGTGGCAACTGTGATCGCACTCAACATGTACTTGGTGGTGATTTTCGGCTATCCATTTTCTGGCGCTCTGAAGGTAAATCCCGATGCCTTTCTGCTCGACAAAAAGATATTCGACGACCAGTTGGGTTTCTCCCAAAATGCAGCACCGAGCGGTTTGATGCCGTCGAACGTTCCGATGGCGAACTGATCGATAAACCATCACAGATCATCTGCACCTGAACACCATCATCATCTGTGATTTCGATTGATCGCTAAATAACTGTATCGATCGTTCAGTTCAGAAGATTCAATATCAACAAATCACAAATTATCGATTGCTATCGATCTATTTGTAGTCTACGAGCTTGATTGGTGTCCAGCGATGGACAACGCTGGCCAACGCGCGCTGCACGTCTGCGACCATATCGCGCCAAAGCATCCAGCTTTCCATACGGCGGAGTCTGGCGATTGATTGCTTGCGATTCTCGGCACCAATTTGCAGGTCACTCTTGGTAAAGTGTCGCGAAGCCTTGCGTCCGGCCAGCGTTTGATCTTTCATCAACGCTGCGTACCCCTTCGCCAAGCTCGCATCATATGTTTGACGACCGCGAGTTTCGCCCTTTTGTTTTTCGATTTGCATCTCCACTGTGGAAATGCGTCGGGCAAGTGATTGTTCTGGGTCTGTGGGTCGAAGACTCGCTCTTAAAGCCATTTGCACCCCTGGTATTTTAAACAGATATACGCTGATACCGTTTTTTCGCTTTGAAAGTTTCAAAGCCCGGCGCCATTATCTATGAGAATCCACTTTGAGACAAGGCTGTCAAACCGCATATGCAGTGGGTTACAAACAAGACACTTTCGTGTATCGGTCGGTGTGGCAGCTTTAGGGTTTTCCCCGTTTCAATTAATCCTTCAATGTTGACAATTTCATGTATGACCGTCTCATGACAATCCCCTCCAACCCGGCGAGACCCAGGTTGTCAGCAGAGCTTAGGCAACGAAGCGATTTGCTTGATGAAACGAAAAATTGTTGGTGATGTCAGAGGATTCGAAGATGAATGACTCAAAAAGTGATTGGACGATGCCTAGCGGACTTTCCAGTGAAGCATGGGTGCGCCGCACAACCCAAGACTTTGATATTGAAGGAACCGCAGAGAGATCGTCCTGGGGACTTTTGGAATCGGCCCGCACTGCAATTCGCAACGGAAAGTTGGAATTGGCCAGAGTACTTCTGGAACGACTGGTAGCAACACACCGCGACTCTTGGAAGAGCCCAGTATCACGCGCAATTGCATTGAACGAACTCGCGTACGTAGCCGCGGTTCAGGGCGACGTTGCACGTGCCGAAAGACTTTACCTGAAAACGCAAAAGATTTGGATCTCGCTTTCGCCTCTCGAATGCACTCACGACGGACGCAGGCTGAATGCATATGCGCTCTTTCTGAATGACTACAAGCAGTTTTTGAAACGGCGTGACAATCGTTCGCGTGAAGCCAAAAGCATTCAAGACAAATTAGAGGTATTAGGAGTCGTCTTCTCTTTAGGTTCCATTCTTGTGCACATTGCAGACGCAAACGCAATGAGAGGCAGGTTCCGAGAAGCAAAAATAGCGTACGAACAAGCATTCAGAAGTGCCATCATCACCAAGAATGAGCATCTCAAATCCACCCTGATGCAGCGACTAAGCATTGTTTTTGATAAAGACAGAGTACCGCTTTCTTGTGTTGAAGACGTCGCCTCGAATGAAGCCGACTCGACAAAATTGCGGGGTCTCAATGCATCACTAATGTCGAAACGCAAAGAAATGTCGGAAAACTTTTCACCACAAAATGCAGAAATTGTCTGGCGAAGTTACATTGATACAGCCCACTGTTGCGCAGAGCAAGGACGTCTTGCCGAAGCAGAGTCCTACTTCCGAAAAGCTCTCAGCCACTCTCGTTCGGCAGACGACACGACTGATTGTTCCAAAACCGTCGAATGCCTGCTTGCAATGGCATCGTTTTATTCAAAACATCCGGGCAAGCGTTTCGAAGCGGAAAGCACGCTCAGGCGGGCATTAGTTATCGCAGAGAAAATCGCAGCGAAAGCCGCGCTCGGAAATTCAGAGAACCAAGACGCCGGCAACAGACTCGTCAGCACAGTTCGCTTCCAACTCGACAAATTTTACGCCGACTACGGTAAAGCACTTGAACCCACAAGGCTGCTGACTAACCTCAATGCATCCATACCGCTTGAACAGACGATCTCCGGAGAACACATGAGGCTGCCTCAAACTCCCGACGGAATCTAGCTAGTAACCTTCAACCACTCGAAAGTGTGAAATCCTCGCTTTGTCCTTCTGCGATGCGGGGTTCTGCCCTATAATTGAAATGTCTCGTGATTTAACCTTTCTGAATACTCTAGTCTGCTCGACACCTCGCCGGCGCAGGAAGATTTTGCTCTTTCTGGCTCAAGCTCTGACTTCCACTTGAGCAAACCCAGAGGAAAGCAGCCTGATTCTCTATTACTTGAGCGCGTGCAAAATGACTGAAGAACTTACCAGACATCAAAGCCTGCAACCATTTTCGCGCGATCACGTGGTCGCGCTTTTCCACGCCCAGCGATTCATCAAATCTGAAAACACAACGCTTCAAGAAAAAGGCGCACTGGTCAGAGCCTTTCTCACCGATTGGACAAGCGCAATTTTAAAAGGCTTTGATGACGAAGAGCGCGTATTATTGCCGCTCACCCAAAACAGACAAGACAGAATCAAACTAGAACGCGATCATAGCGAACTAAAACAACTCGTCTCCTTTCTCGTCAAGGGAACAATCAGCTCCAACCACATGCAAGAACTACTAATCAAGCTTGGACATTCTCTCGATCAACACATAAGATGGGAGGAACATCACTACTTTCCCTCCATCGAATCATCGTTGAGCCCGCAGCAACTCGAAATTCTGGAGAAAACAACGGAAGAAATCGAAGCTAACAGAAAACGCACACTCACACAGTGACCCGCAGTACGCGGACAGCATCGTTAACTATGACCAGCGACACCTCTCAAGATAAACGCGACGGAACTCAGCAGCACCCAGAACTGCTCAAATCAGAACGAGCCAGATACAGTCGACACCTTCTTCTTCCTGAGGTCGGCGAAGAAGGACAACGGAAGCTAAAAGGCGCAAGAGTTCTACTGGTTGGAGCTGGAGGATTAGGCTCTCCTGCGGCTCTTTATTTAGCGGCGGCAGGGGTTGGAAGGATTGGTATCATAGATGGTGACGTAGTGGATGTCACAAATTTGCAGAGACAGATTTTGTATGGAACCGAAGACGTCGGATCGAAAAAAGCTGAAACTGCGGCAAAGGCGCTTGAGAAGCTGAACCCAGAAATTTCATTTGTCACTTACACCGAACGGTTGACAGAACACAACGCCCTTAAGCTCATCGGTGAATACGACATCGTAGTCGATGGAACCGACAACTTTGGCACCCGCTACCTCGTCAACGACGCGTGCTACTTCAAAAGCAAGCCGAATGTATATGGTTCAATCTTTCGTTTTGAAGGGCAGGCGAGTGTATTTTGCACACCACTCGGACCTTGCTATCGCTGCCTTTTCCCCGATCCTCCTGCACCAGATGCGGTACCAAACTGTGCCGAAGCCGGAGTACTGGGCGTACTCGCAGGCGTCATCGGAACCATTCAAGCAACCGAAGCCCTCAAACTAGCCTTGGGTCTCGGAAACTCGCTTGCGGGCTACCTTCTCATCTATGATGCCATCGGCATGGAGTTTACGAAGCTCAAAATCCGAAGACGAGATGACTGTCCACTGTGTGGCAAAAAGCCGACCATCAAAGATCTGAAAGAGTCTTCGATTCTTTGCGCAGCACTCTCTAATTCCAACGAAAATCAATTGCCTGAAATCGAGCCCCGCGAGCTAGCGATGCTCCTTGCCGGCAAAAGTCCACCTAGGCTGCTGGATGTCCGAAATCCCGAGGAGCATCAGATCTGCCATCTCGACAATTCGGTGCTCATTCCGTTAGGCGAACTGGAAAGGCGCTTTGGCGAATTATCCGCAGATGAGGATGTCGTGGTTTACTGCCGCTCTGGTAACCGGAGCAGAAGAGCAATTGAGCTACTAAAATCAAAAGGCTTTTCAAAACTCACAAATCTGAACGGCGGAATCTCCGCCTGGGCCGAACAAGTAGATCGCTCGATGCCTAGGTACTAGGTTTGCAGTCTGCCCCGTTCGTGCGTTTGCCATGTTGCCGCAGGTTGCTTTTTAGAGGCTGCCGTCCACGCGTGCTGACTGTAGTACCGCGTCAGGTCAGCCGTGAGCTTTTGATCAGGACGAGCCTATCGACGGGATGAGCATTATCGAGCCGACCAATTCCGACTGAGCAAATTTCTCACCCTAAATCTTGACAAATAATTGAAAAATAAGAGTGGAAACCATTATCATTTTCATAGTATATCCAGCGTATAAAACCCATTACTTACGGTTTAAGGGTCATGAAGTCCAAAGTGATGATACTTGCATTCTACGGTCGGCTAATAGTCCTTTTGTCCATCTTTTTGTTGGTAGTCAGCCCCAGTCTTGCCGGACCGACCTTCACGTTGGGCGCACAGGAAGCGTCTAGTTGGGTTCAAGCTGAGCCGATTGTTTGTCCAAAACCCGAAATCCCCGCCGAACTGCACGAGCAGTGCCATAAGTCGTGCTGCACAGCCCGCTTCACTATCTTGGAAGACGGCAAACACACTGTAAAACTGATAGTGTCGTCCGGAGTCGCCGAAGTCGACGACATTGCGCTGTCGACTCTCAAGCGCTGGAAATTTAAACCGGCGACCATGAATGGAAAAGCCGTGGAATCAAGTCGCAAAATTCGCGTCGAATTCGAAGTCGAGTAGTCAAGTCTTCCCCACCAAAAACGCCGAGGAGTTGCGAACTTTTCGGTGATCGGTTTGCTGCGGGTTGTGCCTACGTGCAAGTGCCTGTTAGTCAAAAGGCTAGTCCCGATGGGTTTTCGGCCAGTCACTATGTGCACGTGAGTACAACGCGCAGCAATGCAGAAACCCACGTTTTGCGATTACAACTCCCGGGTTTTTCAGGTTCTTTGCATCCAACACATGGACTACCATCTGATTGAATTCTCCTTCTGAGGAAGCCGCATGAGAAATCCTCGCAATCAACATCGATTGCTTATCGTCACAGCTGCATCGACGTTTGTTCTTTGGGTGGCAATGTTCTCGTTCGTCATCGGGCAACGAAACGCTGCGTCAACCATCACAGACACTAGCATTGTTAGTTCTCCAGCCATTGAGCGATCATCAACGAATACTGAAGTTGGAGAAAGATCCAAGATTTGCAAAGACACTGCGTCCATGAAAATTCCTCAAAATAACAAGGTGCTAGTTCTGCTGACAGGAAGTTTTGAATTTCTTTACCCGCAGCTCGTAACCTTTGGTGTTTTGGTAGGGACAGCAGCTGGCGCGCTTATGAGTTGGCATAAGCGTCGGGGATCTGTTTGGGTTGCAGGTGGTGCCGTCGCAGCGATCATTCTATTTGCTGGAATGATCGTCGGCCAAAAACTTGCGACAGGGTCTCACTTGCATTCCAGGCTTACAGCTCCTCCATATGCGCTACTCGATTGTTGTGGAAGCGGCTTTTGCTTATCCATTCCAACAATTTAGGTATTGGGCTCGGCTGGGCACCAGTAGCGATACCACGAGCAGTCCGGTTAACTCTCTTTCGGGCGCCTTTTACACACGATCGAGAAATTGCTGAAATCCTTCAAACTCATTCTTCCAGTCACCATAGCAAGCAGTCAGCCCGCACACTACACATCTGCAACCGATATAAAACCACTTCACGCTATTGCTGTCATCGTAGAGCGAAACACCACATGAAATTTCAAACTCTTCATTACCACAAGGACACTGACATTCTTCCAATGTGGCGTCCTCGAGAAACTCATCGCTGTCTCCCATGGGATGTTCTTCACTGCACACAGTGCAGGTTCTGATTGCGACTCCCTCCGCATCATCGAGAGCCAGCTCAAATGTAGAAGAACCACATAAGCACTTAACATCAGCAAAGTGTTGCGCGTGATATGAAGTGCGCTGCGCATTCTTACTGTATCTCAGCAACTCGTCTCTAATATCGGCGTGGTTCTCGCCATACCAGTTGCCATCTCGTTTGCTAAGCATTCCAATCACCAGGACTCCACCGCAAATTCATTGTAACCTCTGGTGCGATGGTCAAGTTAGGGCTCCACCTCGATCACAAGTTCAGGAAAGCAAGAAATGTCGGTGTATCGAATCCAGCTTGGTATCACTTTGAAGTAACGATTATCTGGCATGTTTGCATAGACTTCAGAGGATGGATTTTTCTCAACATGAATCCGCTTACACTCATCCAACAATTCGCCCGTGAGTTCTTCGGCAAAGCCCTCAATTTGTACAGTAACGCTCTCATCCCAACCGATTACTACAGCGATCCGAGGGTCTGCTTTAAGATTTCGGTATTTGCGAGTTGTGTAATAGGTTCCAAAAATAACTTCGAAGTCGTTGCGAGTTGAAAAAGCAACAGTGGCGGCCTGTGGTTGGCCGTTCCATGTTGTTGCAACCACCGCAAATTTTTGACCCTTCATGAACTCCTTCACTAGAGTTCGATGATCCCCACCCATTTCCACCTCGCCCATTTTGCACTACTCGCTTGACATGCTATCTCCAAAGGCGGGTTTTCAATAGCGTTTTTTGACTTTAGGTTTTGCTGCGTCTTGTACTCACGTGCACCAAAATACTTGAGAGAAAGCCCATCCGGCCAACTGTTGCGCCCTCGTTCACACGCACGTAGGTACAAGACGCAGCAAAAAAGTCCCTAGTTAAAAAGGCACCTATGAAAATCCAGAACAACTAGTCAAGTAGCCATCGGACAACTCGACCATCAAACGGGAATGAAAACGATTTCCATTTACATTTAGTCCAAACGTTGCAATATTGGCACTGTTCTAAGGAATCCGTTCATGACATCGTCGTCTTTGCTAGTTCCATCTATATTGACTATCTGCGTCTGGTTTTCAGCCGCCGTCACCATATGTAGTGCGCAAGAGACACCTGCTCAGCAATCACAACAACCTGTACCAGTCTCAAAAGAACAACAATCTTCTCCA
>CAYZJR010000164.1:0-10896 GCA_964478655.1 uncultured Candidatus Obscuribacterales bacterium
TTTACTTCATCTGCTTCTTAGCGTGGTCGAAGATTGTTTTGATTGGAACAGTAATGTTGATCTGCTGAGTCGTGCCTGGAATTACCGTCGTCCCAATTAGAACCAGCTTGCCATCTTGCCTCGCTAGCAACGCACTGCCTTTGATAGGCACAGTCTGCAACCCAAGCAGCGTGCCGAGATTGAAGCGTGCGGAAATTCCTTCATCGATATTCAGACGCAGCCCATTCTTTTCTTTATCGATCTGCGCACCGAAATGAACTTGCTCCGCAAAGACGACCGCGTCGAGCTCTACTAGCGGTGCCACTTTCTGCTTCAAAGGAATTGAGGAACCCTTTTTCATGCCGATCTCAACATCAAGCTGCATCGGAGGCTTCGGAACAATCTTGAACGACTGCACGCCAGTCAACTCGGTAGAGAGTTCAGTAAGCAAATCCATTGCCAACTGCATACCTTCCTTACCGGCTTGCGCAATAGATTTGATGCGATCCTCAGTAAAGATATTGAGAATCTGCCGCTCAACCTCTTCGTACACAAACCGAATCTGAGTTTGCGCGTCTATATCTTTTCGTTCGTTTGCCATAACACCGAGCTGTAGGATGGAGAAAACCTTATCCACTTAGTATATATCAAGATGGAACACATCGCATATCGCACGCATCCTTTTGCAACGCTAAAAAGAATTTTTTTTTGACTGCACGAATTGAAAGACGGCGTCAGCTCTGGATTTTTGTCGGAACCTCATAAATTGCCATGGTAAAGAACATCGCAAACGTGGCACCATAGATAGAGGCGCAAGACAATAAAAAAGATCTGCAGATCCTTTTGTATCGCCACTGTATATACGGAGCTTGCTCGGTCGATGGAACCTTCTGGTGCCGCCATAGAGTTGATTCTCGGTCCTTACCGATCTGGTAAGAGTTTGCGCTTCATCGAACGCATTCTGGATGCATGCAGCATTGGATCACTCGAGGATCGAGGGGCACTACTGGTGGTGCCTTCCTACCGCTACCAAGAGCTGACTGAAAAACGAATCGAAGCAGAGCTGGAGAGAAGAAAGTCGCCAGGAGCCGTCGGGCTGCGCATCATGCCGTTCTATGCGATTTGCCAAAAGATTCTGCGGCGCGCGGGGGTGAGTCTCAAGGTTGTGCCCGACGCAGTGAGACCAGCGATCATTGGTCGTATTCTTGCCGAACTCAAAAACGGCTCAGAGGTCGAAGCGCTCGGACCAATCGTTCACTTTGCCGGCACGCATGCGGCTGTTCTCGAGCTCATCGACGAATTCGAACGTGCAGGACTGACACCGGAAGACATTTATCATCGACTCTCGAAAACCTCGCACGCCAGTTCGAGATATATGGAACTCGCCAGAATCTACGACCGTTACTGGCAAGAACTACGAAGACTTGGTTATATCGACCAACGCGGACTAGCATTCAAGACTCGTGAGATTCTCTCAGCACGCCGAGATCCAGCCAATCGAGAGTTGAACCTGGGACGAATCTTCATAGACGGATTCGATCGGTTCAACCGTCTTCAACTTCAAGTTTTCTCGGGCATGTCTGCGCATGCACAATCACTTCAGATTTGTTTTGACTATGACGTAAGAGAAGCGAACACCGAAGAGTACCGCTGGAAAAATTCGAGCTACGCCGAGATGAAGGAGGTCTTTGGATCACGGCTCGTAGAGAAGAATGAACTAGTCGGAGATATCGTAAAGAGCTTTTCAGGAAACGTTTCAAACGTTGACGTCGCGCAGAAATTTAGAACGCTCGATCGCTATTTCGAAGTTCAGGAAATCGCAAGACGCGTCAAAGAAACTCTGGTGAAAGGCAAGAAAAAGGCCAACGACATTCTCGTTGTCTTTAGAAGTCTGAAGAATTACAAGGGAACAATCGAAGCAGCCTTCGATGCAGCCGGCATAAGCTATTTCGTAGACGAGGCTGTCCGGCTCAAGACACTTCCAGTGATTCAGTTTCTGGTTCGATTATTGAACTTAGGGCATTTGAATTTCAAACGCGCCGAAGTAATCGCTTGCATTTCCAGCCCGTATTTCAAATTGACTTCAATTGACTGGACTCGCGAAGGCATAGCAGCGTTAGATGAGATTTCGCTCGAATCCAGAGTCGTAGAAGGCAGAGATCAGTGGCGTCAAGCCTTTTCGCGCATGAAGGCTAACCAAAAGATCGGCCCAAACGAAAGCGATCCAACCGGCGAAATCGATTCAAGAAAAGACACTGGGTCGAACGGAGCCGCACTCGACGAATTCTTCGATAGAACGACTGCCCCTTTGAAAGATCAGAGTGCAGCAGAGTGGACATCGTGGATTGAAGATCTGATTGCAGATTATTTTCAGCCAATCGATGCAGAAGATTTCAACGATCCCTTCGACAGTTGGGAGGAGGCGCGCGCACTTTCTGAGTTCCGGAAAGCCATGGCACACCTTGTTCTCGAAGATGCGATTTTGGAACCTCACTATGGAATTCACCGAATTTCCTTCCAGTCGTTCCTTCATAGACTCAACTTGCTTGTCGAAAAGGCGAACTTCAGAAAGTTGCCTCGCGACAGAAATACCGTCACCATATGCAGTGCCGAGCTTGCCCCCAACCGTTCCTTCAAAGATGTGTACGTTGTTGGATTGATTGAGGGAGAATTTCCGCGAGCTGCACGCCAAGCAGGTTTCATCGGCTCGGACGAAGTTGCGGCTTGGTACTCCTTCGGTATCGACATTCGCAACCCACGTCATCATCCAAGCTTCGAATACGCACTGTTCCACTCGTTGCTAAACAGAGCAACCGATGAAGCACATCTTTCTTGCTGCGCATACGATATGAGCGGCGAGGAGTTGATTCCCTCATTTTTCCTCACGCGAGGAGAGCCCTCCGCACTCGCCCAGCTTCCTTTAATGGCTCCTTTCTACGCATCGCAACGGCGCCCGTTGTCTCCCAGAGATGCAGCGTGTGGGTGGTTTTGGAACGAACCTTCTTCCGAACTCCCAATAAATCTGCTAGCTCGTCCAGACTTCGCATCAGAACTCGAAAGAATAGAAGAACCGCTGGCGGTGGCACGCGCAAGGGCATCCGGCGACCAGTTCAGCCTATTTAACGGTTACTTAAAAGAACCTGTTCAAGCCGGTCTTCTCAAAGTCGAGCTGCCGACTCTATGGAGTGCAAGCCGACTTAATGATTATGGAAAGTGCCCATTCCGCTTCTGGGTAACGCAGATGCTCGGCGCCGAACCTTACGAAGAACCAAGCACCGAATTGCCGGTCACAGTCTTGGGCGAGGCGTATCACTTAGCTCTTGAAACGTTCTACAAAGCAATGGTTGAGAAGGGCTTGACGCTTGGCGTTTCAGACCATGCCCAATGCGTTCAACTATTTGAAGAAGCCACTGAAACGGCAATTCAATGGCTTGAAGCTCACGCTGAAGTACGACGCGGCGAGTTTTGGGAATACGAAAAACGCGAAATCGTGTTCCGACTAAACCGTTTCTTCATGCACGAACACGAGCGGGCGTTGAAAGAACAAGCGTTCACACCAATGCTTCTCGAGGCGGGTTTTGGATTTGAAGGTTCAGCGCCACCTCTGGCTATTGAAGCAGACGGACGCAAGATTCTCATTCGCGGAAAGATCGATCGAATTGACGTCGCTGCGGCTTCGCAGTACTCTTCTGCACCGCTGGTTAGATTGATTGACTACAAGTCGGGTTCATCGCGAATCGGAAGGGAAGAGGCGGTCGAAGGTCGCAACCTGCAATTGCCCCTCTATGCGCTGGCAGTGCAGCGTGCCGTCATGCCAGGCGCAAACGTCGTGCAAGGAACATACCTTGGCGTAACCTCCGGAGAACCGGTCGGTAGCCTCAACTTCAGACCGGATTCCTCAGGCGATGATTCACAAGGAGACATCCTCGCTCAAGTCGAGCAGCACGTCGCTCGGTTCGTCTCATCCATTGAGCAGGGCGACTTCCGCGTGGCACCAAACGGCGAAAAAGTATGCGACAAATGCGACCACAAAAACATCTGCAGAATTAGCGAAATGCTTCACGTTCAAGAGGAAGAAGATGTCGACGACTCTGACTGAGCAACAGAAACACGCAGTCGAAACGATTGACAAAAACGTGCTCGTATCAGCCGGAGCAGGCTCTGGAAAAACACACGTACTCGTAGAACGATACATCGAAATTTTGCGCAATGATTCGGAGTTGAGTGTCGACAATCTAATTGCCGTCACCTTCACGCGCAAGGCTGCCGGAGAAATGCGGACCCGACTGAAGACTAGGTTTCAAGAACTCGTCAATTCGAACAAAGAGAAGAAAGGCAATCGCTGGATTACCTGCCTTGCCGAGGTCGATCGCGCGCGAATTGGCACAATTCACTCATTGTGCGAAACGATTTTGAAAGCGTTTCCCGCGGAAGCAGGCATAGACCCGGACTTCGAAGTTCTCAACGAACTCGAACATGCAGAGTTGCTTAGCAAAAGTATCGACCAGGCCTTTAGAGAAGTCATCGGCGAACAAAGCGACGAGCAGAAACTTCTGCTTCAGTTCAACATAGATGATGTGCGGCGATGGCTGAGCACCCTGATGGACTCAGCACCTCAGTTTCGAGGAATCGCCGACTATGTCGGCAAGCTGTCGGAAGAAGAACTGTTTGAACATATGCGAAAAATTCGCCATCGAATTCAAACGATTGTAATTCGCGACGTCGTTATGCATCCGGCATGGATTGGTCCGCTGTCGTACCTGTCGCAAACGCCCTTCAAAGACAAGTCCGGCGCGTTGGATGGATGCCGACAAGACGTAATCAGACTGGCAAACTCTGCCGAGAAACTCACAAACGATCTCTGCGCTGAGAACTGCGATGAGATTTGGATGTATCTAAAACAGATTGGAGACATCCGCACTCGCGCAGGCGGCAATGGCGATGACGCCAAGGCTTTAAGGGAACAGATCACGAAGATTCGCAAGCACGTCGAGTCGTTTCTGAAGAAACTGCCGGAGAATCTGAGCGAAGTCGACCGAGACGCATTTCAAACCATTCGAGCAATCGTTGTTCTTTGGCAGCGCGCATACGCAATCTATGAGCGGGAAAAGCGCGAGGCGCTAAGGCTCGACTATAACGATTTAATTTGGCTGTGTTTCCAGATGCTCAACGACCCTGCTTCCCAGGCACGACGCCATTACAACAAGAATATTCGAGCGTTGTTGATTGATGAGTTTCAAGATACCAACCCAATGCAAGCTCGCGTAATCAGCTATCTCGCGGGTGAGAACACTCGACTCTTTTTGATTGGCGACGACAAGCAATCCATTTACAAATTCCAGGGAGCTGACGTATCCACATTCAATGAGTGGAAGGGCATCCTCGATCCATCTGCAGATCCCAATGAACAACAGCCGGAGCAGCTTATGCTCTCGGGTGCTAGAGATCTCGTCTCCCTTAGCGTATCCTTCCGCAGTCATCCCGATGTTGTTTCGTTCGTCAATTGTGTCTTTCACAAATTGATGGCAGATGCGACCGAGCATACTGGATATCGCGCGCGGTATGCGCCGCTTGCGGCTTCTCGAACCAAGCATGGTTCAGTCGATAAGGAAGGACAAGAACTCTCTCAGATTCAAGTCACTCTCTATTCAACGACCGAACACGACGAAAAACCGAGTAAGCGCAAAACAGAACAGATAGAAGCCAGAACAGTCGCTGACTGGATTCAAGGGCTTGTCGAACGCAAAGCGCCCCTAGCCACGCGCAACGAAGAACGCTCAATTGCGTTTGGCGACTTTGCAATTTTGGTTCCTAGAAATTCAGATTTCGAACGGTTTGAAGTGGCGCTCTCAGAGTTAGGCATCCCTTACGTAACGTTGGCAGGGAGCGGATTTCTCGACCGTCAAGAAATCTATGATATCGAAAACTTATGTTCATTTTTGGGATGTCCACAAGACAGCCATTCCTTGCTAGGTGTGTTGCGTTCGCCGATCTTTGCAGTCACAGACGACATCATTCATCGCAGCTGGGCCGGTTCAAAACTGCCACTGTGGCATGTTGTTCAGGATGTTGTGAAGTATCGTCGCCCCGGATTTGAACAGCTCGCACGACCGATGCATGTCCTAAAGAGACTCCTTGAAGAATCTGCACGAAGATCGATGCCGGATCTTCTTCGCAAGATTATTCTCGATACTGGCTACGATCTTGTGCTCATGGGTGTGCCGAACGGTCACCAACGTTCCCGCAATCTTTGGAAATTGATCACTCTTGCAAACGACAATGCCGAGTTGACATGTTTAGAGTTTGCGCGCAGTTTGAAATTGATGCGCGAGTACAATGTGCGCCAGTCGGACGCCCCATTGGACAGCGGTGATTCCGTCAAGCTGATGACAATACACGCGTCGAAAGGCCTGGAGTTCGGCGCCGTCGCGCTTCCTGGGCTTGGCACTCAGTTGAATGCTCGCAAAACCAAACTACTTTTCCATCGCGAGTATGGTATCGCATTCAATACTGCACGCACAGACGAGGACGAAGTGCCACCTTGGTTCGAGTATGCGTCACATGTTGAAGGTGACATGGAAATTGCCGAACGTAAGCGCCTCCTTTACGTTGCAATGACACGCGCCCGCGACTACCTTGGGATGTTTCTCGAACGTGATGCGAGGAACGTACAGTCATTCCGTTCTTGGCTCATGGATCTTTTGGAACTTCGAGAAGATGATCTGTGCGAAGGCACAAGATTTCTTTCAAGTCCTGAGGGAACCGCGGCATATCAGCTATTGATTCGAAATGAAGATGCGACTTCCGGACGCAGGCGCATCACGAAAGACAATGATGTCGATCAAATTCCTCCCACAGTCCAGCTGGACCTTGTGGAGCCCTTGATGCAATCACCTGCTACTCCACCGTCTGCTGGAGAAGGACTGCTTCGAGTCACACCTCTACCCGGGCAAGAACCTTCACTCGATGCCGCGCTCGTCGGTACTTTCTTCCACGCTCTGATGGAGCACCTGCCCGACAGCATGGACCACCTCTCCGCCGACGTCATACTAGATATCGCCATCAACCAGGGCCCGGCCGTCGCGCACTATCGCAACTTGCAGTATCTCGCCAAAGAAGGTGAGCGCCTTCTAGAAAGCTTCTATGCAAGCGATTTATGCGATCTCCTCAAAACATCAAGACACCGGTTGCACGAGCTGCCATACATTGTGTACACCACTGACAGCGGAGCTTCCAGAATGCGGCCGGACTTGGTCTTCCAAGACGCTGACGGCAACTGGCACCTCGTTGACTATAAAACCGATCACTTTAAAATCTCGGATATAGAGAATCAAGCTGCGCGACATCGACGACAAGTTGAGAGCTATGTCGAAGATCTCCGGAAGCTGACTGGCAGCGACTGCCGCGCACACATTTACTTTGCACAATTTGGGAAACTGTATTCGTTCGTACGCTAGGTCCTACAACCCACTCATCTGCGAGCCCATCATTGAGGACATCAGGTAGGACGTGTTAGTAAACGTCTCTACATCCTTGATGATTGCTTGCGGGATAAGGTTTCCAGATAATGGCTTTATGTTAGGGAATTTTTTGATGGCTGTTCCAATCGCCAAAAGTTCAATGACGCCGCCGCCGAGATCATAGACATAAGTCTTGACTCCCACAACATCATCAGCTCCGCAATTTGCCGCTTCTTCCGAGATCATGCTCAACGCTTTGATGCGTGCTTGGTAAATCATATATGTGAGTTCTTTGATCTCGCCACGAACGAAACTCTTGAACATCGCTTTCAGTCCGCCGGCAAATCCAACGGAGAAGACTGAAACACCCAACACCAGCTTAATTGGGTAGTATCCTGCGTGAACGACGTTCCACATTTCCTCGTTCGTCAAATCGCTAGTAATCGGATTGTCTTCGAATTCTTTTGGCAAAATCGAATTGTGTGATGCTGTTCCCACCATCAACATTTCTTGCAAGCCGATGAGTGATGATACGACGGTCTGAATGCCGAGAACCGCATTAGCGCCCACTTCCTTCGCCTCGGCGGTGATTCGCTCGAGGGCCAGGTGCCGAGTGTGATTGAGCATGCTAGAAAATTCGACCACTTCTCCGCTCTTAAAGCTTCGAAGAGTTCCTTTGATTCCGCCGCTGATTCCTATCGAATAAGCAACATTGCCGAACACAAACTTCAGCGGCTCAAAGCCGCAGTCTAGCTGACAGTAAAGCTCCTGCCCATTTGCGGATGTCGAAAAAAGATGATCGCGTGGCGACTCATTCTCTTTGTGAATTGTCGAACCAATCGACAGATATTCGATGTTCGCGTCGTGAAATATGAGCTGGCTGCTAACTCCAGTGACACCGACACCGCCGTGCCTGCGCGCCTCTTCGGTCATCCGAAGATAAGAAAGCGAGCGCCCCTCTCTAATGATCTCGGTCAGTTCGTGTACCTCGCCGCCACCGAGGGTTTTCAGGCTTGACGAGATGCTTCCGACAAAGCCCAGTGCAAAGACACTGTTGCCGATTACGAGGTCGCCAGGCTCGTAACCCTTTTGTTTTAGACAATAAAGCTCGTTGCCGGACAGTCCTGTGATAATTGCCATGACTCTTCCTCCGCAGTGGGGAGATCGTACAATCTTGACTTGCTAGTTTTGTTCAAGATTGATCTAGAATTGCACAGTTACACATGAGGTCGTCCGTTTATCTATGCGGCAGAAGAGTCCTGGACTGTCCGTACTTGTTTTCACGGTTGCGACACTCGGCGTGGCTTGGAATCTTCAGCTCGCGGTTGCTCAAAACAATGATCCACCGAAGCCACAGCGCGTCGACTCATCTACGAAGGCAGAGGCACCGAATATGCCACCAGTGCCTCCGGGTGACGCTAACAACATTGATGCGATCTATTCGTATTATGTCGAACGCAATCAAACGAATAATGGCATTCAATTTGATGAGTGGTGGCAAATCGACAAAGCCGCTGCTGGTCTCGAAAGACGGCGGGACTACGAGAGGCAGCTTCAGCTTCTAAAAATAGAGCTCCAGGTTTTCGAACGCGAGTATGGAAAGGACAGTCTCGAGTGCGTGAATGTTTTGGAACTACTCGCCGAGTGCTGCAAGAAGTTCAACAAAGCAAGCGAATCAGATGCGTATCGAAAGGAAGTTGCTCAGATCTTGAGTCGGGGCAAATCAAAGATTGAGGCTTCGAGTTCGCTGAAGCATATGAGCTCAGATCCTTACAGTGGTGAGGACAACAATCTAGTGGTGAGCAGTCTTATTGGTCGCGGTGAAATCTATGCAAAGCGTGATGACAAACAAACAGCCATCAAATATTTCAAGAAAGGTCTTGCAGAGGCAGACAGGCCGCTGAAAGGCGCGTTCGAGAAAATTTCAAATGAAAGCACCAGAATGGTAATGCAGAAACAAGCGGAGAGTTCTAGAAAATCATTTAGAGCCGCTGCACTGCGCAATCTCGCATCTGCCTACGCTGCTTTGCATCAAAACGAAAACGCCATAGCGACCTATGAAAAGCTTGTGCCTATTGTGGACAAAATCGAACAGCCTAGGATAGTCAATCTGATAGACAAATTGAAAAAGAAGCAATAATCGCTTCGATCAGGAAAACACCGAAGTGAAACTTCCAGAAGATTACTACGCGTTGTGATTGCTGTTTGCCAATATCTCGCGCGCTTCCATTAGCGCGTATCCAAGTAGATTGAGCCCGCACCAGTTCTCCGGATTTTCGATGTCGCGATGATCCTGAGCCATTCCGATACCCCATATGCGATCGTAAGGGCTGGCTTCAACAAGGACGCGATTTCCGGTATTAAGCAGAAACTCTTTGAGTTTTGCATTCTGCCCAAACTTCGCCACGTTTCCCTCAACAACCGCGTCGAATCGGCGAGAGTTCCACTTACGATCATCGAAGTTGGCAATCTGCCTTCCAAGTTTCTTCGCTTGCGAAGGATGTGAGGCTTCCAAGACGCGTTTCAATATCTTCTCGTCACCAAACAGCTTTGCTTTTTCTGCCATCATGTAATGTTCCGCAGTGGGAAACAACACACCATCAATCTTGAATGCCGCAGGATACCACTGACTCAGACACGTTTTCGTGATTGTCTCTGTTTCTTTGTGACCCCAGAAAAACAAATACTTGATGCGTTCGCCTTGGCACAACGCTTCAATCAAATCTTCATTGCTTCGAATCTTTGTGGCTTCCATAGTTACGCAGGCGAAAGAATCATTGATATTGTTCGGCCACTGACCTGCGGTCCCTCTTCCAGCAAGGCAACTTCGCCGAGGTCATCCAAAACTTTGTCATACACGGCTAACACGCTTTCAGCGTTGGAGAGTTCCGCCTGTGTGAGGAGCGTGCTGATTCGCACTCGGTCGCCATTCAGAAGAAACGTTTTTGCCGATTCAATTTTGCGTTGATACTCAGCCACTTTAGCCTGCAGATTGACTCTGACTTCTTTCAAATCGTCTGTATGAGCAATTCGCGTATTTTCAATCGGTGCAGAAAAGTGCGTCTCCGCGACTTCTTCAAGATCAAAGACATCTGGTGCTGGCAGCTTACCACCTGATGATTTGGCACTTTTTGCCACTGTTTTCAGGACCAACTTCAGATCTTCCACTTTGATCCCGTCTACTTGCGAGTTCCTCGATTCATCAATGATTCGGCGAATTTTCGAACGCAGTTGCCCGGGCCCAATTGCCGTCACCGCTGACAATTCTTGAATTGTCGGCACACGCCCTTCGTTCTTTTGAAACTCGCTTAGGCAGCGCTTAATTGTTTCCTTGGATTCGTCGCTCGGCAAGGTGCGGACCTCAAATTCAAACGGTTGTAAATTGTCGAGCTAGTTCGGGCATGCGCGCTCTATGATCTCGGAAACTTTTGCTGATTCCGGAAGCGTCCCAAATACG
>CAYZJR010000165.1:0-10845 GCA_964478655.1 uncultured Candidatus Obscuribacterales bacterium
CGTTGCGCTTGAGCGCTGCGGCGCCACATACTGCCCGCTGGGCAGCTTGACGAAGACCTCGTTTTCACGCACGGCGCTGACAATTACTGTGTTGTCCGTCAGGTTGTCGGTGAGCCACTGGTTTGCCAGCGCGCACGTCAGCCACTTGTCGAAAGGCTGTCCGGTGTCACTCAGGAGATTGACGCAGACAAACATTTCAACGATTGCGGCGGCACCGGCCATGGCGGAGAACTCACCCATACCCATTAGCCCGTCGCTATTCACTGCAATGTGCTTCGACCAGTTGTGTTCCCAGCCCAAGCCCAGTGAACCGTTGCTCATCCGGTTGGCAGAGTTGTATTCGCGTTCGAATGTGAGCCCGAAGGGGAAACTCTGACTGCCGACACGCAGGTCGACGTTATGGTGTGTCATGCGACCGCTGCCGAAATCAATCGGGTCGCCGGCAGACCTTGTTGCACAGGTCGGCAAGAGATCTGAACCAGGCTTGACACCGTTGCCGCGAAGGGCACCGTTATAGTTGCCGATGGAGATCGTTTCGTCACCGCCGCCACCTTTTAAGCCACCGCCGATGATACCAAAACAGCCTGACTGGTAGGGAAACACGAAGTACCCATAACCTTGCCAGCTGTTCTTCGTGAGGTCGCCGTCTTCCGGCAGAATCACGCGGTGACCGTTGTTGATGTACCAAGTCTCGATGTCATTTAGAACACCGGAGTCATAGTTGGTGAGGTTGGGCTCGACGTCCGTCGACCAGTTGGATGAGGTACCGTCATAGATCTTCATTCCGTTGGCCGCGCTCTGATCGACCAATGGGGTAGTGCTGACACCGCCGATACCCGCCATCTGCTGAATGGCACCGCATTCGTTGGCCACACCATGCATGGCAATCGCCGTGTTGTTGTGTGGCAGGCGGCTGTAGTCGTTGTCGAGAGGCGTCGAAATCTGGCTGACCATGCCGATGTCGAACAAAGGCGTGTCGTAGTGTCCGACCAATCCGATGGCGTGGTTTTGGATGGTCTTGCAGCCGGTAATGCGGTTAATCATCTCGGCATTGGCGTTTCCTTCTGCCACCGCCGTGAAAAACATGACGTTCAAGGCCGAGCCGAGTACGTCCTCAGCGCTTGCAGAAGCGCCGGCAAACTGACGTTCCGCCAGCTTCATACGATGCACTTCCATCATGCCGCGCCCAGAGCTCGAGCCCCAGACATTTGCGATGATGTACGGCTTTTCCGCCCAAACGCGGAACCAAGCATATTGGCTCGTCCAATCCGCAGGTGCAGGGTGGCTTGCGGTTACGAGAATCGAGTTCCACGTGCCGATTCCTTGGGCCGAACTGGTGGCGACGAGGTCGCCGTCTACCCGCAGTTCAGCCTGACGGCTGCCGTTGAAGAACAGCGTCATTCGCAGACCGTAGATGTCGGCAGAAAAGAAGGACTCGTCGATGTTGAAGCCTGAGCCGTTCCAGTCGTATTGCACCTGCATGACGCACTTGTAGTCGTCGTCGATATCGGTGCTCCAAATGGTCGGGGTCGTGCCCACTTTCAGATGCGGATGGGCAGTGTTGCGCACTTGTCCGGACTGCGCAACGATGGTGCGACCGCCGAGGATATCATCCACCGAAGCCGCTCCTGCAAAGTTGTCTTTGATGTGCTGAACAAGATTGTCCGTCATCGAAGACAGGTTGGCACGGATGTTGGTGCGGTTAATGTCCTGAATGTAGTCACCGGTATCGGTGGCACCATCCATGGCATCGGTCATGAATTCGCCCGCGTCATAGTCGATGGCATCAGCCAGGTCGATGGGGCTCTTCGCGCTGTAGCTCTTGATGGTGGGATCGAAGTGATACCAAGTGCCTCCGATGTAGACGCGCGCCCAGCAGTGGGAGAAGTAGAGGCTGTAGCCTGCGGGCCAGCTCCAGTTCGCACCCGCGGCGATGCCACCGTTGCTGAGCAGGTTGTAGGCCGCCCAGATGGACGTGGTGCCAAGCCAGGCGTTGACGTCTGCCTCCGGCATTTCCAACTGCCCAAACACGTATTCCGCATCGTAACCCGCCTCGCGGCAGAGCTTGACGAAGGCATCCGCCTGCTCGAACGAGTTGCCATAGCAGTCGATCAGTGCCCCCTGTCCGCCTTTCTGAAGTCCCCATGTAATCGAGGTCTCCACGTTGTTGTAGACGTGCTCGAAAATGAGGTCGACGTCATTCTTGAGCGAGCGTGCGAGAACCGGAATCGAATTCGGGCTCGATACCGTGTTTGTGGCGAAGCCAGCAGACAGCGATTTTACGCCGGTTCTAGTCCCGCCTTTGGTGCCGAGAGTGGCGGTCGCACTTTTGGGTCGCCAAATTTTTCCTGCACGCTTCTTCGATTTCACTAGCTGCTCAACGGCAGCGGGGTCGACGGAGGTGCGCTTGGTCTGTTGGTTGTTCCAACCGATGGGTGCCGGGTGTACTTGACCCAGCTTGTTCTTGTCATTAGACATATATGTCTTTCCTTTGTTTGTGCGTTTAGCAAACGCTGCTGATGAGCGGCATCTGCGCGCTGCAGAAACGGCGATCGGAAACGCTCCGATCGCCGCAGGCAGAATCAAGAAAGAATCGATCGCTTATCGCGGCTGTGCGGTTGCCTCAGCAGCCGCCGCCAGAACAGGTCACCACCACCGATGTGCGGTTGCCTGAGTCGTCATAGAAGTATTCGATAGTCGTGCCGTTGTTGAAGGTCACCTTTTTGAGCCAGCCTTGCGGCCAGTATTCATAAGTCGCGTTGTCCATTTTGCGCTCCTTGCGTTTGATGGGAGAAGCAGCAGTAAATCCACATAGACCCAGAGAGACCCGTTAGAAAACCGCATCAAATGCCGTCCGGGTGAGTCTTTGTCCATTTTATTTCGGCGCAGTTGGCTTGGTTGAAACGATGCTCCGGGAAAATCGGCAAGTGCAAATGTTATCTACCTAGCGGACATCAGCCCCCATACTCAACCCTAAGCCCTTGTCTCTAGGCGGAATCGATTACTCGATCGTAAATATTCAACCGGTAGAGCGGAAAGGGTGTTATCAAGAGTGGGTGGTGTCCCCGATGTTGAGCCGGCTTTAGACAAGGTTTATTCAACTTGCATGGATGAATCGGTTGGCGCAGCTAGCACTACCGGCGGTATCATGCATACAAGAATAATACCATTTCTCATTTTGATCTCGAAGCAGATTTCGGGCGCGCGCCCGACGTTAAAACGCCGTGCTCATGCGAACTGGCGCAAAGATGCGGACCTCGAAATGCCTAATCTTGGAAGACAAGTCGTGCTAGCTCGCGCAAGTTTTTGCAGTTCGATTCGCCTAAGAAATGTGCTTGCACGAAGGGGAATTTTCCCTTCGTGTGCTTGCGTATTTTTTCGGAACGACCATACTGGGTGATGAAACAGTCGCCTCTCTGGCTGAACGGTTGTGGACGTGGAAATCTCAACTTACGAGGTCCGTTGGGCGACTTTCGATATTGCTTGTCTACATTTAAACTGGCTGTCGAGCTCGATTGCTTCATTGCTTTTTGTTCGAGAGTGACTATTGGTGCGGCTTTGTGGTCGTTCTTGTATCGTGGGGCGCTCGAAACCTCGCAGGCAACTAGATCTTGCGCAGCTAGCGCAGTGAAATGCCCGCGCTGTCTGCATTTGAGGCGTTTTAAATTGGGTGGCGCTTAATCAATCGCTCGAAAGAGTGAATTTGCGATCACCCATTCGGGTGCGTCTCAATTTCTTTATTTTGGCGATCTTGCGATGGGGGAGTGTTTACCGGATCTCGTCGTGTAACCTAGCGCAAGCTAGGCCCCATGCGCGGTGTCGTAAAGTAACTTTTCGCGCCTGTTTTGAACGTCTCCTGATTCCTCAGGTGGAGTCTTCCACTTTTTGCAGTCAGTTAGCCGACTAAGGAAGTGACTTGAACAGGAGTACTGTCGTCAGCAAAATACTTTCCAAAGAAGTCTTGCTCATCAGAAGTACCCGCATTTGGCTGAGAGTCTGAGTTGTGCGTAAGTTCTTGATTCGACTCCATGAAGTCCAAGTCGAGACTGCGATTCTCAAACATTGGTGTACAGTCGTATTCGTCTTCCGGACGTGTTTGCTCACTTACGCCAAAATCCAGTGTGATCTCTGGAAACGGCGCCATTAGGTCGTCATGCAGCAGGGAATAGCGTTGTTTGTCGACTTGAGAGGTTAGATGAAACTCTCCGAGAATATCCTTGACCTTGTCTGACTGCTCGTTTGCCACTAAGTCGTGTGCGGTGACTGAACTTCTGTAGTCATCGAAGAATTTGTTGTGAATGGTTTGCTCTCTAGTCTCTTGAGCCATGCCAAAACCTCGAACCTACAAAGGTTCAGAAGAACAAATCTGCCATAGATTGGTAAGGCGACCCGATTCAACCTCCAGAGGAGGCTTTCGATCTTGGAGGGTCGTTTTCTCGGGCAAGTGCCCTCGTGACTGTTAATCTAGCTATGAATTGTGATCTTTTGGTTACCACTTCTGGCGATATCAAAATCTTTCGTCAGCGCTTTCGCAGGTCGGACAATGTGTCGATGGTCTCTTTATTGCGCTGAAGCTCGACCTTTGCTTTGTTTGCGTATTTTATCAGTCGGTTGAATCGCTCTGACTCATCGCTTACCCAATCATCTTCGTCGTAGAGGTCTTGTCCCTTGCGCAGGATAATGCCTTTGTCGTGCGCCTGCCGTTCGATTTGATTGATCACATCATGGCAAACCCGAATTGCGTCATCGTAGAGCCCGAGCCGATTGTACTCTGATGCAATGATTTCAAAGACAAAGCACATATCATTATCGTCGTAGCTATACGCTTGATAAAGCTTGTCCAGCTGCTGGATTGTAGCTTTCGCCTCACTGTATCGATTCGAGTGGTAATAGAGATTTGCCAGCGCGGCAATAGCCGATGCAAATTCTGTTTCATAGCTGCAAACCGGCGCCATTGCTCGAATCGCCTGGAAAAGTTTGTGCTCGGCATAAGAGTAAATTGGATAAGGCTTGCGGAGCTCGTTGTCCGCCTCATTCATCAGAATTTGCCATGTAGACAAACTCTCATAGCGAGTTTTGGGCCATGTCTTGGGAGTCGGCTGAAAGTCAATCGTCTCGGAAGAGGCAGAAGGCTTTCCTTTTGACTTTAGACTTAGTACTGGCGGCTTCTGACTGCTGATCTGCTTTCGCTTTGCTGCAGACTGTTTTTGTGTGGCCGACAGCGTTGTCGGCTTGATGCTTTTAGAATCTTTTTTCGGCTTGTTGGATGAAACTGAGCCTTTGCTTGACGGTTTACCAGCGGACTTGCTCTTTCCGGAGCTGGAGTCTTTGCTAGCGCTCTTCTTGCTTGGCATGTCAACCTCGAACCGGTGCGTTTTCGACTTCAGCAATTCTGCTTTAAGCCAAGCACATAATACCCGGTCGGACTGATCGTCCAATCGCTCTGGAGAAGTCACCGCAACGATAAACGCGTTGTGCTCCCAGTATGCTAAAAGCGTCAGATCCGGGTTGTCTCTGTCTGACCTTCAGATGCAAAAGCTTGATGGTCAGCCGCTGTCGGGCTGAACATTTTGTTGAGCAGCGTGTCCTCATCCTGAGGATTCCCTGCCGATATGCACGTTTCGGCGTAGCCGACAAACACGCTCGGTGCCAGCTGTAAAGATCGCGCTAGCTTAAACAGGGTGCTGACAGTGACGCTGCGGGTGCCACGCTCGACATCGCTTATGTAAGTGCGGTGCAGCCCGGAGCGCGCACCAAGTTCTTCTTGAGATATGCGAAGGGCTCTACGCCTAAACTGCACAGCTCTTCCGAGTAATCTAGATAGTTTTTCCTCAGGTCTCATCGGTAATTTCTTTGCAAGACAATCCGCAACCGCCCGTAGGCGCCCATGTTGGGCCAATTCCATACTTTTAGCTACAGACTATTAGTGACGACAATAAAGCTCTGTATCGCCCATGCCGCGATACTTTGCGCGCCTCAAGAAAAGAAGCGCGAAATCGAAGAGAGTAGAATCCCGCCCTTGACTTCCAGTCTATTTGTAGCACAAGGTAGCACGGTTGTGTTGTTCGAAACGCCCTCCCTGTGCGCTATTGATGAGTTCGCGAGATGTTCGGACGTCTTGACAGGCACGGGTTGCTAAGCATGAGTGCGACGAAAAAGTGATTTGTCTTGACTTCGAAAAGTAAAAGTCTGCTTCATTCTTTGCCAATTATCAGCAAAAGAATGCGAGCATATTCGATGCGATCTGACTTTCTGTCTTTTGGTGTATTAGGTGAATATATGAGAGCTCTTTTTGTACTTGGCGCGGCATCTTTTGGCATCATTGGACTCACTGCTGTTTGGTTGAGGAAAAGCCGTTCGTTAGAGCATCCCCAAGCATTCGACTCTTTCGGAAGCAGCTCGGAAGCATTGGATTTGCTGGCAGAAACACTGAGAACAAATGGTGGCAAGTCTTGGACTTGGACCATTGATGAGCTCGATTCGAACGAAGGTACCCTTAAGGCTCGTTGCGTGTGTGCTCGTTCAACCAGAGATTCAATCGAGCTTTTCGCTCGTTTGAACGACAACAAGTCTTCCCTTTACGTCACCTATCAAGTCGATAGCGCCACGAAACTGGCCGTCATTCCAATCGTTGATCGAACCAATACAGCAATAGCGAAGGCGATGGATGATCTTTTCACTGTCTGGCTCGAAAGAGAACAAACAGCAATCTCCGAACTGCTGGAAGTTCTGCACGGCTGGCGCGAAGGCGAGCGCACCCTGTCTCGCGAGCACCTCAAAGCGTTGACGTCCAAGTTGGAGAAAAAAGCCGTCGAAGAACTCGAACCGGGTCAACGTACTCGATTCGGTCGATTCTATGTTCAGAAATACAAAGACGGTCACGCACGCTTATACGAAGTTAGCGGACAGACTGCAGATCTTCTGGACAATCGTGTAGAAAACTCCGACGAATCAGTCAACTATTCGGAAGAAGCAGCACATCAGAGCAACTAAGGTTCAAATGCGAGTTTTATCAAAGACTCGATTTTAAGTGCAACAAAGAGTCTGTAGCCAAGCAGTTCGACTGCTGTTTCCGATCACCCTATCGGGTGAGTCGAGCACTCACGATTTAGGGGGAGTTGCATAAACATCCTCATAGATATAATGGCGGACATAGGCGATCAAATCACCGCCTCTTCTTAGGAATCCGTGGCGCGACCGCTTTCCCGCTTCGCAAAATATATTCCGACATCTGGTGGATTGGAGACAGGGTGTCCGAAACAAGTCAGTCCGATAGGGCTCAACCGGACGGCATCCTCAAGGTGCTGCTCCTAGAAGACTCGCCCAGTGATGCCGCGTTGATTGAGCGAACGCTCGTAAAGGCCGGAATTCGAGTTTCCGCCAAAAGAGTGGACGAGCGCCAGGAGTTTGAAAAGGCTCTCCAGCAGTTTCGACCAGATGTGATTCTGGCTGATTACAAGCTGCCACACTTCAATGCTGCCGCCGCGATGCTTATTGCGCGGCAATGGAATCATGCCGTTCCATTCATTGTTGTTTCCGGCGCGATTGGCGAGGAAAAGGCGATTGCCATGTTGCAGGCGGGCGCCACCGACTACATCATGAAAGATCGAATTGCCCGACTCGGCCCAGCCGTTTTGAGGGCGGTAGATGAAGGCGCAGTGCGCTCTCACCTGGCACGAATGCTGGCTGAACGGCTGCAAGAGAAACCGGTGAAGAACGATCAGCGGTGCAAGATTTTGCTGCTCGAAAACAACGCCGATGACGCTCAGTCAATTGTGAGCACTCTAGCCTCGCATGGTCTAAACCTTGAGTACGCCCACGTCTCGGACGAAGCCGCGTTCGTTTCATCTCTTCGCTCAAGCACCCCCGACTTGATTTTGGCAGATTCGTCAGTTCCTGGACTCGCTGCCATAGAGGCATGGCAAAAATGCCAGCGTGAGATTCCGGAGGTTCCATTCATATTGCTGTCAAACGTGGTTGGAGAGGACGTCGCAATCGATGCTTTGAGTGTCGGTATGACTGACTATGTCTTAAAGAATCGCTTGGAACGTCTTGGTCCGGTCGTCTCACGGGCCCTTTCAGAAGCACACGAGCGAAAGCTTCGCATCGAAGAGGAAAACCGGCGCAGAGCAGCGGAAGAACGTGCAAAACGTCAGGCTGCAATGTTGGAGCTGATTCTTGCAAACATGGACGAAACAGTCTTGTTGGTGGACAAGGATGCCCAGCTTCTCCTCATTAATAGTGCATGCGAATCAATCGTTGGCGACGACTATAAAGACACACCCGTGTCTGATTGGGCCAAGAAGTATGGCGCAATGAAGTCTGATCTCAGCGGAACTCTAGAGTGGCAAAACACACCACTTTGGAGAGCTCTAAATGGTGAGAAGGTGACTGATGCGGAATTGTATGTGGTCAATGAGAAGGTTCCGACCGGCGCGTGGCGCAGTGTAAGCGCAAGTCCGATTCGCGATGACGACGGCAATTTAATTGGTGCAGTGGCGATAGGCCGTGACATCACTCAGCAGAAGTTGGCCGAATACAGTGCGCGAAAGCTATTGGTTTTGCAGCGCAACGAAGATTTCATGGCCACTCTCACGCACGACTTGAAAAACCCGTTGCTGGGCGCAAATAGGATCATTGAGTTGCTGCTCAGCCAGAGAATTCCTACGGAGCAACAAGAGGCGATTCTCAAGCAACTCCTAGACAGCAACAGGGATTTGCTAAGACTCATTCAGAAACTGTTGGAAGTCTATCGCTATGACAAAGATGTAGATGCTTACCAATTCGAAGAGTTGAACATCGCCGATGTACTTTCTACGTGTGTTTCCGGCTTTCAAAGTCTTGCTGAAGACAAAAACATCAAGGTCAAAGTCAACATTGCTTCGGTGCTGCCACTCTGGATTGCCGATCAAGAAGGCTTGCGCCGAGTCTTCCAAAACTTGCTTGATAACGCGATCAAATTCACGCCAGAACAAGGAACCATAACTGTTTCCACAGTGATGAAAGGATCTGAGCTCGTAGTGGAAATCGGCAACACCGGACCCGGAATCCCTAGCGAAGAAATAGTCCATTTGTTCGAGCGATTTGCCAGGTCGACGGTTGGCAGACGACACGCTCACGGGACCGGCTTGGGACTTTACCTCTGTCGCCAAATTGTTGAAGCGCATGGCGGAAAAATTCACTGCCAAAGCAATCCCGGCGGAGTAACAACCTTCACAATTTGCTTGCCTAGAGAACGAAACCAAACGTCATTTCGCGTGAGCGGACGGCACTAAATTTTCGTTCCTGCTATCATGTCCGACACTCGTGTACCTCTTTGCACTGGGAGTTGGTTGTATGAGAGCGCGCAATTGCATTCACAGCATTCTGTCTTTGGCTATAACAATTAGTGGCAGTGGTGTCTTGTCAACTGTTGCGGCGAGCGAGCCTCTGAAACTCGCATCAGCAGCCAGTACCGGCGGTGTTACTTGGCAGACTTGGTCCGACGATATTTTTGAAAGAGCAAAGAAAGAGAATCGGTTAGTAATTCTCGATCTTGAGGCTGTTTGGTGCCATTGGTGTCATGTAATGGATGCGGAGACCTATAGCAACAGCGCGGTGCAGAAGATTTTGAAAGCAAACTACCTTTGCGTGAAAGTCGATCAAGACTCACGTCCTGATTTGAGCAATAAATATGAGCAGTACGGATGGCCAGCAACAATCATATTTGCTCCGGATGGAACGGAATTGAGCAAACGGTCTGGTTTCATTCGTCCGGAGGAGATGGCTACACTCCTCAAGACTCTTAACAAAACGCGGAAGCCGGAAGACGATGTGGCGGCGGCAAAACAAATCAAATATGTCGAAGGAGCCTCGCTGCCTGAAGATTTGCGCAAGGAGCTGGAGAAGAAGCACATCGATGGCTATGATACCGAGAATGGTGCCTGGGGATTTCAGCAAAAGTTTCTAGACTGGGATAGCGTGGAATACGCGATGGAACGCGCAGCCGAAGGCGACAAAGACGCCGAAAAGCGCGCTCGAGAAACGCTCAAGGCTCAGACTAACTTAATCGATCCTGTTTGGGGTGGAGTCTATCAATACTCGACCCATGGAGACTGGAAGCATGCACACTTCGAGAAAATCATGCAGATGCAGGCTGAAAACCTGCGTGTCTATTCGTTGGGGTACATGCTGTTCAAGGACGAAAGCTTTCTCAAAGCCGCGAAAGACATCGAAGGGTACTTAGCTTCGTTTCTGACGAGCCCGGATGGCGCTTTCTATACGAGCCAAGATGCGGATCTCGTGCCCGGGCAGCACAGCTCCGAATACTTCGATCTCAGCGATGCCGACCGACGCAAGAAGGGAATCCCCCGCGTAGATACGCACGTTTACGCAAGAGAAAATGGCTGGGCAATAAACGCTCTGGTGTACTTATATATGGTCACCGATGACGACAAGTATTTGAAGAAGGCAATCAAAGCAGCTGACTATATCGTTAAAAACCGCTCTATTGCAGGCGGTGGATTTACGCACGATCAAAAGGACAATGGCGGTCCATTTCTTGGCGATTCCTTGGCTATGGGCCGCGCCTTCCTGACGCTCTACGTCGCTACAGCAGACAGGGCTTGGCTGGAGAAGGCGCAGAGCGCCGCCGAATTTATCTCGAAACACTTTTCGCATGACACTGCAGGCGGTGCAAGTGCTGGGTATGTGACTTCGGAGCCTTCGCCGGCCAATGCGCTAAAACCCGAGCCATTGCTGGAAGAAAACATCATGCTGGCGCGCTTTGCCAACATGTTGTACCAGTACACCGGCAAGCCTGAGTTCAAAAAGATGTCAGAGCAAACGATGCGTTATCTGGCAACG
>CAYZJR010000166.1:0-10577 GCA_964478655.1 uncultured Candidatus Obscuribacterales bacterium
GGCGCTTGTGCTGCTCCTATTGGATACGGGTATCAAGCTCGGCGAGTGCGCTGCGCTGAATGTGGACGATGTGCATTTGACCGCACACACCGGACGAATCACTGTGGGTGGTCGCACGATTATTCTCGGCGCTGATTGCAGAAAGGCGCTTACGATGTGGCTTATCGAACGAAGCAAGAGATTTGAAAACGAGGCTGAGGCAGCGCTGTTTCTCAATCTGCAGGGCAAACGAATCTCCACAGTGAGCATAGACTCCGCTGTGCGCAGAGTCGGAAGAGCTGCGTTACTGGATGTTTCTGCTCAAGTTTTGCGAGATACATGCTTGACCAATCTGGTCAGAAAAGGCAGCGATTTGACATATCTGGCTTATTTTTGTGGACACAGAAGTGTTGAGTCGACGTTCCGCCGGTTCAATCCATTGATGGAAGAGCTGGGGCTAAAGGGCGCCGAAGGCGTTCAAGGCGAGATGGCAACGTTGGACGAGGAGTCCGCGCTTTTCAAAGTGGAGTCGGTCTGACGATCTTTCGTTTGCACTCTTGATGTCCTATGATTACCTGCAAGCAGTAATATAGATTGACTGGCAGGGATCTTGGCGACGAAGTCAATAGAATGCATCTAACTGATGAGGGTTATAGGCAAGCCTGTCTCGCACATTGTCGCTATGACTATGCCTCGGCAGTTGAGCTCTTTTCAAATTATCTGAAGACACATCCGTTTGCCAGCGATGTGCACTACCGAAGGTGCCTGGCATACGCTAAGCTCGGCTTCGACGAACTTGCAGTTGACGATGCGATCAAGGGGTTGCCTGATGCGGCGGAAGCCGTCTTGTTTCAATCCGATCGAACGAATGCATTTGGTGCTGCTGTAATCGTAGATGTGTGCACGAGATGGATGCAATCGCGGGCTGACCGAACCACGATGATGTCTCTGGCGTTGGCGTATATCTGTAGTTTTGCGGAAAAACAGGAAGACAAAGAGCAGATCAAATTGGCGCACTCGACGTTGAGCGACCTTTTGAACAGGTTTCCGGATGATGCGCAGGCGCACTACTTTCGAGGGCTCTGTGCTGATCTTCTAAAAGGCTATGATGAAGCCGAGCGAGATTTTCTCAAAGCCGCCGAGTTAGATCCCCGTCACCGGAAAGCTCGCATGCAGCTAGCCTTGAGCGCGATGCGTAAACAAAATTATTTGGCTGCAGCAAAGCGATACTCTGATGTGTTGCAACTGAATGATACCGATAGTGCCGCTTATGTTGGTCGAGCGGAGGCGTTGATCGAGTGCTATGAATTCAAAGACGCTCTCAAAGATTTAGATAAAGCGCTTCATCTCAACGTCGGTTCTCACGAAGTGCACTTCCTGCGTGGAGTTGCTTTTGCGAAGTTGGGAAACCTCGAAGCTGCCGCCTCAAGCTTTGCAGTTGCAGAAGATGTGATGGTGCGAAAGCCCAAGGGGCTGGACAGCAACAAATCAATTTGGCATGTGCGAGACGATGCAAAAAACGTTTTTTTTGAGATGATTCGCAGAAATCCGAACGATGAAAATGCGTTTCTCGGAAGAGGACTGGCATTCTATTTCAGTGGTCAACCAACAAGAAGTGAAGGTGATCTAAAACGAGCTGATGATGACTACGCCCGAGCCTTAGAGATCAATCCGAATTGCGCACGTGCATATTATCTAAGAGCGCTAAACCATTGGATTTTTAGTCCTGACGAGGCAAGGAAAGATCTAGAAGCTTCGTTACGGCTCGACCCAAGCAACTTGCAGGCCTTGATGCTGAAAGCTCGCATGAGGGGTGGAACGGCACAGGATCTGGCGGCGGTTTTGGAACGTGCCGGAGATGATAGAGAAATGTTGGATGAAGCTCTGACGCACGCGTTGTTGATGGCGCGAGACAATGCCTCCAAAGTCGAAATCTGCAATCGCCGAATTGCAATGAATATGGGTGGTCATCGAGAGTTTGGTTTGCGTGCTACCGCACATATGTCAAAAGGTGATTTCGCTTCCGCGGTTGCAGACTTGACCTTCGCATTAGCGTTGAATCCTCATAACCTTGATTGGATGCTTAAGCGCGCCGAAGCTTATCAGCAGCTTGGAAACGAGGATGAGGCTTCTCGTGATGCATCTGAGGTTATCGATTTGACCACGGACCCTGATATAAAGCGCCGAGCATTTTTGTTGTTTTAAGTGAAGTTTGACAACGTTGTGGCTTGTCCGCTGAAGGTCTGCGGGCTACAATCCCCAAGTACCCGGCGGGGCCACGATGAACTCAGTATTTCTTTCTCCAAACTTCCCACCAAACTTCTTCAATTTCGCGAAGCGCTTGCGTGAAGCCGGAGCAACGGTGTTGGGTTTGTCTGATGATGATTACGATGCTCTCAACCCGCAGTTGCGCACGAGTTTGACAGAGTATTATCGAGTTTCAAATCTGCACAATTACGACGAGCTGCAACGTGCGCTTGGTTATTTTACTCATCGCTACGGAAAGATCAGTCATCTCGATTCCCATAATGAGTACTGGTTGGAGACTGAAGCTTGCCTCCGCACTGACTTCAACATTCCAGGTATCAAGCTCGATCAAATCGATCGCGTTAAGCGAAAGTCCGTTATGAAGCGCATGTTCTTGAAAGCAGGCTTGAAGCCTGCCCGGGGGCAGGTTTGCAAAACGTATGAAGAACTAAAGGAATTTATTGAAGAGGTTGGCTATCCGGTAGTCGCAAAGCCCGATGTGGGTGTTGGAGCTGCAAAGACATACAAATTGTCGTGCGACCGAGAAGTTGATGAATACTGGGCTGAGAAACCACCTGAAGACTACATCGTAGAGGAATTCGTCAGCGGGCAAATTGTCACTTACGACGGATTGGTTGATGGCAATGGAGATGTAATCTTCTCCTCGTCACTGCGCTACAGCAAAGGTGTCATGGAAGCTGTGAATGAAGACACGGATATTTACTACTACATTGTTCGCGACATTGAGCCGTTTCTTGAGAAGGCGGGACGGGCGATTCTACGTGTTTTCGAGGTGAAGGCGAGATTTTTCCACTTCGAATTTTTCTTGACTGGAGATGGCGATGCAATTCCACTCGAAGTGAACATGCGCCCTCCTGGCGGGTTGACGCTAGATATGTTCAATTATCTTTTTGACTTCGACTGCTACGAAGTTTGGGCGCAGATGATCGTGCACGGCATATCCAAGCCGGTCTGCGATCGCAAGTACTTTGTCATGTATGTGGGTCGCAAAGATCACATTCGTTATTCTCTGGATCACGGTCAGGTCTTAACCACGCATTCCAAGCTGATCGTTCATCAAGAACGAATAAACAGCATCTTTGCGCGTGCGATTGGAAACCACGGCTATCTGTTGCGCCATTCTGAGATCGAACCGCTCGTCGAAGCTGCCGAGCTCATCCAAGAACGTTGTGCCTGACCCTCTGGCGGGCATATTCTGAACTAACGATCCCTGGTTTCGCCAAAATAGATGTCTGGCAAGAATCTGTCGCTTAAGGATACGGGGCAGACGCAGCGCAATTGCGCCGTCTGTGGCTTACCCGTTGGAACTGCGCAACGCGGTTCCTTAACTGGCTGGATTTTTCGGGAGAATCGCTGCAAATGCTCCGGCTCCTTTACACCAATCCAGTTCGCCGGAGTCGATGGCAGCAGAGACTCAACAGTAGCGGCAGATACTAGCGAAACGGATGATTTGCTGGGAAGTCGTTATCAGATCGTCCAGCTGGTCGACCGTGGCGGAATGGGCGCTGTTTACAAGGCTCACGATACAGAACGCAACACAATTTGCGCCGTAAAGGTTCTGCGAAGCGAATTGGCGTCTGATAATTTGGTAGTGCAACGATTCGAACAAGAAGCAGTTACCAGTCAAAACCTCAATCACCCAAACATCGTCAGGGTTTATGACTACGGAATGTCGCGCAAGGGCGCTCCATTTTTGGTCATGGACTTTTTGGAAGGCGAAACATTGGCGCAGATAATCGAGCGTGACAAGACTGTTGCTGTTCCGCGTTTCATCAACATCTTTCAACAAGTATGTGATGCGATTTCGTACGCGCACGCAAATCAGATTATTCACCGAGACCTCAAGCCGACAAACATCTTTGTGACGAAATCAGCCGAGGGATCTGATGTTGTGAAGCTGGTCGACTTCGGAATCGCGAAGGTCTTGCCGACGGCCGGACGAAGCGCTGAAACGATCACTCAGACCGGAGATGTCTTCGGAAGCCCTTTGTACATGTCTCCCGAGCAGTGTCGTGGAGATAAACTTGATGTGCGTTCTGACATTTACTCTTTGGGATGTGCCATGTATGAGGCACTCAGCGGGCGGCCACCGTTTGTTGAAGAAAGCCCAATCAAGCTCGTTTTGAATCACTTATATGATGAACCTGCTTCCATTCCGGACGCGAATCCGATGCTGGAGAAGGTTGTTCTTACATGCCTTCAGAAGAAACCGTCCGGCAGATATGCCAATGCCGTGAAGTTGAAACGCGATCTCTTGCGCTTCGGGAATGGTCAAACTCCGACAGTGTGTTCGAGTTCTATCGTGCAGACAATCTATCGAACATTCAAGCAAAACTGGGCGCTTTCATTCTGCACATTTTTGGCGATTACAATTGCTGTTCCGCTTACTTTGGCACAGGCTGATTTGCGTTGGATAAGCATGGTCGATGTGCTCAATAAGACGAATTCGCCCACAAAGCGAGAGGAGATTGCGCGGCAACTTGTAAGTGTTTCCACGTACAACAAACCGTTCTCGCTTTTGATGCTCGCCGAAGTTTTGCGAACCAGCCAGAGAACGAAAGAGTCCAAACAAGCTATTTCCGATGCGATAGACGAACTTGAAAGGCGAGGCGAGCGCAATGCGAATCTTGTTTATGCATACCGTGAATTGCTGCGCGTTGCCGTGGAGGAGCGAGACTTCAAACTTGCCGACGCAACAGTAGAAAAGATGTACTCGCTGGTAAGAGTGTGCGATCCCTTTGTGCCATGCAAGGGTCCGCGGCTTATGCTCGAATTTTACTCAAGATGTCCTATGGTGCATGACGGCGATGAAATTGCTGGATTCTTCAGGCCAATTGCTGATGCATTTTTCATTGCTGGTGACGACGCTCGCGCCGAAAAGGTATTGCAGCAGACGATTTCTCTCGCGAAAAAGCCTGTGTCACTAGCGGTTGCGCATAAAAGCTATGCGTGGTTCTTAGGTGTTGTCGGCCGCGAAGACGAAGCGCGTGCAGAGAGACGAAAGTCCTTCGAGCTACTGAAAGACCTTGCCCCAAAGCAAAACGATGCGCGCGTGGCTCTAAAAAATCTCGCTGAAGATACGACAGCGAACAAGGGGTTCGCAGAAGCAGGCGAAATGTTCAAAATCGTGCTGGCAGCTGACAGCGATCCCTCCATCAGCACGTATGCGTCTTTTGACATCGACCACATGAGAGTTGCATATTGCCTGGAGTTGAGCGGAGCTCGCGAAGACGCTGATAAGTATTTCAAAAAGACTAAAGTGAAGGACGACTTGAAAGTTCTGTTTGCTATGGCGAATTTTTGCAGCAACCGAAAAAACTATGACGAGGCTATGAAGCACTATGCACCGCTAATGGTGGCAAGGAAGAAGTTGTGGCTGGAAGTGCGCGGTACGGCGATTATACGTTACGCGGATTGTTTGTATAATCTTTCGCGATTTGAAGAGGCGGAGAAAGCTGTTGCTGACGGCATTATCGAGCTTGCAAAAATCCCAGCGAATCAATACAAGATGGTCCGCGCCCTAAAGCTCCGGGGTCAGATTCTGGAGAAGTTGGGACGAAAAGAGGAAGCAGCAAAGACCTTGAAGTCTGCCAATACTCTAAGAGCGAGTTTGACTCCCACCCAATTGTTTGCCGCAAAAAAGGAGCATCTTATTTGGGACGTCGCTGGGCAGAATCTCGACTTTGATCAACCTTGGCGGTAGCGGTCGCGGCAAAGTTCTGTGGCTGCGCAATTAGCGGCTGCGATACTTCACAATCAGATTCAAAAGATTCTCAAACTCTTCATGAAAGCCGCATGTGAGCATCTCTTCGTATGCACGTTCATATGGCAATTGATTTGTTTCCATGCGATAGATAAACACCATTGTTCCTGTCCTGTCCATTCCGTGCAGGCAATGGACAAACACCGGTTGCAAGTCGGGATCGCGTGCGACCTCGAGGAACAACTCAATTTCCTCTTGAGCAGGCGTCTTAAAGGGGCTCAGCGGAACATGCGCATAGTTCAATCCAATTCTTGCCACCATATGCTCTTCGATGGCGTTCATTCCGCCCTCATTGCGCAAATTGATGATGGTTTTGACTCCGGAATCTTTCAGTAGCTTCAATCCGCGCTCAGTCGGCTGCCCGCCTCTGCACATCTCAGGTCCAACAACAAAAAAGTTTGGAAGATGGTCGACCATCCTCTGAAGCTCGAGGATACGAGTTGTAGTGATACCCATTTACGGTTCCGCCGGTTGCCAATGCGCTACTCTATTTCTATCTTTTCACAAAAACGAGGCGGTTAAAACCCTTATGCAGGAACATTCTTGAGTTATGACAGAAAGTCATGGTTCAAACCAGGCATCGGGTAAGGCTTCCGGCTCATCGCTTTTGGCCTCGGCTTTTGTTTGCATTGTGTTGTTCCTATTGTCTATTGCTGGTGCAATTAACTCCGGATTGATCTTGAAGGAGCCTGATATTTGCTTTCTTCTTGCCGTAGGGCGCTGGATTGTCGAGCATGGCGCTCTGCCGCAGACCGACCCATTCTCTTGGGGATATCTGATTGCCGCCCCGGGGCGCCCGTACGTGATATATCAGTGGTTGAGCGAAGTGGTTTTTTATCTCGTCGAGAAATACTGCAGTACTGCCGGACTTTTGGTGCTTAGTGCGGTGCTCACGGCGTATGCGTTTTTCGTTGTGCCTTTGAAGATGTTGCGTCTTGCTGTTAAGCCGGCTGTTTGCCTCGCTGTGTCATTTTGGACTTTGACAGTTGTATTTTGCCACGTCAGCATTCGCCCGGAGCTATTCTCTTACTTGTTTACGGCCATGTTTCTCAACGCTCTGTTTCGGCTTTACTGTTCGCGACGAGTCAGCGTTTCCTGGGGCTTCGTGTTTGTCTGTTGCGTTATTTCGGCTTTGTGGGTGAATCTTCACTGCCTGTTCGTTCTAATGCCTCTAATGCTTTCCGGCTGTCTGCTAATCGCGTTTGTCGAGATGCTGATTCTCAAGTCGCAGGGCGGTCAATCGCATGCCTTCGAAGCAAAAACACTGGCCATAGCTCTTCTTGCTTCTTCGATCGCTACACTGTTGAACCCGTACTTTCTCTCGATCTATCCGTTCGTTTTGCATATCCTATCTGATCCCATCAACGACACTATTCTTGAGTTGAAACCACTCACAGTAGACAATTTGAAGAGTCCCTTCTTGTATCCATTTTTGACGTTCTGCGCATTTTCTGCGTTTCAATTCTTGAAGCACAATGCCTTCCTCTTGAAGGGCGGAGGGCTTCAGCAGTTCTTGCGCAAGTTCCAATACGGCGATCTTTTGTTCCGAATCATGCTTTTGTTTGGAACGATTGCAGGGTTTCGATCAGTCAGAGTTGTTCCGCTTTCAGCCTTGATTGCCGTTACTGGTTTAGCATTCTTGTGGAGACGATCTTTTCATGAATCTAAGCCGCTGAGTCAATTTAACGAGGCACTCAGATATTTGATTTGCGGTGACAGAGAGAATTCAAAGCAAGCGGCGATTGTGTTAAAAGGTTGGACTGTTGTAAGTCTTGCTATCGCGGGACTCGGTGCCGGTCTTATGGTGCGAATTGTACCGCCGGAGTTGCCGCAAGGTTCTGCGGCGTTTCAGCCGCCGTTCAAGGCAATCGAGTATCTGCGCGCAGCACCGCAACCGCAGCATCTACTCAATGACCCGCACTTCGGCGTAGTGATGATGTGGCGCGTCGAGAAGCCGCCGAAACTGTTCATCGACGCACGCTATTACATGTACTCGAAAGCTTGGATTGATGACTATTGGGAGATGGTTGAGTGCCGTCCGAGATGGAAGGAACTGCTTAACAAGCACTCGATCGATTGTGTTTTTGTAAAGCCGAAGACAGCGCTGGCGCATGCGCTGGTAAACGAAGCCAATTGGAAAAAAATGTACGAGGACGAAAACGCAATAGTTCTCAACCGGATTGACGGAACCGGTGAGGGGATGTGACCATTAGTGCGGACTGTTGAAATGGGTAGATAGTACCCACAGTGAAGGAGAGAAAAATGCTTCGGGGCAGCAATGTTTTGGTTACCGGTGCCGGCGGCTTTCTGGGGGCCTGGCTTTGCGAGGCTTTGGCCGAACGAGGTGCGCACGTCATCGGACTCGACCGGGAGTACCGGAAAGAGTCCCGAGCACAAGAACTGACATCTCGCGTCGATCTTGTCACTCTCGACCTTGAAGATTTTGATGGTGTTGTCAGAGTTCTCAATGAGAGAAACATTGATTTCGTCTGTCATTTGGCCGCCCAAGCCATTGTTGGCGCCGCAAACAGAAATCCGATTTCGACATTCAAATCAAACATCCTCGCAACCTGGAATGTGTTGGAAGCGGCTCGAATCTTACGCACTAACAGCTATTCGGTAAAGGGTGTGATTGTCACCTCGAGTGACAAGGCATACGGCGACCAGAAGGTGCTCCCGTATCTGGAGGATGCGCCGATGCAAGGACGCTTTCCTTACGACGTTTCTAAAAGTTGTGCCGACCTGATTGCGCGATCCTACTTCCACACATACGGCATGCCGGTGTGCATTACGCGCTGTGGAAACCTTTATGGCGGCGGCGATTTCAACTTCAGCAGAATTGTGCCGGGAACAATCATGAGTCTTCTCAATGATGAGCCGCCGGTCATTCGCTCTGATGGAACCCCGGTCAGAGACTACATATACGTTGAGGACGCTGCGGAGGCTATCGCGCAGCTCGCCGAGCGAATGTACAAAGACGTCACCATGCATGGTGAAGCGTTCAACATCAGTAATGACCACCCGGTCTCAGTTGTTGAGATCGTTGGAACGATCCGCAAGTTGATGAAGCGCGACGATTTGGAACCAATCATAGAGGCCAAAGCAACTGGAGAGATTTTGGAACAGTTTTTGGATTCTTCGAAAATCCGGCAATGGTTGGGCTGGCGACCGAGTGTGGATTTGGAACAAGGGCTTCGCAGAACCATTGAGTGGTATCGCCATCGGCACCCAACGGCAAAGATCAGCGATACGCTTACAAAAGCTTAGCGCCTAGCAAGAGCATAGCGGTCTCGTCTTTTGCTAACCGAACTCGTCCGGAAACCCTTATGGTGATTTTGTTCCCGGGTCTGACATTCGTTACGAATCGTTGGAAATCCAAGCGAGAAATTCGCGAGTCATGATATCAAAAAGAGTAATACCTCGCCGCTAGCGACTACTCGGTAGCCTGTTTAGCTTTTCTCGGAGACTGAATATGCCCCTATTGAAATTGGGTTACGCCGTAACCCGGCGATTGCTCGCGCTTGCATCTCAGTGTCTGGTACTTCCTCGCATTCAGCGCGTTGCAATTCCAATTTCAGGCAAGTCAAATCGAGCAACGAATCGCCGGGCAGGAACTAACTCTTCCAGAGTTGATTCAATAAGACGGCGAAGCTTCTACCATTTCGCCTCTTTCGCTTTATCCGTGGGAATGCTTATGAGCACGTCATCTGCTAGTCCGGCAAACGCAGCGGTCACGAAGGAAACTTTGAAACTGGCAGGTAATGGTGTTGACGTACCCACCTATAGATGGTCGGAAGCCGATGTGGCACCGCGAGCGGTGCTGGTCGCTCTGCATGGCGGAGTGCAGCACGGCAATAACTTCAACGCGTTTGCTCAACAATTGGCGCCTCAGGGAGTTGTTACTTACGCGATCGACTTTCGGGGACACGGGGAGTGGCTGGTGTCGAGCCAAAAGCGACCACCAGTCGACTACCCTGGAACCGTAGCAGATGTTATTCAACTGACGTCTCAGATTCGTTCGACTCATCCGCAGCTTCCAGTTTTTTGTGTCGGAGAAAGCCTCGGCGCTGCTGTTGGAATAAGTGCGATGTCCCAAAATCCCAAGTTGTTTGACGGACTCATTTTAGTCAGCTGCGGAATCAAACCGAATGCCGGACAGCACCTAAGCGCGATCTTCAACTCGATTGGTCAGGGACTGAAAACATTGGGTTCAACCATCGATGTTTCTCCGCATATCACAGGCATCTCAGAAGATCCTCGCGGTACCGAAGAAATGCTCAATGACCCTCTAGGTCGCAGAAAGTCCAGTGTGTGGAGTCTGCTTGCGACCGTACAGTTCCTTCACAATGCGCATCGGCTAGCACCAAAGCTAGATCAACAAATTCCTATTCTTGTTCTTGCAGGAGGTCAGGACCAGATCATGAAGCCGGACTCCACGCAAGCTGTTTTCGACAGATTAGCAGTCAAAGATAAGTCATTCAAAAAGTTTCCCAATCTCGGACATCTTCTTGTGACATCAGCGTTTGTGAAGCCTGAGGTTGTGTCCGTTGTTGAAGAATGGATGTCG
>CAYZJR010000167.1:0-8770 GCA_964478655.1 uncultured Candidatus Obscuribacterales bacterium
CCGGTCCTGGTAAGCCGCACAAACTGGTCTTTGTCTTTGTTGTCGACGCGATCTACAAGATCTTGACGCAGGTTTCTGCCGTACTTTCTGGAGTACTCGTTTACGGCTCTGGCACGCTCTTGTTCAGGCAGGTTGCTCAGAATATCGCGAGCTTCTTCCTTCGTCACGCCAGCACCCAGATAGAATGCTCTCAGTCTGTCTTCGGGTCTGACTTGCGGCTCAAGCGGCTTGCCGTCCGGTCCATTTCCTGGATTGAGAATTTGCTCTGCAATCTTTTTCTGTTCCGGCGAAAGTGAACTCATTACTTGTTCGAGTTCTTTCGGATCGGCTTTTAGGCTTGCCAGCCCCTTTGGTGTGGCATTGAGGAACGCGTCTTTGAAGTATTGCGATTGATCGAATTGTTCGTGCGTTCCGCCTTCGCCATCGCTGACGATGTGCGTGTTGAGCTCTCTCAAGGTCGCAGCAGGCAGCCGGCCGTTCTCTATCAGAGGCTTGACGTATTTGTCATAACCGTCAGGTCCCATGGCACGTGTGACAGCCGCTCTGTAGCCTTCATCCTCTGCGAGCTTCTTAGCGAGTGCACCGTCTTTGTCTTTGGCCAGCGCGTCGCGAATCATCTCGAAGCCTTTGTGGCGGTCGAGATTGCCTTCACCGGTCTTTGCGTACAACTCTTCTTTGAGCCCCATGGTGGGCTTAGCCGGTGTCGGCGAAGAGTCGGTTTCAATCTGTTTGAGCAGCGACTCAGCAGCTTTCCAACTAGCGGAGTCCTTGCCACCCAACGCATTCATGATGCGATCGTTGTAGGCTGTTCTTTCCTCGGCACTCTTCTTGTGATAATCGATACGCTCTTGTGGAGTCATGTTGAGAATGCCATCGATAATGGCTTTCTTGTCTGTTGAGGAGAAAACGCCGTTTTCTGCTTCGGCATCTCTCAGCACACGGTCGAAACTGCGGCGGCTTCCTTCCTTGGTGCCATCGTAAAGACCCTGGCGATAAGCTTCGATTGCTGCCTTTCCTTCATTGCCCCAGCCGGCAAGCAGCATTTCCTTCTGCTTGGCGCGAGCAGCTTCCGGAAGTGATGGATCGAGTGCTTGCCACTCTTTCTGATTCGCACGATAGAAGTCGAGCGCTGCCTTTTCTTCCGGCTTCAGGTCGGCTTCTTTGCGCTTCTGATCTTTGACTTCTTGATCGAGAGCGCTGCCTTGTTTCAAGCGTTCGAGACGCGCTCCGCTGTCCACTTCATCGAGTTGTCTTTGAAGGTCGCGACCCTTCATAAAAGGCTGCAATCGTGTGTCTCCACGATATGCCTGTAGTTGGGCTTGCTCATCGGCGGTGAGGTCACCCTCTTTTTTCGCACCGGACGCAAGCTGTCTATCGAGTTGGTAGCCGCCTTTCAGCTTGCCCCAATCAGCATCGGGTACTGCTGCCAGTTGTGGCACGCGTGCTCGCAGTCCATCTAAATCACCCGAATCTGCCAAGCGATTGGTTTCAATGGCGTAGGCTACTTTGTCTCTGACCAGCTGTTGTGCATTTTGCTTGTATTCACCAGAGCCAAGATTCTTGTCTTGAGCTTCGAGGAAACGGTCGAGGTACTGTGACTTGGGTTTTCCATCCGGACCTATCGCGGCTCCAGCCATAAGTTGATCGAAGCTCTTGCGGTCCAAGTTTTCGACGGCCTGAGCATTCGTTTGATGACTGTTGAACCAGTGACCGCCGATATCGGTTACTTTTCCGAGGTCTGTTCCACCTTCTACGAGAGCCTTGTCTTCGTAGCGCCCGGCCTTTCTGTCTTTGCCGAACCAGTGAGCATCGCGGAATGCTTGATTCCATTTCTCGTACTGTTCGAGAGCTTCGCGCTGCTGTGAGTTGAGCTCGCCAACCGCCTTTTCACGAGCATCCGGAGCGAGCGTTTTGAAGGAGTCGAACAGTCTTTTACCGTCGGCGATTTGGGCACGTTCTTCAGGTTTGAGACGACCAAGCGCATCATCCATGGCTTTGTCATCGTTGCTGAATGTTCCCAAAGCGCGCTTGAATTGGGTGACTGGGCGCAACTCACCGCGCTGCATAAAGTCGGTTGCAGCTTCGATGGAAGCTGTGTCTTGCGTTTCGTAGGAGCCACCGCCCTCGGTGTAATGTTCCGTCGTGAATGCATAGCGAATCTTGTCCGCACCTGCATTTTGCTCAAACAGCCTGCGACCGCTTTCAGTGGAAAATCCTTTGCCGGATGCTTCCATGAAGTAGTCCAATTTTTTGCCTGGAACAGTCAAGGCTGCTGACATGATGTCAGCCTGCTGCTGGTCAGTTCGCTTGTCGGCGCCGGTATGAACGGCAACACCAATTAGAGCCCTGTGATATTCATCCCAATTTGCAATCTTGTTTCCGGCACCATTTTGCCCGTAGAACTCTGCCAAACCTTGTCCATACAGGCTGCGATTGGCGGCATCGATGTTTTGTCTTTCGGCTTCTGAGGCTGATCCTAAAATATGGCGCGTAGACGAGAGAATTTCTTCTTTCGAGCGATCTCGGTTGAACCACCAACGATCTACTTCTTGCGCATCGACCGCCAATTGAATCGCTGAGTTTTCCCCAGGCTTGCCGGTGCGGCGCAAGTATCCATCGGCTTCTGCCCAACGGTGAGTATCGCCACCTCTTTCAAATGCGACCCATGCCTTGTCTCGAAGTGAGTTTGCATCGCCTTGATTGTATGCATTGCGAACCATGTAGGTCTGCTCGGCATCAAGGTCTTTCAGCGCGTTTCTTACGCCCTCAATCTTGTTGGATTGCCACCAATAATCGAGTGCTTTGACGGTAGCATCCTTGGTGCCCCAAGCATCGAACGAGCGTCCATGATTCTGGCGCTTCTGACCGTCCATGCCGATTTCCCAGGTTTGTCCATTATCATAGCGGTCTGTGACATTGCCGGTTCGATGATCGACAGATGTAAATCCGTTCCACGCTCTGCCGTCGGAACCGCGCCAATGGAAACCATCGGGAGTTGTCCACGTGACCTTCTTTCCGTCCTTCGTCTCGATTGTCGTTTCGGAGATCTGACCAGGTCTGCCCAAAACATCGGCTGGCAGGTCATACTTGAATGTTTGCTTGGTGCCGTCTCTTCTGACGATTTCGGCAAGTCTGCCGTCTGGGCGTTCTGTGCGCTGTGTTCCATCCTCAAGTTTGATGGTTCTGGAACCATCAAGTCGTGTAATTGTCTCCGACTTGTCTCCGCGAATCATGTGCACGGAGCCGTCGTTGAGTACTTCCATCAGCCCGGCTACACGCGGCCTGTCATTGCCACTGCCTTCGCCCTCGTAGATAGCACGGCCGTTCTTCAACTCTTCCTTGTTTAGAGTAAACTTCTTGCCGCCTTCCTCAAATGACACCGGCATTCTGGATGTGCCTTCATACGTAAATCTGCGCACATTGTTGCCGAGTTTCGCTTCAGTTACTCGCCCCTGAGAGTCAGTGGTAATCTGCGTGCCATCAGGCTTTTGCTCGGTGCGACCGACTGTCTTGCCGGCATTATCGCGTTGATACGTCGCATCAACTGCTTTGAGCGAACCGTCCGGTTGACGGACGATTGATGTTTCGGAAATCTTGTTTCCATTACCGTCTGCAACGGTTCTGCCGCCATCGGTCCGCATGACTTCATAGCGCTCTTCTCCGCGCTCGGTGAACTTGCGGACGACGCTTCCATCTCTGTCTATTGCTAGTTCAAACTGTTGCGGTCTCTGCTCGCCTTCAATCGGTTTGCCGTCTTTGGAGTATTTCTTCCAAGTCTTGCCGTCTTCCGATCTCCAAGATGTCCCGCCCTCTGCCGAGTTGGAATACATGTTGGGCTTGCCATCTTGGCCGTAGCCGATTTTGATTTCAGTTCCAACCGCAGTATTAACCTTGGTCACCTTGCCGTCTGTTGCTTCGAGAGTAGAACCGTCATTGCGCAGGACGCGCTCTACATTTTTGCCTCCAATGGTAGACGACTCTACGAGTTCACCATCGGCGGTGAGTACCATTTTCGCCGGTCTTTGTTCTGTGAGATTTGGGGTGCGCTTGGTCCAAGTTTTTCCGCCATCACTCGACTCCTGCATCTCGCTGGGAGGAATTACTATGCGATTGAGATTGCCCGATTGATCATAACCGTAGCTCCGAGTGGAGCCCAATGCAGTTCTGGTTTCGACTATCTGTCCTTTTTCATTTTTTGTGACAGTGGAGCCGTTTGGATTTTCTTTTACGAACAGTCGCTGGCCGTCCGACCCGGTTCTTGCTTCCCAGCCGTCGGTGCCACGAACTCTTTCTTGCTGCCCAGGCTCTTTGCGGTGCAAACGCCCATCGCGATCTACTTGGATGTCGCCTCGGTATAGCTCGCCAGAGCCTTGCGTTGTCCAAACTGTTTCAGTTGGTTTGTCGCCAGGTTTTGCCGGAGTACGCACTAAGGTTTTGCCATCGGGCATGGTGACGGAACTCAACGCGCCTTTATCGTCGTATGTGAATTCCGTTTTTGCACCGTTGCCTGAAACCGTGCGATGTACTCGACCTGCCGCATCTCTAAAGACTGTGGAACCATCAGGCTTAGAAATCGTTTCAAAACCTTTATCTGCTGAGATCATGCGGAATGTTCCGTCTTGATCTAGCTGCATTTCGCCTGTGAACTTTCGTCCGTCGTTAGATGTCCACTCGTTTTGGTTGCCTTCGCGACTTCGCGTCCACAACGTATTTCCAACTATCGCTTGCGATACGCGCTCGTTTCCGTCGGGACCTTTTTCGCGCACAACAGATCTGACTACGCCGTTTGCATCTTCGCTCGACTTCAGTTTGCCTTGTCCATCGAGGACAACGGATGAACCGTCGTCTTTGAGTTGAACCTTTTCATTGGGTCGTGCAACTGTGAGAGTATCGCCGGTGCGTTCAATCGTTCGTCCGTCTGCCTTGAATCCGTAATCCCCATTGGGATTGACGAAGGGAGTGCCCTCAACAGTTAAAGGCACGCTTCCGGAGCGGGTGAATTTCTTACCGTCTTGTGATTCCCAAACAATGGGTCCTTTGGAGTCGCTTATTTTCTTGATTGCTCCATTTTCGCCGCGCTCGATTTGAACTCTGTTTCCATCTGCGCGATCGACTGCAACTAAGTTGCCGTCACGATCGTAGTGAGCCACCGATTTGTCAGGCGCACGCTCCATGCGACCTTGAGCGGTCGAATCCACGACCTTTCCATCGGGAGTTGCTTCTTGCCTGCTGACTATTTCTCTCTTTTCATTGCGAACAATAGTGTTTCTAAACCCGCCAATTGTCTCGGTTGAGTGCAAATCACCGGTTGAGAAGTTGTACTCTGTTCTAGTTCCATCCAAAGAAACCTGCCTGGTTCTCCAGTTTTTGTCCGTTTCATGAACAGCGCCGGTTTTCTGATCGACATCCAGTCCATAAACCTCACCACCACCGTTCGCGTTGTGCCAGCCGCCGCCGACTGCGGATCGACTCAGATTCGCTTTGGAACCGTCAGGGCGCGTGACAGAATTTAGACCGTGCTGGTCGTAGCCAAACTTGTAGTTTTCGCCGCGAGCATTGGTCAATTCCTGAATGCGTCCGTTGACGCGAGTCATTTGGCTGCCGTCAGAGTTGTAGATTTGCTCGGTGCCGGATTTACTGACTTGCCTGTAAACGCCGTCTTTGATTTCAACTGTTCCTGACCAAGTTTCTTTGCTGGGGTCCGGATTTCCATCTTTGCCAAGTTTGACCCATTCGGTCTTTTCCGGGTTTGTGGCTCTCCATTTCGCGCCGCCGCCGACGAATTCAAATGTGTTAGGAGACGTTTCATCGCCCTGATACTCAAACTTGAAGGTGCGCCCGCGCGCATCCACAGTTTGAGTTACGCGACCTTGTGCATCCAGCTCCTGACGGGCTCCATCAAGAAGTCGCGCAGTATGTTTTCCGTCTTGCGCCTGCTCATGCATTGCACCATCTGCGGTGACCCAGCGCTTACCTTGAAATGTGGTTCCATTAGCATCGTTTTTCCAGTTGCCATCGGCTTGTTTCGACCATTTGCCTGTGGCATCAGTGTAACTAACGAGCTCTCCGTCTGTTCCATAAACATATGAAGTGCGACCGCCTTTGCGATCGACCGTTTCAGTAACGCGACCTTCAGCGTCAGTCGTGATGGCGGTTCCATCACCTCTGGTCTTAGTTGTCGTGCCTTTGACTTTGTCAGTTACGGTCGTTGTGCGATCGGCATGGGTAATGCTCTCTTGCTTTTCTCCGGCGATTTTGATGTCGCCGTTTTCTGAAACTGTAAGCGTTCCTTGAGTTGCAACTTTCAGTCCAAGTTCATCCGTCCACGTTTTTCCGTCAACCGATTTGAGCTGAGGTCCGGAAGAATCTTTGAGAGAGACAGCCACGCCATCTTTGTATTCGACTTGAACCTTTGTGCGATCCGGGCGCTCGAGCATTGTGATTTGCCCGTCTTTGTTTCGCTCAATGTTGAATCGATTGGGCTCGCTCGTGCCGGCAGTCGCCTCGAAGCTTCCCTTGTATGTGCCGTCTGCATCGTAGTCAAACCGATGAAAGCCGCCGTTTGGTCTATTGGTCAGTCGCAGACGCTCGATGGTGTCGTTCGCTTCTTTCTTAAAGCGGAGGTCCGAACCATTCTCAGTCTTGAGCGAAAACTCGTTGGGGAAGTTTGGGTTCTCTTCGAGTTTGAAACCCATGTCCTTAAGTGCCTGCCTGCCGCCAAGGGCGACGATGCCTTCGAAGGCTCGTTCATATTGCCGCTGCGACGCGGCATCTGTCGGCTTTGCTTTAGCGCCCGTTTCAAGCTCCTTCAGCAAGGCTGCCTTGAGTTTGGCTTGCTCCGCCTCGGGCAGCGCGCCTATCGCCTTGAGCGCCTCAGGAGAGAGGTTTTGAGCGAGAGCCTTTATGTCTTCTGCTCCAAGCTTCTCCGGATGCTTCAGCAATTCGCCAGCAGCCTTCGCACGATCAGCAGGAGATTCACTTTCCAACCCGTGTCTAAGTTCGACGCGTTTGGGATCTTCGGGCTTCTTCGGCTCGGCTTCCTTAGGTTGCTCCCCTGGCTTCGGGGCGTCCGCGGCAGCTTCGGGCTTGCCGGCTTTGGCATCTGCCGTCTTTCCGTTGCCATTTCCATCATCAATAGTGACTTCGGGCGCCAATACTTCGCCATCTTTACCATTGACTTGCTTAGATTTGAACTGGTCCTCAGGCTTAGCGCCGCCATTTTTTTTGCCGACAGCATCGGTCTCCGCCGCCATCCGGTCGCCAACAGCGTCCTTTTGATCGACTCGCGGTTTTGACTCCGGTTTTTCCGGAGTCTTGTCTTTTGTGCTCGACGCCATTGAGGTGACCGAATCCCAGTGTGACACTAGTAATATTCCCTATGTAAGCCAAAATTTGTGACCAGCGTGTAGCCAAGAGACAAGGATTAATGTCCCGGTGGCTATTGCGGCATTGTTCGGCAAGGATTTGGGTTATTGGAGGGAACGGCGATTGGCTGTCCGAACCCTCCAGTAATTGCAGCGTACACCCGAATTTTCAAAAGTCACTGTGTAAATCCACAGTCTTTTGGATTTGGTGGCAAATTCCGGTTGGTTCATATAGACTAAACTAAGTAGACTAAGTTTACCCCGAGAGTAAACATGAAGACAGTAAACATACATGAGGCAAAAACGCACTTGTCACGCCTCATTGAGCAGGCAATCAACGGAGAGCCTTTCGTCATCGCAAAAGCCGGCAAGCCTTTGGTGATGGTGGTTCCAATTGACGCACCCAAGAGCCGGCAAAGACTAGGTTTCATGAAGGGTCAGATAGAAGTGCCCGATGACTTTAACAGCATGGGACAAAAGGAAATCGAAGATCTCTTCGATGGAAACACATGAAGTTCCTTCTGGACACACATGTTCTGCTCTGGGCTGCCGGAGAACCGAATAAACTCTCCTCAAGTACTCGCGCACTACTCAACTCTCCGCAAAACGAGCTTGTCTTTAGCTCCGCCAGCATTTGGGAAATCGCAATCAAAAATGGAATCGGCCGGACAGACTTTCAAGTGCAAAATCGTCTTCTGCGACAGGGACTGCTCAGTAGCGGTTATTCGGAACTTCCGATTACCGGAAATCATGCCCTGACTGTGGAACTTCTGCCGACCCTCCACCGAGATCCTTTCGATCGAATTCTTATCGCGCAAGCTATTGCAGAAGGTATGACGTTGCTGACAGACGATGCTCAAATAGCGCGATATCCTGCGCCCGTGCGGTTGGTCTAAATGCTAAGCCACCCGCTTAAGCGGATCTATTTCATCAACAACATTATGCCGAATGAAGTTCTCGATGATATCGCGCATTAGCTTAGGCTCTGCAAACGGCAAGGCATGCGCCGCGTCGATGACGCCGACTTCTTGCGAGTGCGGAGCTGCGAGCGCTGAGCGATCCATGGTCTCTTCACTGGACAGCTCATCGTGCTGTCCTCGAATGAGTAGAACTGGCACGCCCACCTGATTCAGTTGTTCATAATAGTTGTGTTCTGCTACATACTCTAACTGCGTGAGACAGCGGTCTACGCCGATGCGCAGAATGTCGCTTATCACAAGAGGAACCATCACAGGCGGCTCGAACTTCCCATCATTTACAAGTTTGCCGATTAGCTCCATTCGAGACTTCCCTTGGACATCGGACGGTCCAATTAGCACCACAGCCTTGGCGTGCACATTTGCGCGCAACGCAAGCTCGACTGCCAGGTTGCAGCCGCAAGAACCGCCGACAATAATCGGCTCACG
>CAYZJR010000167.1:8870-10467 GCA_964478655.1 uncultured Candidatus Obscuribacterales bacterium
ATGACGCACATCAAGATACGAATGCTTGAGCCCGCTCCCAAGCCTGGAACATACGCGGCAGAACCAAAAGAGTATTGGCGTTCTCGAAAAGTCTTTGCCCGCGTGGCTGAAGGACCTGACAATGCGATGAAGATTCATCAGCTGATGATTGTGAACGAGCCCGATATTTGGCTTCTGGAGCAGATGTCGAAGCGAGGCAAACACATCGTCGACCCTGGACCAAAGTACGAAGTCCATATCAGCATGTTCGACAGAGCGCTCAAGGACTTGGGTGATTTGGAATATGGCAACGAGATTGAATTCTTCAAGAGCCACAAGGCAAAAGAATCTGCAGGACCGGTGATCAATGGCAAACCGACCACTCGAATGGAACTTGCGATGCTCGACTATAAAATGGCGCTGATTGTCGACAACGAAAAGCAAGTACCGCTGCGCTTCAACGTGCAGTTACCCGACAAGAAGTCTTACGCGTTGGAATACATGGTCTACGAGACTTTGAAGTTTGACCCTGCACTATTCAAGGCACCAAGCGGGTTTCAACTGGAAGAGATAAAACCGACTCGCCCAAAACGAACGGAGCCGGTTGTCTTGCCCGTGCCACCCGCTCCGTCGAAAGGCACAGCACCAAAGACTAACGCGAAGTGAAAGCATTTGGAGTGCAGGACCACTAATTTTGTTGTGTCTTTGCAATCATGACACAGTTTCCGCCTGCTGCCTGAGCCGCTTCCAGAGCATCTAGCGCTGCACTAGTCAGTTCCTCCGCCAACAATCCGTGCTCAGGAAATGATGCCAAACCCGCGCTCACAGTGCGATGCTCCTTCTCACCATCAAACTTGTGCTCACTCACTGCGCTCAAACCGTTCCTCACCATTGGTGCAACCGTGACGTGTTCTCTTTCAGGCGTGATGAACGCCATCTTTTCATAACCCCACTGAATCTGAACGCCGCGAATCTCGACACGCAGCAAATTCGAGATGTCAGCAAGCGGGGAGAGCGTCGCTTGCTGAAAAGGCAAGAGCATTCGCTGATCGTCCTCTTGCGTGAGGCACAGAGTGAGCGGCTCCTCATTCGCCACAGCTTTGTCGATTTCTTGCTGCAAACGCTCCAAAAACTCAGCAAATATCTGCTTGCCGATGTCCTGAGCCTCAGCAACCCACTGTTCTTGCGTTTTTTCCACGTTCCCTCAACATTTCATATGCGAAATTTGTGCAGACACTATGATATTCAATTATTCCCTTCGAGGATCAAACATGGGAACGGTGCGCATAGAAGACGTCGCGCTTGAAGACGCGGAGTTCACGGACATTGAGTTCATCAATGTGACCTTGGTGAATGTCTCCATCAGGAATGTCCTCATTCGCAACGTGCGCCTGCAAGACGTCGAGTTGAACGATGTTGAGATTCGAGACATCGAGCTCACTGATTCGGAACTCATCGGCGTCACACTGAAAGATATGAGACTGAAAGATCTGAAACTGAATGACCTAAAGCTCACCAATGAAACCTTGTGCGGAACGGAAGAAGCGGTCGAAAAGCTCAATCAGATGCATCACGAGGATTGAGAACGTCGACCCGGGCTGCAGACCCACCGGGTTGG
>CAYZJR010000168.1:0-5856 GCA_964478655.1 uncultured Candidatus Obscuribacterales bacterium
CTCTACACGAACTCACTGCACGCTCGATATCGACCTTGCCTCTGCCTCGAAAAACCAAGGCTGTGCATGAAATCCCGGCGACCAAACCGAGCGATAAACTGATCAAAACAGGGAAGTCCATTTGCCTATTCCTTACTTAACACATAACCAGCATAGAGATCGAGACTGCGATATATCCGCAGTCAAGTGGAGAAATGATTAAATCAGTCTCGCCTCTATGTTCGAAGGGTCCGAGGCAGTGTAGTTTTATTGGCATGAGCACAAAGCTTGAACGAGTATTGGCTATCGATGCGGACATATGCCGGGGCAACTATCCCAGCAGGCAAGACCTATGCCAGAAGTACGAAATCTCAGAACGAACTCTGCATGAAGATCTGCAGTATCTCAAAGAGAGACTCGCGCGCGAAATCGCCTTTGATAGAAAGCACAACGGGTACTACAACACAAATCCCGGCAAACGGCTGCCTTCATTCGAGCTGTCGAGCGGCGACGTCTTTCTATTAACATTAGGAACAGAATTAGTATCCATATATGCGGGCACGTCTTTTGAGGCGCCGTTGCGGGCAGCACTCGAAAAGATTTCAGAGAGACTGCCGGAGAAGGTTCAGGTCGACCCTGAAGAAATCAAATCAGTTATTAGATTCCGCGCGGGGTCTATCGTCCCTCTCAGTTCCAAGTTGTTCAACGACATAAACAGGGCTTGCGACTCCCGGCAACAGCTCGAACTTACCTACTATGCAGCAAGCAAAGACGAAACAACTTCACGCATTGTAGACCCTCAAATTGTCTTACATGACCGCGGAGCCTGGTATCTTATAGGCTATTGTCACTATCGTGTTGCACTCAGAATTTTTGCATTGCATCGCATTCAAGACTACAAGGTTCTGGACACTAAATTTGATCCAATGGAACGGTCACAGCTCAATAAGTGGATCGATTCTGCATTTCAGCTAGAGCATGGCGAAACGGAGCACGAAGTAGTGGTTGTTTTCGCACCGCGCTCCGCACGCTACATTCGAGAGCGCAAGTGGCATCAACAACAAGTGTTGGAAGATCTCCCGGATGGATTTTGTAAACTGACTTTTCCAGCCCTTAGTCTAGCCGAAGTCATGAGATGGCTAGCACCATATGGTTCAGAAGCTGTAGTACAAAAACCAGAAGAACTGCGTCAGATGATTATCGAATCTTCGAAAGCCACGCTGGCGCACTACCTTGCCGACGTTGTTCATTGATTTAATCTAGAGCGATCCAGACTGCGGATATTTCGCACCCTCGTTTCGTAGGATGAGTGAGTGGGTTATGCGAAACAACTAGAGAGGCGCTCCTAATGTATTTTTCTACAGAGCAACTGCAAACGATTTACGCCGCACTCGAACAATCAAGCGTTTCACTGTCTGAAGAATTCAACAAGTTTCGTCATAGTCAAAATGTTGAAGAGATTCAACATGCCGTGGACATCTATCGAAGGTGGCGATCCACCAACAGACTCTTAGCCAGAGTTCGAATTGGTGCACCTCCTCTATCCACACCATCTCGAACACCTTCGATGACCACGGTGAAAACCAACAACGTGATTAGCCTCATTGAGTTTAAACGGAACCAAGATTGTAATTGCTAGGCACAACAACGATCGAGAATGGTTGGTTCCTACGTCCAATCCGAACCTCATAGGCGTGCTATGGGGTTCGGAAAAGGCGTTTTCATTCGAACATATGTTGAATGAACAAGTCTCCTTTTGCCTTCCATGCATCAGCATCAGCTCTTCTCTTTTGTCTCTTCAAGTACGGCACGTAGCTGTTGATTATTTCAAACGCTAGACGCTTTTCTTCCTCTGTCATATTTGGCTTCATCACTATGTCGATAGCTGATTGAAACGACTTGTCTGCATTGGTTTGGTCGCTCCTTTTTTCGTACGCTAATGCAACCTTGACATACGAACGCGCAATATCGTACATTGAAAACTTGTATCGTTTCGCTTCATCGATACCAAGTTTCAAATTCTCTATGGCGCGATCATAGTCACCGTACTCATACAAAGCGCTTCCAAGCCGTTCATACATATGAGCTTTCCGACGTTGACCAAATCGTTCATTGTACAAGTTATCGACAAACTTATAGATCTTTTGCGCTTCAGTTTTCTCTCCCACTCTGTCTAGAGCTACAGAGACCTTCAACAGAGCAACCATGTGGTGCGTAAAGTCCCGATTTGGTATTAGGACGGCATATTTCATTGAAGTCGCAATAAACCTCTTTGCCTCAGACATGTTCTTGGCACGAATATTGCTAATCGCAAGGTCTGTCATCAGATTGACACCCCTCATACTGTTTCCGACATGACAGAGGTGCTGAAGTTTAAGCGCTTCTTCCAGATACACGCGGTCCTTGGCAGTCTCACCATCTCTTGCGATTCGCACATACTCATCGCACAGCTTATCGATTACAGTCAATATCTCAGATTGGTCTTCGTTCAACCGAACGCTCTCAACATACTTAATGACCTTTTCTGTATAAGGCTGCGACTCATCAATCTTTTCTTGTTTTGCCAATGCTAAGGCCAAGTTGGCTTGCACTTCCACAACCGTCGACGGATCCACCACTACCTTTGAGTTGGGCGGTTCGATCTTCTCTAGCGCTATTTTGTAATTAGATTCCGCACCCCCGTAGTCTCTGCAGACCAGGCAACGTTCTGCATCTTCAAGGCTCTCTTTCCAAGTTTTCACCTGGGGAGGCTTTGAAGGTGGCGGGGGTGATTCACCACAACCGTCCAATAGAAAAGTGGAGGTAGCACCCAACACGATAGAACCGACGACAACAGCTGATCGCCATCGTATTCGATACCGATGTCGGTCCCAAAACATCAACTAGGTTTCACTATCTTACCGAGAAAGAGAATCGTCCCTGTTTGAGAATCGCGAAGAGCAATTATGTATGGGCGATTGCAAATCATTCTGAAAGGTGTCGGCGGACGCATTGCTGCACTTCTGGCAACCATTTCTACCGCCGTAGCACCAGCGGCAGTGGTGCCTCGTTCGTCAATTTCAAGAAAGGTTTTGTGCAAGACGCGAGAAATCAAAACATTCTTACCTTGCATCTTTGAGAGATCAACCATCCTCGAAAAATCCGCACAGCCCTGATCAAACGCGCACGGCATGCCCAACTGCTTCAATGATTTGCTTAGCTCAACCTTGTAGTCCAGCTTGACTTTTGGCAGGCCCAGCATACCCTTCTTGAAGTAAATCTTGTTCATCCATTCATTCCATAACTCTGGCGTAAGTTTCGCAATGAAGGAATCGATATTCTCATTTTCGGCAGGCAAGATCACGCACAGATTCAGCCGCTCGTCCGCATATGGAAGCATAACAGCCTGAAAGTTATCTCCTTCCAGATAGTTCATTCTGGCATCCTTGTGCATCATCTGAACAGGCACGGCTCCGCCTTCGGACAAATAGAAATCAGATTTCTGAGTATCCGACTCTTTGAATGGAAATTGCCAGGTTCCTTTAAAATATATGGCGTTGATCAAATACAAAATTGCATCTTCTGGAATATTGTCCAGAATTGTTGGAATCTTTCCTTCAGTTTTACTTTTCACCCAATTATTGATCTCGTCGATCGCCTTTTTATTGGAGAAACTCATAGTTGTTAGCTTGGCTTTGAACAAAGCTTCGTTCTTGGCCACAAACTCTTTTCGAAGCGGAACGCCTTTGTTACCGAACAGCGCATTCGCGATAGACAACTGACTTTTTGGATTGACTTGCGAAAGACTTTGACTCAGAGTCGAATTCTTCTCTTCGACTTGTTTATCTGTTAGTCCTGAATACCCAAGAACCTCCTGCATTTGAGCCTTCGTCTTTCCATTGGCACCAAGGTTGGTCATTGTTAGTGCAGTAGAGATGCTATATGGAGAAACAATTGTGTTGGATTTATCGCCCTTGCTCACTTCGCGAAACAAGTTGATTGCAAAGTCGTTCGAAACTTTTTGTTGAGAAGCTGCTATTGCTGCACAGGGCTGCAAAACTGCTGCAAGGCTAACGAGAGTCACAATCTTCTTGAACATGGTTGCTCCTGAGCGCACACGAATCTGAAACAGACCTAGTATAGCCAACTGGCTCAACTGCCGCTTAACTCGCCGTGTGTTGTCACGAGCACATAGAGTTATGACTCCGTATGCGTAATCGTTCTAGTGTCATTGGTGGCTTCAGAACAAACTGTTCCGATGGATTAGCCGTTTCAAGGGCATGCCGCCGGTTCGGCTTTCTTTGCAAGTCGTAGAGTAGTCTCCTCTATAGATAGCGGGCGCGGCTGTGAGCCATCATCAGGGTTTTGTTCTTGCGAAATCACATTGCCTGAGGAGTCTACTTTGACTGAAGTTCGCGAACCGCCCGGTGTTGCTACATCAGTCATCTCAAGACCAGAGAGTTTCCCGGCAGCGTCGAGTTCAAATGAAAGCTGCAATCCGTTTTCACCTAACTGTTCCGTCAAATAGGCGAGGGTGTCTTTTATTTCTTGCTGATTTGTGGCGCCAACCTTATCCATCAAACCGGCAAGTTTCTGTCCATCAAGTTTTCCCGTGATCATTTCGCGACCGAACTCATTTACTAAGTCGCGAACCGGGCCTTCATTCACTTCAGAACGCTCTAGCAGGCGCCCCCACCCGTCGGCATAGTCATTGAGCGAGTAAACTTTGCCTCCAGCGATAGCTTTGCGGCGTTCCTCTTCGCGCTGCTTTTCCTCTTCCTCTTTGCGCTTCTTCTCTGCTTCTTCGCGCTTTCTTTCTTCTTCTTTGCGCTGCTCTTCGGTCTTCCCGTCATTTTGAGGTTGGTCAGGATTGGGATTATCCGGTCGAGGTTGAACAGGTGGTTGAGGCTGATCCGGGTTTGTTTGCGGCTGATCCGGACGACCTCCATCCGGCGGCGGCGCTGGCGGTAGAACATCGTTTCGCAGCTTCAAAGTCGACCGATTTGCATACTGCATTTGATCTTTCATGATGTCGGAAATTGCAGCGCGTCCGCCCCAGAAAGTCGCGACCGATTTTCCAAGCCCCAACTGTCCATCGGGCTGCTGCACCACGTTGTAGACACCGGTGAAAACCATGTCGGACTTTCCATCTGGTCCCAGACCCAAACCTTGCTCCTCGCTTCGTCGCGCGACACGACCAAGATCGGAGTTGGGATCGAGAGTGTCGGTGTCCACATAGAGATAAGTAGCGTCTCCGGACTGCATGTTGCCCTTCAGCGTTTGCGTCGATTGCTTTTGTGTATCGAGCGCAGATTGCGAACCGAATACTACGACGACTGGTTTTCCCTCAGCAGCGGCTTTTCGCAACACCTCTTGGTATTGCTGCTCTTGTGTCTTTTCGGCACCTTCTCCGCTGGCGGATTTGCCATCTTTCGGCGTTGCAGAATCAGAGGGTCCCGTGGGCGCGTTAGCATCCGTCGCCTCGCCTTCAGGCTTCAGAGCAGCCGGGTTATCGATATTTTTGTAAGCAAATCCGGAGCCCGAAATCTGCTTTTTATACTCGTTGGCGTTGTTGCCCCAAGCGTTCTGTTCAGGAGTGAAACCCTGAGAGTCTTCTATTTGAAGCGGCGGCAAATACTGGTCAGAACCATCGGTTCTTCTTGGGCTCACATCAGATCGCGGGGTTCCACCACCTGGGGAACAACGGCGAGGTCCTCACCCTTTTGCGTAGATTCCGTTCTCAACACCCTGTTGAAGAAGGTCGCTGGGATTTCCGAAGGACGAAGCCGATCTGCTATATGAGCTGGATTCCCGAGCATCAGAAAAATGCTCTGGAGCAGAGTTTGTCTGTCTTGTCATTCTTAGTAAACTCGCGCTTCAGTAAGCTGCTAGGAGAAT
>CAYZJR010000168.1:5956-10171 GCA_964478655.1 uncultured Candidatus Obscuribacterales bacterium
AAACTTTGCTGCAATCTCAGCAACCAACGCTTCGAAACTTGCATCCCAATTGTATTCCTGCGCAAACAAGACGCCGTGGCGCTGAACGATGACACCAATGTCGCCTGGCTCGTGGGTTCGCAACACATAAGGCTCTGAGCCGTTTGCTTTTGTCAACTATTTTTCCTGGAACAGTATAATTGAGAGAACGACCAGAGAAAGAGCATGCATTCCCAAGATAGATTCTCGTCACTTCGCAGAAGCACAGAAACAGAACTTGACCGAGGTCAGAAATTGATCTTGCGCGGAGATTATATTGGTGCCGAAAAGATCTTCAAGACGGCTTTAGAGAATTGGCGGGCAGCATCGGCACCACGCAATGAAGAAGCAAAGACTGTCTTGGCGCTTGGGAAGTGCTTGGAGGCGCAACGAAAGTACGAGGATGCGTATGAGCTCTACATGCAATCACTGAATCATTTGACGGGCACCGCATATGATGACGTGTACAGCAGCTTCCTCTACCTCAACGAACGAATGGGAACTTTCACCAAACGATCGACCGGCGACTTTTCCTAGCGGCGAACTTGGGACCGTTCCATTTAATCTAAATTCGCTCAATTCCTTCCTAATTTATGAAATAGCCCCGTAGAGATGGCTGAACCGCAGAACTAATGCTGTGTTCGCATGTGGCCAAAAGGGCGACTATCGCATTTGCTTCGCCTCGTACCACTAAGCCACAAACGCAGGGCGAAAAAAATAGAGGTACATCAGAGACTATGACCAAAATCGAGTCGCAAGTTAAGCACGTCCTCACAACGGTTTTCGAAGCGTATCGCGATGTGTTGGGGAGTGAGAGTTGGTCCATTGTTCCGTTTGATGTAGACATTTCAAACGACAAAGTCTCCATTAGTTTGAGTCACCAGGGGAAGGTTCGCACGTTTTCCGGTCGTCTTTCAGCGCTGGGTTTTCTCAGCGGACGGTATTGGGCGGCCGCCTACTTCTGCGATGAACTGTTAGAGATTTGTCCAACGTGGCTGCCCACGCTGTCGACGACAACACCAAACTATTTGCGCGCGGTTGTTCAATCTGATTATGGAACGATTCAAAAGAACGAAGAGTTCAAGAATGCAATGCGCGATGCAGGGCGTGTATTTTTAGAAGCTGGACAACAAGAAGAAGCAATTCTTTGTTTCCGACGAAGTTCTGACATGATCTTCGATGTTGTGCAAGAAAGTGTTGTTCCCTCCGAGCTGAAGGCGCGCGTGGCAGGCGTCACAAACGCGGTGAAAGGAAAAGGTACGACAGTAAGCAGTTTCTCGAAATCATTGCTCCAGTGGCTGGACAGTGAGTTGCCCGAAGAACGGATGTGCGCAATTCGCGCGATTCACGGCCCTATGGGCGAACTGACATACAGCAACCGATTGCGTTTGTTCAAAGCATTTCGCGATCCTCTCGCTAGGGTATGCAACGATCAGATCGATGCGGTGAGAGAACTCGGTCTCGGTCTCGCTGAAATCTGGTCGGATAAATTGTGGGAGGTGAGCGCCTACGTTGAAGCGCTCGTAGTTTTGAATCCTCTAGTAGAGAGCAATGTTAGACTCCGAGACAGTCTCTTGCAGCGCTGGGAATGCAGGCTCGCGCTAGAAATGGATTCTGACGCGGAAGCTGATTTCGAGCGGGCTAAGAAATTGATTGAGGCACCGCTGCCGATGCTGAACAATCTCTCAATCGATCACACATTTTTCGCTTGGGGCGATCTTACCGACTATCGAGCGGCAGGATTGACGCGAGTTGCTGAAGCATGTTTATCGTGGTCCGAAGGAATTGATCCTTGCGAGGACAGGCGCATTAGGGTTCCGAAACCCCCTTCGCCAAAACGCCAGCAACAGTTGCTGGATCGCGCATCGAAATTGCTCGAGGAAGCCGTAGCGATTGCAGAAGATCGCGTGTGGACTCCGTCGCAGAGTGGAGAGTCGAGAAGCTATCACGCGAAGACATTTTGCGTACTTGCGAAAGCACACGAAATGAAGGGTTCGATGAACGAAGCCTTCGCTTCTATCTCCAAAGCACGTGATATGGCATTGAAACTTGGATTGTCATTTCAGACAACATACAGCCATGAATACGATCGATTGCGCCAAGCTGTTTCAACAATCTAAACCTTGGGCGCCAACGCTCTCGCAATAGTCTGATCGAGCTGCTTAGCCGCAGCCGAATCCTTCTCAATTGTTCCACCTGGATGCACCCAAAGGATTCGACCATCCTTGCCAATCAAAATCGTCGCTGAAGTCATCGCTCGATCTTCGTACATCCAAATTCGATTCACTGTTTTCCACTCGTTATCTACGGCATTTGGAAACTTCATTGCCCATTCAGAGGCTCGCGATTTGACCTCTTCAACAGTATCTGAGCTCTCTGACTTCTTATGATGAACGCCGATGACTATCAGACCGCGACTCGAATATTTGTCGTACAGTTCGTTCAATAGTGGCGCCGTGTCTTTGCACATGCCGCAATGCCGATTCCAAAATCTCAGCAATATGGGATGACCTCGCAGTTCCTTCAGAGTGCGCCGCTTCCCATCCACCCATTGCATCTCTGCAAACTCAGGAACAACCTTGCCGACAAGCTCTTGCCCATCCTTTGGCTGCCCTTCGCTTTTAGATGCAATTGCCATTCCGTCCGAGCATTGATTCGGCGCCGCATCACCAGCGACACCATACAGCGTCGACGCAACAACCAGACAAACAAGAAATCGAAAAGCCAATTTACTCAGGTCTACTCAGGAACTCTCGACCAGTAAGGATTATACCGCTCATTCTCTTCTTGCACTGCCGCTTCCGCCTGAGCCGTACTCTCGAAGATACTCAGGCGCGGTGGCACAATTCTCGGCTCGCGTGCTCAAGTACGTCTTGGCATGTTTGCCGATATACGCAAAATCAAGATTCTGGACAAACTCTGCCACGAATTTAGGAACCACTATCTTTGCATCCCGTCCTTTGAGCATAAGGTTAATGGGAAACATGGGCTATGCAAGACTTAGGCTCTATAAATAAACGCGCCTGCGTTCGGTGGCAGCAGATAGTTTTCGCCACTCTATGCGCATCTACCATCTTTTGTCAGTCGGCACTCGCAGATCCGTGCAATACGGTGACAAGTCCGCTAAAAATCGATCGCATCGAAAGCGGGTCAAACATTAAGCGGCGCCCAACAATAGCACTGGCATTAGGTGGCGGCGGTATGCGCGGCGCTGCTCATATTGGCGTTTTGAGAGTGCTTGAGCGAGAGAAGATTCCAATTGACTATATTGTAGGAACAAGCATGGGTGCGATCGTCGGAGGCCTGTATTGCGCAGGCGTGCCGCTTGATACAATCGAGAAGATGCTGATGGATGGCTCATTCACAAAAGCCTATCAGCCTCGTCCGATGTTTGTGCAGGGAATGTTGCAACCATTCGCGTTCCTGAAAAACCTGGTAATGAAAGACCCGCCTGCAGGTTTGTACACTGGGAAGTCCCTACGCAAATTCTTTGCAAAAGTGATTCCAGCCGATAAGCGGAACATTGAAGATTGCGACATCAAATTTGCAGCTGTCGCCACAGATTTGTGCGCTGGAAAAAGTCATGTTTTCAGCACAGGATCATTGTGTGATGCAATTCGTGCAAGCTCTAGCATTCCGATTGCATTGAGACCGGTAGAGATTGATGGACGCTACTACGTTGATGGCAACCTCCGCACGAGCGTGCCTGCACATATCGCAAAACAAGACAACATAGACATCGTGCTTGGAGTGCAAGCAGATGAGCAGCTTTGCGAGAAGGACAAAAAATGCTTCAGGTCGTTCATGCCGATATTTGATCAAATGGTCAACGTTGTTCAAACACAATTTTGCGAGTCAGACAAGGCTAATCTCGACTATTTGATTTGGCCGAAGCTAAAGAGTATCGCGCTCTATTCGCGTGATCCTAAAGATGCAAAGCAAGCAATCACAGCAGGAGCAGAAGCTGCTGAAGCTGCGATGCCGGAAATTCGAAGTCTGATGTCGGCAACGATCGCAAAACGGACTCGCCCTGGAGTCGATATCTAGGTCTCGACAGACATCTAGATCTCAGCAATTAACACATTGAAGTTTTATGGGTGCAGCAACAAGACTGCACCCTATTACTATTATTTGCGTGGTGCGAAGCGCGTGGTGCGAAGCGCGTGGTGCGAAGCGCGTGGTGCGAAGCGCGTGGTG
>CAYZJR010000169.1:0-9769 GCA_964478655.1 uncultured Candidatus Obscuribacterales bacterium
TGGACAAGGCGCGGGCGATAGTTAGCTGTGTCCGATATGGACAACACTACGCGTCGGTAAACAAAATCATGAGCCCTAAGGCGATTGTCAGGAAGTTGATCGCTGATAAACAATTCAGCAAAGGACATCCCGATTTGTTGGAGCAATATGCGCTGCTCGCATCTAAATTCATAGGTAAAGCATTTAGTGACACAAATGGATATTGGAATTTTCGAGTCGATGAAACTCCAGACAATATGCAAGCGCTACAGGTTGCATTAGAAATGCTTGAAACAGGAGATCCAATTTCGGCAAAATTAGACAAAGACGTCAATGCTGCATTGGCATCATCCAATGACTATATTTCGCCAGGTACCACGCGTCCGCGCCTGGCGGGCACTGTTAAAGAATCGAAGGAAACTCGGGCTGCCATTATCGACATGATTGCAAAAATTGGCCGAGGTAGTACGTTCAGTGAGTAAGCGACAAAAGAATTTGAAGAAGCAAGATTTCGGCTCAAGGGCCGTTACATTGTTGTCCGATATGGGTTACTGGCTTACGGCAGATATTGAAGTTGGGAATCAAGGAAAGAGAAGCACTCATTCTGATGCTTTGGATCTGTTTGGAATTCGTTTTGATCAGATGTTCACTCCACATCGAATTGTCGCAGATTGCAGTGAGTTGGAGAGCCCTTCTGATAGCGATCAACTTCTGAGGTTAAGCGGCCTTCGTGATTATCTATCCGCGGATACGGCGTTCTTTATTCGACCGAATTTGCATGCTCATTGTAGAGCATTGGCTTCAAAACTAGATATTCGTGTGCTGGATATTGACGCTATTTCCCAGATGGAGGCAAAGCGAATCAAGTCGCATGTAGTTCAGCATGTTCCGTATAACCATTTTTTCTCCGAGGACGTGTGCAGCAATGACTTGGTGGGTGATGATGTACGCGTGGGAATTCGTCAGATAGACCGTTATCTTTCGTATGGATTTTGGAGCGTCGATTTTCACAGAAATCTATTCATTTTGATAGATATGTATTCTGCGAGAAGGCACCTTTTGGAGCCCGATAATAGAGCTTGTGTTGAGGTGGCATTTTGTGGCGCGGAACGGTTTGCATTGTGCTTGTTGGAGATGGCTCGGTCTGTAGTCAGCAGCAACATAGAGGAGCTTCGGAAACAATCACGGATTTATTTACACGGTGGGTCGTTGGCACTTCGTGACAAAGAACGCTTTTTTAGTTTGCTCAGAGAACTTACTGGCACGCACGAGCAGCCTGATCCATCGTGGCTAAACGACCAGTTGGAGCTCTTGGTTCGCCTTCTTTTTTATCCTTTTGGCGCATGTGACGTTCTGAGACATCTAGCAGCGATGCGTTCACTTTCTATTGGGAAAGACAAGATTGCAATGAGACTAGGAAACGGTACAGGAAAATCGGCGTATAAATCTGATTCTTCAAACGAAGGGAAAAAGTCTAGTTTGCTGATATTGCCGGACAATGTGGAAAGAGATGTTCAAATTATTCTTCCTGGGCTGCAATCCGTAAGAAGTAATGGTGCCTCTGTGAAGCAGCAGGACTTGTTGCAGCACTCAGGTGACGAAGAGCTATCAGAAAACACTGAGGCAATCATCCTGGCGAAGGATATTGCATTTTCGTTCTGCAAAATTACCGGTATAAATTCCGATCTGTTTTCGGCTATTAGAAGTTACTAGAGCCTGCTGGAAGGTGGCTACGAACTAACTCTTTCGAAAGTTTGAGGCGTGCGAGGCGATTAAAATGGCAGCAACTCCTGATAAAGAGCTAAGTGATTGACGTTTTTCTTTGTCAGACTCGATCTCGTGTTTAGTTTCGACACCGCGATCGGTTGACAAGCGCGAGCGGAAAACTTGTTTGCTACTCTTGGTAGAACTTAATTCCCAAAGATTGAGCCAGGAGGTCTGATTGGATAGGTGTGAGGAAAAATACTGCGATCCAATAGCCGCCATCGTCGGACATGTAAAACTTTTCCTCGGAATTTATTAGCGTGTTAAGCCAGTGAATTACTCTCGGATTTATTCTATGTCCGTCCTCAGAGGAGAGAAGGATCTGCTGCGGACTCTTGTCGGTGATTTCAATTTCGAGCTCGATAGGTCCATTTTCGGAGCGCCAATGCTCATTGACTATTGTGGGCGAAAATACTCCATTTGTGATTTTGGCCCAATCTTTAATTGACTTAGCATATCCACCTGATTGGATATCAAAGTCCTCTACATGGCCCCACCACACTCCGGACCCTGAGACAGTTGTTATCGTAAGTAATTGGCGGTGGGGTTCGGGAGGATCGTCACCATCAAGCTCCCAAGCGTCGTCTAGTATTCTCTGATATTGGTCAAGAACGGAGTCTGTATTCAGATTTTTGAACAAGCAGACCTTATGATATACGTCAATTGCTTTGGCAAGTGCGTTTCGATCAATTTTAAGGTTTGGCTCTGCGGTTTGCATTTAACGTTGAACCGCTTTCAATTAGACTAAAAGTAGGACCTGTTACTAGTAAATCACGAAACAATGATTTACAACAATAAATGGCGAAGAGAGAACATCGCGGCGGGACGCCACCCAGAATCAAGAAGCAGACTATGCATTATGGAGGGCGTTGCATAAAGCGAATATGTTTCATCCCCTCTTTCGAAGACCCTTATGGTTAGCAAGTTCTGTTCATCCCGCCTTTCGTGAGTTCTTGGCTTCAACACTTAACTGAGTAGTGGTGCCGGAGTCTCAGATTCGGGGAGGAGGAGGGTCGTTAAAAACACGATCCGCCTCTTTTTGTTCACTCGCGACAACTATTATGCGCACAGATTTTTCGCGAGAACGGCTTCCTGGGCAGTCACTTCGCATAATCCTGCACTTCGTATAATGGACGTTGTACGAAGCTGGGGATAACAGCGGGTCAGTCCCGTAATATATATTATGTTCAAATTACAATGGCTCAGAATCAGGGTTTCATAGGTCGAGTGTCCGAATCTGCAATTTTGTGGTAACCACCGGTGGTGCATTTCGATTTATCAGCTTGGTCCCGATGGTGACAGCGCTTTATGACATTCGTCCGGTTGACGAGTTTGTATTATGTGTATATACTCGTATCATGAGCAAAAAATCGTTCAACAATCTGGATGCCAAAGCTAGGGAAATAGCTTCTAGTTGCGCGTGTTTCAAATTGCGAAAAGCATCGCGCGCTGTGACGCAGTATTACGATGTTGCACTGGAAGAGTGTGGTCTGAAGGTCACGCAACTTACATTGCTTGTGGCTTTGTCGCTTGCTGGTCCGGTTGCCGTAGGTACGTTGGCCGAAGAGCTTGTGATGGATAGGACAACTTTGACGAGAAACGTTGAGCTTCTAGTGCGTGACGGACTTGCCGAAGTCATACCTGCAAAAGATAGGAGAGTGAAATTACTTCAGAGCACCGAGAAAGGTCGAAGCATTTTGGCGAAAGCCATTCCGCTATGGGAAGATGCACAGAACGGATTAGTTTCGCGGTTGGGCAAGCAAAATTGGACGGACCTTTCTCATAAGCTCGCCGCCATTACGACCATGGCAGTAATGGGCTAAATTTTTTTTGCAATAATATGTGTACATACACATATAAAGGAGGAGCGATGAGTCAAGCAAGAGCGAAGGGCGATGCTCCCGACCAATCAGTTAAGCAATTTGCAGAGCACCCAACCGTTAAGCGATACCTATCGCAGGTTGATCGCACCAAGCAACCAATCACATCTATCGATACCGATTGGCTTAGAGAACTTTGCTTGAAGCATGGGGCTGCTGATGTGGGATTCGTGCAGTTAGAGAGCACTGAGCTGGACTCTGAAAGGGCGAAAATTTTGGAATGTTGGCCATCGGCGAAATCATTGGTCTGCATTGTGGGCAAAATGAATCGAGATGACATCAGAAATCCGGCACGATCTTTGGCAAACAATGAGTTTCATCATGCTGGCGATGAGGTCAATGAAATCGCCAGAGATGTCGTGCGCGGACTAGAAGAAAGTGGTCTGCGCGCCATTAACGTAACTATGGGTTTCCCAATGGAGATGCAGAAGTTTCCTGATCGGATCTGGCTCGTCGCTCACAAGGTTGTAGCTGTAGCGGCTGGCATGGGAAAGATGGGCATTCACCGCAATGTTATACATCCCAAGTTTGGCAATTTCATTCTGCTAGGAACCATCCTTCTCGATGCGCCGCTGACGTCGTATTCAAAGCCATTGGACTACAATCCATGCCTGAGCTGCAAGCTGTGCGTTGCTGCCTGTCCTGTTGGCGCAATCGGCTCGGATGGTCACTTCAACTTTTCTTCATGCTATACGCATAATTATCGGGAGTTCATGGGTGGCTTCCAGGATTGGGTAAACAGCATCGTCGAGAGCAGCACGCCGGAGAATTTCAGCAAGAAGGTCACTGCTGCCGAAAATGCTTCGATGTGGCAAAGTCTTTCTTTTGGTGCCAATTACAAGGCCGCGTACTGCATGGCTGTTTGTCCTGCCGGCGAAGATGTAATCGGTCAATTTTTGGAGCATCGCGAGGAGTTTATGAAAGATGTTGTAAAGCCCCTTCAAGACAAGAAAGAGGTTGTCTATGTCGTGCCGGGGTCTGATGCGGAACAATACGTTCAGAAGAGATTTCCACACAAATCGGTGAAGCGCATCCACAACGGTCTCATACCTCAAAGCATTGAGGGGTTCCTCAACGGACTGCGCAGAGTCTTTCAAGCTTCCCGGGCAAAAGGACTCGACGCGACATATCAGTTCAACTTTACTGGGCGGGAGGCACAAGAGGCGAACGTGACGATAAAGGATCAGCGCGTACATGTTAACCGCGGTACGGTGGAAAAAGCGGATTTGATAGTCACCGCAGATAGTGCTGCCTGGCTAAAGTTCTTGTCTCATCGTAATTATCTGGTTTGGGCAATCTTGAGCGGGCAGATAAAAATAAAAGGATCACCGAAACTGCTGCTTCGATTCGGCAATTGCTTTGTGAATTGAGAACTACTTTCTCGCCCTGCAGAACGCTTGTTACGCAGCCAGCGACTTGGATGCAGAAGAGCGCCCTTCCGGGCGCTCTTCCGAACAACAGCATCAGTCTTTCTTGATGCTTATCTTCTTCACGTTCTGTTTGGCTTCCGCGGACTTCGGGAGCACGACATTGAGAACACCTTTCTTGAAAGTGGCTTCCGCCTTGTCTTTGTCGATTGAACACGGAAGTGGAATGCGTCTCTGGAAAGAGCCGTAGCTGCGTTCCATGCGGTAATAGCCGCGTGTGTTCTCTTCCTTTTCTTCGCGTTTCTCTCCTGAGATGGTGAGAGCATCGTCCGTGATAGAGACATCGATGTCCTTATCGTCGATGCCGGGTAGTTCTACAGAAACGCGCAGATCGTTTGCGTTTTCTTTCACTTCCACTTTCGGCCGAAACATGCCTTCGGACATGTCCGAAAATGGGCTCATCATGCCGTTTTCGAAAGAGCGGAAGAAATTATCGAATACACGATTCATGTCATTCTGGAGCGAAAAGTGAGGACTGTAATCCGACGAGTTGTCCTCTTTTCTGATAGGAAGATTCTTCTTGCCCCAGTTCCAAGGTATGAGATTACCCATATAGCTATCCTCCTTCCTTACAAAAATCGAGTTGCAAATCATTCAACCTTAACTCTGATCTTCCTGGGCATGGCGCGCTTGCTCTTGGGAAGAATCAGCTTGAGCACGCCGTTTTTAACCGAGGCCTGAATGCCCTCTCTATCAATTTCATTTGATAGAGCGAAGACACGCCTGTAGCTTCCCGTGCCGTATTCGGCGTAACTGAGGCTGTAGCCAGGAAACTCGGGTTGATCGACATGTCCGTAGATGGTGAGGATGTTCTGTTCCAGTGTAATGTCCACTCCATCCTGCTTAACGCCAGGCATGTCGGCGAGCACAATCAGTTGTTCCTGTGTCTCGTAGATGTCTGTTGCCGGAGTGTAGAGCTTCTGCGAACGAGTCTGCTCCGCATTGTCCCGGCTCGTAACTTCTTGCTTGTTCATTTCCATAAGCTCATTAGTCATAATGAAGACCTCCTTTAATCCGATCAGGACTCAGATACAACGCTAATTCTTCTTGGTTTTTCTGCTTCCGCACGCGGCAGTGTGATCTGCAGAACACCACTTGAGAATTTCGCCTCGACCTTATCCGCTTCGACGCCAAAAGGAAGTTGAAGCGAACGCGTGAACTGTCCGTGGCCTCGTTCGTACCTGTGGCGTGTCTCTCCTTCTTTGAGTTCTTCTGGTGCTCTAGAACCTCTTATAGTTAGCGTGTCATGCACTAGAGAAATATCAACATCCTCAGGCGCAATGCCGGGCACCTCAGCGCAAACAATCGCGCCGCTTTCAGAACTCCATACATTTACAAGCGGGAATTCTGATGCGCCATTTGCCGCACTGGCTGATATAAAGCGATTAAGCGAGTCTTGAAGCCGCTGCATGTCGCGCAGTGAGCTAAACAAATCGTTGCCAGCAAGTCTCTGTAACAACATATCCTACGCCTCCTTCTGAGATAAACGTTGGACTCTAGAGTCAGGTCGCTGTTTATTTTGATCTGGACCAGACCCGCACCGAATCCAGGTTCCATTAATTGGGGCCATTCAAAACAACTGAATAATGAACGGCTACACCTGTAAGTTTTACTCCAAGGAACAGGTCAGACTGTGCCTTTGCACGTTTTTTTAACGATCCTGAAAAGCCTGATTTTTTGCCGCGTTTTGAAGATTTAAAAATTACTGGTCTCAAAATAGCGTCCAGATAAGCGTTTGCGGGTTTTAAAAAGTCGGGACGCAGCTCTTGACGAACGCAAAAAGGTTTTGTATAAAAATGAATTGGAAGGTTCAAATACCTTCGTTTTGATAGCCCAAATCTTGCACTATGGAGGGTTTGCGCAGTTTTAACGAGAGTATATATTGAATAGTTCCAATGCATGATGACACCAGCCTGTAAGGCTGGAATACAGCTGAAAATGGCAGCCTCAGAAGCTCTGGGGCTGCCGAGCTGAACAATTATGCCTAGAGATCGTCGGTTGTTTTGACCGGATCTCTCGATGGCTATTTTCCTTCAATCGGCTTTATAGCCGGCTCTAGCTAAATAGACTGACGGAGGTTCCGCCTTATGTTCAATGCGAGATTCTACGACAATATACTAGACAACTATATTAAAGCTGGCAGCCAGAGCTGTTCGGCGGACATGCTCGAAGCTATGGCGCACAGTGAAATCGAACGCATCAGATTGAGAGTGGCAGAAAACCCAAAGACTCCAATCGATATATTGGAGATTCTCTCCACCGATAGATGTCCCGACGTGCGCATCGCGGTTGGTACCAATCAATCAACCCCATCCTATATTAGTTTCAAGCTTGCCTTTGATGAGGACCCGAACGTAAGGCTCGGATTGGCAGACGACATAAATACACCAATAGAGCTGCTCGAAAAGCTCAGCGAAGACGAGAACCCCTACATTGCCTGTCGCGCCAGACAGACGACAAATATCATTTGTTCCCAAGGCAAGCCCAGAAGCATCGGGCACATCCTTCTAAGATTAGCTGGCAAAAATTTCGACCAGCCGGACCTCAAGTACGCGTAGCCTGAAACTGAATACTCCGCCTGAGGCGCCTGTAACTCCATCCGGGCGCCTTTTTATTGCTCGTGTGTCATCTGTTAATTTGAATGCAAAATGAGGCGTCTGGATGGATGGCGGTCTGCAATAAGCGAGCAGCGTACTGCTTGGCCAAATGTTGGAAAATCGTTAACTAATCACATGGTGCCTTATCGATCTACCATAATAAAAAACAGAAATGAAAGAGACTAAAACCGCATAGAAACTGGATGTACGCCCGAAGGCGTGGTCTCCGGCAAAGTCAAACATTTGTGTTTAAGGATGGCAGTTAAGCATCTTTTTGATCGAGTACCTTGACCGCGTTCGGACAAACCACTTCCTAAGGCAATGTTTACGCCAGGCACCACATACAGTGGCGCCTGGCGTGGCTTATGGGCAGGTAATTGTGACCACTGCTGATGACGGCTGATCAAATTTGAGCTAACCGACGCTCGCCTTGCCTTGGAAGGGGCACTGAAAAATCTCAAGCCACGGATTTTGAAGCGACGTGCACAGGAAGACCTTGAAGTTTTCCAAGTTGCCGGAAATCAAGATTGCAGCAAAGAAAAAATGACTCCCGATGGGTATTTCAGTAGCAGATAATGGAGTTTGTTTCGACATGAAGTATGTCGATCAGCTTTTCAGTCGCTTCAAAGGGCTGTATGCCCGGCACTGAATACGGTGCTGAATTTTTCTAGATTAAGGATGCGCCTCGCCTGTTAACTGTTCATAAAAATGACGAAGAGACTCAATGATAGGCTCTACTAATTCAATTGATAGTGGACGACGAAAGCCTGATTCCGCCATCAAAATTGAACCAGCGCTTGGACTCGTCTGCAAGCAAAATGTCGGGGTTTTAGACAAAGGAGTACCAGGCTATGATTGAAAAAACAATGCCTCTGAGCACGAAGGCTGGTCTTTTAGCGGGACTTGCTCTTGCTACATCGCTATCGTTATGCACAGGATTCTACAGCGAAACTTATGCAGCGCCAGCAAAGGTCGCTCAAAAGTTTCAGCTGAGAGCATCAAAAACCGATACTAAGAAAGAGACAACTCAAAAGACAACCGACAAGCGCAAGGAAATAGTCGAAGAGGCTGTCTTGAGTCTGCGCGAGACCCAGGACGCCCTCAAACATCTCGATTCAGGTAAAAACAAAGAAGCCCTGGCTGCGCTCGAGCGCGCCACCGGAAAACTTGAAATCGTGCTCGCTCGCGACCCGAAAGTGGCGCTTGTGCCGGTTGATGTGAAAGCATCTACCAGCGATGTCTATGGATCTCTCGAAGCAATTAAAAAGGCTCGACAGGAAGCCGAGAAATTCCTCAAGGAAGGACGGCTGCAAGAAGCGCGACGAATCCTGCAAAACTTCGGCAGTGAGACAGTAATCAGCACGGCCAATCTCCCTCTTGCAACGTATCCAACTGCCTTGAAAAAAGCAGCCAAGCTAATTGACGAGAATAAGACAAACGAAGCAAGAGAGGTGCTTCAGACTGCTCTAAATACACTTGTCGTCACTGATATGATTGTTCCGCTTCCCGTTTTGCGCGCCCAGGTATCGCTGGAAAAAGCCGATGATATCGCCAAGATGAAAACGCGTTCGGCAGACAACAATAAAAAATTGACAGAGTTGATCGATACCGCCGATCAGGAAATCAAAGTAGCCGAGGCGCTTGGGTATGGCAAGAAGGAGGACTTTGACTCCTTCCACAAGCAAATTGACTCTATTCGGCAGAAGACCGCCAATGGCAAATCTGGTATCGGATTTTTCGAGCAGATAAAAGCGTATATGAACTCTATGGCGAACAATAGCCAGCGCAAATCACAAACTAAGTAATCAAAATAGACATTGCATAAATCAAGGCTGAGAGCAGTTTTGGGCGACACTCAGTCTTCGTCTAGCCTGGCTGTGAAACGCTGAATATCCGCCGACGGTCGGGTCGGCGGATATCGCTCAGTAGTCTGACGTCGACTGTCGAATCAGTCTTCGCAAACACAGCTGTTCAGACCGTGCAGTATAGTTTCTGGCACGGAGTGGCACCACAGTCAGTGCAGTCAGGCAGCAACATGATCACCACACTCGATGAGCATCTCCACAAGCCTGTTCCTGTGCCGTGTCTATATGGATCAATAATCCATGTCAGCTCCTGCCGG
>CAYZJR010000170.1:0-9590 GCA_964478655.1 uncultured Candidatus Obscuribacterales bacterium
GCAATTCACCGACCTCCTCCGGAAAGTCAATGCCGGCGGTGATTCTCGTAAGCAGCGCAAGCAGGAGCGCTCTGACAGAATTGATTTGCTCGCCTATGTGCCCTCCAAGTGCAGACAGGGCCAGCTTTCCCTGGCGAGCCGTTTTGGCTTGAATCAAATCGAGGACTGCTTCAGCTTGCGTTAGATCGATTCGCCCTGACATAAATGCGCGTTGAGTGAATTCGCCTTGTTTAGCCAGGCGCGCGCCTTGCGATAGGCATAGCGACAGCACTTGCCTCGTGACAAGCGGACCGCCGTGGCAATTGATTTCGACGAGGTCTTCGCCTGTATACGTGTTGGGACCTCTATATGGAATGACCACCACCTCGTCCACGCAAGACCAATTGTCTTGGGGATCTTGGAGGAACCCATGGATTGCTGTGCGGTCCTTCAGTTCTTGCCGCGCATGTTCGGGATGGTCGGACTTGCCCATCATTTGCGTGGAAAAGACTCGGTCCAGGATATCGAAGGCGTTCGGCCCGGAGATGCGAACAATCGCAATCGCTCCTTGCCCGGGTGCGGTGGATATAGCTGTGATGGTATCTTCCGACATCATAGACGTCCGACTCTATCATATGGGCGCTCTGTTTTTACTGGTTGGGCCATCTATCAGAACCCTCATGTAAACTGGCGTCGAGAAATAGGAAGATCGAATTTTTTTTCGCGAACCTATTGAACAAAATTCGAGCGAGATGGTAACATCTGCAAGTTGTTTTGGGCTCTGGTGTGGGCTCTGGCGTTTCCGACACTTAGGAAAAAAATCGCATGAATAAAGCAGAACTGGTCAACACAATCGCAAAGACTACTGGGCAAACCAAATTGCAAGTACACAATGCAGTCGCATCCATGCTGCATTGCGTGACGGCCGCATTGGCCAAGGGTGAAAGAGTTACTCTGGTCGGCTTCGGAACTTTCGAACGCAGACAAAGACAAGCTCGCCTTGGAGTAAATCCGCAAAATCCCAAGCAAAAGCTGAGAATTGAAGCTGCTCGCGTTCCTGTGTTCCGCGCAGGACAAGAGCTCAAGGATGTGGTCGATGGCAGAGCCAAGATGCCGGCTCCTCCGAAGGCACAATCCTCTGCTGCTCCAGCTAAGAAAGCTGCTAAGCCTGCTGCCAAGAAAGCAAAAGCTGCTCCTAAGAAAAAAGCAGCTCCAGCGAAGAAATCCGCCAAGAAAAAAGGCAGAAGGTAATCAGCGGGCTAACTAACTAGATATACGGAAAGGGGAGAATTTGGTTCTCCCCTTTTTGCTTTCTCTGCGTAATACCACCACGAAAGCCCGGCTGGCGTGGGATTTCTCCCACAGTGCCCATTTACTTCGTATCGCTTGCGGACGTAGACTAACTTCAGCTTTTAAAACGCCTGAGGGCGCGGGGGCAAAAATCCCGAAAAGCCGGTTCTAGTGAGTACGCAGATGTCACGCTTCTATCCCCAAGAATCAGCACCAATGGACGCCGGTGGCGGTGGTCCCGCTTCGGGTCTCGAAATGTCCAACGCAGGTCTTTCTGCTGGGGTGGAAATGCACGTCCGTGCTCCGGTGGAAACAACCGGCTCGACGCTCGCTCAGCAAGCATTCGATTTCCATTCAGCAGGCGTCAACGCCGTGTCGCAAACCTTCAGACCCGGCATGGAGACGCTTTTGCCCAATACAAGCATCGGCGGTCTCGAAGCCACTGCATTTACACCTCCGGTTGGTGGTGCAGACTCTGCGCTTATGGCTGGGATGGTTCCTGGCGCTAACGAACCTCTGTCGCCACTGATTCAATTGATCATGAGAATGCCGGGTGCCATGGGATTAATGCACTCGGTCATCGATTTCTTCGCGGCGTTCTTCCATCATGCCACCCATAACATGTTCAACCTGCTCGACCCAAGTTTCTTGGCCCATCAGGCCCAAGGAGCGATGGGTGATTTGGCGAAAGGAGCACTGGGTCATGGTTCTGCCCTGGGTCATGGGGCGGTTGGACACCTCGGACTCAGTCAGCATTTCCCTGTGAGCTTGTCCCTTCTGCCAGGCAATGCACCGATTTTCCAGTCCTTAGGAATGAACGGTATTGGACCGATGGGATCTGACCTGTTGTCCGCCAAGCTCAATTCATCGTTGGGTCACGTCGGCGGCGCCGATTTCAGTCCCAACGCGTTCTCCAGCGATAACTTCCAGGTTTCAGGCCACCTAGACCCGACCAAGGCTCAATTCGAACAAATGGGCTCGGGATCTGGATTCTCACCGAACCCGCACAATCCTCAGCTTGCTGGACCGAGTTTGTCGGATAGTGTCGGCAAAGGTCATCTTGCCTCCAACAATAGATTGTTCTCAGATCAAGTCACGAGCATGAAGGGCAACCAGCAGTTTGTCTCCAATGCATCTGTTCCTGCCACACCATCGAGCTCTGTGCCGCAACTCTCGCAAAATTCATCTTCGCTTCCGAGTTCTTTCAACGTCAACTCCAATGCATTGGGGCAAAATGCATCGTCACTGCCTGCGGTGGCACGACTTGAAGACGGTTTGTTGAACGGAATGGGAGCGCCTGGAGAAGCCGGCTACAGCATGTCTGCACCTAATGGAAGCTTTGACGGCGCACCTGATCTCGGACCTTCAGGGGCAGTCTCGAATAAACTAGGTGGTCAAAATCTCTTGGCTGACAGCCGAGGTGTCGATACGTTCCGCCCATCTTATAGCGGCATGGAAAGCGGCAGATCGCTTTCTGATATGCAGCCTCGCTCTGCTGATGCCGGATATGGCGGCACCGCATCTGATACCGCCGCCTCTGCCGGCAAAGGTGCGACACTTGGCGGCATGAAAGCAAAACAACTTTCTCTCGATGGCATGGACAAAGCCGCGACGGTTAAGAGCTCTGCGGCAAGCCATTCTGCAAGCAGTCATTCGGCTAACCACGCTGCATCGAATCACGCCGCAGCGAAGCCTGCCGCGACACCCAAGCCTGCCGCACCAAAAGCTCCGGAAGCGAAGACAACGCATGCTCAGTCGACCATGGACGGAATCAGCCATGGACACAAAGCCGGTCACCATGAGGCTTCTTCAGCGAGCGATAACGTCGCGCACAAGGGTGGTCACTCTGCAGCCAAGGCGCACGACAACATTGCGCATCGCCACACACCAAAAGTTCAGTACGAACAGCACGCAAAACAGCTTGCATCAGCAAAACCTGTCGCGGAAGTTCAGCAGCCAGTTGCGCAACCTCAAGCGCAGCCGGTCGATCAGTACGGACAACCGATCGATCAGTCTCAACAAGTGCCCGAGCAAGCGGTCACCGATGCGAACGGCAATCCCGTTGAGCAAGTAGAAGCGCAGCCTGTCGAGTACACCGTCAAGTCCGGCGACTGTCTGTGGGACATCGCCAAAGAGAAGCTTGGTGATGGTCTCAAATGGCAAGAAATTTATGACATGAACAAAGATGTGTTGGGTTCCAACCCAGATTTGATCTTGCCTGGAACCAAGATTCAAATTCCAGGAATGCCTGGAAACAATGAACTCGCCTCGCAAGTCGGCGGCGAAGTGACCAAGTACGTGGTCAAGCCAGGCGACAATTTGTGGAACATCTCGAAAGATTTGATGGGCGGCGGCGAGAAGTGGGGCCAGCTCTATCAGATGAACCATGATGTTATTGGCGCGAATCCAAGACTGATTATGCCCGGACAAGAATTGAGCATTCCGAGTGCTGACGGCGGTTCTGCCGTTATGGCAAATAGCGGTGTCGACCCTAGCCAGCAGATGGCGGCGGCTCAAACCGGCGGTCAGCCTCCAGTTGGAGCTACTGGACAAGAAGCGACTACAGCCGCTGCGCCTGAGGCGATGCCGCAAGGACAGACTATCGAGCAAGGCGTTGCCAACTACGATCCGATGCAGATGCAAATGCAGCAAATGCCTGCGCAGCAAGCGGTGCCGGCAGCGTCGCCTAACATGCCTGCCTCGCAAGTTCAGCCGGCTGCGCAACCCGGACTGCCTCAAGCTTCGTTGCCACCGCAAGGGCTTCCTGTATTGCCCGCCCAGACTCCGACTCCGGTGTTGATGACTCCAGCTCAGGCTGCTGCGCCGCCGCTTCCAGTTGAGCATCAAGGTGCTCAGGCCGGTGTGGTTTCGTCCAACATGGCTATCAACCTTGCCGATTATTTGCGCAAGAACCGCTAAATTTTGTGGAATAACAGTTGATAAGACGAACGCGATGAGCGATTATCGTATGAGAGTTTTTTGTACGGCATAAAGCCGAGCGCCAGGAGAGTAGTCTATGCCCGGACCAATGGAAAAACTGGACAAGAACTACCTGACTGCGGGTCTTACTCTGTCTGATGCGATGGTCAATCCTGAAAACGTGGCTAAGCAGATGGAAGAACTTGCCGGCAGCGCCTCCCATTCTCGTGGCGAGTCGGTCTTTTCCTCGATTGGGGACAAAGGTCCCAATCTTTTGATCAATGCGATGACCAAAATGCGCGATACAGCCGTGACGTCATTGCCTCCGATGAGTCTCGACACATAGGGTCGTTTCTTCTATTTGTTTGCTCCGTTTTTGAATGGGTCACCTAGCGGCTTAATTCCCCATTGGTTTGTCGGCTCACCCATTTCGAGAAGCGATCTCTCAAGTTCTTTGCGGTTCATTCTAAGCACTCTTTGGCGACGACGTGCGCCTCCTTTCAGTGGTTGAGCCGTGAATGGAACAACAGACATTTCCGGATTTCGTTTAAGTAGTTTTTGAACACCACCAGCGGTGACATACGGGCATCTGTTCAGCAGTATCTTTTCCAGTTTTGGAAAGTATCTTCCAATTCTTTCCAATCCTTTGTCTGTGATTGGAGTGCAGTTGAGTCCCAGGGTGCGCAGTTCTTTCATGTGTCGCACGTATTCCAAATCTTTGTCTGTGAATTGATTTAGCCCGACATGAAGTGAAACCATGTCTTTGTTGAAATCTCGCAGAGCGCCGAAATCCTTGATGTTCAAGCATTCGGTGATGCCGAATGCAAGCAGGTCGAGCTTGGCAAATCGTCGTATCTCGGCGTCTGAAATATCGCACCCGCCGAGTAACAATACCTTGATGTTAGGTATCTTTGCGATGAAGTCGATAGCTGACTTGTCGAGGTTTCGTCCGCGCAAATCAAAGCCTCTGAAGTCATCGTAACTACTGTAACTTTTGAGGTCGTCGGAAGTTAGATCTACTTTTGTCGGTGAAACGCTTAGATATATTCCAGCACCCTCGAATTCGTTGCTGCGTCTAAGTCTGGACAAGTTTTCATCATAGGATGGGTTCTTTGGAGGTACTGCTGCTAATGGTTGTGTCATCTGGGTTTGAAACGTATTGGCGAAAATGATGCCCGAAATCAGAAGCAAAACAGTAACTATTGCAAGTGCCGTCCATGCTGCACGTGGTGTCACGGGCAGTGGCTTTATGGGTATTTGCTTTGGCAAACCTGGAAGTTGTGAATCAACTGCACGAAGTGCATTGCCCAGTCTTTGCATGGTTTGGAAGCGGCTAGCAGGAAGCTTTGCCAGGGATTTGGCGACAACTGCCTCTAATTCATCGGGAAAGTCTGCTCCAGGCTGTGCGCAGTCCCTTAGAGTCGGAGGTCTTTTGTTGCAATGTTGGTTGGCGATTGCAAAGGCGGTGTCTCCAACGAAAGGTGTGCGTGCCGTCAACGTTTCGAACATCAGGCAACCCATCGAGTATACGTCGGAGCGACCGTCTATTTTTTTAGCCGCAATTTGTTCTGGACTCATGTAGAGAGGGCTGCCCACGACTTGACCCCGCGTAATTTCTTGTACTGCTTCTTCGTCGAAGCTCTGCTCCAATGCGCTTGAACTCGTGATCTTCGAAATACCGAAATCCAAAATCTTGACCACAGGTGCTTGCGTTTGCGCATCGCGAGTGAGCAGTACGTTTGAACTCTTCAAGTCTCTGTGCAGCACTCCGCGCTTGTGCGCATGAGCAAGTGCGTCGCAAATTTGAACGAAGATGGGAATGGCTTGTTGCCAGGAAAGCGGACCATCCTCGCGTATTAGTGTTTGGAGGTCGCGACCGCGCAGGTACTCCATCACCATGTACGGCTTATCATCAGCCATTCCGAAGGTGAGGAGTTTGACCATGTTTGGATGGTTCATACGAGCCGTCGCTTTGGCTTCTTGTTGGAACCGCAGAAACTCCTCGGGGTTAACTTTGTGCAGCATCTTTATCGCGACGTCGATATTGAGCATGGGATCTCTAGCTTTGTAGACCACGCCCATGCCGCCGGAACCGAGTTCTTCCAACAGCTCATAGCGTCCATCAATTAGCGGACCCTGCATCATTTGTACTTTGCCTCCAAGGAGGCATCTTTCAGAGCCTGCAGGCAAACGCGTTTTACATCATCTAAAGAGGCTGGAACACTCTTTCTATCTCTACTCACTGCAGGCAGAACCTTTTCAATTCCGGATTTTTGCCAATCAACTTCGGGGTCTGCGATCGCTGGTATTGCCCATAGTGGCTTTCCGAACTCGCAACAGATGCGTGCCAGTTCGCCGGTTGCCTTTCCGTGCAGTGATTGGTAGTCGAGACTTCCTTCGCACGTAATTACCAAGTCGCTTTGTTCGATTTGTTCTTTCAGTTCTACGAGGTCGCATAGCCAGGCAAATCCAGATACGAGTTTCGCATTGAGTGCGCAAACTAATCCAAACGCGGTTGCACCAGCCGCGCCTGAGCCGGGAAGATCTCTGATTTGCCGATTAGTGCATGCTTCCAGCAGGTCAGCGAAATGCTTCAAGCCACTTTCAAGCAGTGCGACATCCGCCGGTGAAGCACCCTTTTGAGGTGCATAGATAGCGGCGGCACCCATGGGACCGAGAAGCGGATTGCTAACATCTGTAGCTACTTGAATCGTAACGGTCTCAAGGATCGAATCCAATCCACTAAGGTCGATGACCTCGATGCTCGCCAGCGCGCCTCCGCCGTTCCCCACCTGTTTTCCTGATTTGTCGAGAAATCTTGCACCCAAAGCGGAGAGGACGCCCATGCCACCATCAGTAGAGGCACTTCCTCCGACGCAAACGACTAGATTTTTGGTTCCGGTACTTAAGCAGCTTTTGATAACTTGTCCTGTACCAAATGTGTGAGCGCGCAGACAATCGAGCGTTGCGTTGCGACTTTGAAGATGACAAATTCCGCTCGCTGACGCGAGTTCGACGATGCTAGTCTTATCGACTTCCAACCAATTTGCGTTGACTTCAAAATCGAGTGGTCCGATCACTGTAATTTTGTGGAGTTCTCCGCCAATGGCTTGGTGAATAGCTTGGATGGTTCCGTCGCCGCCATCTGCAATGGGAATGACAATTGTTTGGGCACCGGGCAAGGCTTCGGAAACACCAGCGCGTAGGGCTTCACCAAGCTGAATTGGCGAGAAGCTTCCTTTATAGGCACTTGGCGCAAGAAGAATTCTCATCGAGGAACCCGTTATAATTTTTTCTCTAGTTAGTGCGCCGAGATGAAAACGATGTTTGAAGCCTTTGTTCGTCGATCTCCTATTTTACTCGCTGGCTTTGTGGTTGCGACTACCTGCGACTTGGCGGCTTTTGCAAAAGCTCCGGATGCGGCGAAAACCAACAGTAGCACAGGGAAAGGAACATCCGAGTCGCCAGCCCGTTGGGTCGAGGCGCCCAGCGCTAACATGGCAACGCTGACTCGCCAGGCGAAGAAACTCATGGAGTTGCTGGGAAGCTCTAAGAATAAGGATTCGTTCGAGTGGTATCACATGATGGCGTATTGCACACTCATTTTGGACAAACCTAAGGACTCTCTGCACTTCTCGGAACTGGCTCTTACGAAGAAAAAGGCGATAGAAGATCCGTGTTTGAATCACCTGGCGCTACTAAAAGCCGGCGCCGAAGAACAGCTTGGAAAGCAGTCCGACGCGTTGAAGACATACGATGAATTGTTGGCGAGGAAAGAAGCTTATTCCCGTCGCACCAAGCGTACAAACGATTTGCACGAGTGGTTTGAAGGTGCGGTCTACAAGCGAAAAGGCGCTCTCCATCAGCGTATGGGAAACTTTGAACAGGCGCTGAAATGCTATGACCGTGCCTTTGAGATTCAGACTTCGACGCCGTCGCGAATCCTAGAGCAGAAACCGTTTTCGTCCAAAGAAAAGCGCGATGCAAAAGGCATGATCGAGAAAACTAAGGAATCTCAAGCTGATGCGAGTGATAAGTTGAATCTTGCAAAGGCATATATCGTCTTGGGCAACTATGACAAAGCGCGGAGTTTGCTCAAGGCGGCATCGGCCGATCCATATGCAAAGTATATGGTGGATTACGCATCGGCGCGCCTAGAGGCCCGTCTGAAGCGCTTAAAGCCTGCCTGTGACGAGTTTCGGAAAGTGTTTCGTGTCGATCCGATGATTGACTCGAAGAACAGTTTCCGAGAATTTCCTGCCGGTTGCGCGGGGACCACACTCGATCATCTGAAAAAAGAAAAGACGCCTTCCTAAGTAGATACGGCGATTCGCTCATTCAAATTTGTTCGAGAAAGATGTGTCTCTAACAGGGGTTGGGTTTCGTCTGGTTCGGTATGTGAGAACCGGCATGAATACTGGCTCGGCGCGAAAAATAAAAATCACCGTTTGAGTGTTTATCGGAAGGTTGTTAGTGGCAAATTGTTGAAGGAAGAACCACAGGCGACCGCCACTCCCTAATCGGAGGAATCTTGTCATGGCCAGACGCGAAGACGTCAACAATTTACTTTCAAATATGCAGAAGGCGACGGATACAAAACCGCGCAAGAGCAGTTCTTATTCTTATGCAAAGAGCGACAGCAATTATGGCAATTCGCCTAACTATGAAAATGTCGATTCGCTGAGAAGAGCCATGGATCTAACTCCATACAAACAAGCCAGTGTATGGCCTGGAAGGAACTATCTCCTAGTCGGCAACTCATACAATGTAGAAATGCGTTTTGCCGACACTAGAAACTATGATGTGAAGCGGCGTGCGACGATAGCAATGATGTTTGAATCGAAGGCGCACAATCGCAATCGTGGATGCGTTGCCTTGGATGATGCCTTGCGAAATGAAGGATTCATAGAGGTCTTGAGTCGATTTGAATTCGATTGGTTGAGACGCATGCCTGGCGAAACGTTAGTTGGTCCGGCGTATGATCGCTATGGAAACTTGATTCCACAAGCGTTTGCAGTATGGCGCCCGGAAGGTGTGCGCAATCGCAATTACAACGATGCTTCTCAGCAAGAACATCGCAATCGCGATCGAAATCGCACCGATAGTCGTCGAAAGAACAACAAGAACTCGAGTGCGACTTCAAAATCAACTGCTAACGCAAAGAGTTCCTCTAAAAAGGTGCTTGCCACATCCGGTAAGCGCTGACCGATCCAACCCAACCATCCTTTAAGTTTGGTCTTCGTGACCAACCAGCATTGTCCTGGCGCTGCTCCTCGAATCGATATACTAACTTGATTTTTAGTAGATTCGAATGCACCGCCGGGACAATTTTTTTTGTGGTGCGGAACGCGTGGTGCGGAGCGCGTGGTGCGGAGCGCGTGGTGTTCGATCAGGAAACGTGC
>CAYZJR010000171.1:0-9388 GCA_964478655.1 uncultured Candidatus Obscuribacterales bacterium
GGCGCTATCCATCCTCGACCTGAAGGACGAGGCTTTCCGCGCAAGTTGGGTAAACCGGAGGGTGCATCGTGAAACGCAAAGAGGCTGGTACTGGTAAGAAAGCCGGCACACCTAACAAGCTCATCAACGAAACTAGTACATACCTCCAGCAACATGCTTACAATCCGGTTGAATGGTATCCGTGGGGCGAAGAGGCGCTGAGTCGCGCCAAAAAGGAAGACAAGCCCGTCTTGCTTTCGATTGGATACGCTGCCTGTCACTGGTGTCACGTGATGGAGCACGAATCCTTCGAAGACAAAGACACTGCAAAGTTAATGAACGAAAACTTCGTCAACATCAAAGTCGATCGCGAAGAACGCACAGATTTGGACGAGATTTACATGAAGGCTGTGCAGATGATGACCGGTCACGGCGGCTGGCCGATGACCGTTTTTCTGACACCGGACATGAAGCCATTTTATGGTGGCACCTATTTCCCTCCTGAAGATCGGCATGGATTGCCAAGCTTCAAACGATTGCTCAATGGCGTGATTGAAGCTTTCAAAAATCAACGACAGGAAGTTGAAGAGAGTTCGCAAGACATCACCAAGCATATCCGGCTGCTAGACCAGCTCGCGGCCAAGTCTTTCGATGCCAACGATGCCGAGAGTGCAGTCAAAGAGTTCATCAACTACGAGAGAATTGAAGCTGCAGTCGTTCCGCTGATAAATCATTTTGACACTCAGTTTGGTGGCTTCGGCAATGCGCCGAAATTTCCACACACAATGAGCATTGAGTTGGCGATGCGGTGCAGTTTACCGGATGCGCCAATCACCGGAAGCCGCCGCGAGCAATGCCTTGAGCTCGTTTCCACCAGCCTCGACAAAATGGCATACGGTGGAATTCACGATCAAATCGGCGGTGGCTTTGCGAGGTATTCGGTGGATCGCCGATGGTTGGTTCCACACTTCGAAAAGATGTTGTACGACAACGCCTTGCTTTGTCAGGTCTATCTGGATGGATACGTGCTTCTGAAGCGCAAATACTGGCTCGATGCGGCGGACGGCATTCTCGAATTTGTCTTGAGAGAACTGACGACAAAAGAAGGCGCGTTCTATTCAAGCCTCGATGCAGACAGCGAAGGAGAGGAAGGCAAGTTTTATGTCTGGCGTCCTGAAGACATTGCAGACTTGCTAGGACCTACTGACGGTCAGTGGATCAACGAAGTCTACGGAGTTTCCGCGATGGGAAACTTTGAGCACGGCACTAGCGTTCTTCACCTAAGCAAGTCGCCAGAAAAACTGTGCGAGAAGTTCGAAGTAACCGAAGAGCAATTCTGGGCTCGTCTAAACCCGCTCAAGCAGCGCCTTTTGAAAGAGCGAGAAAAGAGAGTTCGCCCGGGTCGCGACGAAAAAGTACTTACTTCGTGGAACAGTCTGATGATCTCCGCCTTCGTCGACGGATATCGCACCGGCAGAAAAGAACTTTATCTGGACACAGCGAAACGCGCAGCCAAATTCATTCTAGACAATCTGATGACAGATGGTCGATTGCTGAGAACTTGGGGACAAGGCAAAGCAAAACTAAACGGCTATCTTGATGATTACGCTTGCACAGCTCAAGCAATGTTGGATATGGCTTCCATAGACGCAGACCCCGTGTGGTTTAAAACAGCCGTGTCCCTGGCAGATTATCTGCTTGAACACTTCTGGGACGAGGACGGTGGTCTCTTCTACACAAGCGACGATCACGAAGCACTGGTTGTAAGACCCAAGAGCCACTTTGATGGATCAGTGCCCTCAGGCACATCGGTAGCCACTTTCGTGCTCCTTCGCTTGTGGAAACTGACAGGCGATTCGAAGTACGTGAAGAAGGCAGAAGAGCTGTTTTCGGTTTACGGTCAGCACTTGATCAAGATGCCTGATCAGTTTGCGAATCTGCTTTGCGCAGCAGATTTTTACCTCAGTGAAGGACCTGAAATCGCTCTGGTTATCGACGAAAAGAAAGATGATTGGAAAGAGATGCTCTTCACGATCTACGAATCGTTCGCGCCAAACAAGGTCGTACTCGTAGGAACTGAGAAGTCTGCAAAAGACAAGAAGGGCTCTGCACTACTTAAGGACAGAACGCTCGTGGATGGCAAACCTACCGTCTACATTTGCCGCAACTTCACGTGCCAACAGCCAATTACAGACCTAAACGAGCTGAAGAAGGCACTGGCAGATCTGCCACGGAAGTAACGCCTAGCCTGATTAGACGAAACAAAATGCCAAAGGTCATGGTGGTTCTCCCATGATCTATCTATGCAAACGTCATTATTTTCATAGAATTGATCGCACACACGCCACGAGAAAAATGACATGAGTAACGATGTTGGCCTCAATTCAGGAAGCGAAGGTCTCAATAGCGAACCAAACGGCATTCGAGTCAACGAACCGTTGTCCGCAGACAACATAAAACTCGGAATCGCAATCGCCTTTGCCGGTCTGCTCGTAGGCGGTATCTCCATCTTCCTCTTGTTCAACAGAGGCGATTCGAAGCACGCTGGGGCATCAAAAGCACACTCTCCAGCGCATGCTCAGGTTCAAACAATGCCGAACCAATTTACGGCAACACACTCTCAAGTTGGACACCCAGCAGGCGTTACTCCGGCGTCGTTGCCCGGACTGTTGCCCAACGCAGACCCAGCAGCAGCAGCACTCGTTCTACAGGTCACACAGCAACACGCTGCCGCCGCACAAGCTCAACAGTTCGCAGCTCAACCCGGCATCACGCAACAAAGTACAGATGGCTCGTATGGGACCTTTAGCGGAATGCAAGCCGCACCGGCCGGAGCGGAAATGCAATCCGGGCCAGTCCAAATCGATAGCCAAGGACAGGTCCTTACCGAAACAGTCAGCGGTTACCCAATCTACAACTCAGGCGCACCCAAGGCGGTCGATGCCGGTGGCGACAATCCGAATTGGAACGTCACACGAAGTGGTCTCGTCGGTAATCCTTGCGTAGATCCACCGTCAGTGCGTGGGCGTGCATACAGCACTTCGAATGCGTATTAGAGTTTGCGCGATTGCAGCAACCATCATCATCTGTTCCAGCCATAGCTATGCGCTTGCGGCTCCTCAAGGCACCAATGCCGACACCACCACAACTTCAAGCGGCATCACAAGCAAACGAGCCACATCGCAGCCAGGTTGGCTCTTGTACCAACATAACTCCTTACTGGGTTCCTTCTTCGTCTTTATCACCAAGAATTCCATCAAGATTGATGGGACAAAACCAGCATGGTCGATAATTGCGAAGGCGCCAAAGTGGAACGCCGTGTTCTATTCCAGAAGCGACAAAACTATCTGCGAAGTCCCCTATTCAGTGTGGAGCAAACGAGGCTTTGCCTTCGGCGAACCGGCTCCAAGCGGTCCACCTAAAAGCGTAAAGCCTCTGTCGACAAACTACAAAGGTACAAGTGCAAAAAAGCTACAGTGGATCGGACAACCCTCATCAAATCTCGGTCTTAGGTCAGACGCAGACAGGATGCCGAAGACATGCACATTCACGTTGACGATTGCCGACGAAATAGACGTTGCACCACAGGCAATACTACTCATCAATCAAGTTCACGCCACCCCGCCAGCCACCGGAGTTCCGCTGCAATTATCCAGCACTGCCGAACTGCGCCCCTTGCTCACAACACAAAGCATTGAGCCCCGCCCCATTACTGATACCACATTCGATGCGCCCAAGGGACTCAAGGCAGTCGCGTCAGATTCAGATGTGTTGTATAACGACACTGATAAGCGGAACATCAACAACATTGGCGAGATGTTTGGCATCGAGCAGAAGGAAGAACCGAAGACAAAGAAAACAAAGTGATTTCTTGCCGCTGGTCCCACGCGCTCCGCACCACGCGCTCCGCACCACGCGCAATTAGCATTCTTAGAAAAATCACACTTTCAATGATGGTTCAATGCAGTTCATTGTCGAGCAGCCAAAGTGGATGCCAAGCACCCGTAATCGCACACCAGTCAAGGGTCGTCCAATCGAGGCGGCATCGGCGAATTGGAATTTCTTCAGGAGCACTTGGCATATGGTCACTATAATTCCAACACAATGGCATCGAAAGATTCAAAGAACTTCCTAGAGCGGCTCAAGTATTTTGCAACGGCAAGTCCGGTGCCTTGGGCTTTGGGACTATTGGTATTCGCCAATGTGTTTTTTGGCGTTTGGGACCCCCTCAAGGACGTCGACCCGAACTCACTCCTGGTCGCCAGAAACTGGGTGTGGTGGGCGAGCAATGAGTTTTCTCAGAAGGAACAGCCACCACAAATCGCCTTGCTCGGGTCTTCCGTGATAATGCATCCACTGTGGCTGCAAGAAGCAGCGTATCGCAATTCTGACGTTGACTTAGTTGCAGACCATCGAAGCAAGTATCTTGAGCACGTCATTCGAAAGAACGCACCAGTAAACAATGCCGAGTGCTTCAATTTCGCGCTTCCAGGCTCAATGTGCTCTGACGATTTCATGGTTGTTCGTTCGATGTTTAAAGGGACGCGCAAACCGGAAATCGTAGTCATTGCGCTGACTCCGCGTGACATGATGGATAACCGCTTTGACGGCGCAATTTCATCGAGACACTATCAGTATTTGTCGCGTTTCACCGACACAAGTTGGTTCAACGATTTGGCGATGCCACAGTTCAGTCAGAAAGTTGATTACTATCTCAATCGCGCGCTGTACTTCAAAGGTCCTGGTGCATCAATTCCGGTAATTGCTTCGCAGTACCTGCGCACCTATGTCGGGCCACTGCTGGCGCCACTTGGACCAAGTCCGCTGGATAAGAAAACAGAAGAAGACAGAAGATTTGCGCTATACCAACCGCAAATAGAAAAAGGCTTGTTTGTCGCGCATCCTCACGCACCAGACTACTTTATCGACGATCAGCCCGGCATGAAGAGTCGATTTAAAACACCGAACGATGCTGTTTTCTTCAATCAGCGTCAGTGGCTCCATTTGGCGCTGGAAGGCTGCAAGAAAGAGAACATCAAAGTATTGCTCGTGAATATGCCGTTGAGTCCGATGGCTATGGCGATAGTACCGCCTGCGGTGTACGCAAGACACATCGAGTGCCTGAAAGAGGCAGCCACGAAATGGGATTGCGCGTTCTTGGATGCGAATGTTCCAGGTGAGTACACAGCGTTGGATTTCACTGATTGGGCGCACATGGATGCAAGCGGTGGTGAAAAGGTTTTGAACGCAATTGGCAAATCCATTGCATCGAACGTGCAAATGACCGCACGCTTGAACGCGCCGCTTTCGCCGGTTTCACCGAACTCGCCGGAACGTCCGGGCACTTCGAACGCTCCGAGTTCTCAAATAGCCGGCAAAGCGGCTAACGGGATGTGAGGTAGAAGATGTTATTCAACAGCCTCGCGTACATGCTCTTCCTGCCAATTGTAGTGGCTCTGTTCTGGCTTTGCCCACTCAAGTTCAGAACGCCGTTCTTGCTGCTCGCCAGCTACGTTTTCTACATGTTTTGGAACCCGGTCTACATCTTCTTGATCGTCGGGCTTACAGCAGTCAACTACTACTTTGGTTTGGCGCTCGCAGACAAGAAGGAGAACAGGAAACAGCTTTTCTGGCTGGGAATTATCGCTAACCTGGTCGTACTAGGCTTCTTCAAGTACGCATTCTTTGCTCACGATACTTTGAACGATGTGTTGAAGGTGTTCGGTCAACCGCAAGTTGCTCCGATTCCATTCAACATAATCTTGCCGCTAGGCATTTCATTCTTCGTATTCGAGTTCATTCATTACCTCACCGACGTGTATCGCGGTCACGCTCCAGTCAAGTCATTCATGGAGTTCGCCCTGTTTCCCAGCTTTTTCCCCACTCAAATTGCGGGTCCTATCAAGCGGTATCAGGACTTCGTGCCACAGCTAAAAGGCACGAAATTGACGATGAAAGACTTCAACGAAGGCTTCGAACTTATCATTTTCGGCTTGTTCAAAAAGGTTTGCCTGGCTGACACCATCGCTGTCTTCGTCAACCGATGCTATGCCCATCCTGACTTGCTCAATGGTGTGGATCTGTGGATAGCGACCATACTCTTTGCGTTCCAATTGTATTTTGATTTCTCCGGCTACACCGATGTGGCAAGAGGCTCCGCCCTTTTGATGGGCTTCAAAGTTCCAGTTAACTTCCAACTGCCGTACATCGCGGCAACGATTACAGAAGCATTCCAGCGTTGGCACATCTCGCTTACGACGTGGCTCAGAGACTACCTCTTTACGCCTCTGGGAGGCGCACGGAAGAGCATTGTGCGCAGCAGTTTCAACACGTTCGTGACGATGTCGCTGGCTGGTCTCTGGCATGGCTCTGCGATGCATTTTGTGTTCTGGGGAATGTTTATGGGCATGCTGCTCATTCTTCATCGCGTCTGGAAACAGTACACGAGAAAGTGGAAGAAACAAAAGGCGAATCCGGTGTTCAACGCATTCTCCATTGCTCTCACATTCACGACTGTTTGCTTGAGTTTGGTCTTCTTCCGCTCGCCCGATCTGAACACGGCAGCAACAGTCTTCAGCAAACTCTTCTTCATCAATGCAGCGTCGGAAGGGTGGTCTGCGATTCAGCCAAGCGTGCTGAACACGCGAGACAACATGACTTTCATGATTGCTCCTCTGCTCATCGTGGCATTCTTCATCTGCCAATTCTTCTGCGAGAAATACTTCAGCAAAGAGACGCCGGGTATCGTTCCCTCGCCTAAGTATCTGCCTGTATTTAAGCCAGTCTACTTAGCGGCACTGATGATCTTGCTTTTGATCTTCTCGCCGGATGTAACACCGTCATATATTTACTTCCAGTTTTAGGAACCGACCACTCTAAGGCATTTCCTCTTCGTCTTCCTGCACGTTCACGTCGATAGAGGGAATGATTCCTTTCACGTCTTTCAGCTCGACTTTGGCTTCTTTCATTTGTTTTCGCTTAGTTATCACGCCTTTGACCAACTCGGCACGAGCCAAGACTTTATCTCGCTTCAGAAGCAAATGCACGCGAGACTCGATTTTGGGATCTAGCTCAAGAGCGCGTGCTTTCCATGCTTTTTCTAGATCTGGCGCATTCATTTTCTTCGCTATGCCGGAGGCAACCATCGCAGCTTCGGGATCATTGGGCTCTAGACTCATGTACTTACTGAGATACTGAGCAGCTGTGGCAAAGCGCCCGGTCTCAAGGCAGGCGCGCGCGTAGAGCAAATCAGCACGATTGGAAGTAGGAATCATCTTGGCGCGAGTGGCGTGCATGTATGCGACGTCCATGTATTGTTCCGCTTCTGACTCCAATGCGCCCTCAACCAGAGGTTCAAGGAAATCCGCTCTCAGTGGGTCAAGTTGATAGCCTTGGCTCAGCTCAAGAAAGCCTTTACGCGTTTCGTACAACTTGTGTTCAGCCAATAGAGCCCTTCCGTGCACAAGATGCAACATCGCGTTGTTGGGCTCCATCGCGAGCGCTTTCTCAGACATCTTCTTTGCATTGGGCATGTCACCAAGATGCATGTAGCACTCAGCCAAACCGCCCTGCACTTGCCAGAAAACATCCGAGGGCAGCTTCTGAGCCTCCTGCAGCTCAAGCGATTTCTCAAAAGATTTTTTTGCTTCGTTATAGTTCCGAACATTCAGATCTTTCATGCCCAAAGCATAATAAGCAAGTGCTTGCGATGGGTCGATCTTTATTGCGCGTTCGGCTTCAACTATGCCCTGCTCAATTCTTCCGTGACTAGCAAGAGCATAAGAAAGTCGAGACCGAATTCTTGCATCGTCTCGACTAATTCGTTTGGCACCACTCCACACAGCGATGTCATTGCGCCAACCATGATCTCTCCAGTTAGCCAAACCGATAAGCGCTGCCAAAATCAATCCAAGCGCTATCTTTGCCTTCTTCGGCTGTGTGTTGTACAGCTTGGCGAGAAGCGAGGCAACGACAATGCACAATCCAAACAGCGGCAGGTAAAAGCGGCGATCAGAGACGGTCTCTTGCTGAAGCAAAAGGTTCTCGGGAAATAGTCCCAAGACGAAAAGCCAGAATCCAAAAGCCATCGCGCGGTCACTTCTGAAGCGCCAGGCGCAGTAGACGGCACCGCCTACAATGGCAACTCCAATCCACGCAAGCGGGTCAGCCCAACCGCTGGCGATTGTGAATGGGGGGTCAACGCTAAGTCCGACCGGAACAAAGAAGCATCGGACATAGTAAGTGGCGAGGGCTTTAAACTGAGTTGCGGTATAGGCTGCATATGAAAGAAGCGGCACATCAGCCGCGTTGCCAGTCGGAAGTTTTCCAAGACGCAATACAAATGGCACGACAAGCGACACTACCGCGGGAGTGGCAAGTTCAAACAAGCAGTCGAGACTCCACTCGCGAGCGGTCTTCTCTTTCGGTCGCAAAAGCAGAATGAGAATCAGCAATGCGGCAGAAATCGTAACGGCTTGGGAGCCGCAGCCCAGACCGACAAACAGCATCAGATAACCAACTAAATAACCACCTAATGCTGATGGGAGTTTGGTCGCCCAGAACCCAACAAGAAATGCGTTTAGTGAAAGGAAATAGGCAAACGAAACCATTAAGGCTCCGCGAGCTGTGATGTGCGAAACCGCCTCAGAGGCAAGAGGATGAACTCCAGCAAGGGCGGCTGCAGCGAAGGCTATGAAGTAGGCATTGTCTTTGGAGATATCGGCTCGCTTGAAGTGCCAACAGATTCGGAAAATTAGCGCCCCAAATGCGGTGACTGCTGCAAAGTGCCACGCGATGTTTATGCAGTGATAAAACGCCGGCGTGAGGCCCGAAGAATGCATATCAGCCAGCAAAGTCAGCTGAAGTAGCGGCTGAGAAAGCGTGTTGGTAAAGATGTCGGTAATGGCGAAGATCCAAAAGCTTTGCCAGTCCTTGGTCTTATTGATCAGCAAGAGTTGATGGTAATCGCCGCCGGCAAAGTCGCCCCATAAGCTGATGGCGTGACCGGCCCAGATGACAATAAAGAGAATCGCTGCGCAAGCAAGAAGAACTCGAACATTCACCTTTTCGATGATTTTTGGCGGTTCTTTCTTCTTTTTGGGACGCTGCTTTGGGGTCATCGAAACAGAGGTAGCTGCTTTCTTCACAGCACCTTCAGATCCGGTGTTCGGTTGACTCTTGTCCTTCGCCATACGTTTCTATTGTAGTATAAGCCCCCTTTAAGGAAGCTGGGTGTTGCCATGAGGCGCTTGGATGACGTTTTTAGTTGGTGGGTGTTGAAAAAACGGGGAAGCCAAGTGTCTAGTGCGCTTGACACTTAGCCAACGACAAAATGCACCTTTCGAGGATCGACAAATTTCCGACCTCGCTTTTTTCCCAATTTTTCGTCGAAAAACTGTCAAGCTCGCTT
>CAYZJR010000172.1:0-9316 GCA_964478655.1 uncultured Candidatus Obscuribacterales bacterium
GATTCCAGTGATTCCATCGCTTGCGTTCCATCTTGAATGACCTCATGCATTGCGTCTGGTGCCTGAAAGGAAATGCAATTGTATCTTGTTACGTCCATAGATCAGAAGAGATTACGATGTCACGGTTTCGCCACAAAGGTGTCACGTTGTAGCCACTACTCGACCCTACAATTCCATCATTCCTCCGCAATACCCGGCATTATTCTCCGCCAACTTCTTGAGGACTCGCTTCAATGATCATGCAAGCCAACGAATTCAACACTGCCTACGACGTGATTGCCGTTCCGTGTGATACGTGGACACTGAAGAATGTTGTAATCAAGGCGAGAGAAGCGAACGCCCGCAATCAACAAAAGAAGGCCATTCACCTTTACGAACAAGCATTACTGGCTTGCGAGGGTATTGAAGAATTCGATGTTCTGCTCACTTGTGAAATCATCGAAGAATTGTCTGAAATCTACCATGGCGAAGGCAACGTGAATGAAGCCGCGTTCCTTCGTCAGACCGCTGAAAAAATGTTGGGTTCTTAACGACTGGCTCATCGAATTTCCCAATGAGCTGCGTTGAAAAACGGGTTATCCCAAGGCAGTCCGGTTTCGGTCTGTTTTGCCTGAGTGATACCGACGACTCGACGCTGATGTGCAACTAACAGCTCTGGTTGAGCAATGAACACCCACGGTAACTCGTAAGAGAGAATATCCTGAATCTCGGCATAGGCAGGGATTCTTGCTTCTCGAGTCGTCGCAGTTCTGCCTAGCGAGAGAAGTTCGTCTACTCTTTTGTTTTGAAACTTTGAAAAATTGAGCGGACCATCGCTACTCCAAACCAAGGTGCATTCAGGGTCAGGACCGCACGAACGACTCCAAACTACAACGTCAAAACTAGATTTCTGCAAATATCTCAGCCGCAAAGTGCTGTATTCAACTACTTCTATTTCGTTTGGAATCTCCATGGCTCTCAGGCTCGTAGACAAGATCTCAGCAAGTTCCTGAAAATCTTTGGTGGTCAAAAGCTTGAGTGCAAGCTTCTCTCCGTCCTTGGACCAGAAACCCCTTTCTGCATCGAGAGTGAACCCCGCGTCAGCCAATAGACTCCTGGTTGCTTGAGGATCATAGTTGTAGTTTGTCGACTGCGGATTGAAAACCCAACTTCCAGGAGACACGTCCGTCTGCGGTACACGCCCGTATCCGGCAAAAAACTGATCCACGATTTGCTGCCTGTTGATACCATGGCAAATTGCTTCTCGCACACGCCTGTCCTCCAAGATCGGCTTGCGGAGATTGAATCCAAAGTACACTGTTCGCGTTCCGCGAAAGCGATCGAGCATTAAACATTCGCCCGTAGATTCCTTTGTAGAATTGCGCGACTTAGAGCTCATCTCATCGCAAGCGCGTTTTGATAGGAAATCTCTCCAATTGCGACCGTCTATTTGCGCGACATCAACCTCACCACGAGCCATTGCAAGCGCCAATAATCCACGGTCAGGAATCACTCTCCACACCAATGTTCGATACTTTGGATGCGTTCCCCAATAAAATTCATTGGGCTCAAAAACCAGTTCAAGTCCTGATTCCCATCGCATCAGCTTGAATGGACCACTGCAGATCGGTGTACGGCTTAAAAGCGTCTTGCCCCTGTCCGGCAGTGAAGCCAAACGTTTCGGCAAGACACGAATCTCCGCCATTCGCGATAGCAGCGGCTGACAGCGCTGTGAGAGCCTGAGAACCACTTCGACGTCCGATATTACATCGACTCCCACGATGTCCCGATAGTCGCTGAAAAACGGCGAGCTGGGAGCTCTGGCACCCTCTACAGAGGCTTTGACGTCAGCAGCGTTTATCGGCTCGCCTGTGGAGTAGCGAAGATTCTTGCGCAGAACGAACTTGTAACTCAGTCCGTCATCGGACACGGAAAAGCTTTCCGCCAAACCAGGCACCAAATTGAGTTTCTCGTCGAAGCGCACGAGGCCTTCGTAGACGAGGGTTCCTGCAAAGTATGAGGCAGAATCAAGTGCTCGCAGCGGGTAGAAGCTCACGGGCTCCCATGGCATGCCAACAACAATTCGCTCGGCACGGCTCGAAACCGTAGACCCGGAATTAGAAAGCTCCCGCGAGCAAGAAGCCAGCGAGAGCGCCAGGATTAGGAATCCAATCGTCCAGAGTAGAAATAAACGAGGCAAGGCGAATCAGTTAGAACCCACCGGTGCCTTGAGAAACGAAATAGAAACACGCCAACATCACGAGCATTGCGCTTGTAACCCCAAGCCAGAAGCCCGCTACGAGAATTTGCCAAACGATGAGCGCTTGGCGTGGCGTCAAGGAAATCATGATGCCCAGCCGGTTGATGATGTAGAAGATGACTGCGCCGACGGTAAAGAGAAGAGGCAGCAGTTTGATTCCAGGCGGTACTGGTACACTGACAGCCATGACTAAACTGAGAATGCACAGTACGACAAGAGCGATTGTCACGTAGTCGGAGAATCGTTGCTTGACGTTTTCGGCGACCGACGCCTCATTGATGTGCTTTAGGGCCAGAAAGAAGTTGGTCAGGCCAGCTCTTCTTGGAGTCTGCGAACCGCCTTGGACGTCCGATGCCGCATCCATTTTTGGTACATCTTCAGCCACGACCTATCCTCCCAAACCGTTCTCTAATATTATCAAGCCCATAATCGGTCAATTTCTTGCATCCAGAGTTATAAAGTGACAGTTTCGACGCCTCTTGTTTGGATTCTTGTTCTCCACTGGCGGGGAATCGACAACACGATTGAATGCCTGGATTCCTTACGTAACCTGACATACGAGAACTTCAAAGTTCTAGTAGTCGATAACGGGTCGCAAGATCAGGAAGGTACCCGTCTTGCAAACTCATACCCAGAAATTGACGTTCTAAGACTAGAAGTAAATTTGGGTTTTGCAGGAGGCTGTAACAAAGGCATTTCTTACTGTCTTGATAAAAGCGCCGATTTTATCTGGCTTCTGAACAATGATGCGACCGTACACCCTGAAAGCCTAGCTACGCTTGTCTCAGCAGCTGTAAAGGAACCTAAGGCTGGTGCGCTCAGTGGAAGCATCTCGGATTCACCCTACAGCGAAGAGCATCTGTCAGGGCGCGGTGTGATCAGCTTCTCCAAAGCAAAAACTTATTTGAAAGGCGACTTTTCGACGACGACTCCGGAAGCTATCGGTTGCCAGTGGCTCTCCGGTTGCAATTTGCTTCTGCGAACTGAAGCGCTAAAGGAAATCGGAACGCTCGATGAGGACTACTTTCTCTATTTCGAGGATACCGAGCTGTGCCACCGCTTGAGGTTGGCGGATTGGAAATGTTTGTTGGTTCCACAGGCGCGCATAGTGCACACCGGCAATGCCTCGACACTTGGGAAACTCTCATTTTTGCGCGCATATTATCACACGCGAAATCGCTTTCTATTTTTCTCGAAATACACACCAGCAGCAGTGAAGCCGGTCGCCTATCTCAACATATGGGCACATATTATTCGACACTGTTTGATACTTCCTTTGAAAGGAAAAGAGGGGCAGTACAAGCTGAAAGCAGAACTTCTTGGTGTAAAGGACTACTTTCAAAACCAACTCGGCAAGGCTCAGTGTCTTGACTGGTGCGAAAAATTGGAGTGAGTCCGGGATGCCCTCAAATAGAATTTCTAAAGCTGCGCTAGTCTTGTCGATTGCGATGGTTGGCTACTTTTCAGACATAGAACAAGCAACCGGACAAACCTCTTCTTCAAGAAACTCCGAAGCAAGCGCAACAAAAACGTCGCCTAAGTCAAATCCGAATACAAAGGCTTTGACTACACCAAACCAAGAGCGTGAGCCAACTCCACAGGAATGCTATCAACGTTATTTGCTTGATCTTTGTCGCGCTACCGAACCCGGACAAATTGAAGTGTATCTTTCATCTAGACTGCAAGAGCGCTGGCAAAAGCTGAGAACTGAGGATCCATCAACGATCGACAAAGAGTTTCGCCTGTACAAAAAGTGGATGGTTTTTCAACCGAAGTTCTCGCAGCAACCGCTTTCACCTGAAAAAGACAATCCAAACAAAGAAAGGATTCTGCTTACTGTCAGTGGAAACACAGTGGCCGACGAGCAAGGCAGGTTCACAAATATGATTACCGGAAGCGGCACATGCAGAATGGAACTCGCAAAAGAATTCGGCTTCTGGAAAATCGATTGCGCTTCGTTAACTGGAAAGAGAATAGTTCATCGCAATTCTAAGAACTGGGTGCGAACTAAGTGCTGTGATGTCAAATGACATGACATCAATCCCCGTCATTGATATCTGCATTAGCATGAAAGCGAGCATTCAACGTATCAAACACTTCTTCGGCTCCGGACAGCTTTCTGTTTGCGGCGTCGCGCGCAAGTGCCACCACCTCTGATGACGGTCCCGGACCATACTGCAAGCAGTAGACCACTGCTTCTTGCACAGACTGAGATCTGGCTCTCTTGTAAATCTCAGCGAGTGCTCGCAGAGCCCCCAACGAGACAATTCTATTTGTCAACTTCTCTGAATCATGAAGGGACTTGCGTAGAGTCGACGCAAGCAAAACTGTTGCTCTGTCTCTAACTTCCGGCGCCTCAGAAAGCCCTGTCAGACCCTCTAAATACGCGATTCCCCTCCTCCCTGTTGCTGCGAAGAATGCTGATACTGCTTCCATGTTCTTGTTGTCTCTAACGGCTTCACACATAAGTTCGTAGGTGCTGCTGCCATAGTAGTAAGACTTGTTCTGTTCTTGCTCGATTTTAGATAGTGCAATGGCAGCTAACATCGCGATCTTGTTGTCCTGCGCACTGGTAAACTTCTGCTGAAACGGTTCTCTTCCGTAACCGATGATCGTTTGCATTTCTCGATCTAAAGCGGACTTATTGCTCTTTTTCATAGAGAGCATTTTCTTGAAACTGCGATCGATCGCCTTGCTGGCCTCTTGCTTTTGCTTTTCTTTCTCCGCTTCTGTTGATTTATCAATCCCGCGCCTGGCCCACTCCTTTCGTTCCTTCTCCAGCCTTTTCCTTTCGGCTTGTTGAATTTTCCAAAACTCAGTTTGGTCGTGACGCTCCGCTTCCAATTTTGATTCCGTTTCCTGAAGCTGTAAATCAACCGCGTTTAGCACGGTTGGTTTCCATCCCACTATTGCAGGAACAACGGTACTGCTGGGGGTGCGGCTCTTAACATAAGACATGTAGCCGAATGCCACTAAACCAGAACCGAGAACACTTGACACCAACGCGATGACGATCATTCTCACCGTGTGACCATCGATGTGACTCGGTTGTTGCTTTCTGCCTCCATCTGCTTTCGGCTCACCATCGCGATCTGCAAGACTCGGCGCGAAAGTTTTCAGTTTCTCTGCGATCACTTTTCCAGTAGGTGAAATGTCGTTCGATGGAATCGGTCGCTGATACAAAGCGTCAGACGGATCTGGCTCGTGGTAAGGCTCAGGTGCTGGCTCACACCGAGGCTCTGATGAGGACTCGCAGCAAGGCTCAGGTGGTGGCTCGCTGTGAGGCTGCGCAGTCGGCCCCAATGGCGATTCAATCTTCAGCTCAGTTTCCGGAGGCACCGAATTCGTCTCAGGCGAATGAAGCGTAACCTTCTCCGCAGGTTTGTAGTTGCGTGACCACTTCTCGTCGTCCACAGCAGCACCCAATTTTCGGTGGTTCTATCGTCGCTTGAAGCGAATTACTTTCCGGTCCATATCAATAGTGTATTCCCAACCGCTCCAGAAAGCTTGCCCAACTAGTGGGCGTTCCATACCACCTTCTTTATTGACTTTCACTTCTATACTGTTTCTGTCGATCGGTCCCAGCTTTATTCTGCTGACTGTAAACTCATAAGCTGCACCTTCTCCGGATGCTCCTACTGCCGTTGTTTCTTTCGCGTCTTCAGGCAACTTCAATCCAAACTTCTTGAGGCTATCGAGGTTTGGAAAGGTGATAGCGGAGCTTACATTGCCTGTATCAAAGATCATCTCACTTGGTCTGCCGTTTACTTCCACGCTAACAACTATTCGCCGACCATTTGGGTCCCAGGTAAATGGAACTACTGAGGGATCTCTCGGTGTGTAAGCATTAACAATTTGAGGCTGGGCCTGGGTTCTCTTTGTTAAACGAATTGACTTAGAACCTGAATCAACGGTATAAGTGAAGTCTTGAAAAAAGTTTTGCCCTAACAGTGCAAACGGTGGATTGTCTTCCAGAACCTGTATCTTGACGCCCTTTCGATCGATCTGTCCGACCTTTATGTCGGCACTTGCGTCCCAAAAATTTACCAACGAAGCATTGGCCGCACCGGGCACCTTTCCTGTGGGAGGACCACTGGGAACAGGCAGTCCAAGCTCCTGCAGCTGTTTCTTACCGATCACCACCTGTGGTGCCCCGGTGTCGAAAAGCATTTCCTTTCTGCGTCCGTTGATCGTCGCATCAACAAGCATCTGTCCTGCGTCTCCGGTGTAGTAAATTCTTACATCAGCAGGCAACGAAGCAAAGTCTGAACTCAGTTGGGATGCCGCACCTGATGATCGAACCTGCGCTGACGAAGATGAGCTAGGTGCCGGCATTGACGCACCACCTAGTCGAGCGATCATTGCTCTGGCAGCACGGGCCGCTTCAGAAGAGGGTGCGATTTGAACGGCTTGATCGTAGAAAAGTTTTGCTTTCTTAGTGTCGTTCAACTGATGGTAACAGAGACCGGCATAATACAAGGCTTTCGCGTCGTTAGGATGCGCCTTTGCGTGCAGCTCAAACTGAATCGCCGCCGCTCTAAAGTTTCGCTTGTTGTACAAGTCGACACCGACGTCGTACATGGCCGTACTGCTGCCTGCAAAGCAGCTCTGAGCCCCAAGCAAAAGCACAGTCAAGGAGACAATCCAATGGGGACGCATGTTGTTAGGCCTCAGTCGCGTTTTGATGATGCCGTTGATTCTTCGGTTTCTTCTTCATCTTCAGCCTCATCCTCGGCTTCGACGAAGTCGCCGTACTCTTCATCTTCTTCAGATGAGCGGCCTTTCTCGTCCGGCATTCCTCGGAAGCTTATTACGATGTGGCGTTCTTCACCCTCGCCTTCGCTCTCCGACGCTAGATCGGGAAAGTGTTCGTGCAGATAGTTGTGAACGATTCTGCGATCGTATGGGCTCATAGGCAGGAGCGCAAACCGCTCGCTGTCTCCGTTTGAAACAGCTACTGCACCGCGCTTCGCCTGGTCTTCCAGTGTTCTGCGACGACGTGTGCGATAGTCGAGAATATCGATGATGAACAGTCCTTGCTGACTGCCATTACTTCTGCACATCTGGCGTACAACAAACTGCAAAGCTTCAAGTGTTTGACCATTCTTTCCAATTAAAACCCTGGCGTCATCTGACTTGCAATCAATGCGAAAACATATTGTTGTCTCGTCAACATTCTCTTGAGTGACAGTTGCGTCGATGTCAAGAATCGCGAGGATCTTCTCTAGATAGCTTCTTGCGTTGTCATCACCAAATGTGTTCATTACCTTTTCTTCTTTTTCTTCTTGGCATCGGGAAGTTGGATTTTTTGTCCATCAACCTGGATTTTGTGTCCATCGATTTCGCCGGTTGAACCACTTGGCTTGGAGCCGTTCGATTTCGGTTTGTCCGATTTCGGCCCGTCCGTATTGGGTCCGTCAGCTTTTCGTTTGGTCCCGTCTGCCTTGGAGGAAGAACTAGGGGGAGGGTCGTCGCCGGTGACATCCACCAGCGGCGGCGCCGGCATCCTCATGAGCAACGCCGTTTGCAAAGTTTGAACGATGTTTGACAACACGAAGTAAACATAGACGCCGGTTGGCAGAGGAACAAACAGGAATGTCCCGGTAATCATAACAGGCATCAGCTGGGAAGTTCTGTACTGCACCAGCTCATTTTCATCCATCTGACTTGGATCTTTCTTCGCGGTAGGCATGGTGAGCTTCTGCGAGATGTACATGGTGATGCCGAACAGCAAGATTAATCCGAGGCTGTCAAAGTTTTGTGGCTTCAGAAGATCCGCACCAGCGACTACCTTGCCAAGGCTGGTGACAAACAAGAACGGCTCGTTGTGCGCGACTCCGTGTACATGACCAGTGACGCGATAGTTGCCTGCCTTCTTGAATTCTGCATGACCTTCAGCGTCGATAACCGCTTCTTCAGGAGGTGCGGGCTTGCTGTCTTTGTTGAGTACGCCCCAATCAGGTTTGAAATCTGCAGGTTGTTGTCCGTCTATCGCACGAGTTCCAAAGTTGACTTTCTCGCCTTCGGCAATTGTCATTTCACCAGGGAATACGACGATCTTGCTGAGTACTCCTTCTTTCGAAACGTACGGACTGTTGTCTTTCGATGCTTCGTCTTTCTTCAGTTGAATGCCTGGTTTTTGCTCAACAACATTTACAGGAACGTTGATGATTTTGTCGCCGAAAGGCGGACCGGCGAAGGTTGCATACAGTGCAATCAAAATCGGCAACTGAATCAAAGTGGGTAAGCAGCCACCCATTGGGTTGACCTTGTTCTTGGAGTAGAACTCCATTGCTTTTTGTTGGAACAGTTGCGGATCATCTTTGTACCGTTCCTGCAATTCTTTGATTTTTGGCTGCAGTTGCGACAATCGCTGCATCGAGCGCGTCGATTGAGAAACGAGTGGCCAAACAAGAACCCGCACCAGAAGCGTGAGAAGGACGATGGCCCACCCATAGCTGTGAGTTACTTTCGCGAAGTACTGCACGATAGGGAGCATGAATGAGTAGGTGATGTCCATCTAGGTTTCGGTTGGCCTCGTTGCGAATTAACTGGGGTGTCGCTCGTGCGCTTTGCCGCGCATCGCAAGCAACGTGAAGTTGCGCGGTACTTCGTCAACACCACCGGGATTGAAAGGGTGGCATCGGAGAATACGAGCAACAGACAGGATTAGTCCCTTCATCAAGCCATGTCGGCTGACGCTCCCAGCCGTATATTCTGAACATGATGGGTAGAACCTGCATGATGGCGCTCTCAAAATACGAGTGCGCTGGTAAGCACGAATGGCAAGAATGACAATCCGCTGCGGGACCTGAACAAGATTCTGAAAAAGCTTGAACTTCAAATTTGTCACTCCAGGTCTTCAAATTGACCTTACAAAGAGGATTCTACTCAGATTCAGGGCTAATCGCTGGTTCTTTCTATTTTTTTTCGGCTTTCTTGCCCCTGCCGAATCGCTGGTCAGCCTTCCTGAAGGCTTCTACTATGCACTCCTCGACTTCGGTCCAGCTCGCCGTCAAAGCCTTCTCCTGAAGCACCCAGACCACCGCATACCACTGGTCGGGATGCGCCTGCCTC
>CAYZJR010000173.1:0-8643 GCA_964478655.1 uncultured Candidatus Obscuribacterales bacterium
TAAGACCAAGAGATGTTATGTGCACCGAATGTGTCGGTTGGGCTTGTACCAGCTCGATCGTTGAATGTTACCAAGCCTAGATGGCAGTCAGTGGACGTTTTCAGCTTGTCGATAAAGTTATTTAGTGCATTGTCGATCGAAGACTTCGGTTCTAGTCGGCTTAATGACAATGATTCATAGGCAGACTTGTAACCGAGTTTCGGAGTCACGTTCAATGCCGCCAAATCCAATCCAGCCAGTTGCGCTGTCGTTGTTGATTCGAGGTTTCCTCTTGCGGCTTCAACCAACGAACCGATGTTGCGGAAGTCATAGCCTGTGAAACCACCGGTTCCGTTGTATGAGGAGAACGTATTTGCATTGTCCAAGTTGACAACGAGGTCGGTGTACATGGTCACATCGGAGCCATATTGTCCGGTTGTTACAACAGCAGCGTTTGCGGCTTGTTCTAAGGCAGGAACAATCTTGACGCCGTTTGGCAAAGCATTGTGCTTCTTGTGGCGATAAGCCATGTATTCGTTGTTGGTGTTGTCACCGTAGGCCTGTGCACCGCCAGTGTAACCAGGGCCCGGTGTCAGGGCTGCGACCCCAACAGATGGTCCAATACCCGGTTTTGCACCTGGAGGAGTGTCTCCCGGAGGGGCTCCGCCATTCGACACACCACGCAATGGGACTGTACTTCCGGTCGGTCCAGTTTCGCTGAATTCTTTTGGACACGTGGAAGGGAATGTGTTTGATGCATCCAAGTTTTGAGGCATCATTGCATTGGTCGCGTTGCCCATTTTCGGGCTGCACAAGACACCTCCGATTGGTCCGTTTGTCGGTTGTCCGCCGCTGTCAGTCGGAATGTCATAGCGAGGAGCGCCACTGCCAGCAGGGCTTCCCAATGCAGGGTCCCAGGTTCGTCTAACCAACGATATCTTTGTCTGGTCATCCATTGATGCCGACAAGTCATAACAGATCACCAGGTCGAGAGCAGGCAAGGCAGCCAAGCTTTCAACCGCAACGGTATATGACGAGATGCCTATTGCACCAAAGCCGCCTGAGAATAAAGGATAATTGTATGCGCCATGAACTCTTATCACGTTGCCTGTGGCCGACGGTGATTTGGTCATGGGATCGTCAAATTCGAAGAAAACTTGCGCTTGTCCTGCGCCGGGAGTAAGTCCTGTGAGGCTCATCACTTCAGTTGCGCCCGACAGCAACTTCCCATGAATGCTGTTTTGCTTGAATATGTTTAGGGCCACCTGTCTGGCAGTCGCCTGAGGTGAGGCATTCGTCGACGACATAATCGTCGTTTCACCAGCTAGAGCCGCTAGCTCAACGCAGTGCTTGAGTTGCTCCCGAGCCAGCATGATTCGGCTGATCTCATAGGAGACAATCGCCAGAGTGCCGACAAAAAAGATTGCTAGAACTAGGTTCAAGGCCAATGTGGCCTGACCTCGCGATCGATTCGTTTTCATATTTCGATTCTGCGCTGGTGGGGTATGTGCCGAAGACTACCTTAACATTCTATCACATTCCATATTCCACCTTGGCTACTCCTATACACCATAACTACCGACAGTGAGAAAAAAAATACCGCGTGATCCCGGCCCAATTACCGAGGGTTAAACCGGTTCGGTCCCTTGTTAAATCACGCGGCATTGCAATCGTTAGACTGCAAACAACGGCATGCAGGCAGAGAACTGACCACATAGTAGATCCTCCAGCGTGACAAAATTGTGGAAGCCTTGCTACGGCAGCAAATACTTCGTCTTCACGATAGGGCTTGTATAAGTCTGCGAAAAGTCAAAGACGTTTGTGAAACTTGCACCGAAAAAGTAGATGGGCGTAGGCAAAGTCACGCGAGTCCTTGTCGTCACTCTGACGAAGGGACATTGTCCTGCCGGCGGTGCGCCTGCGAAATCTTGATACTGAAATGCGCTTCCGCCCAAAAGTGTAATCGTACCTATAAATGTTCCATCCGTTTTATGCGACCTGACAGATGCAGTAGCAAGAGCCCAGGCCTTAGCCGAGTCCGAGGCCAGTGAAGCGGCTCTAGCCGCGTCTCTACACGCAGTATCGTTGATCTGGCAGCCGAAGATTAGCAAGCAGATATTAATGGATAGAATCACAAGAACCAACACCAAAAATGATGATGTTGCGACCTCTAAAAAGCTAAATCCACCACTTCTGCGTCTAGTCATTTGCCCTTACTTGTTGAGCCCTTGTGGCACTTCCGATCCGGCGGTTGAAAGTACCATCACTGGAGCCGGTGCCGTCAGTCCTGGCACTCCAAAACCAAATATACCCCCAGGCATAGGCAACAATGGATCAAATGATCCTGTGAGTTGCACTTGAATTGTATACACAAAATTCGTCGGATCTGCCGCTGCGCCTAGAGGCGTATCGGCTGGTTGATTTCCAGTGGTGCCACCAACATCTGTCCACAAGATAAAAACCTGGCACCCGTTGCCCGGAATTGGTCCTAAAGTAATTCCGGTAAAGGATTGCGCGGATCTCACCGCCCAAAATCGAGCAGTGTTTACAGATGAAATCATTCCGGCGGAAGCATCGTCTACTAAAAACGTTTGGCACTTAGCTGCATTTTGGGCAGCCTCTCTGGCAGCGTTCCAAAAAAAGCCATAGCGAATCGCCATGGTTGCGAGCATTATGAGCGGCAAGGCGAGGCAAACGAGAATAATCCACAACGCTAGCGGCAGCTCTATCATGCTGTTGCCGTGTCGGCGTCTTCTGTATCTCGATCGGTATTTAAACAGTTTCATGCCTCTGACTCAAAATCAAATTGTCCTGCTCGGGCTCCAGTCAGCCACCATATCCGGCACTATTTCTACGACACCAATTCTGGTATCAGACTACTCCGCCTGGCATTGATTATCCACTTGCCAATAAATTTCCCGAAATCATATGCGACACTTGCGAGATGGAAGCTGAGCCAGGTGCCAAGACCGACATTAGCATTTTATCATGAAGCGGTGTAACTTAAAGAAGAAGTACCCAAATCCAAAGCATTTCAATCTCATATATTGCTAAAAGTTAGCTCTCCCTTTTTTCAAGTACTCGTAGCCTCGCTCGTATTAAGCGTTTGCACGTCATGCACTGAGAAATCCGAAAACTCCGCGCAGAACAAACTCGCAATCAAGTCTCTCGAACACGCGCTCGCAAGTCAAACTTCATTGGCGCTTTCTGAGTCACAGCAGGTAATATCAAAAGGGTCAAAATCGCCAGAGGCATTTTGCGCGCGCGCGTTGGCGCATCTTGATTTTGGTCACGTCGATAGGTCCGTGCAAGACGCGACTCGTGCATGCGAATTGAGGCCAAACTGGCCGCTTGGTTTGGACACAAAGGCGATTTGTTTGATGGAACAAGGAAAAATTGCACAAGCAGAGGCCTTGTCCACACAGGCGATTCAACTCGAAGGAGATAATGCGAGATTTTTGCTCCATCGAGCCGAGGTTCGAAATCGTCTAAAGGAAACCGATCAGGCTCACTCAGATATTCAAAAAGTACTTGCGCTCGGCAAATTTAGAGCAGAAGCACTAGCAGAACGAGCATACATGCTCGACCTTGAAAAGAAATGGCCAGAAGCTGAAAGCAGCGCAACAGAATCTCTGGACTTGCTCAGCAAGGAACAATACACATCAAACCAAAAACGCAAATACTTGGCCCGTGCATACGCAACGAGGGCCTGGGCTCGCAATGGTTTGTCGAATTTCTACGGCGCTTTCAGCGATGCAAACAAGGCGGTGAATCTATATCCAACATCGCTCGATGCAAGAAATGCTCGGGCATGGGCCGCTTCAAATCTAGGGAGATGGAACGATTCATCCAATGACGCCGGCATGATCATCGCAGAAGACCCTGAAGCAGCACATGCTTACATTTGTCGAGCTTGGGGCAGACTGGGCTTGGGTAAACCCGACTATGCACTGAAAGACGCAGTGCATGCGGTTGATCTAGAGCCATTCAACGGCAGCGCGCTTGTAGCTCGCGCAGCGGCCCAATGCGCAATGGGTAGATTGGACGAAGCAGAATCAGACTGCAAGAAAGCAATTGAAAAGAACGAAGATTACATAAGAGCCCATCTGGTGCTGTCTCGCATCTTGAGAGCACGCAAAAATCTGCCGGAGAGCCTCAAGGAAATCAGCTTTTGCATTGCCCATCAAGCTCCCGCGTTCTACTATCTAGAAAGAGCGAAACTGCATGAAGAACGGACACAACCTAATCTAGCTCTAGAAGATATTGCAAAAGCACTAGAACTAGAGCCTGACAATCCCTCATTTCGTGCAGCGAAATCAGCACTGTTAGCGAGGCTGGAGAAAGAACGAAAAATGGCCCCCCCCTCACGCGAAATGAAATAGATGCTCTTCTTTTCTATTCCTATATTCGTTCTGCTCGTCGTCTACACCGTATTTTGTAGTCGACAAGCGATTTCGTGCGAGGTGGAATGGGCAATTTCAGCGGTAATCATTGCGATTACTCTTCTTGCAGCAAGAGGTGAAAACGAACGCTCTTCACGACGCATTCTTCTTTACGGCTGCTGCGTCGGCGGAGTTCGCTACATCATCTGGCGCATCTGCTGCAGCATCAACAACTTTGGATTGGCCGACATACTTTGCTGCTACGCTCTGCTTGCAGCAGAAGCCTTCTACGTCGTCAACATTGCATTCACAACGTTCCTGCATTGGCCGGGACCTAAAGATGACTTGGCCAAACCGATTGAACCAAGCGAATTGGAAAATCCACCGACGCTCGACATTTTCATTCCAACTTTGAGAGAGCCGACTGATATTTTGCGGCGCACGATTGCAGGAGCATTGTCGGTATCCTATCCAAATAAAAAGGTTTATGTGCTCGACGACGGTGCGCGCCCCGCAGTCGAGATGCTTGCAAAATCAATGGGATGTCACTACATCACGCGCGACAATCGCAAGTCTGCAAAAGCAGGAAACATCAACAATGCGCTTCGGCAGACCGACGGTGAGTTGATTCTGACGCTCGATGCAGATCACATTGCTGCCGAGAACATCATCAAGTATGCGCTTCCGCTGCTCGAAGATCCAAAAGTTTGGGGCGTGCAGTTCGCGCAACGATTTTTGAACCCGGCTCCAGTCGAAAGAAACCTCAAATGTGGTGGCAAAGTCGCAACAGAACTGCAGGCCTTTTTCGAGGTGTTGCTGCCGGCGCTGAATTCTTGGGACGCGGCTTTCTGGGCGGGTTCTGGTGCAGTCATCAAACGATCTGCACTGGAAGAAATCGGCGGCGTTGCTGAAGGAACTGTTGTTGAAGATAAACACACGAGTTTTAGGCTCAATCAAAAGGGATATAGACTGGCATACATTGCGACGCCTCAAGTGCTCGCTCTCAATCCCGAAACTTTGAGAGCATACATGATGCAGCAGAGGCGCTGGTTCATAGGAACTTTTCAGCTGATAAAAGCATTCAATCCTCTTTTCGCAAAGGGCCTGACTGTCCCTCATAAACTTTGTTGCTGCCTCGACATTTATAGCTATTTTTCGTTTTTTCCCCGCATAGTTTGTGCGTTGGTGCCCGCGTTATTTTTGCTCTTCTATATCTGTCCATCACGGGCATTTGTTTGGACGTATTTAGGAACATGGCTCCCCGCCTACGGTCTCATGCTAGTTAGCACCAGTCGCGTCTTCGGCAAACATCTGCCGCAAGCGTTGTCCGATTTGTATCAGGTTTTGAGATCACCATTTTTTGTCATCGAGTTTTTGAACACATCATTGAAGCGCTTCGGGGCTGAGTTTCAGTCAACACCGAAGGGATTGAAGCTCGAGTCAGTCGGCTTTGATGCACGCTTGATCGCACCCCATGCATTGTTGTTGCTGCTAACAGTTTTGGCATCGATTGTAGGAACGCTCAAGTTGATCGCGGGGTGCTTAGACCCGTGGCCCGTAGCGGTTTCCTTGGCGTGGAACATTTACAACGCAGTCATGCTTCTTTGCTGTGTGTGCTGCGCCTTTGACAGTCCGGAACCGCTAGAAATGTACGGCATGCAAACAGATCTGCCTGTAACGGTGAGCGAGGTTGGAGCCGGTCCGGAGTACACTCCGATTGATGGCAAACTGGTCTACGCAAGTGAGTGCGGCGGCACTATCATATTCAATTCACATCAGCAGCCACCGGAGAAACAGCGACTGGAAGTACTCGCGCATGTCAACGGCACAAGTTGCTCTCTTCCATCGAGGTTGGTCAGCAGTACTTCTGTAAACGGGCGAACCACGCTGGAAGTAGCATTTTCGCCAAACGATACTGATTTAAAAGAAGTGCGCAACTTTGTGGAATTAACGGTTTGCGGCAATCCGAATTGGCAAAAAAGAATGATCTCCAGTTATGGCGATAGAAAAGTAAACTCTTTGATGCTTCTACTGAGGGCACCGATGGTAGTGGCAAAGAGTGTTATGCGCGCAAAAGCTCGCGGCGGATTCTAGCTAGATTCTGGTTAACCGGCGATACGCTTCTTAAGCTGTTCTACGAGCTTCGGAAGAACATCTCCGGATGGTCCTTGAAGCGTCACATCCGCTATTTCCGTAATTGGCGTAGTGTCCGGGTTCACCTCGACAACTCTCTTTCGTCGTTGCTTTACTGCATACGGAAGGGAGGCCGCCGGTTGGACCATCCCTGATGTTCCAACGACAAACATCAAATCACACGAGTCCGCATTTGCAAACGAGTTGTTCAAGACTTGCTCGTCAAGCGCCTCCCCAAACCATACAACATCCGGACGAACGAGTGAGCCGCACTGGCACTTAGGTGGTTGCTTCAACCCGAATGGAACTTCGATTTGCGGATGTCCCCTATCGAAACACTTAAAGATGAGAATACTTCCGTGCATGTGAATGGGCGCTTTCGTTCCGGCGCGGCGGTGCAAATCATCCACATTCTGAGTTATCAACGAAAATTTAGTGGTGGGAGGCAAACACCTCTCAAGCTCCGCGAGGGCATAATGACCGGGGTTCGGGTCAACGTCCATGACCAACTTTCGGCGCCAGTCATACCAAGACCAAACGAGATTGGGATCTTTTAAAAACCCCTCGGGCGTCGCAAGCTCGTGCGGATCATACTTCTGCCAGAGTCCTGTTTGAGCCTCGCGAAACGTTGGTACACCACTCTCTTTCGAGACTCCGGCACCAGTCAGTACCACGACCTTTTGGGCGGACAAAATCCAGTCAACGACTAGTGCAATCTCTTCAGTGTTGGAGGTCGATCTCTTCAACAGTAGCTCCCATCTTTCTGGCGAATTGTAATCTCTCCGGCATGCAAATTTTTCCGTCCTTCACTGACGGTATCAACAATCAGTGAGCCGTCCTCTGCAATGTCGACGGCAACTCCTTCGAAGCTTCGACTCCCCGATGTCGCGACGATCTGCTTGCCGAGCGTCACCGATTGGTGGCGCCAGCGCTCCACGACGCCGGCCGCTTCTCCTGAAAGCATTTGCTTGTACACAGTTTCAAACTCATTAACTATCTCGGCGACAAGTTTGCTGCGGTCTATTGCGTTACCTGAAATTCGTTCCAACCACTCCACTTTTGATCTTAGTTCATCGGGAACATCTTCATCGTTCAACGAGACATTGATACCGATTCCGACGATCATCGGTTGCGCAGATTGAGTGGAATTTTCAACAATTCCAGGCGAGCGCGGAAGCTCACAAAGGATGCCACCAACTTTTCTTCCATCGTAAACAAGATCGTTGACCCACTTGAGCCCAACGGTCACGTTTGATGCGTTCGAAATGCCTGCTGCCGCAGAAACTCCTGCAGCAATCGTAAGAAGCGGAAGGCTGGAAATTGGTGCTGCAGGTCTGAGAATTATGCTTAGATAGACGCCGCTGTCCATCGGGGAAAGCCAGGCCCTGCCCAGCCTTCCGCGTCCTGCGGTTTGCTGCCTGGCGATTACCAGTACGCCCTCAGGGGCGCCTTGTCCAGCCAGTTCGGCCGCGCGCGTATTCGTCGAATCAATTGAATCCCAGAGCTCGTTATTGTAACCAACCGCACGCCCCAATACTTTCGTATTCATATAAGAATCGAGTTGCGCAAGCGAAACAGCGCTTGAAGAATGAGCTTCTAGTGTCATTTAAGCGAGGTTCCTGGCAATCGGGGGTGAAACCAGATATGGTGGCTAGTTGGACAAATCGACTTCGGTTGCAATCTGCTTGGGTCCAGACAGCAATTTGTGAATCGGGCATTTGTCAGCGATGGCTTTGAGCGCGTCGACTTGATCTGGTTGCAGTGCGCCTGTCAATTTGATTTCTCGCACTATCTTCGGAATCGAGCGACTTTCATTTTCGGGATCGGCAATTTTCTCTTCCGTGAGTTTCACCGAGATTCCCTTAAGATCCCAACCTTTTCTCTGCGCATACATCTGAACTGTAATTGACGTGCAAGAACCAAGAGCGGCCAAAAGTAGCTCATGCGGCTCAGGCCCCTGGCCGGCACCACCAAATTCAGTCGGTGCGTCTGATGTGAAAGAGTGCGTACCCGCCTCAATCTCCTGTCTGTACTGCTTACCGGCATCTGCTTTAACAGTGACTTGAGCCATGGTTCGTCTCCCTTGTTATGTGTGCTTAGAACTCTCGTTCACGGCGACGCTTGGAATGCGAACAGTGTAGCAACAGGA
>CAYZJR010000174.1:0-3373 GCA_964478655.1 uncultured Candidatus Obscuribacterales bacterium
CATCGAGCTTACCATCGAGTTTGCTGGTGATGTAGACGAAGGCGAGATTGTCGGGACTGCCGAACGTTTCAAAATGAATTGGAACGCCGCCAAGATTCGGCACACCATACTCAGCCGCAAGCAATCGAACTATCGGACGCGGAAATACTCGCTTGTAAGCAACCCAGTATTTTCGCCAACCATCATGTTTTGTACCATCCGGCGCAACCTCCTTTTCGTCATTGAAAAACAGGGTTGCTTGAACGCCATCCATTGTTCCTTCATGCTGCTTTTGCCAGTGTGGTTCAGGATTTTCGAGTTCCAATACATTCATTGATTTCCGCAACTTCTGGAGTTTCTTCACGAATTTCCCGAGACTGGTATCAACGTAAATTTGTCTCTTTTCGTTGTAGGTATAAACTCTCCAATCCGGTGCCTTAGCAAGAAATCCAACGTTTTGCGCATAGTTGATTACCTTTATGGCGTCCTTTCGAATCAAAACCTTTCGCTCACCCATTGGTTGCACAGTCTGTGTGAGAACGAGTCCGTTTGCTGGATCCGTGGATTTCGTTGTTTGTGCAGGACCTTTTGCGTAGCAAGACATAGGCAAAACCGATGCGACCAACAAGGTTAAAAATGGCTTGCGCAACGTGGCTCTGAGACTTGTGACAGCGCTAATCATTCATCGAGAAACTTGATTAACTTGTTGACCCAGCCGCGTTGCGATGGCTTCTCGTCGCCCGGGGGGTAGTGTTGCTGTGGTTGTTGTTGCTGCATCGTTCGCGGATCGACGATGTTGGGCATTTGCTGCTGAACAGGCGAAATGGTAACTGCTCCTGTGGACTCCACGAGTTTCGAACCACATTCACCGCAGAACTTTGCAGTTTCATCTAGTGGCGCACCACACAAGTGGCAGCCGCGTATCTTGATTTCGACTTTGTATCCGCATTCGCCGCAGAATCGCGCACCGATCTCCATCGGAGCGGAACACTGGAGACAGGGCACAGAATTTGCCGGTGCTTGGTTTTGTCCATAGTTGTATTGATCGTTTTGATCGGCGTATTGATCGACGAACTGGACACCGGAATTTGGATCGTTGGAGTACTGGTTGGCGTACAGATCGGTGTAGGGTTCGTTGATATATTCCTGCGGTTGTGGCTGATAGACCTCGTATGCGGGCTGCGGCTGCGGAAGTTCCTGCGGCTGTTGATACTGTGCAGCAGGCATTTGCTGCGGAACTTGCTGAGGAGGCTGAACCTGTGGTTGCTGTGGTTGCTGTGGTTGCTCGTCCGGTTGTCGCGGCTGCTCTAGCGGTTGCGGTGGTATCTGTTGTGCGGGAGTAGCCGGATAGCCTTGAAGTGCCTGCGGGTAACCCTGAGGCGATTGTGGATACCCGTGATTCGCCTGGTCTGGTGGAGTCTGTGGATAGCCGGAAGGATCTGACGGGTAGCCTGTTTGTTCAGCATTCACCCGCTGAGATGGAGTCATCAAATGCCCTGGTTGTGCAGGAGTCTTGAGGAACTCCTTCAATTCACTTTCGCTAAGTTGCGGTTGCGGCCTTTGACCTGTCGTATTCCACTCAGGAGGAACCGTTGGTTCGCGGAAGTCTCGCTGATAAACAACATCTGGTTCTCTTGGTTCCACAGGTTCTTGCACTGAGCTCAACTGCTGCCACAGCTGATCGGGAACTTGACTTATGACAGTACCATCTGCGGTGCTCCACGGCGCCTGCTCGCGCGGAGTTCCGCCTAACTCATCAGCTGGTGTCGTCCAATCAATATTCGCGTAAGCCTGTTGTTTAGCTGGCTCAGGAGCACGTGGTTCCGGCTCCGCAAATTTAGGTTTTATCTGCGTCTCAATCGGATTTACGAAACGATGCTGCCCCATTTGCAGTTGCTCGTAAGTCGAGAGCTCTTGTGGCGGCTCCGGTGCGGGAGGTTCTGGTTTCGGCTCAGCAATAGGCTCTGATAGGAAACTCGCAACATCCCTCGCCGACTTAATTTCAGGCCGTTCCGAAGGCACCACAGGCAGCGGAACGTTTAGCCTGGGCTGTGGCAGTTCGGCAGGCTCCGCCGAAAGTGGAGACACAGGGACATCAGTAATACTCGCGGGTCTGCCGCTTTCCGGCAAAGTAGGTTCTGCCTGTTGCTCTTGCCTGCCTTGCGGCTCCGGTTGCACCTCTTCTTTCTCTCTGGCAGCTCTTTCTTTTTCCTCTTGTGCCTTCGACTTTCTTCCTGGTCGCTTGCGATCTTTCTTTCCGGTAGGTTCTTGAGCAGCTTCGTCCAATCCAGGCGCAGCAGGCTTCTCGAACTCTTTCGTCTCGGGACTGGCTGGTTCGGCAGGTTTGCCCCCTTGCTGCTGTGCTGTACGCGCGGCTTGAGCTTGAGCACGAAGATTGGCTCTTGCTTGTGCCTGCATCAAAGCTTGTTGCTGCGCTTCCATTTGCGCTTTTACTTGTTTCTGAATCTGTGTCGGGTTAACGCTGCTAGCCTTACTCGCAGGAGGATTCTCCCCTGCAGGTGATGGACCGAACAGCGATTCCATAATCTGATCGGAGGATTGCTGAGGCACCATTTGCGGTGCCACCGGTTGAACAGTCTCTTCCTGTGCAGCCACAGGGCTTTGTGGTAATGAAACATCAGGCAAAGAGAAGTCGATATCAGGCATTCTTTGCCTGCCGACTGGCGTTGCCGGTCGAGTGTTCTGATGCTGCGCATCTGGCGGAAGAGAGTGCTCCAACCGCATAAACCCGCCAGATCTCGCGACAAGTTGATCTGAACCAGTAGGTACCGCAGATGGTGCCGGAACAGTCGGAAGCGGGTTTGTATCTGTCTGAACGGAAGGTGCTGTCGGTGCTGCAACTGGTACTTCAGGTTTCGGAAGAACAGGAACTTCCGGTGTCGAAATATCTGGTGTTGGAGCAGTCGGAGGTTCTGAGTTCGGTGCAACGACTGATGGCGGCTTCGGAGTTGCTATTTGAGCTGGCGCCTCAGGAGGTGGAAGCGATGGAGCTTCCGGCTTTTGTGCGGCTGCTGCTTCCTCTTTAGGAGCATTTACAGCTGCCACAATCGAAGCACTAATTGACGCAGATAAGTGCTGCGTTGGTGATGTATGTCCTACGGCTTCCGGAGGAACTATGTCCTCCAATCGTGCAAATCCCCCTGATTGAGTGAGGTTGGGACTCGCTTTCACTGGTGACACCACGATCGGTTGCATCGGGATTTCGTCTTGGGACTTTGCCACAGCTGGCAACACCCGCGGGACTTCCGTTGGTGGCAATTGCGGTTGCACTGGTTCCGGCTTCGGTTGTGGAGGCGGTGGCAACTGCGGTTGCACTGGTTCCGGTTGTGGAGGCGGTGGCAACTGCACTGGTTCCGGCTTCGGTTGCGGTGGC
>CAYZJR010000174.1:3473-8347 GCA_964478655.1 uncultured Candidatus Obscuribacterales bacterium
TGCGGTTGCACTGGTTCCGGCTTCGGCTCCGGTGCTGGTTTCGAATAGGATTCAGGTGCCACTGGTGCCAGCGGTTTCACAGGCCGCTGACTTGGTGGTTGAGCGAGAGAAGGAATCGGATCGCCGGGCGCAGTCGACCCAGGTGGCATTTGGGTAGTCGTGGAAGTAAGTGGCGGCGCCATTTGCGCTGCAGCATTCGCCGCCTGCACCGTTGTAAGCCTTGCTTCCAACAAAAACTGTGATACCGCTAGCGGTGTCTCATTGAAGTGAAGCGGATACGAAAGGTACAAAAGTTCTTTCACACGTGTCATGCCAACGTAGCACAACCTCTTCTCTTCTTCCAAGTCGTTGGCGGTTTCCGACGGAAACAGTCCGTCAGACAGTCCAACCATGAAGATAACTTCGAACTCCCGCCCTTTTGATTCGTGCATCGTTAAAATGTGCACGTATGACTCTTCGTTCTCCTTACCGGCAACAGGTTGCTTAGCGACGTGTGCCTTGACAAATTCAGTTACTGTTTTGAACTTCCTTGCGTCCTCCTCGAGTTGGGTCAACTTCCGCATCGGCTCATAGTTGACACCTGGAGGAACTTTTACTGATCGATAGTACTCGTTAAGCCGCTGTGTTCTTCGAAGCAGCGAGATGTTTTCCGCCGGCGGAAGGTTCTCTTGATGCATGGTTCGAATTATTCGAACCAACTGCGTCAGGTCCTGACACGATTGATCGTGCACAGCCTCCGAATAGATTTCGACCGCTTTCAAATACGATAGATTGTTTGCTTCTGCAAAACTTGCAATCGTGGAGGAGAGCTTAGGATCTACCTCTTTGGCACGCAACTGACACACACGCTCGAATGACTCTCTGGCTTTCGGACCGTCGGGGTCCATGACGAGTTTCAGAAATGCCATTACATCTCCAACCTCGTCGGGAATCAAACCCGCTTCCGGATGAGACGCAAGACATCGGATACCGCGTTTGTACAGGGCTTCTTCGATGATAAGGCTGTAACGGCTGTATCGATACAAAACCGCCATTTTGTCTGCATCGCGACCACTATCGAGCAGCAACTGAATCTCGTCGGCTACCCACTCGGCCTCAGCACTTTCCGTCGAAAGCAACTGTGGACCGACAATTGCAGCAGTAGGTGGTACACCCCAACCGGAAATCATTTCCTTCTGAATGCGCTTTCTGGTCAGAGTCGAAATGAGATGGCGCGCATGATCCACAATAACCGGATGCGACCGCCAGTTCTTCTCAAGCACGTAGCATCGGGTATTTGGAAGCTTCAAGGACAGTTCGCCCATCAAGCGAGGAAGTGCGCCCTTCGTCTCGTAAATCGACTCATCTTCGTCGCCGGCAAGGAACAAATTGTCTTGCGGCAATGCCAAAAGCCTACCAAGAAGATCTGCTGCTGCAGTGCAGTCTTGATACTCATCGATCAGAACAAAATCGTATTGATATTGGTATCGCGCCCGAATATCCGCATTGTCGGCAATCAGCTGAGCGCAGAGACTAATCATGTCATCGCGGTCGACCTTGTTACTCTTCTGAAGCTGATCTTCATATCCTTGATAGACTTTCGCAACGACTTCATCGATGTCGCTCTTGGCACGTTCCTTGACGTGCTTCGGCGTTACCAGGTTTGCCTTGTACAAGGAGATGAGGGATGACAGCGTGAACTCATCAAGTTCTTCAGAGAGTTCAAGCATCACAGGGTCAAGTTCCTTTTTATGCTTCTGAAGCAATCTTTGGATTACTTTCTGCGGATTTGACTCGACTTTGAGTGGTGGCTTCCGCTTCACACTACCAGGGTTCTCCTTCAATATTTTGAGTCCCAGATCGTGCCACGCAAAGAAATTGACTCGACCAGAAATAGACTTGTCGATCATCGCTTCAACACTTGATTTGACTGGTCGCAAAGTTTCGGTTGAGTGCGAAAGAACCAAAATGCGCTCAGGAGCGACTCCTTGAGCAATGAGATAGGCGACCCTGTGAGCAATGCAACTGGACTTTCCAGTTCCTGCACCACCAGTAACACCTATCGGTCCACCACCATATGTAATGGCAAGTTTTTGAACCTCATCATCGCCTGGCAGTTCCGGTATCGGTGTCTCCGACTGCCCTGACAAAAGCCTGCCTGCCGGAGATTTCTTCCAGCCTTGAACCCAAACTTCGACTGCCGCTTCCGTACACGCACCGAGCGAACCCAAAATCTCACTGGTTGTGAAGCGCAAAATTCTCCAACCATCGCTCATGAGAACAAGGTGCTTCTTCGCTTCTGCGGCATGAACACTGTTACTGTCGAGAGACACGAGCGTATCGACCTCGATCGCCATCTTCACGCCAGGATTGGTCCTATTGCCCTTTTCAATCGCGGCAAAATCCAGCATGTAATCGCCAAGTACTTGCTGCGGTACGATCGGTATTTCCCTCTCTTTCAATGCTTTGTAAAGGTAATACTCCGCCTTCAACATCGGCGCGAGTCCCTCAGCACGCAGCATTCTGAAGTGGTAAAGATCGAGCATACAAGCATCAAGAAGCCACAAAAGCTTCTCCCAAGTCACCTTGCGGCCGGCAAACTCAAAGTCCTCGCACGCGAATCCGTATTGAACGAACTCGTCGTAACTCAAGGGCGTCGTGATAAGCGTCGCCTTGCCCGAAACGGCACGCGGATAAATGATGTGGTGGTAGAGATACCAGAGATTGTGCGGCTGCTCTGGCGATTCCAGGTCTTTGATGACCAAGACAGGTGTCGCCAAAATATCGAGCTCGACGTTGGTAACGAGAGGCCGTCCAAAAGGACTGTTTCTTACGGCTTGTTGCCAAAGGTGCGTCGATTGCTGATACAGCGCCTCGCCCGTAATCACAAGCGGCGTGACACCTCTAGATTTCAGGGTAATGACAGCGCCTTCGAGCAAGGGCTCTTGCTCGTCGGAAAAATCAGAAGCGAGAAGACCGCGCACAGATCCGGTGTACAAGCCCACCGTATCAACAAACCAGTGCATGGCATCGCGGCAGTCTTGCGGCTGCGCCGGTAGTTTATTCGGAGATTGCTGCGACTTTTGCTCTTTCGCCAACCTGGTCTCTTTCTCGCAATAAGTTCGATTCCACTGAGCCTATGCACCGTTTGCAGCTCAGGCTATCGATTCTACTTGAAAACCCCATACGGGACCATACAAATATCTACCCCATATACACAACAGTTCGAACGTCCCTCCAGGCAAGCCTTTTAAAAGGTTACGTAATTGCATTATCAGCCTCTGCCCGCATGGGATGGGCGATGCAACTGATAAATCCGCTTCGAATATATTAAATCTCAATACATTAAAATCCGGCAAACGCCCAACAGTCGGACTTCTCGCGATTTCATTGTTTACATCGGCACGCTTGACATTTTTTCAATCGATCGTGGAATAGTACAATGAGCGAGGACTCCCATTCAGGGAGTACCATGGGCTCAGCCGACAATCTTAATTGCACCCGGCAAGAGCACTTTGAAAAGGAGAGGACGTTTAAATGAGACGAGCACTTCTAGCCCTTGCAGCTTTGTCTACAATTTCCTTACCAGCAGCGTATGCACAGGCTTGTGGTGACGAAGGCAGATACTTCCACCTCACGCCGCCTGCATACTCGATTCCAAGCGCCAGAAGGCATGCGATTCACCGCATGGCCAAAGCTTTGCGCTGGTATAGAGAGCACCTCGGCGATAAGCCGCTGTGCACTAAGTAGCACTAAAAGCTGACTGGAACACACGTAGCCGCTTAAAAGTGGTCTTGTTTGTGTCGCTCCGGGAGTCATTGTACTTCCGGAGTTGTTGGCATTCTCGTGTTTGCTGCTGAAAACCACAGCAGATCCGCTTAAGGCAGTACGTCCAAGGTCGAAGCCTAGTCTTCCTTTGGCGTTCCGTTTGCAGCGGTGTACTTCGGTTCTCCCTTTGCACCAACGGCCCAAACACACATCGCGGCTTCAGCGCGACTAACTGGCTTTTGAGGAATGCAGACTTTGGTCTTGCCGAAGATGCGGCTCCAATTGTTGTTGCCATTGCATTGGTACAACCCGAAGGCCTCCGTGCTCATTTGAGTAAGGAAGTTCTTGTTGATTTTGTCGCCATCGCTCCAAGCCTTTTGATAGCCGTTATAGCTCTCAGTATTCCAATCAATTGGGTTCTTAATGCCAATCATTTGCTCGCGCGTAAGCACTTCGTCAGGTCGAAAGGTCTTGTCAGGAAAGCCCACTGACCACCCAGCATCTGCCATTCCTTGAATGTATTTGAAATCGGGATTGGCTTCAGTCACGTCTGTAAAGCTGGACGGTGTGCCAGGTTCTGCCGGTCGAATAAAGGCATTCTTTTTGCGCACTAAATTGTTTGATTTCACGAGCCAACGCACGAACTCGGCTCTGGTCACTGGTTTCGCGGGACGGAATGTATCACTCGTGCTTTCGATCACACCGATGGCGACAAGGTCCTTTATCTCCTTTTCGCCAAATACCCCGGCAATGTCCGTGAATGTTTTGGTGTTGCCAGTGGTGCCCGATGCTGTAGTCGGCTCTGTCGTCGCATCAGTCGTCGCTGTTGTTGACGCAGCAGGTGGAGCTGTTGTGGAGTTTGGTGGAACGGTCGAGGTTTGTGCACCAATCGAGGTCTGACCGGCACCAGCGTCTAACTTCGCCTCCAGCTGCTGTTGCTTAAGTTGAAGTTCTTTCACTTCTTTCGAAAGGCGATTGAAGTCGTCTTGACTAGCGCAGCCGCCCATCAAAACAATTCCTGCGCTTGCGGCGACCAGGATGCCTCCTTTTGGTGCGTTTCCCTGCCTAACGTGATTCCAGTGATTCCATCGCTTGCGTTCCATCTTGAATGACCTCATGCATTGCGT
>CAYZJR010000175.1:0-8298 GCA_964478655.1 uncultured Candidatus Obscuribacterales bacterium
AGGTAGGTCCTGTAGACAATGATGGAACCACCAATGGCAATGGCGAGGAAGACGACTAAGATGGCGGCACCTTTCAGTGTAAGTAGTCGCTCTAAGGTGTAGCGTATTTTAGTGGCTCTGAGCATTTCAGGTCTTGAGAAATCCAAAGTTACAGCGCTCGATCTCGTTTTTCAACATTGAAACATACTCTGGCAGAAGAAAGTATCCGAATGCTACCCCGGCTATTGTCGACAAAGTGCAAACGTATATGAAAAATACCGTTGAGTTCACGCGGTTGAACAGTCCTTTGGAAAGCGTAAAGAAGTGCCCCACTGCTGCAATGAATACGCAGGTCGCTCCGAAAAGAAGAAAGATCCCGAACAGAACCGTCAAGTACATCATCAAAAGCTCGAGATAAAGGTGGAGGTGTTTCATTCGTTCGGGTTGCCGCGAATATCTTCCAGTATTTTGTTGACGGCAGCACGACATTTGATGCAGGCACACGGCGAAGTTTCCGAATGTGGTATTGCATCGATTTTTTTGAGATCTGCCAAATACTTTTCCATTCTCATTTTTATGCAGCTGTTGCAGTGGCAGAAGAATTCGTCGGTGTGCGTGTTCTGTTTCTGTCGGCGTTCTACTTCTTGAATGACTTCTTCTTCTGTGATTCCATTGACTGTCATGGCGCCTTTGCAGATTTCCTTCCACGGCGCGCCGGCCGTCGCTTGCCTAACGATTACTTCAAAGACTTGTGTCCGGACACCATTGTTCGTGCCTAAAACACCTGTTGCGACCGCGCCTGATGTTGCTGCCGCAGCTGTTGCAGCTGTAACTGCTGTTCCGCCGACAACAGAAGCAGTTGTTACACCTTTGCCCAGTACCCGCGCAATACCACCGAGACACACAGCTGACACTTGTTTGAGAAACTTGCGGCGCTTGGATTTCATGGATAGTACCTCCACAGTCACCTAAGGGAATTTTTGCCAAGATCAATCAGACTACGCCTAGAGTCAATAAATAGAACTGGGTTTTTCCCTGGTGTTGTTTTCGGTCAGCGTGCGATTGCTTGGTCTAGGGCATCTTTTGCGGCGTTGAGCTGCTCACTGTCATACTTCCAGCGCTTCAGGAATGTCACAAATTCTTCTGCTTTTAAATCATCTTTTGAATGTTCATTGAGTTCTAAGCATGACAAAACTGCTGCTTGCATACTGGACATTTTTGCATCTAGATCCGCATCTTGAATATTTGAAATTATGCGTTTTGTCCTGCGCGCGACACGCACGGAGCCTTGGGATTGCTCGTGATTCTTGCTTCGATCGTGAGTCAATTTTGTTGCTGTGGACATCACCAAGTTCTTGATCAGTAGATCAAACGTGGTCTCTTTTGCGCGCTTGAGTCCTTCGATGATGATCGATGGCGTATGATCACCGAAACGCCAATTTTCTGTGAGCAGACTCACTAGGAAACCTCTTGCTCCCTCGGTTGTGCTCAGTATTTCAGACAATTGTTGGCTCACATCCTTTTGCGGATGTTCTTCGAGTTGTTGAATCAAAACTGCAGATTCTGTGATAGCTTCTGGAAAAGATAGCATTTTGTTGATTCTCCAGTTCAGGACGAAACTATCTGACCGGCGCCAGCTCTTTTTCGGTACGAGCGCCGTCCTCTTCAAACATTACAGAGTCCGACTTAACGGCAACCACCGTCACAGGTCCTAGCATGTCGCCGCTGCCCACCGTCATCATTTTAGACCATTTGAACTCATGACGCACAGAAGGATCGGTCACCGAGATTATTGCCTTGTCGCCGACGATTCCGACTACCTTGAGTTTATCTGCAACCGTAGGTGGTGCCGGGGGATTTGGAAGCTGTGTCATATCGATTCGCGAAGGCGGAGGTGGAACTGCAAATCCAGGCGGCGGCGGTGGAATTCGATGATGGTTCGCTACGCCATTTTTGTGAGGCGGCATGCCCTTGGTTGCAACACTCGAAGAGGTTAGTGGATCCTTTGATGATGACTTTGCTTCTGATGATGGAAAAGGTTTGTATGAAAGAACAGTAGTGAATGGATCTGATGCGGTTGTAGCGCGTGCCAGCAGTTTCGCATCTTCCCGATGGGTTGATAGTATTATCTGCGGTGCCGCAATGGTTTGCTGTGCCAACGGCTCCATTGGTGAAGCTGTTGATGGCGTCGATGCGCTCTCCGCAGTCGACGCTGGGGCTGTCGTGGTCGGAACGGTTGATGTCGGAACGGCGGATGTCGGAACGGTTGATGTCGCGGCAGTCGACGTATCTTGAGATGCATCGGGTGAATCAGCTGCATCTACTGTTGCATCTGTGACTTTTACCGCATTTGATTGAACGGGAGCCGGTGGAGCTGCTGCTTCAGGAGGTTTTGTAAGCAGATAGGTCGCTGCTATCAAAACAGCACCAACGGAGATTATTACTATCATTCTTTTGTTCATCTCGGTTGGGTCATCACATTACGGCAAATAATATACTGTCATAATAAAGCTTATCACTGGCTGATGCAGCTTGAGTTTCTTTGCTCGTTCGCCTGCGGGATTGTTTGCTCCACCCTCATCGCTTGGCTGTGAAACTCCAACCTGAGCCACTCTCAGCACGCGTTGGTAGTGTTCAAGCCTCGCCATAAACTGGATTATTCCTTCATACGAACCTGTCAGATAGACCTGGCGTACCACCTGCTTGAGCCCGGCCGGCGCAGGTTCTAAGTCAGCCTTGCCGGGGGCTTGCGTCGCCTTCTTGAGGGTTTTTGAACCCATCGAAAGCTTGCCATCGCTGTCCTCGTGCATCGACTTCATCTCTGCCTCGGACGCCTTCAACTCCTTCAGAGCCTTTTGTTCAGGAGGTTCCATTGCAATCAAGTCGACGCCAGACTGCTTGCTCAGTTTCTCCAAGTCAAGCATCAAGATGTCCAAATCGGGCTGCTTTGGTACTGCCGCTCTCAGGGTCGTGATGTCCGACTCTAGATGCGCTTGTTCGTTCAAAACTTTGTTTCGATCTCCGAGTTTTGCCTTCAGCTTTTGCAAGTCGTTTTGCTGATGCGTTAGTTCAGTTCGCTTGGACTGGTCCTCAACCATAATCGGGTATACAGCGGTGAACAGGAATGCTCCTGCAAAAATGTACGGGATGTAGGCGATTACAATTCGGCTCGTCTTTTTCATATCAATCCGGCTCCTTTACTGCAGGCGGATTGGTCGCATTGCTTGTTCGATGCAAGCTTTGCGTCGGTTGAGTTGTCGGTGTTGATTGCGTGTTCGGTGGTAGAGGAACGTTTGATGTGCTCGCCCGCCTCAAGTCATATTGAGCACTTACGCAGAACTCAATTTCTTCGGGAGCTTTTTCATTCCTGTTGGCCCACTCAACCGATGATGCTGTGACCAATGATGAGCCGCCGAGATTGATTGCAAAATTTGATACGGATGTGAAGTCTTGTGCCGACCCTTCGACTTTTAGGTCAGAACCAGAGCTGATTATTTTGTCTATTCGAACACCGTTTGGAGTGTTCTCCTTGATTGACGTCAATAGAGCAGACCAAGCAATGGGGCGCTTCACGACACCGTCCAACACATGCTTTTTCTTTGCGAGGGCCGAATTGTTCTGCTTTAATTTTGAGATTTCTGCCAACTGCTTTTTGGCTTTTAGGACTTCCTGTCCAACGACTTCAACTTCGCTGTGCAGGTTCGGCAAATCATAGAAAGTCAGATACGCCCATGCGAGAATTGCCACAGTCGACATTACGAAGCCACCGAGCAATACTGGCTTAAACCACGGCGCTTGCTCTTCTTCCTCAACGATGCGTTGGGTTTGACGCTCGTCATAGAGGAGGGGCAATCGACCCTCTTTGTTGAGGTCGAGATCGACCGTGAATGACGGACACCAGCCTGTTTCAAGAGAAGAACCGACCAATGATGCGAGCACAGGTCTTAACCTTTCGCCGATGATTCCAGGGTCTACGACCATGTCGCGCATGGGATCCGCAATCAGAGTTCTAATTCCCATCTTGTTGGAAATGAATTGATCAACGCCAGGAACCATGCATCCCGGACCTGTCAAAATTACCTGATCGACCTTAACGTCTCCAACTTGCGATTTGTAGAATTCCAGCGAACGAACCAACTCATCAGTGATGTCGCCAAAAACGGTTCTCGCGATTTGCGCTGCTTGACCCATTCTTGCATCGGCCGGTGGACCGGACAATGGAATTTCAGGAAGCATATCCATTGCTTGATCAAAGTGAATGTCGAGGCTGCGAGATACTGATTCAGTAAGTGTTTCAAGACCGAGAATGATAGAGCGGCCAAATAATGGCATTGCGCTTCGAACGACATTGATATCGGTTGCATCCTGCCGGATGTTGACGATCATCGAGAGGTGTCCGGTAGAACCGAGATAGCCAGCCAATGCCAGCGCTCTTACGACAGAAAGCGATGAGATTTCGACCCGTCCGAGCTTGACGCCCGCGCTGTCGGCCATTCTCCAGTACGACTCAATGATTGAACGTTGAATCGCGGCCAAGATAACATCGACGCGTCGCACACCATCAGCATCCGTGCGCTCCGTGGCAGGCATCAGGCACCAGTCGAGATTGGCATCTCCAATTGGAAAAGGAACATGGTTGGTTGCCTCTTGCGTCACGACATCGGCCAGTTCTTCTGGCGGCATGCCGGTCGGAATAGGCATTAATCTAATAACTACAGCCTGGGCCGGGACGGCTACGTTCACCACCGGCGATGGCCCTGAAACAGGGATCTCCGCTACGGACATCAAGTCCATAACTACGTTGCCGATTGTGCCGTGGTCGGCAATTAGCCCTTCTCGAATCGTATTGGCCGGTGTAGGTTGGCAGGCAAAGCGAGCGACTTCGATACCCGCTCTGGTTTTGTCGAGCTGCATTAAGGTAATGCTGTCGCTATTGACGTCCAGACCCAGGATTGGGCCCTTCTTCTTTCCAAAGCTGAACAAACTATTTGACCTTTTCTAGCAGTTCGACGGATAGATAAGTTGAGTCTGTCCGATAATCGCCAACCTAACACCTAAGCCAATTATGCCCTAATAAATGTAGCGATACCATAGTGAATATAGCAATGGAAGAGCCTATTCAGAACTGTCATGGAAGCTTTTTCGCCTTGGCTAACTCAATTTTTGCGCTTTCCTCATTTGGATCTAGCGATAAAGCTTTGGTGAAGGCATCAATCGCTCCGGACTTGTGTTTCGCGTCGAGTTCGCAGGCTCCCAACTCCATCCACCCACCAAAATAGTTTGGGTTTAGTTTAATCACTTGATCCACAAGTTGCCTTGCTTTATCAATCTTGCCCTGTCTTCTTAGCACGCGTGACAAGCAAAAATAGGGATACTCGAAATCAGGTTTTTCTTTAATTACTTCCCGATAGTATTTTTCTGCTTTATCAATGTAGTCCATGGATTCCATGTGGTTTGCGTGTAGATGCTTTGCATTGATGTTCAATGGAATTTGATTTTTGGGTAGACGGCATAACCGATACTTCTTCGCTCGTTCTTTCAGATCTGGATCTGTAGCGGTTTCAATAGCTTTTTCCATGTAATTGATGGCTGGATTGACCAGCCCCTTATTTTTACATGTCACACTGAGGTCAAAGTATTGTTGCGCACTGCAGTTGTCCGGCGGAGTGGGTGCGGAAGGAAGGTAACTTGATACATAGTCAGATGAACCAGCCCCAAAGTATGACCTGCCGTCTTTGAGCTCTTTTTGTTGAGCGTCGGCATCTTCATTGCGTCCTTGTTTGCGCAGAAATGCAATGTAGCTCCTTCTAAATCCATCTTCGTAGTATGGTTGTACTGCAGTAGAATCGAGTGAGAGCTTGTAGTATTTTTCAGCTTCAATAGCTCTTTCTGTGCCTCCGAGAAAATCTGCATATGCGCTGTATATGGCGGCCGTCAAGGACTTTAGTTCTTTAGAGACGCAAACCTCTATTGCTTGTTTGAAATACTTTTCTGCTGTGTCTGTATCTCCAACTTTCCAGCAAAGTCCGCCCATTCCCGACAGGCTCGCGGCGTAGTCGTAGTATTCTTTCCGAACGGCTTCGACGTTCGATTGATTTACGAGTTCAGTCAGTCGTTTGTGAAGAGTTAGCTTTTGTTCGTAATATGGTTTTACTTCAATAAATTGTTGACCATCATTGAGTGCATCGATTAGTCCTTGCAACGCCTCAGCTGCTGCTCGACCTGATCGCCACCTTACGTACTTAGGAACTTGCTTTTCTTCAGCTTCTTGTGACAAAAATTTCTTGTACAGCTGCTCATATTGCATTTTCCATTCTGCTATCGTAGCTGGTGGCGTGTACCACACTCTGTCGATATATCCGGTAGAACCACCTTCGATGGCATCCTTCTCTGCAAGATCGTATTTTTTGAGAGCTTCGTAAACGATGCTTCGGTCCAGATAGTAGTCGGGGTACTTGTGGAGTTCTATTGCGCGAGTAAGGTCTGCAAGCGCACCTCCGTAATCTTTCAGTCCTGTTCTCGCTTTGCCTCGACGGTGGTAGTAAGACGGGAATTCAGGCTGTAATTCAATTGCCTTTGTGAAGTCTGCCTGGGCTTCCTTGAACTTTTCAAGTTTGAGCTCCGCCTCACCTTTCAAATTCCAACCTTCTGTGTATCTTGGGACTATCGCGAGAAGCCTTTCAAAGTCTGCCAAGGCTTGCTGGAACTTTCCTGAGCAGCACAACAAGTACGCACGATCTCTGAAGGCTTGCGCGTTTTTCGGATCGATCTTTAGTACCTCTGTACAGACATCAATGTCTTTGGCAATGAGCGCCGGGTCACTAATTAAAGCTGGAACTGATCGGGTAATCTGAAACTCCAGGTTCTCATCCTTTTCCGATGCAAGGTTCTTGTCTCCAGTCCGGACGACAGCTAATCCGTTGCTAAATGCTTGCGCCCAACCATATTTAGGCGCAATCACTGTCTTTCCAGCGCAATCACAGTAGCCGAACTTTCCATTGCTTTTGATCACTCGCATGTTTTCACTGCATTTCTGAACAAGTGACAGCTCCGGTTTGAGTACAAACTGACCTTTCTTGTCAATCAACCCGTATCGGAGGTCTGGCGAAAAGAAGCGGTCAAGAGTGAAGGGAGTCGTGCTTTCTGAGTCGTGTGAAAACTTTGTTCCTCTGCCTCTGATTGAGTTTCCAATTTTGATGAGCGTGGTGTTTTTCGATTTGATTGGGCTGAGATCTATAGCACATGAAGCCAATCCATTCTGAAAATCGCTTTCAATGTCAGGAAAGTTAAGAGCAATTTGTTCCTCACCCTTGGTGTTTACGAATCCCCACATGCCATCGGACTGAATAGCAGCAAGACCGTCACTAAATGGCCTAACTTCATCATATTTTGGCGACACCACTAATTGTCCGGAGCGGTCGATGAATCCCCATTTGTCATTCTTTTTTACTGCTGCAAACGACTCTGAAAATGAATTCGCTAGCGAAAATTGTGGTTCTATTACTGTCTTTCCGCCCTTGTCGATGTATCCCCATTTGTCGCCGATGCAGATTGCTGCCAATCCTTCCGCAAATGGAGATGCATCGTCGAATTTCGGAGCGATAACAAAAGTCCCAGTTTTGTCGATGAAGCCGTAGGTTTTGTCCAGCATGCCTGCAGACAGACCAAGCAGGCGCATAGCGCGTCCTTTCTTTTCGAGTTCTGCTTTGATTCTCTTCGTTCTCTCTTCGTCGGCGATATAGTGACTTGAGTAGCTTGAAATCTGCGCTAGACAAAGTCCTTCAATCATTCCAGATAAGCTATCAAACTCATTGGCTTCGCCTTTGACGACGATATTTCCAGACTTATCTATTAGCGAGCATTTTGAGCCTATCTTTATCGCGGCGAGTCCTTCATTGAATGCTCCTGCCTCGTTGAACTGTGCCGGTATGACCACTTTGCCATTAACATTGATGTAACCCAAGAGGTGAGATTTTTGATCTACAAACGGTGCAAGCCCCTCTGCGAAATCGCCAATTGTCCAAGAGTCCAGCGTGAACTTGACCCTGCCGGCTCTGTCGATAACCATTATCTTTATGTCTGAGGTACCTTCATTTCGCCCAAATCCTCTTGGTGGTTTTGGGTCAACCCATGCTAGCCCCAATTGCGCAGAGCTCAGAGCCAGTGCAAGCAATACAGTAAACGCACGCAAGGATGTCGAGCAGAAGATTTTGCCTTTCATTGTTGCTCCCTGAACAAACAGTTGGACTACGCAATGCAGCAATTACCAATTGAAGTCCGTGTCGCTGCCTGTCTGGTGTGGAGTAGTGCCTGTGTTTG
>CAYZJR010000176.1:0-8141 GCA_964478655.1 uncultured Candidatus Obscuribacterales bacterium
CGTCGAGATTCGAACTCGAGACCTTCGGCTTCGGAGACCGACGCTCTATCCAGCTGAGCTACGCGCACACGGAGTCCATATTATAGCGTAGTGCATATGGGTTATATTAGTTATCTGGAGCGCCGGGGGATCGAACCCCTTTCGAGCAGTTTGACGGCCGTCGTGCACACCAGTGCTGCCGTGTCGACCCCCATTTAGATAACGATTGAGCGTGTCAAAAGGTCAAAGGAAAACGATCATTCTTAAAAAATGATCGTGAAAACCAGCCTATAGCGCCGATTCTCATGATTGCACCTCATAGCACAAACCAGGAAAAGTGCATCTAGGGCAGCCGCACCATGTCCTCAAGTGCGTCTAAATTGTGGATGGTGACTCGTTTTGACTCAATCTCGATCCAATGACTCGATCGAAACTTGTTCAATATCTGCGTTACCGTGACGCGCGAAGAGCCTACCATATCTGCGATCTCTTGATGCGTAAGTGGAAACTCTACGCGAATTCCAGTCGGTGTAACTTTGCCATGAGTCTCTGCGAGTGTCAAAAGTAACCGCGCAACGCGACTCGGAACTTGCCGGAACACCAAATCTTCAATTCGTGCCTGCGCCTGTTTAAGCCGAACGCCGATGATTTGAATCAGGCGCAATCCGAACTCGGGATTCTCCCTCACGAAGTTATGGAATGCTTCTCTACCTATTTGATATATGCGTGAGTCTTCCAACGTTTCTGCGTAACTGTCATGTTCGCCGCTTTCCCAAGCAGCTTCACCAATTAGCTCGCCAGGACCAAGCAGCGCCAGAATCACGGTCTTTCCTTCCGGGGAGAGGCGAGTCAGTCGCACGCGGCCCTTCTCTATAAAGTAGATTGCATCAGACGGTGCACCAGGAGAGAACAGGACGTGGTGCTTCGGCAGTTCGAGCTCTTCGAGAATGCCAAGTAGGCGCCCCAGTTCTACAGGGTTGAACGAGTCGAAGATTTCGGCTTGTCGCAAGCCAGATAGCCTTTGACTTGCTTTCATTGCCACTTCCTCCGGCGCATTGCCCATGTCGCGGGCGTTTCAAAAATGCTCAAAAGATTCATCGAAAATCTTCCCGAACTTTTGAACTTTCGGGGGGTCTCGAACGTATTACTAATAGGTACCCTTTGCAGAAAATGTTGGGTAACTTACCTTTTTATACCCTCGGGTTAAGGTTTGAAACCCAAAACTCCCCGCAAGCTGGTCTGGGCTGGCCTTGTTTATATCAAGGTCGGCACTTTGTATATACAAAACTGCTGCAACCCAGTCACCAACTTGTTTTTTATTTAGTGATGGCGGCCGATACCGCTATAATTGCTCAAGTGCTCTGTTGAAAGCACCTTTGCAAATAGTGATGTCTCGGATCGCATTCTTCTATATCGCCGGCTTATTCATTTACGAATGATCGGGCTGGCTCAACAGTTGCACAGCTATTAGTAAGGAGAGAAATAATGGCTACAGTCACAAAGGATAAGGCAGTGGACAAAGCGGTCCCGGAGAAGAACGAAAAGTCTAGTAAGAGCAATGCCTCCAATAAAGAGGAAGCGAAGTCTGCAGCACCAGAACGCGTGAAAGCGCTCGGAATGGCTCTTGATGCAATCAAGAAGCAGTATGGTGATGGCTCTATCATGCGTCTTGGCGATTCAAAGCACACTCAAGTTGAAGTCGTGCCTACCGGCGCGCTTTCGCTCGATGTAGCACTTGGTGTCGGTGGCTTGCCGCGAGGCAGAATCATTGAAATCTATGGTCCTGAATCGTCTGGTAAAACAACTCTGGCGCAGCACGTTGCGGCCGAAGTGCAAAAGTTGGGGGGCATTGCCGCTATTGTTGATGCAGAGCACGCGATGGATCCGGACTACGCACGAGTCTTGGGCGTAAACGTTGATGAGCTCCTAATCTCGCAACCGGACACAGGAGAGCAAGCTCTCGAAATTACAGAACAACTCGTTCGCTCTGGTGCAGTCGATGTCGTCATCGTTGATTCAGTGGCAGCATTGGTGCCTAAGGCTGAAATCGAAGGTGAAATGGGCGACAGTCTTCCTGGTTTGCAAGCCCGCTTGATGAGCCAAGCTCTGAGAAAACTCACTGCAGTGGTCAGCAAGACTCGCTCAATCATCATCTTCATCAACCAATTGCGCCAAAAGATCGGTGTGATGTACGGAAACCCCGAAACCACAACCGGCGGAAACGCCCTTAAATTCTACGCTTCCATCAGACTCGATATTCGCAGAATCGAAACGCTCAAGAAAGATGGCGTTGAAGTCGGTAACCGAGTCAAAGTGAAAGTCGTGAAAAACAAAGTGGCTCCACCTTTCCGAATCGCTGAATTCGACATCATTTACGGACGCGGCATCAACTCTGCTGGTTGCGTAATCGACATGGCAGCGGAAATGGAAATCGTGAAGAAGTCCGGAACATGGTTCTCCTACAAGGAAGAACGCATCGGACAAGGCAGAGATCAAGCAAGACAATATCTTGAAGCGAACCCTGCGATGTTCAAGGAAATCGAGCAACGCGTCAAAGAAGAAGTGGCAAAGCTGACTGCAAAAGCAACTTCGTAACAGTGACTTGCTTCAAAACGAGTGCCAGCAACGACTGAGAAGAAAAAAGCGAAGACGGAAAAGAAGCCGCCCAAATCAAACGGGCGACTGAAGCTCTATCTCCTTGCGATAATCACCGGCTCGATACTTGGACTTTCTGCTCCGGGTATCGAGCTTTGGCCGATTGCTTGGTTTGGATTGGCTCCCCTTCTGCTTCTTTCCGTATCAAGTGTTGGAATTGTGGAAGCGTTTTTGCATGGGCTATTGTTTGGAACGGCATACAATCTCGTCTATCTCAATTGGTATCTCGGACTTCAACCGCTTGATTGGTTGGGATTCAACCAGTGGCAGGGATGGGCGCTGGCAGTCAGCGCATGGTTGTTCGTCGCAATTCATCAAGGCTTGATACTGGGAATCTTTTCTGCGGTTCTGCGAGTTTTGCCGTTGACTGGAAGTTTCTTTCCAAAGAAAATTCAGTCCCAATGGAAATTGCCCGCGTTTTTGGTCATTCCGATTTTGTGGAGCCTTTTGGTCTACAAGCTATTGAACACACCAAACGCACTGGGCGTGCCGTGGACGATGTTGGAATACTCACAATACAAGCAGCGCTGGCTGATAGAGTCTGCCTCTACCATTGGTGGCATAGGAATTGGCTGCCTTTTGGTTTTCGTAAACGTGTGCGTTGCCAATTTGTTGGCGACGTTCGCAAAACTGAAGAACTGCAAACCGCTTGCCGCCGCCAACAAAGCAACTGCTTACTATTACATGCTGGCAGTGGCGGCCGTCGTTGGTGCAAACGTAATTGCAAGCCTGAGCGTGCCGAAGAAGTTTCCAGCTGCCAACTGCCCGGTGGCGGTGATTCAAGGAAGCATCAACATCGACATGCAGAAGACGAAACGCAAGTACACCACTGACGAGCTTCTTGATCGATACAAACCACTCATCGAACAAAACTCAGGCGGACTAGTTGTATTCACGGAGAGCGCGGTGCCTGAGTTGCTGCGCGAGGACTACGCTTCATTGAGACGGCTGACCGCTTTTGCGCGTGCTCGGAACGTAGACATGGTTGTCGGCGCAATCGACAGAAATGAAGCCGGCGAACCTTACAATTCAGCCTACGGCATCACAGCTGGTGGCACTCTATTGGCGAACGTTTATCACAAGAGATACTTGGTGCCATTTGGCGAGTACACTCCAACATTAATTCAGCATGCTCCCGAGTGGCTGAAAAAGTTGACGAACACCCCGGCCGGTGGAGGATTTGCCTCCGGTTCGAGCCCGGGCTTACTTGAATTGAACTGCGGAAAGGTCGCGCCGCTCATCTGTTTCGAGTGTTTGTCTCCTGAACTGGCGGCATCTTCAAGTCGTCGAGGCGGTGAGCTATTGGTTAATATTTCGGATTTGGCTTGGTTTCATAGATCAATAATCGGACGGCAAATGCTTGCCTTCTCAGTGTTTCGGGCGATTGAGAACCGCCGATACTTCGTTTTTGCAGCAAATACTGGGCCGTCGGCTATCATCGATCCACTGGGTACAATTACTGCAAAGTCTCCACAGGAAACAGTGACAAACCTTACAGGCAACGTAGCGTTTTCATCTGAAAAAACTCCGTTTGCCACGTGGTTTCGCTAAATGGAAGGGAACATCCTGGCGGTGAGTAAAATGCGGAAACCTCTAATCGCTTTGTCTGCGGGAATTTTTGCTTGCGTCGTAGCTGCTTCGTCTCAAATGAGCCCAGTGTGGGCGGACGACAACAGCGCTGGATTGGCCAATGTAGTCAAAGAAGCTGAGAAAAGCACTCAGGACCAGTTAGGCAAGAACAATAAGAAAGTAGCGAAGAGCGTAACCCACTTGGTGGTTAACAGCTCTCCCCAAGCGGTTTGGGAAACTTTAACCGACTTTGACCACTATCCTCAAATTTTCAGTCGCATGAAATCATGCGCTGTCACTAAGCGAGAGGGCGATCTGGTGTATGTTGAGAGCCATCTCAAACCTCAAATGTTCGTTCAGCAGACTGTTCAGCACACTATCAACAATCTGAGCGCCAAACCGCATGAGCTCACCTGGCGGATGATTGACGGAAATTTCGCATCTTGCGAAGGCTCCTGGAAGCTCAAATCCATCGATTCTGGCAAGCGCTGCGAAGTGACGTACACGCTCTCGGTTGACCCAGGTCCTGTAATACCAGCCTATCTGGTCTCTTTCACGCTTAAGTTCGTGCAAAAGGACATCGTCAACAGCGTAAAACGCTGGACCGAAGCCAACAAAGTGCAGGCCAGTGCAATTCAACGCACCAGTCACGACAATCACATTCGCCACGCAAAACGAACTACTGTCGCTCTAAACGAAGCTAACCCGTAGTGCCAAATTGGTGCGTTGAGTTGGAGTCCTGGCGGCTTGTCAGGTGATGGTTTGGCGTGGCAGCCGAAAATCGTCAGGTGGTGTGCCTTTTCTGAGATTGCCGGTTTGTGGAACCAAGTACCCAAGCGCAGAAAACACTCGCTCGAAACGAAGTAAGGGCAAGGGTTTCCGGATGTCTTTGTCCGCGCTGGAGTATTTGGTTCCACAAACAGCTCGAGTTTGAAAAGCGATCCCGTCGGCTCGCGAAATCCGCAGCCAGTCCGAAAAAAGAACATTTGGTATCGAGCCGTGAGCTAGTTGCCGAACTTCGCCGCGTTTTTCAGCTCGATTTCCACAAACGTTTTGCCATCGCGCTGCTTACCTATCGATTTCAATCGGCCGTACGCGACCTCACCCCAGCTTTTCGATTCGCGTGGGGTCATGCCTTCGCCTTGTTGCATGACTTTGACTGTGTCGTCCTTTTCGTTCTTCTTTTCAACGGCGCCTGACGACTCAACTGTCAAGACCAGATGCAGTCCGTCACGCTTTGGTTTGCCCGCCAATGAGCCTTCGCAAAACACGGTCCAAATTTGGTTGGTGGTGTTTGTTCCTTCACCCCACTCCATCAGCTGCACCTTTTTGCTCATTCTAAGCATGAAAAGAACCTCAAACGTTTCACAACCAGCCTAGAAGTTAGCACATTTCGCACGGCTCTCAATTGCAATATAACTAAGAATCACTTGTAGCCCGCGATTATGCCTTCGAATGCGTCTTCGAGTGACTTGTTTTCGACTTCGAAATTTTCAACCATGTCATTGGATTCTGTCACTGAATCGCTGGTGACAATCTTGGCAAGATCCAGATCAACTGCCTTTTTCGGCAGTGCCTTTGACAGAAGGTCGAAAGCTTTGCCCGAAAGTTCGGAAGGAATGTTTATGGTATTGCCGCCGATTCCAGCACCCTCGCGAAACATTTCAATCAGCCCGCCCATTTCGTATTGATCCGGACCTGCGAGCTCGTATGATTTACCCACTGTTTCACGTTTGTAGATGCTTTGAACGATGCACTCGGCCACGTCATCAACCCAGACTGGTTGAACAAGGTTGAGCCCTGTTCCAATCACAGGAAGGAATGGTTTGAAACGAACCAGCGGTTTGATTGAGTCCATGAGCGGAAAGCGATCGGAGCCGAACATGAAGCCTGGGCGAAACACAGTCCAATAGAACTCTTCAGCCTCCAACACCATCTGTTCGCCGCGCCATTTTGTCTCGAAGTATTCGCTTACGGAATCTTCGTGTGCGCCGAGGCAACTGACGTGAATGAAGCGTTGAATACTCTTATCAGCAGCCGCATTCAGAAGGTTCTCCAAATATGACACATGGAGGTCTTCAAAGTTCATTTCTTCAGTTTGGCGAAAGACACCTGATACATTTATGATCGCTTTGGCATCTTCCAAAGCGCGCTCAATTCTTTCGGGATTTGCTAGATCGCCAAGAACCACATCTAGACCGCGTTTTCGTAGTGCCTGAATGCTGTTGCCTTTCCAGTCTCCGGCACCGCGGCAGAAGATTCTTACGGGATATTCGCGTTTGAGGACTGACTCAAGGATGCGGCTTCCCAAGAAACCAGTGCCACCGATGACAACGATCATGAAGTGCTCCGCCTGCCGCGCCTGAATGCCGACATGATTATCTCACGTGCTTTGTTTTCGGGTGGAAAGAAGTCACGCTGGGTGGCGCCGCTGCGCAGTTGCTTGATTTGTTCGCTCGCAGAACTACGGCCACATGCCGCCACCAAATCCGAAACCACCGGTTCCAAATCGAATGCCGCTTCCGCCGCCGCCAAAGGGCATGCCGTAGGGCGATGAAAATCCGTTGTTGAACGATGGAATGCCAGGGCTTGGATACGCAGGATACGCTGGTGCGCGACGTCCTACGACCATACCGGAGTTAGGGTCGATCAAGTTACCATTGAATTGATCGAGTAACAAACCTGTCTGCGGATCTGTTACGAGACTGCCGGAAGGCATTGCATAACCGCCCGAGAAACCACCGGTGAGGAAATTAGAAATTGAGTTGATGATTTTGCCGAGCCCGCCGCCGTTTCTGCTGCCTTGCGGGTTTTGACCTTGTGCCACCTGAGGGTTTTGGAAGTCGAGATCATCCATCTCGGGATCTTGCCTGTTGCCTCCTTGTGCCACTCTGGGTGGTGCCTGTGCGGAAGAGATGGGAACTACCGAAGTTAATCGATTTATTCTCTCAGGCAATGTGCGTTCGTTAGCCGGGCTTTGCTGTGGAAATACCGTGGATTCAAGGCGTGCTACACGAGCGGGAAGTGGGTCTTTTGCGTAGTTCTTTCCAAAGATTTCTGTTTCGAGTGCAGTCACGGTTTGGCTCAGCCCCATTCCACCTGCCATTGCTGGTGGTGGTGCTGGCTGACGCGATGCGATTGGAGGTGCAGTTGGAATTCCTGATGGATAACCGGTTCCTGCGCCCGCGCCCATACCAATATTTGAACCCGCCCCGCCGCCAAAGGAGCGTGGCGGCGACATGCCATAAGAACCGCTTCCGCCACCAATACCGACACCAGAACCCATTCCGTATGATCCGGAGCCGCCTGAACTGCCACCGCCAGTGATGCTGCGGTTGCCCGGGCTACCGAATGCCTTTTGGAAGTCCTGTCTTAAATCGCGACCGCTGAATGAACGCCCATCATCACCGGGTTTAGGTTGATACGGCGCCGAACGTCCGCGCGCTGTCTGCGGGGCTGGGAAATCGATATCGTCTTCGTCATCCCAATCGCTTCCAGGTGGGGCCTGTCTTGCAATATCGATGCCCGTTTTCGCTTTCAAGCGATCCATGCGATCGGTCAAATCTTCTATACCGGATGGCTTGCCGAATACTTTAGTCTCCAAGCGAGCCAAACGTTGAGCTACAGGCTCGGTCGTGTATTCCTTTCCAAGAACTTTCTGCTCCATCGCGGTCACGGCCGGATACTTGCTTTCGCCATCCACTTTCTGCGGTTTGTGCGCATCGGGCTCGTCGTCGGATGCAATGTTGTTGCCGCCGCCACTGTTGCGTCCAGCACCGCTGCCACTGCCACTGCCGCTTCGTGCTCCAGCGCCGTTCCCGCCACTGCCAGAACGATCATCAGCCGGCGCATTGAGGTTGGGTACCGCGCTCACCAAATTATCGAGTCGCTCGCGTTCGTTGCCGTCTTTGGCTTCACCGAAAATCATCTTTTCGAGC
>CAYZJR010000177.1:0-7966 GCA_964478655.1 uncultured Candidatus Obscuribacterales bacterium
CACAGTTGGGAGGTTACATCTGTTGTACTGTGTTTGAGCGATATCGCTGAAGGGGCTTGCAGAAAACCCACAGAGAAGGTCTGTGGGTTTTTCGGGTGTTTTAGGGTGTTTTAGCCTGTTTCGCGCTCCCGGGCTTATGGATTCTGTGCTCGGACTATGTGCTGCTACTTGGATCGTGCATGGGTGGCGGTGCCACTGGTTCCAGCTTTTTCTTGGATACGGCTGGTCCCAATGCTCTTGCAAGCAAGCTTATTCCGCGCGTTTGCTGAGCAGGCATGGCGGAAGAGACTGTCACTTCCGATGGTGCCGGTGCGCTTGGCTTCATGTGCTGTTGCTCGGTGGCAACCCGGGTTACAGCTGCCGCGCCCATGGCTGCGGTGAAGACCGAGATTTTTTGGCTCACGCAAGCTTCTGCGACCTGCTCCTGAATCTGGTGATCGCTGGCTGTGAGAGTTACGTGTGGTTCGGTTCCGTGTACCGCATGACCGTAGTCGTGGATAGGTTCGACGTTCGCAGCTCTTTCGTACGCCTCAGCGGAGATCGTGAAATGCGGTGCGGCTAGTTCTGCCGCCAATCCAGCCGAGTTGTCGGCCAGGTGCTGGTAGTATTGAACCGGCGCGTCATAACCTGAAGGATGGGTGGCACCGTGTGCTCCGGCCGTAGTTCCGCCGTGCAACGCGCCGTCTGGAATCGGGCGTGCGCTTTCGTTGGTGATTGGCGCAAGAACGAGCCCAGGCCCAGGTTGATTGCTGTCGATCGGGAGAACCGGCGCTGGATCTTGCTGCGGCAATTGTTGTGGCATTTGACCGCTCGCCAAAGTATCCGACACCGGTTGGCTTGAGAAGGTCGGTGTGGTGTCAGTGGTGCCAGGCTGATACGTCGCTTCCGCTCCACCTTGAGAGTAGGATGCTGGCCTGGTATCAGCATGTGCTGCGCCTGCATCAAGAGTTGGTGCGGATGGAGCAGCGTAGCTCGGAGCCTGAGTCGCATCGGAGTTCGCAGCGTAGCTCGGAGCCTGAGTCGCATCGGAGTTCGCAGCGTAGGTCGGAGCCGGCGCAGGAACTGAAGCCTCGCCACTGCCTGTAGTGGCGTAGTTCGGCGATGAGTCGTAACTCGGAGTCGGAGTGAGCGGACCGGATTGTTCGGAAGTCGCAGCTCCAACTGAACCTGTTGCATTGGTTGGAGCGCCGGATTCCGACGTTCTTTCATATACTGGGTTGGAGTACGTTACGGAAGGTTCTGCCGCTTGCACGAATCCGGCGCCGATGGCAGGAACATAGCTGTTGCCTGCATCCACGTTCGGTTCGGAATAGTTGACGGCAGCCGAAGCGCCCGTAACGCCTGAGTACGATGCTTGAATGAACTCTGAACCGGCAGTTGCGCCGACGGAAGAACCGGCAGTCGCTCCAGCACTTTCGTTCATCTGATAGTTGGAACTGGAACTCGTGCCTTCATAAGCCGCTTGTGTGTAGCTCGATCCCGATGCGATTGGCGTGGCATAGCCTGCCGACGCTTGGTAGAGATCGTTGGTTGCATCATTGATGGAACCATAATTGGATTGTGTAAATACCGATGGTCCTTGCTCAGACAATGAAGCTGCAGTGTAACCGGAACCTTCATGTGTCGGATAGGATGTCTCGCCGCCGGGTCCGCTACCGGGTGCGGCGCCAGGCCCGAAGTTCCACGGCATGCTCTGATAGTCTACGTTGGCGCTGTCATTTGATGGACGCTCGTAGACACCGGAGACTGGTGCGTCGATGTAACCAGTCTGGTTGACATTGCCGCCAGTACCTTCACCAAAGGAAATGTTGACGCTGTTACCGGTTTCAGAACCTTGAGCGTAGGTCGCATACTGCGTTTGTGTCGACGAAGTGTCGTAGGTGTAATTCGTTTGGGCCTCGGTCGTACCGGCTGTGCCTGCTGAAATAACCGACTCTCCTGCGTAGCCTACTTGGTTGTTGACTGACTGAGAGATGTACTCTTGGGTAGATGAACTGGCACTATATACGGAGGCGTCCGGTGCGCCGCTTACGATGGCATCTTGTGCCGCCGATGCGCTGGCATATACGTCTTGTCCGGTATAAGAACCAGTGTAGGAGTTCGTGGACGCGACGTTTTCTTGTCCGGGCGCTGCGAATCCCTCGGCGTTCACAGTGTTGGTCGAGATGACGTTAGCACCCGACTCTGCGTTGACGAATCCTGCCGAAACAACATTGCCTGACGTGTCTTGCGACGTGTAGGAGACAGTGTTGTAGTCGCTTGTTGTCGGATAGCCCGAAACAGAGGCGGAATCGCCGGTGTAACCGAGAGAAGACGCATCTCTGGAGTACGAGATCGAGCCATCACCGCTGGTGTACGAAGTGACGTAGCTGGAGTCAACATTGGTGTAGCTGGTCGCGCTGGAGGAGTCGCCGCCTACATTATTGATTGTGCTCGTGTCGAACGATCCGGCTGTATTGGCGGATATGACCGCTTCTCCGGCGTAGGCTACGTTGTTGGTCACTGACTGTTCGCCGCCTTGCACTCCACCTTGCGTTCCGCCCTGTACGTATTCCAAAGCAGATGTCGAGCCTGTGTTTACGTAGGATGGCGAATCGGGAGTTCCACTAAATTGAGTGCTGTTGTCGGTGTAGCTGACCACGGAGTTGGTCGCGGTGTCTGCGAACGTCGACGAGGTCGATGCTTGCGTCGCATCGGACATAAGATAGTCCGAACCGCCGATTACTTGCTGCGTGCTGTCGGAAGATACATAGGAATACGATTCCGAAACAGCGGACGCGCCTGTGTTGCTCGTGATTTCCGGTGCGCTGAATGAGACCGCTGGTTCTGAGCCGGGTGCGCCAGGAACAGAGTTCATTTGGACGGAACCGGAATCGGTGTTGACGAAGCTCGAGACATCCGGTGACACGCCGGAAGCGCTGCCGATGACCTGCCCGTCGAAACCTTGAGCCGCGTATTGTTCAGCATTCTGTTGAGCATTTTGTTGAGCAAACACTTGTTGTTGCTGTTGTTGCTGCTCGATTTGCTGTTGTTGGAAATGTTGCTGCGCCAGCTCTTGTGCAGCTTGTTGTTGCTGCTGTGCGATTTGCTGTTGCTGCTCGGACGCTTGTGCTGCCGCTGCTTGTTGTTGATCGTAAGCAGTTACTTGCTGGTTTGCGTCATAGGTTGCGCTGTTGTAGTAGTTGTTCGCGCTGTCGGCCTGCGTCGCCGGTGCACTGATGTCGGTAGGTGACGCATTGGTGATATCGGAACTTGCAAGAGTGCTGCCATCCGGTTGAACGAGCGGCATGTTTTGGTTGAATTCGGTGCCCAGCAAGTTGTCGAAGTTGGTGAGACCATTCGTTTGAGGGTCGTTTGCCGCCATCGTGCTTGCATCGACGTTCGTTGTTTGGTTCCACGCATTGTTTGTTGTCCAATCGTGATTGGCGTTGTGTGCAGTCGACGACCAATTGTTGTCCGTTCCAAACAGATTGTGATGCGTGTCGCCGGATCGATCGGCATGCGAGCCGAAACCAGACATAGACAGCGCTGCGCCGCCGGCCAAGAAGGCCTCGGAGGATCCTGTAGCGGCTCCACCTGAGAAGCTGACCGAGCCGTCCATGAAGTTGAAGTTACTTGTAGAAGCATCCGTGAAGTCGAGCGAACTCGAAGACGAGGAGAAGCTCACACTGTCGCCGTTCAATGACGGAGGAAGTCCCATATCGGCCAGAAGACTCGGGCTGTCCGGTGTGTTGATTGGGCTGTCGCCAACACCAAAATAGGTGTCGCCGCCGGCGCTACCGGTCAGCGTGTCGCTTCCGGAGGAGCCTGCAATCAGTGGTCCCGATGTGGAGTCTGTCGGAGGCGGTGCCACCGTTGACGAGTCCATGCCCAAGGCGTGCGAAGACGAGGTTACGCCGGTGCTGGATGAGGTGTCGCTGACCAGAGACGAGCCTGGTCCACCCTCAGATCGAGATGATCCGGCCGTGATACCATGACCGGTGCCCACACCGGGTTTCACTCCTGTGCCTGCGAAGTTAGAGGCACTCTTGGCCGAGCCGCCGGACGATCCGGCAGAAGCTCCGCCGCTAGAACCAGCAGATGCACCGCCGCCCTTGCCGGCCGATGCTCCGCCGCCGCCACCACCGCCGCCACCACTCTTGGCCGCTTCCATCGCTTGTTCTGCCATCTTGGCCGCTTCCTGACCCGCGGCTCGGACCAATCCAGCAAAGTCGAATGCGAATTTGACGCATGCAGTAGAAAGGAAGTTCAAGGCCGACATGATGATTGTTCCGGTTTCGTCAACACCTCTGAAACAAGCCATCAAAAGAACTGTTGTATTCCAGAAAAGACTCCAGAAACAAAGTGTGATGACGCCTTCAACCCAGCTGGGAAGGGCGTCGCGCAGTTGCTTCATGGGCCAGACCCAAAGTCCGGCTACGACTGGTCCGACGCACCACAAATAATAAAGGTATGCCATCTGGAACGCACAAAGAATGTTCCATGTAGTAGTAAGCGCCATGTTGCTGGCGTTAGAAGCCAGTTTCGCCATGATCGCGCTAGAAGGAAGTGCTTCGTCTGCGCGGTCTTGGGGAAGAATATAAAGTCCGGCGCAAGGATCGTCGATCTTGTTTGCGTAAAGTGTCGCTTCCAATTTCGCAAATGGGGTGGTACCGCCCATGAGGGCTTGTCCCATGACGGCGGTTGGTAAGTCGTAGGCGTTGCGGTTTTCCGACGGTTGTCTTACAGGGAACGCTCTGAGCTGTGCGCAGATTGCGTCTCGGTACATGTCGGAGCCGAATAGACGCGTGTATTCAGAGTTGATTGTGTAAGTAATCGAGTTTGCTACGTCGATACCATAGTTGATTACAAGGTATGTGCAAGGAATCAAGAACACGGCGACGATCGAGCGCAGAATGCCTTCAAACGGATTCATGGGCTGCACAACCGGGGTTCCTGCAGCCACAATCGCTTTCACTTGAGTCAGCACCGCCCCTGGTAGCAGAAGCAAGATGCCGATTGGAACGAAAATGTGATCTCTAATTTGGTTCCATTTATTGCCGCCTTGAACGGTGAAGTTTTCCAGGTACTTGCCGCAGAAATCGATGGCGCTGGCAGATTGGTTGTGCTCCACTTCTCCGCAGGAGTTACCTGCGCTTTGAGCTTGAGCTTGCATCTCAGCTTGCGCAATCTTTGCTTGTGCTTCGGGGTTGAGCATGTTGGCGACTTCATCGGCTGCTACTGCGGCCATTGCCGTGTATGTCGAAGTGTCTGATGCGCGCTCGCCCTTGAGACCGTGTGGTGAGTTGCTTTTTGTTTGACCGGCGCAACCTTTTGATGAACACGGAATCTCAGCGGCGCTTGCAGGAATGCCTGCGTTTTTGTCGTACCATTGGCAAGAACCGTCGCCGAGATCGGAACATTTGATTTTTTCCGGTTGTGCTTCGCCACCACCTTGACCGATTGAACCTTGTTTCAGCTGTTCTTTCCCACCCGGCATGGAGGTGTCGAGAAGCGCTGCGCCCTGTTTGCCGATAGCGGTCATTGACCAATGTTTGATGATTTCAACGTTCGAACGAGGACCATTATTGGTGGCTGCATTGCCACCACTCGACCCGCCGGTGCCTTGCGCAAATGCGCTTGTAACCAGTGATGCGAACACTGTCGACAACAGAAATGCAACCGAGAGAATTCTTGCGGGCGAGGGAGACATTTTGTTTGAGACCTCTGGTAAGCGAAACACGGCCGGTGCTTTTTGAACTAGTAACTAAGGATATTGAGGAAGTGTGTACATTTTGTACCTTGAGGCATTTTGGGCATTCGGACAGCGAGCGTTCGAAACCTTAGCCGGCATCCGTGAAAGGTTGCCGGCGCTGGAATTTGAGAAAGCTAGGTGTATCGTGGCGGTGGCTCTGAACCATAGGATTTGTCATCATCCGGTCCGTCATCGTCTCGCCCTTCCATCGGCGGGCCTTGAGCAAATTGCTCTTCGTCATCACCTCCGAAGTCGTTGCCTCCGTGCTCTGCCTCAGGGGTCTGACTGCCGCCGCCGCCTTTGCTTCCTGAGCCTTTATCGCTCATGGGTGATTTAGCCATGTTACTCATGCTTCGAGCTGGGCTGTTTCCTCCAGGAGCAGGAGCTGGAGCCGGTTTGGATGGGTCGTTGCCACCATCTGTCTGGTTGTTTTGCGGGGTGCTGCCGTCGGTTCCGCCGCCGCCACCGCCGCCGCCTTCACCGCCGCCACCGCCGCCACCGCCGCCGCCGCCGCCGCCACCACCGCCACCTTCGGCAGCCTTACTGGCTTTTTCGAGCATCTTCGAAGCCATCTCTCCTGGCTTGAAGTCAAACGGCATGAATGGAACGTACGTGAGGATGACCATAAACGCGGTGTACATCAGCATTTCCCATTGGCTGTTGGGAGTGTAAGCTCCCATCTCGCGCAGCCAGGAGATTCTCGTGGTCATGCAAAGCAACACAATGCACCACCAGAAACGCCACAATGCTAGGTTCGTTACCGCATCAACCCAGTTTGCAAAAATCTTGTTGAACAACGAGCCCACACCCGTTGGCCAGGCGAAGAACGCTGCCGCAATCGGCCCCATCAAAAGCAAATAGCACATCATCACCGTTTGGAACGCAAGCAGAATCATGATGCCAATTCCAAATGCCATGTTCATGATGTTGAAGAACATTTGCATGGTTTGGGTCATTGCTGATTGTTGTTCGACTTCCGAAATCTGTTCCGGACCATTAGTCACAATCCCTGCAATCATCGGGTTCGGCATACCAGGAACGGCATTTTCCATCGTCAGGAAATTGAACGGCGTTTGCAGAAGAGATCCTTGCGGCGGCTTCTGAATGATGTTTCTGGCGTTTTGCATAGGAGCCGTGAAAGTCTGTTGGTGAGCCCATGCCATCAACTCGGCCGGAACAATATGCTTTTGAATTTCATACGTGAGTGAATTTCCGATGTCGACCGAGTAACTGACGATCAACTGTGTTGCCGGAATCAAAAAAATAGCGATCATCGATCGAAGAATTCCGGTGAACGGGCTCACCGAGTCCTCGTCCGAACCAGACATAATGCCGAAAGTAATCATTCCTTTGACATGCGTGAGCATCGCTCCTGGAAGAAGAAGCAATACTGCCATCGGAAGGTATACGTGCTTGTACATTTGCTGAACCATCCAAACTGCGTTTTCGATCAGCTTGAATGGTTGATGAGCGCTGCATGGAATGCCAGCGCTTTCATTTGCTACGTTGACCAAAGTTTGCCGCATGGCGATGATGCCTTGGTCGAACGCTGCTTCTCCTGCTTCACCCGTGGCTTCAGAAGCAGTTTGTTGTTGCGCCTGATTTTTCGCTGCTGCTGCAGGAAGATGGTTCTGCGGATCTTGCATCATCTGAACTTTACGATCGGAGATTTGCTTTGCCGCCGCGTACAAACCAGTGTCCGTCAGGGGGCCGCCAAATCCTTGAAACGGTTTGGTATCTTGCCCGCCGAAAAATCCTTCGGCGAAGTAGTTAGATTTGAATGTATCTTTCTCATCCGTTTTGCTTCCGGGAGTAAAGCGAAAAACCTGGTCTCCTGCTGTGGGAGGACCAGGATGGTCTAACGGACCTGGTTTCTTGTTTTCAGTCCAACCGGCTTCGTTAAACTGCGCTTGGTTTTTACAACTCGTGCAGGGCTGAGATTCTTGCGCCTGAGTCTGTGGCGTTCCTGACTGCACCGGATCGCCCGTGCCGCCTGATGTACCGGCCTGAACCACGTTTCCCATCTCGGAAGGTTGTCCCTGACCGGGCTGTTGTGATTTTCTATCTCCTCTAAATGCAGTTTGAGAGTGAGGCTGCTTCCTTCTTTGTTGTTCGCCAATCGAACTCAACGATGTGCCGGTAAAGTCCGGATAGGCAAAAGTTGAATGCGCGAATGTCACGCATCCAACAACAGAAAGACCCAATGCTTTTAGCAGTGCAACTGTCTTAAGG
>CAYZJR010000178.1:0-7859 GCA_964478655.1 uncultured Candidatus Obscuribacterales bacterium
TGTTTCTCAGTGCGCTCCTGGTCTTCGTTGAGCTTCTGTTTCTCCAGTTCCTCATGTTGTGAGCGCTTCAATGCCAACAATACCGGACGCATTGGCGTGTCGTTCAATTCACTTTTTGAGAAACTGGGGCAAGAGCCTGACGCTGCGAAAGCTGAACAGACTGGGAGCTGACTCGTTGCAATCGCAATCGTAAAAGCAGTCGCAGGAAGGGCATTCCAAAACGAGGTTCGATGGTTTGACGTTCGCATTCTCAACTTGACAAAATTCTCGGCTGGGTTGGGCATTGAAATGATTATACTTCGGGATTTCTTGTAAGTTTTAATAGTTCGATACCCAGTATGTGGCACAAATCCAGAGGAAACCTCCATCACGATCTCGGAGAAGTTGAATGGCCACAGCGCATTCTCTTGGCGGCTTTGCTGAAAGTGTAGAACGGTTTGGAGCCTCACTGATTCTCTCGGATGAAAAATTCGAGGAGATGGTTGCGGATGCCGAGCAAAGGTACCGTCAAGATCCTAAGGGGTACACAAATCAGCTAGTGCTTTTCGCATTGATGGCGTATGGCTACATTGCACTCATCTTTTGCTGCTTTTTGGCGCTAGTCGGTTTTTTGATTTACCACTTCACGCACACAAGAGGTGGACATTACCTCCAGATCAAACTGCTGATCATTTTGGGGCTTCCGCTGTGGTTTATTGCAAAGTCTATGTGGGTGCGAGTTCCACCTCCGGAGGGCATTCGCGTCACTCGCGATGATGTTCCTAAACTTTTCGATATGCTCGACGAAATCAGCTCAGCGCTCAATACAAAGGTCGACAAAGTCCTGATTTGCAACGATTTCAATGCTGCAATTACACAGGTTCCACGATTCGGTCTGCTTGGATTTCACGAGAATTATCTCTTGCTCGGTTTGCCGCTTATGCAGTCATGCACGATGGCTCAATACAAATCCATTTTGGCGCACGAATTTGGGCATCTTTCCGGCAACCACAGTAAAGTTACTGCGTGGATTTATATGCTGCGATTCCGGTGGTCGTCGCTGTTGTCTCGCATGCGCGAAGAGTCGCCGCTAGTTTTTGCGATCTTCTACATTTTCTTTTGTTGGTATGCGCCTCGATACAATGCATATTCGATGACGATCGCCCGTTCACACGAAATTGAAGCAGATGATGCCTCTGCGAAACTCATGAAAGGACCGACCTTGGCGCAATCACTGGTGGTGACAGCGCTGAAGGGGCGTTACTATGGAGAAGAACTTTGGCCGAATTTCTTGCTCAAAGCAAATGACTCCGCCACGCCTCCAGATACAATCTTTGCGGATTTCGGTGAGAACTTGCGCAAGCTTCCAGATGACAAAGACAAGGTTCAGAGCTGGTTGGAAGACGCTTTGAAAGAGAAGACATTGGGAACAGAAACACACCCTTGCCTTGCCGATAGATTGAAAAATTTTGGTCAGCTCGATTTCTATAACGACAATGAGTCTTGCCTTGAACCAATCATGAAGAAGCTCGCGCCTGGCGAGAGTGCAGCTGACGGCTTCTTGGGAGAGAGTGTCGCGAAGTTCGAAAGGATGCTCACAGATGAATGGAAGCAGTTAAACGGTGCGGGTTGGGCTCAGCGCCATGAAGTTGCGACGGAACTGAAGAAAGCCTTGAAAGAGCTGGATGAAAAGGCTGTCGAGAAACCCTTGACGAAAAGTGACTTGCACCAGAAGGCATATCTTGTTCAGCAACTCTCAGGAGTGGACGATGCGATTCCGATCTATAGAGAGTTGCTGATGACCGTTGATGCTGAAGATCCTGTGAGCAACTACTATGTTGGCATGCAGCTTCTAGACAAGAAAGATGAAGCCGGAATCGAAATGCTTGAGAAATCGACCAAAGATTTTTTGTGCATGGAACCTGCCATGGGAAGAGTAATGAGATACCTTGCAGACAACGGCAGGGAAAAGGAATGCGAGCCGATTTTGCATCGCTTGGTAGAGTTCTCGAAGGTAAAGGAATTGGCAATCGCTGAGCGCCAAGGTGTCACTGCAGAGGACGTTTTTGAGCCACACGATCTCAATGCAGTATGGGTTAAGCGGGTGGTGGAACAGTTGGAACAAATGCGCGAAGTCAAAGCGATTTATGTCGTCAGAAAAGTCGTTCGTCATTTCCCAGATGTTTCATACTATGTTGTTGGTCTGGACGCTAGTCTCCATCGCACTCTCGGAGATGATAGAGACATGGTGATTGCTCAAACGGTTCTTGCATATCTCGACTTTCCCGGTCAGTTTTGTGTCACAGTGTTCGATATGATGTCGAAGAAACTGCGGTCGCGCATCGAGGCAGTCGAGGGATCGCAAATTTATAAACGCCCCTGATGTCTGCGTAGTTCTTCAGCATCTATAGTTCCAGCAACAGAACAACCCCTCACAAATTCTTCATAGTCGCCAGGTAAATTTAGAGTGTTGCGTAGCACCGCAACACTTGCCCCTGGAACACCATTAGCTCCGCTGCAGCACTCCATCATGCAGCGACGGATAACTGTGGTGCTCTAAAAGAAAACAAGGTCGTGCTGGTCAAATCAGTTTTGCTGATTTGTATCTTTCGTTAGTCGATCGGAGGAACCATTCACCTGTATGAATGACCAACAATTGAAACCGCCTCAAGCCACGAAAGTGAGCAGGAAGGCTCTCAAAATAAAGGCCAAACTCAAAACTCGTGAACTCAAAAATACAAAAGCGCAGCAGAAAAATATAGGAGGAAAAGGAAAAGCAAAAGCCGGATGCTTCACGGGATGCGACAGTTAGAAAAGTCCGTTCACCAAAATACTGATCTAAAATACACTGGTCAGCATTCACACTTGAAACGAGATGCCGAATTAAGCAGGCATCTCGTTTTCACTTTCGAATTAATGTGCTTGTATTGAACTTTTTGATGGACTCGGACGTTTTGTAAGTAGTCGGTCGCACATCAATGTGTGATGATAGTACTGCTCGGGAGGTGATGGCTATGTTCACAATCGATGACATGGACCCGAATGGTTTGATTCGCAATGGCGATGAGATGACTCAGCCGGAGTTCTTTCGTCTATACTCGCGCACTAAAGGTTTTCGTGCAGAGTTGTTAGATGGAACAGTCTTTGTGCGTGAGCCATTAAGCAACACCCACGGAATCAACCACGTTAAGCTGACGACAATTTTTGCATTCTACGAATCTGAAACCGAAGGAGTTCAAACTAGCGACAACGCTTCGGTGATATTGAGTCCAAAGGATGAGGTCCAGCCAGACTTGCTTTTGCGCATCTTGCCGCACTACAAAGGACAGACGCGCGATGTTCGTCGGAAAAAGGAATGGTACATCGGGGGTGCACCGGAGCTAGTAGCAGAGATCGCAGCCTCAAGCAGATCTGACGATCTCCACAAGAAGCGCGTTCGATATGAACGTGCCGGTGTCCGCGAGCTGGTTGTCTTGTGTTTGTATCCTCGCAAGCTGTTCTGGTTCGATCTATGCAGGCAAAGTGAGTTGCTTCCGGACACTAAAGGTGTTTTGAGGTCTACAGTCTTTCCTGGTCTGTGGATTTCCGAGCCTGGTGTCTTATCTCAAAACTACAAAGAGTGTATGAGAGTTGCACGAAGAGGTGTTGAGTCTAGGGAGCATGCAGAATTTGTTCGGCAGCTATCGGGCAGACTTGAGTAGTGTTGGTTAGTAAATTTGACGCGCCAACATTAATGGCGAGTACTTCTTGCGTGCGCCGGAAACCACAATTAACTTTGTGCCTTTCGTTTGTGCAAGTACGAATGTTTTTGCTGACTTGTACACACTGACTGGTTCATCACTATCAACTCTTTGAAGCTGATGGGTTTCGTTTAGTTTGCCTACGTAGTTGTAGTAGGCAGCATCCGCAAGCGCTTGATCGCCGAATTCAATCAAGAGAAGTTTCATTCGTTCCGGGGGTTGCGAGAATTGATAATCTGCGACGGCGGCTGCATGCGCTTTTTCTAGCGAGAGGGAGTTTGTGTATGGTGCCGGAAAGAAACGTCGACCGGAAAGCGGTCCCATGACTAGCTTCTCGGTTCCCTTCACACGATCGATAACGGGAAGCAACGACAACACTGCCGGAGGATTTGCGTGAGACTTCATTCCCTTTGCCAACTGATCGGCAATGGAATGCAAGACGTCCTTGGTTTCGTCATCGTCTTCGGTGCCACAAATATTGATAAATCTGCGATCTTGCCAGAATGAAATGCTTTGCTCGTCTTCGGACGAACCGTCACCGCGGGTGATGACTGTTGATGCACCGCGCCTCAAAAAGTTGTACGCGGCCCATGCGCCGCTGGATGTTGGAAAATCAAAAATGTCGACTAGAATCCTGCGTTGCCCTCGACCAAAGGTCTTGCGAGCAAACTCCAAGCATCCAAACTCTTTCAACAACGCTGCTCGATCGGGGTCGAGTGGAAGGGACTTTGACTCTTCCGGTGTGGCACTAGCGGTGGTGGCGGTTGGTGTAAGCACGCCATTTTGATTCACGAAAGCACCGAGATAGACTTCACTCCAACCGTCCCGGTTAACGTTTCGCAGACAATTCTCAGGATTATTTGAATTTGGCGCGCTTTGAACTGTCTGTGTAGGTGAATTGCCGCTTGCGATCGAGACAGAGCACGACAGCAAAATTGGGACGACGAATCCAATGTATTTCAGACGCATGTTAGACCAGGCTACGGCAATGCTACCCAGCCAGGAGTGCGATGTTTCACGCAAATGCAAGGCAGCGAATGCATGATAACATCCGCGCGCCTTTCATAGCAGTAAGAATTCTGTCCGTTTAAGACTCTTAACAGCTGTCAATAGATAATGTTTGCTTTATTGTGCGATTTTTGACTCTTCCTTCTCTGCCGGTGCGACATCGGCGAGGGTCAGTGTTTTCTCAGTGGCGAATCCTGCAAACAAGAATGTCGCACCCAGGATTACGTGTACGACGTGATCTTGGGTCCCTAATTCGAGTACTCCAGGAATTAGTCTCAGCAGGTGATCTGTCGCCATTGGTGTTCCCATCATCGTCATTTCACCAGGTCCGCATGCGAAACCTGCGATGCCTAGCAAACCGTAGATTGCACCAAATACGATACTGAATGTTTTAGGTGCGTTCGGCGGTCCCGCGAATCCAACGTAACATGCAAGCACGCCGGAAAGGATGTGAACTAGATTGTGCGCAAGATTCAGATGCATACCAAAAATTGTGGGTGTGAAGAATCCTGCAGCGCCGACAACAATTAAGAGCACGCCCAGATATTTACAAAGTGATCTGGCCATAAAACTTCTCCTTCTTCAGGGAATCCCCTCAAAAGACGGGAATCGGCGAGCAGAGTTCCTTTCGGCTATTTGACGTTGTCGTGTACGCCGTAGAAAACAGGGTCAGCATTGGAGATATCGGAGCCTAATGGATGCGCGAAAATGGAAGCAAGCGGGTTCAGACGAGCGCTGCTTCCAAAGAACAGGCCGCCATCCGGCCCTATTGAAGGGCTCGCCCAATCAATGTTTCCGTTAACTTGATGGGACCAGGCGACTTCAAAGTTCGCGCCATCGTATTTGATGCAATACATTCGGCCCCTTCCGAGCGATGACCTTGCAGGTGCATTTGTGCCATGTGCACCGACGAAAATTTTGCCTTCCCCATCAATGGAAAGATCGGTGAGGCCGCCCATACATGGAGGAACAGCCGTGGCTGCTGACCATGCTGCTTCAACTCGTCCTGTTGCCGGATCGATCAAGAATAGTTTTCCACTGACTCGGGACTCAAAAAGAGTTCTAAGATTCGTTGTGGATATGACGACTTTTTCTACCCTGCTTCCGTTCTCGATGAGTGCAATACCTCCAGCAAACTGGGATAGTTGCGGGGATGCAATGTTCGGACCCCACAACATTTTGGCGCTGTCCCCGTTATCGCTGATCGCGAAAGCCGCCGCTTCAATCTTGAACCCCTTCTTGATCATTCCTGCGACATAGATGACACCGTTGTTTCCCACTGCGAGATCTTGTCCACCGCAGCCGATCAATGGGAGCTTCCAGATTAGCTTGCCGGAAGAACGTTCTAGAGCCACTACCTCACAGTCTTTTGATGGATTCACTAGCGCAGTTACTGCATAAACTCGGGTTAAGTCGGGTGATACTGCTAATGGTGCGTTAAACACATTTGCAAACCCGCCAGTCGATGGATAACGCCACAGAAACTTTCCATTGGTGTCGATACAGTAAATCGCGTTTGTTTCGTGACAGACTTCCTTTGGCGGGCGCGGAGTCGCTGGTGCCGCAAAGGTTGCGAACAGTAGTCGTCCATCGGGCGTGAGCAATGGACCGCCAACTACTTCGCCACCACTTTCGGGGTCATCTCCGCGAGATGGATCTTGAGTCAGGTATTTCCAAAGTACTTTGCCTTGTGCGTAATCGACTCCATAGACGCAGCCATCGCCCCGCCCGAAATAGAGCATTCGTCTTGTTTCATCAATCGCAGGCGTTCCTTCAACTGTTCCGTTGAAATAGTTTAAGTGCAGTCCTAAACCGGCCTGTCGATCTTGAAGCCCCGGTTTGCGTCCGTCATACTTGTAGGCAAAGGGCGTGAAGCCAGGGTGAATCGGCTTCCATAGCTCGCTTCCGTTTGCGACGTTTAGCCCATATAACCTGCCGTCACATTTGTCCCATTGTGTTTTGCTTCTGCCGCCATTTCTGAACAATCCCCAGGTTCCGAAATACACACCATGGGTGGTGGCGGCCGGCTCAATGTTGATTACGTAGCCATCGTTAGCAACATACTGCCAGATATCATCACCGCGCCGAGGGCCAATCGCAGAAGTCTTTCCCGTACGACGCATATCGTGGCTACGCATGAGCCAGGGGTCGGAAACTTCGGGTGTTGTTTGTGATGAAACACTCATCCAAACTGCTGCCGAGATGAGAAAGGCGAGTGCGCTGAAGAAGCCCACAGATATTAAGCGACGCGTCACGCTGTTCCCCCCCAAAAATTGCCCTGCAAGAATTCCTGCAGTGGGAATCTCACCATTGTTATATGCGGCGGAAAACGTAATATACCAAGTGAACAGCCCACTGTTCGACTGTCAAAAGCGCCCCCCGCCACGCCAAGGCATCGCCAGACAGAGCCTCGCAAGAAACCAGCCGACTCCAATCCCTCTCGGAGTCTGACTTCTGCTGCCCTAGCCCGCTCATTTCGCTTCTTTTGTGAGACTACCCCCTCATGGTAGACCGTCCAGGTTATCCTCAAGAGCCCGCAGCTAATGGTCCTTCCGGCCATCAGTTTGAAATTGCGCCGGTAGAACGTCAGCGCGGTGGCTCGAACAATATGTTCCTCGAGGCTTATGCGGCTTCGGGGGATTCGCAATTGAGCAGCGATTATGAGCGTGGTTGCCGCACTGGTGGGCAAACTTACAATTTAGTTTTGGACTCTGCCACTATTTCATTCGGGCGCAACGGCATGAGTCTGCAGCCGGGAATCTTTTGTATGCCGCGCGAAGGTGCATACCCGCGGACTTATCCGAGACCTTATCCGGACTATCCGATGCCTTCTTATCCGCCGGAAGGGCGTATGCCGTATCCCAGACCGGACTACCCGAGACCGGATTTTCCGATGCCATATCCGCCGGAAGGGCGCTATCCAAGACCATATCCGAGACCGGATTATCCGGATCATCCAAGACCCTATCCAAGACCGGACTATCCTGACTATCCAAGACCGAGACCGGACTATCCGGATTATCCGAGACCATATCCGCCCGATGGTTCGTATCCGCGACCATATCCGAGACCGGACTATCCTGACTATCCGAGACCGTATCCGAGACCGGACTATCCTGACTATCCGAGACC
>CAYZJR010000179.1:0-7537 GCA_964478655.1 uncultured Candidatus Obscuribacterales bacterium
GCGGCATGAACAACATGGGCAACATGGGTAACATGGGCGGCATGGGCAACATGAGTGGCATGGATGGCATGAACGGCATGGGCGGCATGGGCATGGGCGGCATGAACGGCATGGGCGGCATGAACGGCATGAACGGCATGAACGGCATGGGCGGCATGAACGGCATGGGCATGGGCGGAATGGGCATGGGCGGCGGAACCGGCGGCGGACTCATGGATGCACTCGCTCCGAAGGTCGTCAACTTCATGCTCAAAATGAAAGGTCAAGGCGGCGGTGGTGGCGGCGGCGGTGGTATGGGCGGATTCACCGGCGGATTCCCGACTCCCCAAAGAGCCACAGGCGGTGGCGGAGGTGGTGGCGGCGGTGGCGGCGCACTTGGCGCCATCGGAAACACTGTCGGCAAGGGCGTCAACCGTGGTGTAAGCCAGGGAATGAACCGCGCCATCATGCAAGGCGTACGCAAGATTCGTTTCTAGAGTAATGACAATTCAAACCTTCTATACTGAAGTAGAAGCCATGCAAATAGCCTTTCACAAATAGAGTTTGTGCATGCGTTGACTTCTGCCGCAGACGCGAGAAGCCCAATCCAAAGCGAGTTTAAAAAATGAACACCACACTTTTAGATGCCGGCAAAAGAGCTTATTCCGATGGAAAGTTCGCTCAATCAAAAGACGAACTGACAAAGGCGATCTCCGAAAATGGTGATAATGAGCGTGATCTCGCAACTCTTCTAGTGGAACGGGCGAAAGCATCGATTCAGCTGGAACAGTTCGACGATGCCAAAAGTGACCTAGAACGCGCTCTGGAAATTCACGAGAAGCAATCAGACGAACTCGGAAAAGCCACAGCATTACACAATCTCGGAATGCTGCACCTATACAAGGAAGAATTAGACGAAGCCGAGTCCTGCATCGAAAAAGGACTCGCAACCAGACGCGATTTACTTGGGGCCGATAATGGTGACGTTGCAGAGAGTTTGAATTCACTTGGTCTGGTCTACATGGCACAAAAGAAAGACAAACAGGCAGAGACACATCTGAATAGAGGTCTGGGCACACGCCAAAAAGTTTTCGGCAAACAGCACAAAGACGTCGCAGAATCATTGAGCAATTTGTCTGTATTTCACATTGGTTCTGGAAATCTGACTCTTGCCGAACCCCTCGGCAGACAAGCACTCACAATGCGTGAAACATTGCTTGGAGAACAACACCCGGATTATGCTGAGAGCCTTCACCATATGGCCGTGCAACAACTGATAAAGGGTAAGCCTGACAAGGCGGCAAAAATGCTGAGGCAATCACTCGCAATTCAAGAAACTACTTATCCTGAACATCATCATCGAGTGACCACATCTAAAGGTCAATTAGCAACAAGCTTGATGCAAATGGATAAAACTGAAGAAGCTGCGACCATTTACAAGGAACTAATTAGAGTTATAGAAAAGCACTCAGGAAACGAGAGCCAGAAGCTGTTTGATCACATCGTTGGATTGAGCTTGTGTTATTTGCAAGACAAAAAATACGACCTAGCCGAACAATGTATTAACCGAGCACTCAAAATTCTGCGGTCCTCAGATAAGGACGATGCTGCCGCGGAAAACGCCTTACTTCGCAACCTGTCGACTACATATTTGTACCAAGGCAAACTCGGAGACATGTTGCACGTGCTGCCTGACACGATGAGAGCACAACATACCGCGGAAGTTTCGCACACATTTCAAACGCTGTCTGCTATCGGAAAGTTCGCAACCAAGCACCTTCCGTGGAATAAAGACAAAGACGTTTAGTTCAACCGCTGAGAATCAACTCTGGATCTCGTTTTTTTTTGCAAAACGAGTCACTTTCGTCGAGGGACTAAAAAAACCGGTTGTTCTATCCGTCTAGTCGACTAGACGCTTTGCGAACGACAGAATGCGCCTTTTGAGCGATGGGCTCTTGTCCAAATCTCTGAAAGCCTGATTTTTTCGTTCCGTAAGCGTCTAGTCGACTAGACGCTTTGCAACAGCCGAAAATTTACGCCCCAACTGCGCGACGCAAAATTCAAAAACCGCCGCTATGGCTTGCCATGCTTTCTCGCAAATTCGACATGACGGCTGTCCAAAAACGCCGTGTATTTGCCGTCGCGAGAAGTTACCCTCATCGAGAATCGATTGGAGTATGCGACATCGATGATATCCGCATGCGGATTGATTTTATGGTACTCGTCGTTAACTGCTTTTAAAAATTTTTCAAATTGAACTTTTCGCATTTTTTCATTGGCCCGATAAATATCGAGCATGAGAGCAGACATATCTCCATTCTCAAAGTTCGCGCGAAGATCGAAGGTAGCTTCCGCAATCTTCTCTTTCAAATCTTTCTCGGAAAGCGGCTTCTTCTGGGCATCTAGCAAATCTTCAATTTGTCGTTTGCGTTCATTGTTATCAAAGGTGCCATCGCTATTGGTATCGTAATTTTTGAACTGTGCATCTCTAGATTTTTGAATGTCGCCATCACGCTTGGTGGCTTCCTTACCATTGATAAGCCCATCACGATTTTTGTCGTAGAGATATAGATCATCAAACCGGAGAAGTTCTTCGACAGTTGTCGCTCGTTCCATAGCGTGCTTTAGTTCGCTGTCATCAAGCTTTCCGTTCGAATTGATATCAAACTGCTTCAAATCTTTCGCATGCAAATTTCTTTGAGTCGATTCATCATCCAACGATGCGAGATCCGCCCTCTTTCGCATAGCACCTGCAGAGGTTTTGCTCCAGGTGTTCCTCAGTTCGCGCATGGAGGCAACTGTATAAACTTCATTGCGCAGTTTCGGACCCGTTAATTCGTCTGCAGAAAACGAAACAGGATACAGTTCGAGTTCATCCAATTCACTCATTCCAAGAAATCCTCACGCCAAGAGCGATCTCGAACTCGCGTTCTCGACGCCAAATTACCGCATTCAAGACTAGTACTGGTCTCCTCGACTGTACTCAATCAGTGGTGACAATGCGGTGACAAGCGACAAGCGACAAGCGACCTATTGCACAATTGCACGGTCGCACGGTCGCACGATTGCGATCTAAGGCTAAATCCTATGCGCTAAATCCTACGCGCTAAATCGCTGCCGTCCTGGATAGACTTCTTGCAGAAGCTCTTCGATCTTCGACAACAATCCACCGAGTCCCTGGCGTTTGGTCGCTGAGACAATAACGGGATTAGGCACCTGCACCCGCAACCACTCGATGTCCTCTTCTCGCATTTTGTCTGCTTTGTTGATGACTGTGATCATGGGCTTGTCCACAGCACCGAGTTCACTCAAAACATCGTAAACACTGCTCATTTGTTCCAACACATTCGGATGACTTCCATCCACCACATGCATCAGAATATCCGCAACTGCGACTTCTTCTAGAGTGGCTCGGAATGCGGCGATCAGAGATGTCGGCAATTTCTTGATGAATCCCACTGTGTCCGACAACAACACCGGGCTGTGATCGGGAAGAGTGGTGCGTCGAGTAGCAGGATCCAACGTCGCAAACAACTTGTCCTCAACGATGACGTCAGACTTCGTCAACGCATTCAACAATGTTGATTTGCCGGAATTTGTATAACCAGTAAGCGCAATCACCGGAAGATGATCGGATTCTCTGCGACGTCTTTGCGTTTCCCGATTGTTTCGAATGCGAACTGTATCTTTCTCCAAGTGATTGATGCGATCGCGAATTCGACGTCTGTCGATTTCTAGTTTAGTTTCACCAGGACCTCTTGTCGCAATACCGCCGCCCAATCTGCTGAGGGAGAGACCCTTCCCAACGAGACGCGGATAGAGATACTTCAACTGTGCAAGCTCGACTTGCAATTTACCTTCACGAGTTTGTGCTCGTTGCGCGAAGATATCCAGAATGAGTTCGGTGCGGTCGATAACCTTAACGCCAACGACTTCTTCAAGAGTTCGTTGCTGAGTCGGTGAAAGTTCACGATCGACAATCACCATATTGGCTCCGAGTTCTTGAACTAAAAGCGCTACCTCCTGAGCCTTACCGCTTCCCAGGAAGAAGCGAGGATCTGGTTGAGCACGCGTCTGCGTCAATCGACCACAGACCGAAGCACCCGCCGCACGCGCAAGTTGCGAGATTTCGTCGAGGTCGTCTTCAACCTGCCACGGGTCATATCCATCACAAACAAGTCCCACGAGAATGGCACGCTCTTCGCCATCTCGAACCTGCAATCCAGGTGCATGCGCACGAAATTCCTCTTCGAGCGATGCAATCATCTTTTCAAAATTGTCTTCTTGCGCGCCTCTCGCCGTGAGCGGCGGCAACAGCTTCCAGAGCTGCCCTTCACTGTCACGCCCCGGCATTAAATGCGCGATGTGCACGACGTCAGCGATCTTCTGCTGCTCCCCTCGACTGCGACTGAACGTTCCTTCCGGATTAACGTCGATTTGAGCCAACAGATCTAGTCTGTTCCTTGCCAAACATACTAGATTCTCTTTGCGAAAACCCTGGCGATTGCTGCCATTGTTGCTCTTGTCCTTGAGCTCGGTATGAATGATTCTGTGGCCGCAAAGGCGCCCCGGGCCCACGCGAACGCCCCGAAGCTCGGGCATATTGACCTCGGAAGGCTGCCCTACAGTTATATTGACCACGTGTCCACGGCGATTGACCACAACGGATAGCGGATACCCCGTGGCGTGGGATATTTCGGCAACTGAATCTGCCAAATCTGATGTGAGAATCTTGTCTTCCGGAATACGTTGCTGCAAGAGCTTGGTTAACTGCTTGATTTCCGACTTTTTCAGTCCTTTGGCTTTTGCCAAGTCTAGCTTTCCTTGCAAACGTTTTTTCCTCCAAGAGGGGCTGACAAAGATAGTCAAACGGGCGAACGTCTTGGTGTCTCACACTTCGAATCATACCCGCTCGCCACGGCAAATTCACCCATAATTAATCTCGAAACGGCATGCATAGCCTTAATGGCGCTAGAATATTCACCTCGTATTCGTTATGCGTATCCAATCGCCATAAGCGGTTGGGACGCACGTCAGGAGGAGCTATGAAGACTGCGCAGAAGGAAGGCAAACTGTATTCAACACGTCACGACATTAAGGAAGAGACGCGGCGTCAATTGATCGAGTTGCTCAACGTAACCCTGGCGACAACACTCGACCTGCAAACCCAAACCAAGCAAGCACATTGGAACGTTCGCGGCGCCACATTCATCCAATTGCATGAATTGTTTGATGAAATGCAAGGGGAACTGCTCGAATATATCGACGAAGTCGCAGAGCGCATCACCGCCCTTGCTGGACAAGCGATGGGAACGGCACGCGTAGCAGCAAACGAATCGATTTTGCCTGAGTATCCACTCGAAACTTCCGCGGGTGAAGCCCACCTCAAAGCACTCGCGGAACGTTATGGAATTTACGCCAAGCACGTAAGAGACAACATCGCGAAAACAGCCGACATGGGCGATGCCGATACATCCGATCTCTACACTGAAATTTCGCGCACAATCGACAAACGCTTGTGGTTTCTCGAAGCGCATCTATCGTCGTAAGAGAAGAACACAAGCACGTCGGCACAGACCGAAACCAAAAACACGCAGGGACTTCCAACTCGGGGGTCCCTTCTTGATATCAAAAGTTCTCAGCGCGCAATTTTGTTTTGAGCAATAATCGAATTGGAATCCTTCGCAATTTTGAGTTTATCTAGGAGAAACCTGCATTGGAAGGATTGCTTGTGCTAGCTGCCATTGTTGCCGGAACATTTTTGTTTCTTGGAACAATCAGCTGGTTCGGAATTTTCAAACTCTTACCCTATCTGAAAGGCAAGCTGACCAAGCCTGAACATCGGCTTATACGACTAGCAGTCGTTAACACCGTATTCATAGCCTTTGCGCTCTTGCCACTGACACCTTTCATTCTGTATGGCGTCGCCGCGGCAATGGGGAAAGGCGGCACCGTGACTTGCGAATTGTCTCCGTCCAGCTTTTACTCTTCAACCGATGAATCTTCAGGCGCTAACCATCACAGACCTAAGGTACCTTTGTTCTCTCCATCTGAAAAGACTCAGAATAAAGAGATCGTGGCGTTCTGGGATTACTTCACTACGATGGAAAAGGATCTTTTCGCTGCGCAATCGCCGGACGAGCCCGCATATAAAACACTTACCGGCAAATTGAAAGAAGTTGATCCCGATTTGAGTTTCAAGATGGGACCGACACACCAGGGTGAGTCTCCGACAATCTACAAAAGAGAGTTAGCTTTTACTGGTGGACCAAAGTCGTTGCACGAACTCCTTTCCACTGGTGCGAGCCGCTGCTCTTCCCGATGGATCATTGGCACAGGCTTCACACCACCTGCCCCAGTTATTCACGAACCTTCAAAATCAAAAGACTCACGCGTTAAGAACTCTGACTACACATTTGAATTGAAGCGGAATGGTGGCACCATAGACGCCACCATATATACCGATATGCCAATTAACGATAAGAACGGTATTCGGGAACCACTAGATACGGTACTAAGAATAGATCTCGGCGAATGCTGCTATAGATGCATGCTGGGCAATGTGACTATCAAAAAACGCAAAGAGATTCGACCAGGATCAAAACCAGACGTAATAGACCACATAGGTCCTAGTTTCCAAAAGTTGATGACAGCGTCAGAACGCGAAGATGTGCTCGGACCAATCAGCAAAAAACTTCCTGTTGTTGCGTACATTCACGTGCCCGAAAGTACGCGTCCTTTACCAACGACACTCAACCGCCCCGAAAATGTCTACATGCTTGATTTGCATCCAATTGGAACAGGAGTGGACAAGATAAAACTTGAACAGTTAGGCGACTACAATTGGACAATCTCGAGTACAGAACTCAACAATCTGAAGAACCCAACCGAATGTCTGGCCGCCGCAGAAAAATGCTGGAGGTCCTGTCAGCTCAATGAGGCAAAAATTCTATCGCAGCGAGTATTGAACAGTTCGACTGATCCTGCGGAGAAAGCAATCGCAAGAGCATTTCTGCAATGCAAAATTCCGAAGTGCCAAGTATCTCAGGAAGTGCGTTCGAAGTTCAACGCTGCTATGGTAGACATCTCAAACAACGAACAGGGTGCGGCTCGTCAGCTTCTGCACCAGTGCATAAAACTTGCACCGGATTTCGAATGGAGTTATCGACACCTCTCGACTATTTATCGAGCAAGTGGCGATGTAGAGAACGCCGAAGTCGTCGCAAGGAAATGCGTCGCCGTTAATCCGGACTATGCAAGAGGTTGGGCAGAACTGGGAATCGTTTTAGTACAAAAGGGCGATTCTGAAGCTGGTAGCGTTATCGAAAAAGCATACAAACTAGATCCAGCTGATGAGCAGGTGATCGCCGCTCGAAATCTTCAAAAGAGCGCAGCAATGGCTCCACTAATGGCGCCGCTTGGTCGGTTTAGAGATTGGTTGGATAGAACAATGAGGGAAGTAGACCTTTCTGGTTAGCCGGATTTCTAAGTTACAATTTGGCACGGAATCTCCTGTTGAGGGATAATCGAATTAGAAAGCTGCGGGAGTAGTCCGATA
>CAYZJR010000180.1:0-7419 GCA_964478655.1 uncultured Candidatus Obscuribacterales bacterium
TGCGGAGCGCGTGGTGCGGAGCGCGTGGTGCGGAGCGCGTGGTGCGGAGCGCGTACAAAATTGCCAAATACAAAAACACCACCCAGATTGCTCTGCGGTGGTATTCATGCTACTGCCTAGCTGCCCCTTGCGAGTTGGGCTCAGTATTTCATTACGCTTCAGCCAGTCCTTCACGTAATGCGGACCCGCTTGGTATCGTTTCTGGTCAGCGCCGACCTGTCGTTTCTCCAAGGTCCTTCGGCTCAAAGCACTCAACTTGTGTGTGCTCACCGTTCATGCAATTAGTTTACCGCGTTGAGAATGTATTTGAAGTACCCCAATGGACACTTAATCTACATACCTTGGCAATATTGAAAACGCAATTCCAGAGTCAAAAGAGTGCAACCACATTTGATGCTAAGAGCCCGGCCATCAACGCAGGTCTAGGGAGCAACTGTTAAATATACAAACAGATCCCGTGATATATCAAAGCCGCTTTACCGGTTTCCGACCCTGGATGCAGATCATGGATCGCGTGCCATGCGTCGCAGATTATTGATCGCGTGTCGTGCGTCGAGATCATGGATCGCGTGCCATGCGTCATCAGCATGGACTCAACGTTTAACAGAACAGAACTTAGAACAAACTCCGGACCCCGGCTTGGTCGGTTTCAGGAAAGCCCGCCCGTTAACCCCACAAACGTCGCGCGCACCGACCAAGCCTTGTTCCACATCAACTAACTTTTCTACTCGTCAGTTTTTTCGTCGTCACTGACCAATTGCAATCTTTATAGTCATGAATTCTTGTCACGGTCCCAGACATGGCGTCGATACGCACTTCTTTATTCAGGCTGCCTGCGACCTGCAAATCAACGCACCAGTACACCGAACCATCTTCCTTTTCTATGTCCATACTGAGAATGGTTCCTGACACTTGCGCAAGAGCGATTTCAGTAGCTTTCTTGCGAGTGACCTTCGCGTCGCGTTCCAGCATCGCCGCCATGTCATCTTCCTGGGCGAGGGCACTCGGTGAGCTTATTACCAAAGTAAGCATCAATGCGGTTTGAATCAGTTTCTTCATTGCCCGGTTCCTCATCCCCGTTGTCATGCGACACGAGTGAGAACGTAACAATCGGGCCAAAGTTCCCGATTGGGACGAGATCAGCCAAGAATTTCTGAATTTCTAGACTTCGCGCTTTATGCCGTAGCACTATCAGACTCTGGCGGGCGCAAGACCCAGAGGTTGTTGCCGAATCGCTTGTTGTTGTTTGGCTTGAACGTTGATTTATTGATGTCGTGATGAGTCCAAAGCGTCGTCGCCGAGTTGTTGTCGTAGACAGTGTCGTTCTGCCCCACAATGCCTATGTGCGCCGAGCCGCTAACTGAGCGATTTGGTTCTAAACCGAAGACCACGTCATTGGGACGGCGCTCTGAGATTGGGTATCGCTTCCAACCATTCTTCTCGAGTTGTGACACTAAGCCGCGAACTCCGGCACTGTCAGCGTATTTATAGCCTGCTTCTTGAAGGCATTTAGACACGGAGGCGGCGCAACCAAGGTTGCCGTTTTCAACGGAATTGCGATACTTGGTCTGTTTCCATAGCTGCTCACCGACGTTTTCATGCGCAGTAGCGAGAATCTTACCGTTGGCTTCGCGCAAATCGATGTCGCCAGGACCTTCTTGCCGAGCCATCGTGAGGTGATACATATTGTCGGCGGCAGTCTGGTAGCGCCTTGTCTCAGGATCAGCGAGCTCTTGTTGATTCGGCGCATGCCCCAATGCCATCGCAACGGCGATTTTGCCTGGGTCTTGCCCAACTGTTCCAGCAAACTTCTGAATGCGGTCTTGGGCAATCACTTCTTGCAGCTCTTTGGGCAAGGAACTGTTTAGCTCGCCCGCGGTGACTGCGCCCTTGCCGCCCTGCATCTTCTCCAGAAGCCCAGCGACTTTATCGCCATCAAACTTCTCGCCGAACCCTTGAGGCAATTTGCCTTGTTTCTCAAGGGCAGCCATTTTGGTCTGCAAGTGCTTCTTCATCTTCGGGCTGTTTTTTAGAACTTTGCCGAGTTTCTTCGGATCAGGTGGCTTGCCCAATTGAGCAATGGCTTCCGGATCGTCGCAATCAGCAAGGAGATCGAGAAAGAAGTTGCCGAGCAACTCGGTGTTGAATCCATAGCGACCTACTCGATACGTTCCATCAGACATGGGACGAGCAGATTCATATGGGTGCTGTCTATCCGCGCCGTTAAGTGAAGCAACTAAGTCTTTTATCGCGACGATGTTGTTTGTTTCGTCAGTAGCTCGCGGAACATTTCTTTGCGGCACCTCACTGTCCACGTCACCACGAGGAACAGTCATCCCACCGCCATTGCTTCCGCGCAAACGGTTCATCGAATCAGATATATTCTGTACGTTTTCAGGAACGGCTCTGTCCGGCTTCTGGGCTAGAGGTCCTGAACCGAAACGTTTCTCTACTTCATCCGAGACCAAGGCTTGATCGTCATTGATGATGACCTTTCCTTTGTTCTCCGGATGTTTCTGAGCGACTCGTGATCCTAAATAATCAACTAGTTTATCAACGGACTTCTGTTGTTCAGCGGTTGGATCGCCCACGGTTCCTGAATCGCGCTCGACGTGAACTACGACCTTCGTACGAGGATGCTTCTCAGGATCGTTCAATACTTCTATAGTGCCGTCTTTCTTGACCAAGAAATCAGGCTTAGAATCTTTCTCTCCAGTGAATTGAACGGATATCTCAGGAGTTTTTCCATCTGGAAGTTTGTCGGCGAATTGTGGATTGTCGACAGCATCTTTCGACTTCTTGAGCGAGCCGTCACTCACCAATTGAGAAACTGACTTATTTGCATCGAGAGGAAACTCAGCTGACAGCACCGAGGCAAACTGCGCTTCGACGCTCTTTTGCTGTTTGTCCGATGTGTCTGCGGCCTTGGCTCCCATTAGACCTAATGCCTGCTCTTGCAACTTACCGCGTGCCGCATCTCCTTGTGCAACGGCTGAGCCGGCCTCGTGTTTTTCCACAGGGCCTCCCATAATTGAGAAAGCATCGAAGGCAGCGCCTTTAGACATGATATTTCGACTCCAGAAGATATACACGCGCCAACCGCCGGCACCGCCAATGGTGCCAGAGATCGAGTATTTACGTCCATGTACGCGACGAACGCACAAACGCGACGTCAAGGTCGCGCCAAAAGGACTAAAGCCAAATTACAGATCGCTGCGTGAAAAAGTTGTGACAACTTCGGGCTTCGCAAGCAAAATCCGATTTTTCGCTTCTAGACGCAAAATGCCCGTTACGCAGCAGGAGTGAGCGTTTTCTCCCGTTCAATCATTTCCTGTTCTAGGAGAGTCAATCGTGGAATCATCACTGAAGACGTGTAGCGGATAAAGTGGTACCCGGTTATTGCTCGGCACAACGCATATAGCCATTTATCCGGATGATTGCGCAGGACCCAGAGCATAAACCGCCAGCACTCCTTGCGATAACCGTCTTCACCGCCCATTTTCAGCAGTCCGCTCATAAGTGGGAAAAGATAGCGTGTTTGAGTTGCTCGGCTCAACCGCCCAAAGCTTCGATTCTGGCTCGAATTCAACGAACCAATCACTGCTTGCAGTCTATGGAAAAAGTTCTTCGCCGTATAGAGAGTTGCCAGCACATGCCGATACCCTCGAACCAAAGTTACTTCAGGCATCGCCGTCTTGAAATTGCAGAAGCCGAAAGTGTCTCCATCAAAGTCGGAGTGGAGTCTTCCTTCGTTGGTTAGGCGCACCCAAAGTTGCGTGTTTGGCATTGCGTTGAGCGGACCAACCATCGCCATCGGAATTTTGGCAGCCGTGATGAACTCGATTTGACGCTCGAAAATATCTTCAGTGTCGTTGTCGAAACCGACAATGAACCCGGCCATTACTTCCATTCCATGTTCCTGAATTTTGTGTACCTTGCTCAGCAAGTCGCCATGCACATTCTGGTATTTGTGCGTTTCTCTCAAACTCTCAAGCGACGGACTTTCAATTCCTATAAATACAGAGTGGAATCCAGCGCGCCCCATCAGATCAAGCAGTTCGTCATCATCGGCCAAGTTAATGCTGGCCTCTGTATAGAGCCAAAACGGATGATCGTGCTGTTCCATCCATTCAATCAATGATGGCAACATCGCTTTGACATTCTTCTTGTTGCCGATGAAGTTATCGTCGACCAGAAAAACTTCGCCGCGAAAACCGGTGTCATAGATGCGTTGCAATTCACCGACGATTTGCTCGGGTAATTTTGTTCTCGGTTTCCGCCCATACAAAGTCGTAATATCACAAAACTCGCAAGCGAATGGACAACCGCGTGAATACTGCACACACATATGAGTGTACGCGTTAACATCCAACAAATCGTATCGTGGAACCGGAGTCATCGTAATATCCGGCTTGTCACCATCTGCGGTGTACAATCTCTTTGCAGTTCCTTTTGCCAAATCTTCCAAAAATGGCGCCAACGTGACTTCGCCTTCGTCCAAAATCAGATACGTGGCATCATCAAACTTCTCAGGACTCGATGTGGCGTGAGGTCCACCCACCGCAACAGGCTTGCCTGCCGCCTTCGCGAGTTGCAGCACTTCCATCATTGATTTGTGCTGAATCACCATACCACTCATCATCACCATGTCAGCCCAAGCAAGGTCTTCATCTGTGAGCTGTCTGATGTTTAAGTCGACGAGTCGATAGTTCCAATCTTGCGGACATAATGCAGCAACAGTGAGCAGCCCCAGTGGCGGCATAAATGCTGACTTTCCGATAAGTGCAGTGGAGTAGTGTCCACCCCAGTATGTGACTGGAATCTCGGGCCAAATCAACAACGTATTCATGGTGACTCCTTCATCAAAGTGGGTTACCAGGTTTATTAAATGAGCCTTAGGACAAGATGGCGAATTCTAGCATCAGTTGCATATACTTTCAGTTTGGCAAACGGCGAAAGCGGCAAACTCATCAATTATCGAATTTCGGACTGAGCGGCCGAGCTGCCGACTAGTTGGGCTGCTTACTGTTTGATACACTCGGAATAGCCAACATTAGAAGTCGCCATGGCAAAGCTCGGCAGTCTGAAACTAATTCACAAAGGACTGATTCTTGTCCTTGTGCCGCTTGCCATCCAGACGTTTCTCTTTCTGTATCTGAAGCAACAGGTTGAACTGGCAGAGACAGAAGCGAAGACTCAAGAAGTCTCCAAGCGTGCTCTAGTGAAGGTTAATTCCACGCTGATTGTATGCGGTGATTGGCTCGAGGTGCTTCTCACAAACAAGGATAAGCCGGAATATAAGTTCAGGGAGATTTATAAGGCGCACCAACGGCTTCTAAACTCGCTGGAAGAATTGAACAAGTACTTAAAAGCCGAATACGACAATCAGGCTGAAGCAAGGAGAATTCAGACGCTAACCGATAATTTCGTGCGTGAGGGCGAAGCGGTTACAACACAATTGCTGCAGAACGCAGGTTCGGACACTTTGCTGGATGTCGTAGGCGTGGACGACCGTTTTCAGAAAGCGTCGACGGCATTGAAAAAGGAACTTATCACCTTTGCCTTGGCGCAAGAAGAAAAAACAAGCAAAGCATTCGACATTCAACAGAGCAAACAGGAGGCAATCAACCATCTGATCGTCACGATTGTGATCGTAAACATTCTGGTGGCTCTGTTGATTATGGCGTTCTTTTTGCGTGATATCGCAACGAGATTGAATGTGCTGACCGAAAACGCGAAGCGCTTTTCTCGCGGTGAAAAATTGAATCAACAGTTGAAGGGCAATGACGAAATTTGCCTATTGGACCAAGTGTTTCATGAAACTGCTGACACGCTTCAATTAGCTCGGAAGAAGGAAAAACAAGCAATTGAGATTACGAAACTTTCCGAGTTGCGTCTGACAAATTTGATCAGTAATTTGCCTTTTGCATTGGTGACTGTTTCACAAGACGGAAAAATCGAAAATGTGAATCCAACCGCAGAGCGTCTCCTTGCGTGCCCTGCCAGTGAAATCATCGGGCATCGCGTCAACAAGATCTTGCCGTCAGCGCACGATGCGACAAACGCTCGGAAGGTCATGCCAGAGATGATGGAGAAGACTGCGAAATCTCCACTCGAAACAGAAGCAACGTCGCTCGAAGGAGAATACGTGCCGGTGGAGGTCACTGTCACAGATTTCGAATCGGAGAATGGTCGCACTTTCGTTGCGACAATAAATGATATTTCCGAGCGCAAACGACTGGAGATGTTGAAGCAGAATTTTCTTGCAATGGTAAGTCACGACATTCGATCGCCGTTGGCTTCAGTTGGAATTCTTTTGGAGCTGGTTCTCGATGGCGACAAAGAACATTTACCTGAGAGCGCAGCAGAAAAAATTGCGAAGGCTCGTCACTCGTTAGAACGCCTTCAACAGATGGTGACACACTTATTGGATCTGGAGAAGTTGAGTTCTACAGAAATCATTTTGGAACGCACAGAGATTGTTGTCTCAGATTTCGTTCTTGAATCAATCAAGAATTTCGATGCGCTGGCCGAGTCGAGAGGGATCAAAATCGAACTCACTGATACGGATCGGGCTCTTACAATCAATGGTGATCCGGACTTACTTCAACGCGTGATCGAAAACTTCATTTCGAACGCGATCAAGTATTCGCCAGACAATAGCAAGATAACAGTGCACGCAGCACAACAAGAGAGCTCCGTGAAACTTGCAGTGCGTGATCAGGGACCTGGTATTCCGGAGCATCTTCGTAGTGAGGTATTCGAACGATACAAACAAGTAAGTCAAAGCGATCGAAAGAGAGGTTTCGGACTCGGTCTCGCGATTTGCAAGTCAATCGTTGAGCATCACGGCGGCACCATAGGCGTCAATGCTCGAAACCCGCATGGCAGCGAGTTTTGGTTCACTATCCCGAAGTGAGCAATGTTCATGTTTAAAGTGCACATACAAAAACACCACCCAGATTGCTCTGCGGCGGTGTTATTGCTACTGCCTGACTGCCCATTGCGATTTGGGCTCAGTATTTCATCACGCTTCAGCCAGTCCTTCACGTGAAGCGGGCTGCTTGCTACGGTTTCTGGTCAGCGCCGACCTGTCGTTTCCGCAAAGCCCCTCGGCTCAAAGTACTCAACATTGAAGTGAGCACTCACCGTTCATGCACAACAGTGTACCGCACTCAGCGCGCATGAGAAGTACCCCAATGGACAGTTAATGCATATCGCTTGGCAATTTTTGAAGCCACAAGCAAAACGAATTTTCGAAGAGAGTGGGTGATCCTAAGAGCCGGATCAACTGATGTAGCGGTCGGCTACAATGAAAGTTATCGAACACATGCCGATTAGATATGTAAATGATATCCAAGTAGGGAGTGTTAGATACAACCAAAAGGAAGCGCTGCGATGTCTCAGAAAAATCTTGCG
>CAYZJR010000181.1:0-7354 GCA_964478655.1 uncultured Candidatus Obscuribacterales bacterium
CGGCAAGCCTGAGTTCAAAAAGATGTCAGAGCAAACGATGCGTTATCTGGCAACGCCGGAAATTGCACGCAAGAGAAAGATACTTGTAGCGGGCACACTTCTTGCTGATCGCGAGATCGCAACTCCGCCCGCGCATATCACTATTCTCGGCTCGAAAAGCGATGCGCAAGCTCGAGAACTATTCGAAGCGGCTTTGAAGACGCCTTCTGTGTACAAGAGAATTGATTGGTGGGACAGAGCCGAAGGAAAACCAGCAAATCTGGATGTGGAGTTTCCTGAGCTCAAATCGGCAGCAGCCTTTGTTTGCGCCGGAGGGCGCTGCTCGGCGCCAGCCTACAAGCCCGAAGCAATATCTTCCATTTTGGCGAGATTTACCACTAACAACTAAGGTAGGAACGGTTATGAGCGAACCCGAAATTGCAGACAGAAAGCCGGCGATAGTTGACCTGAAGCCTGGTGATTATTGGTGGTGCGCTTGTGGACGATCGAAGAAGCAACCATTTTGCGACGGCTCACACGCTGGCACAGAGTTCACTCCGCTGAAGTTTACTGTGGAGGCGCAGTGCAAAATGGCTCTCTGCCTTTGTAAACATACGAAACCCGAACATGCACCTCGCTGCGACGGAAGCCACTCACTACTTCTATAAGGAAATCTATGTTCCATAACAAGCGACTGTGGCTGACGATTTTTCTCCTTGCTTCAACAAGTGTGGCTTTTGCAGATCCTGAACTAAAATCGGCTGCTGATGCGAAGCCCGACGTGGATATCAGTGCGAAGCCCGACGTGGATATCAAAACGGCTGTGTGGGACCCATCGCACAAGTTGCTGTCTGCCGAGCTGAAGAAGTATGTTCACAATGGCTTGATCGACTACAAAACTTGGAAGGCAAATCCCGATAATCTCAATCTTTATTTAGAGCAGTTGAAGAGCCTTTCGGCCGAGCAGTACAAGGCACTTTCATTGGATGAGAAGAAAGCGCTCTGGATCAATGCATACAACGCTTTCACAATAAAGGTCGTTCTCGATCACTATCCAATAAAGGGAACGAATAAATACTACCCTGAAGGAAGCCTCAGGCAAATTGAGGATGTTTGGGACAACTTCGCCATTACGATTGGAGGGCGAAAAGTCACGATCGATCAATTGGAGCATGGCGTTTTGCGGAAAGATTTCCGCGATCCGCGAGTTCATTTTGCTGTTGTGTGTGCCGCTAAAGATGGTGGAAAGATGCGTTCCGAGGCGTTTACGGGACGAGGAATCGACCACGCTCTAGAGGAAGCAACTAAGACATTTATGCAAAATCCACGAAATGTAGAATTTGATTTGAAGAAAAACGTCGTACACGCATCGAAGATATTCAATTGGTTTGCCCTTGATTTTGCCCGCGCTGCCGGCATAGAGAAGTTTGGTTATCCACCGCCCTCGGATGAAGAGATCGTGCTCAAGTACCTGATTCTCAAGGCTCCTCCCGCGGTGAAGAATAAGCTGAGCAGAGATGCGGCCAAGAGGGCAGCATTGAAGCTGGTCTATGCGCCATACGATTGGTCGTTGAACGAATACCCAGGTGCGCGCCGATAGAGAGATGTCCGTGCGTTTCTAATCGCGAGCGGATTGACCTAGTCTTGCATCGAATGCTTGCTGAAGAAGTCCCAAATCATTTCGTTTCCGTCGAAGTCTCTGCAAACGGGACCTATTATTTTTACTGGAAGGTATTGCTGGCCTGACGGCCATGTGTGTCCTCCGCCTTGTATCTCAATAAGAACAACTTCGGAGCTACTGCCGTCGACACCGTATCTTTCGACAAACACCTTCGATCTATCGCGGCTGTTTATGTCCGGTAATTGCACGCGTTCGGCCGTTGCTTTGTTGCCGTTTCTTGCTCTCCAGAATTCTACAGATTGCCGCCCGGTGAGCACCGTTCCGCGTACGTGTCTTAAGACCTTGCCACCGATTAGACCACCCTCCCACGGAACAAGTGTGTCTTCCGTTCCTAAAAGCAGCATTATGGGCAGTGGCTTTCTTGCAGCGATGCTTTGAAAGTTAGTTGAGACTGAAGCTCCAACGGTGGCTACAGCAGCAATTTTGTCGGGCAACCGCATTGCAAGATACTGGCTGAAAAAGCCACCATTGGAGATGCCTGTCGAATACACTCTCGATTTGTCGACTTTGCCCTCTTTAACGAGAGAGTCGATAATGCTGCCTGCGAAAGCGACGTCGTCGTAATAGTGATCGGCTATGTCTGGTCTTCCGTCATTCCAATGCCTGTCGACGCCTTGAGCAAAGACCATCATAAATCCGTATTTGTCTGCTACTTTAGTAATGCCGCCGGTGCTGCGGTCTGCACCCTTAGCAGTTCCACCGCCGCCGTGAAACATGAGCACCAAAGGCAGTGGCTTCCCTTGTTTTGCAACCACATTGGCGGGCGTGTAAACGAAGTATTGCCTCGTGACTCCTTCCATTGAAAGCTGTTTTTCGACCATTTCTCCTTGCCCGAGCCAAAATCGTTCGCGCTCATTCCTGTGCCGACCAAAGCCCCTGCCGTTCCTTGCAGATCTGAGACCTTCAAAGCTTCGAGCAAACGCAGCCCCTACTTTTCTTGCAGCATCACCGCCTGTCCCGTTGGCGGGAGAGGATGAAGCATCCGACTGCGCATGTGTTTGGTTGATTGAAAATGCGCAGGCGCCGAATGCCAAGCTAATACTACAAATCGAATGCACGAATAGACGCATGACAGATTTCCTTCGCTCGGTGATAGGTCGTAATTTCTATACGTTCGGCCGCACCAAAAAGTTCAATCGAAATCGCAAGTTTTTATCAAATCTGCGAAAAATTTTGGGTGGCGCGAAACAGATCGTTCGTACTTCTCCCCATGCCAGCGATTCCGCAGATTAACTCTACGTAATTGCCCACTGTCTTCTATTTCTTCTCCTTCCTATATTCGGCTGAGGCAACCCAGCGCTGCAATAAAAACCCAGACCCAGGTGAAGTGAATGTCTGAATCTTGCGATCACCCGTTTACACCCGTGCCCATGTCTGAAAGACGCGGACCTATAACGATGGCGCTTTTATGGATCACAATGGTCACTGCGTTTCCCAGTGTTCTTGTGGGTTTTCAGTGGTACAAAGACGGCTTCTCACTGCTTGAAGTAATCGGTTGCGCCTTGATTGGGTGCATGCTGCTGTTGGCATACGCAGTGCCTGCAAGCCAATTGGGTGCGCGCACCGGACAAAGCTTCGGAGCGCTGAGTCGAGGTGTGTTTGGACGCTGGGGCTCTCGACTGGTCAATTTCAATTTGATTTGGATCTTTGTTGCCTGGTATGGACTGGCAGCTTTGTTTCTCGCTGAAGGATTCGAAGGACTCTTTCACGTCCACTTGCCGATGGCGTGGTTGGCGGCGGGGCTCGCCGTTTTAATGGCATTCAATAACTTCTTCGGCTTTAAAGGCGTCGCAAATTTTGCTCGCTACTTTGCCGCACCGGTCTTGATCGTTTGGGTTGGTTACACATTCTTCAAGGCGATGGGTCAATGCCCGCCGACCGTGCTAATGGAAACCTCACACAAGTCATTTGGTTTGGCAGTGACCACGGTGTCTTCATTCATTATTGGGTTTGCAGTTTGGGGGAACGAAGCAGATTATTGGCGCTTCTCGAAACCAAAGACAAAGTTCAGTTTGATACCGATAGCAGTGGCATTGTGCATCGGAGAAGTTATATTCCCTGCGACCGGTTGGGTTGTAGCGAGAATCACCGGTATTACTGATTATGCTGCAGCGACTGCTTTCATGAACGATTACAGCTTCGGCGGAATCGCCATTCTAGGCGCTCTCGTTTTGACTGCATCGTACTTCGCCGCGAATGACTCGAACCTGTTTGGTTCTGCACAAGCTTGCAACAACATAATTGCTTTGCCGCACAGAACTTGGGTCACAATTTTGGCGATTCTGGGAGCCGCGATGGCTGCGTGGTTGTCTGTTTCTGGTTCGTTTAAGGCATTGGAAGCAATCGCGTCACTCAACTGTATCTTCCTTCCGACCGCAACTGTTATAGTGATGGGTGAATGGATTATGTGGACGTCTGTCTTTAAGATGAAGACGCCGTTTGCAGAACGCATTCCAGAACATCACGAATTGCCCGCAGTGCGTTGGCCTGCGCTAATCGCGTTGGTCGCAGCGGCCTTCGTTGGTGTTATGACCTCAGGTGTGGTTCCAGGCACCGAGAAGCTACACGTGGGCATCTGCTCGCTGCAAGCTTGGTTGACCGCATTGATCGTGTACATGCCCTTGAGGTTTATAGAATACAGAAGCGAGCTCGCTGGTCAGCGTGCCGCATTGGAAGATGTATACAGGCTTGGCAATGTTCAAGCTCAGCCTGTAGAGATAATCTCAGACTAGGCCTATTGACGCACACAAGTTAGCGAAGACTGGAGGACCGGGCAAGACCCGGTCCTTTCGCTTTCAGGACGACTTATTGAGCCTGACTTTCCTGGGGGCCGTTCCCTTTCATAGCCTCTGCCAAAAAGTTGGCAGCCAATGCTTGCCGCAAACTGATTCCGATTCTTGGTGCAGGATCAGGCAACGCGTTGTTGAATGCGCGATCGGAGTTGTTGTCAAAGTGTCCGACAAGATGCAGGACGTTTCCACGTCCATAGCTGAATGTGACGGCAAGTACTCCGAGCTGCGATGGGTCGTCAGTTAAAAGCATGCGACTGCGGGCGAGGACATGCACACCTTCCTGCCGCATCACGCGCAGCGTTTGGCTCTTACTGTCAAGTTTCCAGAATGCATAGGGAACAGTGTTGCGAAACAGCGCCGGGTCAGGATCGACCACAACCGCGTCCACAACACGAGACTCAGTGTATCCGCCGTTCCAGCAAATGTAGCCGGGAAAGGCTCTTTCAACACAACCCAGGGCCCAGTCAGTGGTCAACAACCATCCACCGTTCCTCACAAAACGTTGAATCTTCTGAATCCCTGATGGCGGAACGTCTCCCGCGCAGTTCACAACCAAAATCTTGGTGGCGGAGAGATCGGCGCTTCCCAATTTGGCTGCACCGATGCGTGTGTAGGGAATGCCGAAGGAACGCATTGTGTGCCCCGAGTCATCCCAGGAACCTTTGACTTCGATTACCGCATCTTTGCCGACGGCGCTGATGTTTGCCATGAGCTCGGGGTGCGTCTTTTGCAGCCACGTCTTGAACACGGTTGGTGAAACGGCAATGGTTTTTGGCATTGCGGGAATCGGACTTTGTTCAAGCAGGACATCTCCCGGCACTCTCAAGCCGACGCCCGCTCCGTAAGGTCCGAAGCTGGGGTCGCCGCCGCCCTTTGTCGTGTGGCTGACGTTGCCTTCCAGTGTATGTCCGGGCTTCAGTTTTTGCGGTGCCTTCCAATCTTCTTCCGGCTCTTGCTGGGGCTGGGGAGGGCGAATCTGATTGACAGGTCTTTTGGGCGGAACGACATAGTTAGTTGTTCCCTCCTCCTCCCAATCCGAGGCTGTGGCGCCTGTTGCCATAGCTGCGCACAGGCAAAACGTCATCGCATAAATGTGGATTCTTCTCATTGCCGTTCGGCTGGTCACCAAAAGTTAACAGCTTTCATTTTATCTTGTCCAAAGATGCCCGCACCGGGATACATACATCCAGGCCCTGGACGAAATTACTACCGTGACAGACTTCGAGCTACCTAACGGCAAACTCAAGAAAGACGGCGCATCCACGCCGGTGGAGAACCCATGGCTTGGCTCAAAGAAGAAGGAAGAAGAAGAAGATAGGCTCAATCTTCTATACATATCGGCAGCTGAGGCGGCGAAATCGGGCGGCGCTCACGTGCAGCAGCAAGAGGCAACGCAGACTACCGAGGTTGCTAAGTCTATAACTCGGGCGCGATCTGTTGTGGATGAAGAGAAGGGCTCTCCAGTTTCCATTTCCGAGCTCGTTGATATTGCGGATAAGGCAACTGGTATTAAACCAGCCTACGAAATCAAGGACGTATTCAAGGCGGGTATTAGTGATGGCGTGGTTGCCGACCAAATACAGCAGAAGAATTCGCTCAAAGATGTCGGCACTGAAGTCAAAAACATGATTTCGGAGAAGAATCCTGCCAGCAACACCGGCACCGTTAGCGGTGCAATTAGAACTGCGAATCAAGCGATTGAAACTGGCGCCACCCAGACTCAAGCTTACTCAGCAATCAAGGACGGTTCTGCTCAGGTTCAAGCTCCAGCTGCAATCAAGGAGAGTATCACCCAGGCAGCATTTGTAATCAAAGACAGCAAGACTATTGAAAAGACCAACGCTATTGAAAAGACAAATCAAGTCGACTACAAATCGCTTGACCTGAAACCTGCAATCCCTGAAAGAACCATTGAGAAGGTGGAGCAGGCCGGTTTTCAAACGAACGAGCTCAAGTCAGCGCCCCAGTTTGAGATTAGGTCGCTGGAGAAGTCGTTGGAGAGACCGGCTGGCGGGCTGATTGAGCCAAAGACAGCGATTGATAAGTTTGGACCGCAACCAGCGATTCAAACGATGGAGTATCGCATCAAAGATTTTGAAAGACCGCCTCTGCAGTACCTTTCGCTCGATGAGAAGCTGCAGCCGCAGGTGATTCAGCCTGGCGTGAAGCTTCAACCACCGACTGATGTGAAGTTGCAACCACAACAGCCGCCGCTCGATGCGAAGGTGTTGCCTCCGCTGGAAATTAAGGGTTCAAAGATCCTTGATCAGCAAGATGGTTCATATCCAAGGAGTTCAGTTGGTGAACCACCGCGTTCGATCATCAAAGAAGCCGGTGAGAAGACTGGTGTTGCCGGTGGTCAGATAGAAAAGAGCGGCATTTCAGCTGACAACGGCGTACTGTCGGGTCCAATGAAGAGTGTCGAAACTATTAAGGAAGTGGGAACAGTGAGAGGTTCTCAGCCGAACGTTGTGCAGGGTGATTCGAAGCCGAGCAATACCGTTGGCATCAACGATGTGAAAGGCGCAATTGCAGATTCGAAGATCGGTGAGGCGAAAGTCGCCGCGCGAAACGAAGGAACGTCTTCTCGAAGCGATAATCTTCAGCCGCGAACTGAGACCATTGTCGCGAAAGGAGATACGGTTGCTCCGCGAGCTGAATCAATCCTTCCTCAGCGCAATGAAGGGGTTGCGCAGCGCAACGAGAATATGCAACGCAATGACGTTGTGAGTGGTCGTGTTGAATTTCCTGTGACACGTTCGGATGGACCTGCTGTTCGCGGCGATGCGAATAGAGCTGATGTGCCACCGCGCAACGGAATCCCCGCCGATTCGATTGTGCGTGACGGAGCGATCTCCGGGCGTGATGGTGCGATCTCCGGTCGTGATAGTGCGATCTCCGG
>CAYZJR010000182.1:0-7342 GCA_964478655.1 uncultured Candidatus Obscuribacterales bacterium
TAAGCGATTTGCACTTCGCACTTGTCTGCCAAACCAGCGGCCACGATGTTCTTCGCGACGTAGCGGGCGGCATAGGCTGCCGAGCGGTCGACCTTTGTTGGGTCTTTGCCCGAGAAGGCTCCACCACCGTGTCTGGAATAGCCACCATAGGTATCTACGATGATCTTTCTGCCTGTTAGTCCCGAATCTCCTTGAGGACCACCGACCACGAAACGGCCTGATGGGTTTATGAGATAACGAGTTTCTTCATCCGGCTTGATATCAAGATCTTGGAAGACGGGCATGACAACATAGGCCTTGAGATCTGTCGCGATGCGTTCTTGAATTTTGTCGTTGTCTGTAACGCCATCGATCGAAGGATCGTGTTGGGTCGAGATAACGATGGAGTGAACTCTAACCGGCTTGGCACCTTCGTACTCGATGGTGACTTGAGTCTTTCCATCCGGTCTCAGGTACTTCAGTGTGCCGCTCTTTCTCACTTCAGAAAGTCGTCTTGCCATGCGGTGAGCCACTGAAATGGGCATCGGCATCATTTCAGGTGTCTCGTTGCAAGCAAAGCCAAACATCATGCCTTGGTCGCCGGCGCCGATCTTGTCGGCGGCATCGGAAGACGACTCGCCGCGCTGTTCGAGCGCATTGCCGACTCCGCCTGCGATATCTGGCGATTGTTTGTTAATTGCAGTAACGATGGCGCAGGATTCTGATTCGAAACCGCCACCCTTTTCACCGTGGTAGCCGATCTCCGCAATAACCTTACGAACCACTGCTTGATAGTCAATCTGCGCAGTTGTTGTGATTTCACCGATGAGCATTACCAATCCGGTGCTAACGCAACACTCTGCAGCGACCCGACCTTTTTCATCCTGCGACAGAATTGCATCCAAAATGGAATCTGAAATCTGATCGCAAACCTTGTCCGGATGCCCCTCTGTAACGGACTCCGAAGTAAACAGATAACGTGTGGACACTAGGTACTCCTTTGCTTTCCGTATGCATACGGAGAAGCACTCACTTATGCCTGTTTCGCATATGCATCCATTTCCGGTTCGGGTCTCTTGCTTCCGATTCGTCTTGTAATCTCGTTAAACCCGGATAGCAAGCCAGATTTGGACATTGGGGACAAATGCTACCATCTTTTGAATCCTTTGAATTAAACCGTTTCAAGATGACACGAGATTCACGTTTATATAGAAGCTGGCATGCCGCAAGAGGTTCCTCCAATACAACGCTTAACATTGCATCTCGCTTATAATGTAACGTCAGGCAGCGGACTAAATTTCAAATTGCCGCTTTGCCGCACAAGACCGTACAAACGGCACCGAGACAAGGTGGGTCTGAGAATAAATGGCGACAGCGTATAGTCAGAAAAGCGATCGCGACCTGGTATTGGCGTGCCAGCGGCGAGAGCCAGCGGCTTTCGAAGAGCTTGTCAAAAGACACCAACGAACCGTCTACGCTCTGCTATATCAATTGGCACCGGACTGGAGCGACACCTCCGACTTGGCTCAGGAAGTGTTCATCCGCGTGTGGCGTTCCATAAATAATTTGAGGAATCCCTCGTCTTTTCGCTCGTGGCTCACACAAATAGTCACCAACCTCTTTTATGACGAATTGAGGAAGCGCCCCAGGCGCCTCCCAACCGTATCTATGGATGAATCCTTAGATGATGAGGAAACCGATGGGGCGACCCGTGATATTCCCGACGCCTCCGCCCAGCCGGATGAAAAGGTTCTAAGCACCGAGCTCAACGAAGTTATTCGCCAAGCAATGTTGAGATTGCCGGAACAGTTTCGAACAGCCATCGTCTTGAGGGAAGTGGAAGGTCTGAGTTACGAGGAAATTGCAGTCATAACAAAGACGGAAATGGGCACAGTAAAATCCCGCATTGCCCGGGCCCGTACTAAGCTGCAAGAACTACTCAAGCCTTACATCGAAACCCAACAATCCACAGAGGTCTCCAGCTGATGGGCCCAAATACTGGCGAATGCACACGTTATGAGACAGAGATGTCCGCCATTCAGGATGGACAGGCAGAAGCTTCCGTCAAGGTCGAGTTTGAAGAGCATGTCGCGCAATGTAATGAATGCTCCGAACAGCTCAAGGCAATGAAGTCTCTCGGCACCCTTCTTTCTTCCGCGCTCTCTGCCGAGAAAGTAGAGGTCCCTGATATATGGGCAATGATGCAGGATAAGCTGCCATCAGTTTGCGAAGTAATGCAGGAAGATTTATCGGCATATCTCGATGGAGAGTTGACCGCAGCCGCTCAAGAAGGTGTGAAAGACCACCTCAAAGAGTGCGAAAACTGCATGGCCGACTTCAAACAACTCAACGCAACTAACGGACTGCTCGCAAAAGGACTCGAACTGCCGGAGTCAGTCGGTGTTGATATTTGGACAGCAGTAAAAGCCAGACTAAATGAAGATTGCGCCCTGATATCAACCGAGCTTTCTGCATTTGTCGATCAGCAGGTTCCTCAATCAAGACACACTGCTATCACAGCCCATTTGTTTGAATGCACCAACTGCCGCCACCAATTCGATTCAATGACAAGAGTCGGAGAGATTGTTCGAGAAGCCTATCAACCGGACTTCCCGGAAAATTTCGATCTTTGGCCATCGATCAAGAGCAAGCTGCAAGTTGTTCAATTCATTCCAAAGGTTCAACAACAACAAGCCCAACCCAAGCAAAAGCCACTATCCAGAAGGCTTTACTTGATTGGCGCCGCTGCAGCAATCGTTGGAATTATCGGATCTGTAGCTGTCTGGCTCACAATGCCGGTGAACAGCGGACTTACACCGGTAAGTTCGGAAGCTTACCTGATAGAATCGTCAATGCCGGGCTCAGCCCAGCCTGCTGCTGAGGAAGTTGTGTACTATGAAGACTAGCTTGGTATGCGGATTCTTCGCTGTAGCAGTGGGGCTGAATATTTTGGCGCCGACAAACGCCTTCATTCAGCCGGCATATGCTGAAGGTGGTCCATCGCGATGTCATATCGACTGGACAAAGCTGAATCTTTCACCTCAACAAAATCAACAGATACAAGTTTTAGAAGCTGCTTGGATAAAGGAATACCAGGAGCTCGCTCCTGCCATTCAAGAAGATCAGAAGCGCCTTGCGCAACTCTTGGCTGACAGACAAGCTGACCCCGTCGAAGTCATGGCAGTACAGCAGGCAATCGCGCAGAAAAAGGAAAAGCTGCATAACGAAGCACTGAAGAACTTCCTGAAGAAAAAGCAGATTCTCAACGACAATCAAAAACAGCAACTTGAGTTCATGCTCAAACAGTCAATTGAAGAGCGGCAGAAACAGTTGAATTCATCTAGCGATCAGGTAATGCCTGAACGCATTCAGAATCTGATGCAGAAGGTGCGAAACATCTGGCCGATTCAGCAAGACAAATAGCCGCCTAATCACCAATCGCTAATCGCTTAATCGCTTAACATGGGCGCGATTCAGCTACGTTCGAGTAGCTAAATGTAATATGATCGAGCCTTGTGTTTTCTCGGCGCGATGTTCCCTTGCGGAATCTCGCTAAGGAGGTACTGGCGATGGGCAATTCTAAATTGCAAGGTACCAAGGTTTTGATGGTGATTGCACCCGATCAATTTCGCGATGAAGAACTTTTGGTTCCTAAGCAGAAGTTTGAAGAACAGGGTGCAACGGTAGTCGTTGCGAGCTCAAAGCTCGGCCAAGCAAACGGAATGCTCGGTGCTACTTACAACCCGGAAGTCTTGGTCAAAGAGCAAAGCTCCCAAGATTATGATGCGGTGGTTGTCGTAGGCGGCATGGGCTCACCACAATATTTGTGGAACGATTATGAGCTATTGAGCTTGCTCAAAGAGGCAGCGCAGCAGCAAAAAATAGTTTCTGCAATTTGTCTTTCCGGAGCAGTGCTGGCAAACGCAGGTGTACTGAGAGGAAAACAAGCCACAGTGTGGCCGATGCCCGAATCGCTGAAAGCGCTCAGCGACGGCGGCGCCACATACGTAAAACAGCCGGTCGTGCAAGACGGAAAAGTGGTTACCGCTGATGGGCCGGAAGCCGCACCCGCCTTTGCACAAGCGATCATTGAAGAACTGAGCAAAGTGAAAGTTCACCACTGATCTTTCTAAGTGGAGCACGTAAATGAACATCAAGGACAAGCTAAAGGTAATCGTTGAAAACGCGTTGGCGTCAGCATGCAAGGATGGCAAACTCGGTCCTTTGACCGACCCGCCATCACTTGTTGCCATCGAAAAACCACGCTTGCCCGAACACGGAGATCTCGCGTGTGGAGTCGCATTGAAACTGGCTTCGCACGCGCGAATGTCGCCGCTAAAAATTGCAGAAGTGCTCGCCGGTTATCTGGAAGCAAATGGCTGTTCAGACAAGCAGAAAATTTCCAATTTCGCCGTTGCTTCACCAGGCTTTATCAATTTCAAGCTCTCGACAGGCTGGTTGGAAGAGTCTCTCTGTACAATTCACAAGGCGAAAGAAGATTACGGAAGAGTTGACTTAGGCAAAGGCAAGAGAGTTCTTATTGAATATGTGTCGGCAAACCCAACCGGCGAATTGCACATAGGACACGGTCGTGGAGCCGTTTTTGGAAGCTGCCTCGCCAACCTGCTTGCATTTTCTGGTTACAAAGTCGAGCAAGAATTTTATATCAATGATACCGGCGAACAAATTGCTCAACTAGGACGCTGCGCTTTCGCACTCTATCAAAAGCAGCTCGGCAAGGACGTTGAGTATCCACAAGACGGATATCCGGAATATACGCTTGCGGATTTTGTCAGCAAAGTTGTTGCGACTCATAAAGATGCATTCCTCAATTTGAGCACTGAAGAAGGCGCGAAAAGAGTTGGCAGATTGACAGCAGATGTAATTCTTGCAGATCAAAAAGAACTTCTGGCAAATCTGTGCGTCAACTTTGATACCTGGTTTTCAGAGATGACGCTGCACAATGGAAAAGTGCAAGAAGCTCTCGACAAACTCAGCAAGAACGGCTACACATACGAATCTGAAGGTGCTTTGTGGTTGAAGGCAAAAGAGCTCGGCGACGAACGCGACAGAGTTTTGCGCAAGAGCGCAGGCAACACAACTTATCTTGCAAATGACGCGGCTTATCACCTCGATAAATACAACCGCGGCTATGACTGGCTTTTGACCATCTGGGGTGCAGACCACCATGGACAAGTTCCTGGACTGAAGGCGGTTTGCACTGCCCTTGGTGAAGATGCGGGCAAGATGGAAATTATCTTGACGCAAATCGTGAATCTCAACCGCGATGGACAAATCGTCAGAATGTCCAAACGCAAGGGAACAGTCGTCACTTTATCTGAAGTTATGGAAGAAGTCGGAGCTGATGCTGTCCGTTATTATCTGGCAGAATCAAATCCGCAAAACCCAATCAACTTCGACTTAGAACTGGCAAAGAAAACCAGCAAAGAAAATCCGGCGTTTTACATTCAGTACGCGCATGCCCGCTGCTGCGCCATCCTCAGAAGAGCGCTTGAGCCGTATGTCAATCAAGAGACTGGTAAGACGGAAGACCCGCCGCTGACTCAAAAACAGTTCGAAGAGTTCTTGAGCGAGTACGAAAAGAACCCTAGCGTATTCACAAAAGCATTCGATCGAGATTCCGATGTTTTCACGCATCAGAAAGATTTGGTTATGCGTCTGGAAGCATTTCCGGAAGAAGTTGTTGAAGCCGTACAAAACAGGCAACCCGGTCGCCTTGCCCGATACGCTTACGATGTGGCAAACGATTTGCAGAAATTCTACGAAGTGTCGCGAGTTATCACTGACGATCTCGAAACCACCAAAGCGCGGCTGGGCATTATCGTTGCCACAAAGCAGGTGCTATCAAACGTACTTTCGGTAATTGGTGTTTCCGCTCCTGAACGGATGTAAGAACCAGCCCGAAAACATTCTTCCAAGCCGCTTTTCGCTGCCGATAAAACAGGAAAAATGCGTAGCGCTTACAGTCGAATCTGTCAAGCTACCGCGATCTCGAAACCAGTGCTAGGCTAGACTTAGACCTAGTAATATGGGGTTTTCGTTATCAGACTTAGGTATAGGCGACGGCTGAAGCCGTATCGCCTTTGTCAGGCCCAAGGGCAGACTAGACAGTACCGACTACAAGGATCGCTTCACATGGACGACAATTTCCATTTCGAACTCTCGCAAGAAGAAGGCATGCTGCTTCTGACGAGTGCACGGCTTCTGGATAAGCTCGTAGCGGGGGTGACCATACACGCACAAGATCGAGATGAACTCATCGGTGAAATCATCGATAAGCTGGCTCGTGCAGTGCGCCCGGACATGTCTTCAATGTCCGACGAATTAGCAAACGCCATTCTCGAATCAGTGCTCGGCTGCGATGAACTGGACGACGTAGACGAGCTCAACGAGTCAATCTTCGAAGCATTTGATGACATCGAATACCAGATGCATGACACGATTCCCAGCAGCTTGCTGGCGCCGGGAGAGTTCATGCCGCAAGACCCCAGGATGCCCACCGCAGAACTCTTTTCCTCGGCGACTGAATATCCGATGTACTGCACAGACTCGACGCTTCCGGCCCTCGAGCAGGCGATGATCGATCACACCGCGGTAAAGGCAAACTACTACAGCTTCGCCAGAGAATCAGTAGATCTTGTGACGCTCAATCCGCTTTTGATGCTCAAAGAACAAGGTCTCTGGCGAATGGTCGCCTACTGCCACGAAAAAGACGAGATAATGATCTTCCGGGTTGATAGAATCAAGGACTTGGTTCAGACGGAAGTTCACTTTGAAGCTCCGTCTAATATCAATCAACTCAGGCACACGGCTCTAGCCTCATACTGTTGAGAAAATGAAAAAGATAGCTTTAGGAAGCGACCACGCAGGATTCGAGCTTAAAGAAGCAATCAAAGAAATCCTTCGCAAGGAAGGCTTGGAATTCGAAGATTTCGGAACTAATTCCAAAGATTCCTGCGACTACCCTGTCTACGCAAGAGAAGCAGCTACTGCCGTTTCCGATGGACGCTGCGAACGCGGAATCATTTGCTGCGGCTCCGGTATAGGCGTCTCGATCGTTGCAAATAAAGTGCGAGGAGTGAGAGCTGCTCTTGTGCACGACGAAGAGACAGCCGGACTATGCAGGCAGCACAACGACTCAAACGTGCTTTGCCTTGCAGGCAGAAGCACCGACGCCGACAAGGCGCAAGCAATCGTCAAGAAGTGGTTGTCAACCGACTTCGAAGGCGGTCGTCATGCTAGGCGCGTAGATCAAATAGAACATCCGCGCACAGGCGAAAAAGACTGGCACGTTTCCTGATCGAACACCACGCGCTCCGCACCACGCGCTCCGCACCACGCG
>CAYZJR010000183.1:0-6538 GCA_964478655.1 uncultured Candidatus Obscuribacterales bacterium
TGCTGCTTAGCGACTGCTGCTTAGCGACTGCTGCTTAGCGATTGCTATTCAGCAAATGTACTTACGATGTTATTGATGCGGTCTATTTGATGCCGAGCAATTCGACGTCGAAAACGAGCGTTGCGCCTGGCGGAATCAAACCACCGGCTCCACGGCTTCCGTAGCCGAGATCTGGCGGAATAGTCAATTTGCGCTTTCCGCCAATCTTCATTGTGGCAACGCCTTCGTCCCAACCTTTAATTACTTGTCCAACTCCGAGGGTGAATTCAAATGGTCTGCCGCGATCGACTGAGCTGTCGAACTTGGTTCCGTTGGTGAGCCAGCCGGTGTAATGTACGACTACGGTTTGTCCTTTTTGAGGTGATGCGCCGTTTCCGACTACTTCATCGACGTACTCGAGACCCGATGGGGTCGATACTGTGTTGGACATTTCCTTTTCCTCCTCAAGCAATTAATTGCTTCTGCGGGTCTACTTTTTAGATACCTATAGTTCGCTATGTTGCTATCTTTGAGCCGCCGGAACATCGACTCCAAAACCGATTATGGGCTTCGCGCTCAGAGCGTCTAGTGCCACATCTCCGACTGAGTAGTGGCAAATTTCGCCACCCTTTTTGTATTTGATCAAATTCGTGTCAGCTTTGAGTCTCTCTAGAAGCTCTCTGCCACCAGGTTTATCGAATGATCGAAAAATAACCGCCGCATAAATGCGTCCCACTGGTCGCCCGTTTTCGACCATCCATTGCAGTTCCGACCTGATGCTGCTGCCAGCCTTCAATGCCTGGTCGAAAGCTAGCCTCGTCTCGCTCTTCTCGCCTATTCGAGAATCATCTATAAACTGCGCATCGTTCAGCTTCACCAAATATGGTGGCAGAGGCATGGCGTTTGTTTCGGTGCCTGCGTTCCCATTGCTTTGATCGCCTGACGAAGTTCGTTCTTGCTGCTCTTGCCCAATTGCAGCAGCACTTGTCGAGACAAACCCCAAAAGGAAAGTTGCAACGCACGCGGCTCGTTTCAAATTGGTGTTAAGCATAAAGTGTTATTGAATCTCCAACAGTTCCACATCAAAGACAAGTTGGGAATTCGCAGGAATCGGACCCATGGCGCGTGGACCGTATCCAAGTTCTGGTGGGACAGACAACCGTCTCTTTCCGCCCACCTTCATTCCTGCAACGCCTTCATCCCAGCCGCGAATGACCTGCCCGCCGCCAAGTGGGAATTTGAATGGCTCGCCGTGGTCGTAGGAACTATCAAACTTTGTTCCGTCCATCAGCCAACCCGTGTAGTGAACCACAACCGTCTGCCCTGGCTGCGCCACGGCTCCGTCGCCGACTTTGTCGTCCCTAATCTGCAAACCGGATTGGAGCGTTGTCATTCCCTCCAAACCTTTGTCTTCGCCGACAGCGGTTTGGTTGAGCAGGTCACGCTTTTTGATCTGTGCTTGCTCGGCGTCCTCGGGAAACTGGAGGTCTGCGGCGTCGGTTGCCGCCTGCTGCTGTATTTTCGTCGGTGACGAGCTATTGGCCGGTTTGTTGCCTCCTGCGCATCCATATAGGGTTGCGGATGCCAACAGAGGAATTAAAAGGGCGCCGTAAAAAATTGGCTTTGTCTTTGTCTGGGTCTGAGACATTTGCACTCCATGTCGATACGTTTTGCGAACCCAATAGCGGCTCAAGACAACACTTGCAGTCGAGACCGCCACCCCGCAAACGCTCATTTTATAGCAGATGACTAGCATTATCTCGAACCGCTCCTTAACCTCCTCAAGCTGACAACCGCCAAGGTTAAATCCGCGAATTAATGTTGGGCGCAGCAACGCGCCGATTAGGGAACCAAAACTTCACACTTCAAATTTATAGTCGAATTCTCGTCAGTTCCCCGCAAAACCTTACTAAAACGCTATGACAGCAAAAACAGACGCGCCAGCCCGGACGCAAGATCGCACATCCGAAATCCAAAAAGGAACACCAGATTCCGGCAAGCTGAGTCGTGAGCTGCACAATGACCGCGAAGGCATGGAGCGGTTTCAAACAAGCCAGCAGAACGCGCTCAGACTCGCGCAGAATTTCAACCCGATGGGCGAAAACGAACAATATTCTTTTGGAAGCCCTGAGAATCTAGCAAGCCTCTATAACTTTGCGCCGAGACGAGACGGCAGACTTGCAGAGTTGAGAGGAGAAGGTGGCGGAACAGAAGCAGGCAGTGGAGAATCTGGCGCTGGCGATGCAGGTCGCACCGATGCGCAAGGTCGCGCTGGCGATGCAGGTCGCGGCGGCGAATCCGCAAAGGACGGACAGGGAAGCGGCGGAGAAGGCGGCAAGAAAGGCGATGCGCCTACCGAGAGAGCCAAGCGCGAAAGCGAAGTTGACGAGAAAACCCAAAGAGATCCTTCGAAGAAAGAAGAGAAGACGGAAGGCGCAAAGGCTGAGAAAGACAAGCCTTCGGAAAAAGACAAACCGGCGGCATCGAGCGATGCAAGCCGCGAACTTTCTGCCGAAACACAACGCCAAATGCAAGAATTGGCACAAAAGTTTGGCGCACGCGACGGCGTAGATGCGGCACGCGCACGCGAGTTTCAACAAAATCTCGATGATGCGGCAAGACGCATTCAAGACAATCCTTACATCGAAAATCCCGATCAAGAAATGGCACGCGTAGTCGGCGCCATGGACAGAGTTCTGTCCAGCGACGGTGTTGTCGATGGCAAACAAGTTCACAGTGCTGAAGATCAAAACAAAATTGTCGAAGGTTTGGCACGCAGATCAGCCAACCCAGAAAAGAATGTCAACCAAGGCGCGCACAACACTTGCCCGATGGAATCGAAAGCCAGACAGGTTCTCGAAACCAACCCAGCAGACTACTGCGAAACAGTTGCCTCGGTTGCCACCACCGGTAAAGCCATGCTCGGACCTGAAGGTGACAAGCGCGAAACTAAAGTTCATACCGACAGCTTGCGTCTCGATCGCGAAGCGCGCAACATGGGCGCCAACAGCGACGGCAAGCGTGATGCATCCGGGCAGATGTTCGACCTCGCAGCAGCGCAAGCATACTGGGATACACAAAGTGGTCCCAATGGACGCTACGAATACAGACAAGGATCAAATCCCGGACAAGGCTCTACTGGTGAAAGTCTCGTCAAAATCGACGGCAGCGGAAACGAACAAGTCGTCGGCGACAACGCAATGCTTACTGCGCACCGCGTAGCAGAAATGTCCTATCGCGTCGATGGAGATCAAGGTGTGTTCGCACACACAAGTCTCGCAGTCGGCGGACGTCTCAACAACTTCTCCAGCTCACAAGAGTTGGCAGCAAAAATGGAAGCATATCAAAAAGAAACCGGAAGACCGGCACAAATGTTGGTATTCGCCGGCAACTTGCCAGGACAAGCAGGACGCAGCAGTGGTCACGATCTCCACGCGATGGCTGCTTGGACAAAAGATGGCAAATTCTACGGCGACAATCAATGGGGCGCACAATCAGACGCTGAAGTTCAAGGAATGAACGGCAATCAGATTATGGCTGCTACTCAAGTTCCTGACCGATCGCATGGACCTGCAAGACCATACGATGACGTTCCGCCAGATCAACGTATCGTCGATCCAGGAAATAGCATCGACAAGGACGATCGCGCGCCGCAGAAAAACAAGATGGACGAAGATGCCGAAAAACTGCGCAAGGAAGAAGAGAAGCGCCGTCAAGAACAAGCCATCAAAGAACAAAAAGAAGCCGCTGTTTACGAAGAAGCTCATTCACGCTGGATAGCTGCGAAGAAACAAGCAGAAGCCGACGGCGTGCACTTTGACAAGCCCGAACCGATGAGAGGTGCAGTGGGCAACTAGTTCTTCTCTTTCTTCAAATGCAACATCTATGCCGCATTTCTCGTACAAATGCAACATACATGTTACACACATCTCCGTCGAATACATTTTGGGCTCCAAATTTTCGAGGGGTATGTACAATTGCTAACAAAGCGATGGTTCGACGAGGTCAATCGGTTAATTGCCTTCCGTGATCGTTAGCGAAGGATGCATGAAAGCAGTGAAAATCCCGACGGGGTTTTCACCGAAAGATCAATCACGTGGCCAAATCGGCGTGAATTGGCAACTGCGATTTCAAGCCTCGAACCGACAAGAAGTGAGTCTCACTCTGTTTTATCGCGGTCAACCAATAAACACCGAGGCGAGTGGTAATTTTCGCAGCGCGCTTTCCACCGGGACAAGAGTCTTATTCAATCCACACGACAATATCGCGGAGACTGACACAATTACCAGTTTGTCAGAGGCGATGGGCAACGCTGGTGATAATCAGCTCGTCAATTTCGAGTCAGGATACCGAGGACCTTGCTTCAATCTCGAAAAGGCAGAAGTTCAAGACTTAAACGGGCGCAAGGTATTGGTCGCTGACGGGCGCTTCAAAGACGAGCATGGAAACCTCACCAATGTCTATCGCGGCATCTTCATTGACGCCAACCCAACTGAGGCAAAGTGTCGAATTGAAGAAGTGTTCCTCCAGGCTCCAAGTGAGCGACTCTTCGCCCAATATCTACCACTGTTCCGCCAAGCAATTGAATCAATCGAATGGTTCTGACGACTGATAGGCCTTGTACTGAACCTCAAGTTTTAATCTAGATCTATAGAGTTAATCTGATTCAGATCATTGGGTTCGTAGATTCACCCTTTGATTAAAAGCCGTGGGAGGTGACAATGAGAGCTCAATCCCCGCATCATAACCTTCATGCCAGAAAGCGCTGGAATCGACCATAGCGAAAAACCCGCCAAGACAGGTCCGAATGGCAACCTGGAGTCCGTTGCCGAGGCGCAATCATCAGACCGCGGGCAGAGCAATGCGGCTGGATTGAGCATTCCCGGTGACCGGCTGAGAGAAGAAGCACTGGGCCACTACCGAAATCGTGACACGTTTCAGCTGTACAACGATCGGTACGAGCTAGTCGACACCAAAATCGTCAGAACGGTTTCACAGGTTGGGCTTGCAACGTTCAAGGGCGCGGCCACTTACGGGATAGAACACGCAGTCGAGCACCCCTTCACGTTCGCAGGAGAATTAGCCGGAGCAGTTGCTCTTCCAATCGCGATGCGAGGTCCGGCGTGGACGAAGATTCCTGCAATGGCAATTTCAGCGGTCGGCGGCGCATCGTTCGCGATTCATGCAGTTGACTCGATTACTGAGGCTGTTCCTGCGATTCAGGCGATTTGGGATTCGCCGACAAACACCAAAGCAGGAGCCGAAGCAATCAGCAAATCGCTTGGTCCTCTCGCTTTTGACATGACCGTCATGGCTGGCGCCGGTGTACTGGGAAATCGCGCTGCTACCAAACTCCACGAAGTCGATCCAGTCATCTTGCGGGCAGTTCTAAGCGAGCGTGCGGCCGGGCTGGCGCAGACTTTGGGAATGGGAAATCAATTTCAACCGGCATACGCAGGTGTAGGGCGAATTCCGGAAACCGGCAAGCCAAGCCAGGTCGCAGACCTCATCAACAAACCATTGCAAATGTCCGCGCACACGACACGATCGGGAGCGGACGTTTATCGCTACACCAAACAGAATCGTCCGAACGGTGAAGTGGTGCACGATTTCGTCAACGCGAAAAGCGGTTCGGTAAACGGAAACACTTTCAATCACGCAGACGGAACGAAGCTCTTCTTTGGACACGACGGCAGAATGCAAGTGACGTTCGGCTCGGGACAAGTCAGAAACTTTCACTTAGGAACAAAAATCGGTCACATTAACATCGTTGAAAAGCCAGGCGGACTAAAAGAAATGCGCTTGAACGGCGCAGACAAACCACAAGTCGCCACTGACAACGCAGGACATCTCATCAAGGCAAAACTAGCTGATGGCAGCCTTCTTCGCCACATCGACGTTAACACACCGGCGACGTTCAATCACAAAGATGGTTTGAAAACGACCGTAGATCCCAATGGTCGCTTGATCTTCCAACTTCCCGGTGGCTCTAACAAAGTCGTGACTCTGAGCGATCGAATTGGACAAGTGCGCATCATCGAGCACGAAACAGGCGCGAAGGAAATCAGCCTATGGAATCCCAGTGGAATGTCACACTCGAATCAAGTTGATGTGCCACCACTACCGAAGGCACTGACACAACCAAAGCCGAACTCCTTGGCACAGCAATGGAAAGAACTGCAAGCCAAAACCGGAAGCGGTGGAATGGAAGCGGGTCCGACCGGCGTTCCGATCAAGAGCACGGTTGAGATGACTCCGCAGCATACGGGCAAGGGCGACGACCATCCTTTCTGGCGCGTGCCACTTCCGCAATCTCCGCATCGCGCAATTGTTGATACCGTAGTTGGTATCGATCACAGAACCATGCCGCAAAGCGATCTGCGCACCAGCAGTGATATCGCTCTTGCAATTCAAGATCACCACTGGGTCGTCAAAGACTTCCTCGCCGGTCTCGGCAAGGGCGGAAATCACAACGGCACTGATTTCGATTGGTAGCAAGCGGCGTTCGCGCCTCGTTCGCAAGCGGCGTTCGCGCCTCGTTCGCAAGCGGCGTTCGCGC
>CAYZJR010000184.1:0-6535 GCA_964478655.1 uncultured Candidatus Obscuribacterales bacterium
GCATCGTCAATCTTCAACCTGAAGCAGTGTCGAGCGTTCAGCACGTTCATGATTCGCTCCTGAATCTGCGCAATCTCTGTGCCCACGATAGCCAACAAGTCGGCACGGCTGTGCGTCTTGAAGATGACCACCTTGTCGAGACGATTGCGAAACTCAGGTTTGAACCTGCGCTTCATTGCCTTGAATACAACTGTTTCAATGTCTGTGTGAGTGACGGCAGTGTCGGAGGTCTTGAATCCAACACGATCTTGAAGGCGTTCAACCTGATCCATCCCCAGATTCATCGTGAGAATGAAAACTGTGTTGCAGTAGGTGGCTTTGATGCCATTGCCGAAGGTAAAGCTCGCGTCGTCAAAGATGCCCATGAATAGCTGGTACAGCACATCAATGCCTCTATCGAACTCGTCCAACACGACGATGTTGATTTTGCACGAGGAACCTTTTCGTGCGCGCCGCAAGTTATGCGGTGAGAGTTTAGAGGTTGGGTCCTTTTCGTTTGGCTTGAGCTGAGCCACTTCGTGAGGTTCGATGTAGCCTTTGTAGCTGACCGGCGCGCCTTTGATGTCGATGAGCTGGTGGTCTGAGAGATAGTCACCACAATCGATCTTCGTCAAAGCCTCCTCATTGTTGTGAAGGAGCTTGGCGAGCGCCTTTGCGGTTCTCGTTTTGCCTGTTCTCGATTGACCAATCAATGCAAATACGCCGAGGGGTCTATTCATGTCCCGTAGCGGGTTTTTGTACGCGGTAAAAACCATTTCGGCGATTTCTTCCGCGCCTGGTTGCCCTACAACAATTTGTCTGAAACGTTCGACAAAACCAGCGCTTTGCGGGTCTGTGCCGAAGTCTTCGAATTGAAATACTTTGTCCATTTTTTCAAAGTTTGTGAGGGCGCCCATACGTAAATGACCGCCCTCGGTTAGTAATTCATTTTTTGCTCCTTTGCGCAATGCGCGGCTCGAGGCTCGTTTAGCTCTTCTCGGCGCGATCGGCAAGCCGTTGCGCTCTGAGAACGAAGAAGAGAATGACGCCAAAGAGGATTGATGGAATGACTACTGCGCTGAAACTTTTGTATCCGAACAGAAAGTCGACCCATACATCAATGCAGCCCGGTGCCAGCACTACGAGCCCGAGAATCAAGAAAACTCTTTTCACGTTGTTGTGTTTTAGTTTTGAAATTTGATTGTGCAACCCGAGCCGACAACGCCGCCGGCGAGAACATGCTGCATGCGAAGTTGCGCAGGAATCAGAGTTCTCTCGCTCGGTGTAATGTGGTTGTCTGAGTCGAACTTCTTGCGCATTTGCCACAGCTCAGTGTCGGCGGGCTCCGGCGCGAAGAAGATTCCTTCCTTGGTGCAGAAGGCTGAGCCGTCCGCTTTCACATCAACAAGATTGCCACAGCATGGGCATTTGTGTGTCTCGTTTGTCACTGATTCCGGCATTCCGAGAACGGTGAACGCATCTACTATTTTCATTTTGCTAGAGTTTGTGGACAAGCCAATTGCTGATATGGATTGTTTTTGCAGCAACTGCTCGTCCTGGTTAAACAATTGTGGCTAGGCCACTCTTTATGGTTTCAACTGTTGCCAGATTTTGACCTGCGCACCATCCTTTACAGGAATGGAGAGCTTTCCGCGAAACCTTTTTATTAGCCTCAACGCCGACGGAACGATGACAGCTCCGTTAGTCAGCACTCCTTCGAAGTACTGAGAGAGAATGACTCTCTTTGGCGTGATTGCAACAGTGGTTTTCTTCGCGGGAGTCAGGGTTCCCGAATCAATTTCCACGGCGCAGCCAAGCTCCTTGCAAACGCCGTATTCAAATGTAAGTTTTTCCCCGTCTTCGGTTTCAAGCACCCCTGTGTGAATCCAGATGGGGAGCCTGTTTGAATCAATGGTACTCATGACGTACTGTTTTTGAGGTGAAAAAATTGGTTGGGCACTATCAGAGGGAACTCACAAATGCGTTGAGCTCCCTTGCAAACATTTCGATATCTGCCGGGTCCATTTTATTGTGACCGGAGTTTGGCAGGAGCACGAGTTTGCTTGGTTTTGATGCCGACTGATAGACGATCTTCGCGTGCTTCACAGAGATTAGATCGTCCTTTTCTCCATGCAAGATCAGAAGCGGTGGATGCGCCTTCGCCAAGAGTTTCGCGTTGTTGAACTCAGGACGGGGGAACATCCAGTCAGGATACATCTTCAGCACTGCCACTTTCTCCCTCGCGATGCGAGGCAGAGAGGCAAACCCTGATTGAATGATGACGCCAGCGGCATCGCGCTCTACAGCGACATGCGCTGCAACGGACGCGCCGAGCGAGGCACCATATACGATGATCTGTTTGTTGGTGAAGTGCAAGCTGTCTCTGACCAGGTCAAAGGCCGCAAGACCATCTTCGACGATGTGCCTTATCGTCGGTCGCCCCTGACTCTTGCCGAAACCGCGCGGTTCATAAATGAATACCGAGCAGCCGCTTTCGAGAAAGGTTTGAACCAACGACAGATGGGAAGGAATGTTGCCCGAATTACCTTGGTGGAACAATATGATCTTTGTCGCACCAGGCTTGGTGAAATACCAACCCCTGAGAACAGATCCATCGCTCACTGTGAAGTCCACTTGTCTGTTCGGAACATCATTGAAGCTAGTCAATGCCGAGTCAGACACAACGCGCAAGTTCGGGTAAAACAGCTTATTTGCATAAATTCGAGGAAACACTCTGGGCGAGAAACTCACCCAGCTGATTAACAGGCCGGCGACGGTCAACAGCGCAGCTTTAGCTGGAGTCGACCATTTCGACCAGGGTTTCAAACGCCGTTTCATGGAACATATGTTTTAAACGTGACGATTTTGGGGTCGCCCTTTTTGCAGCCCCGATTAGAAAGAAGCAAGTCATCGCGGCGCTGGTCGCGGTACTTGCGGTGAGAGGACGCGAAACTTGCCGAATAGCTATTCCCGAAAAGTCTCAAGCCTCATTCACGGAAAATCCATCGCATGAGCAAGAAGAAGCCGATGAAAGCACCGATGCCCACACGGACATCCTCATGCCACATCAGCCACAACGTAAACAGCGCAAGACCCACGACGCATAATCCGATGAGGATTTCTCGCAGGACTTTCATGCTTTTGGATTTAGTTGGTGGTTGCAGAGCCGGTGTCGGCGCTGCCAGAGAGGTTTTTAGTGCGGCTCAATGCAACCCTGGTTCCGTCTTCCTGCATTGCGATGACGCTGACGTCTACGCGGTCTCCTTCTTTGAAGACTTCGGTCTGTCCACCGTCTTTCAATTGCAGTTCCGACCAGTGCAACAGTCCCACAACGCCGCCGAGGTCAACGAAGTAACCATAAGTTTCGACTTTGTCCACGCGACCGTTGAGCGTTTGACCGATCTTCAAGCTCGCGGCCAGACGTTTGCGGTCGAGCTGCTTGATGCCCAGGCTGATTTTGCCGTCCTTTCCATTGATGCGCATTACTTCGAAGTCGCGGCGCATGCCAGGTTTCAACACATCCTTGATGTTTGTTCTCGGATGCCCTGTCACCTGTGATTCATGCACGAAACCGGTGATGCCGTTGTCGAGCTCAATCAACGCACCATGCGCAGTCTTGCTGTCACCGACTTTGATCACCTTTTTCACGCGACCTTCAACGATTTCGCCAACTTCCATTAGGGAAATCTGCTCTGCCATTTTCTGCTGCAGAACACGATTGATGCTCACCACCAGGCTGCCGTACTGCTTGCCGCGCTGCGCGTCAACTGTCAGCACTTTTACTTCGACCATCTGGTCTTTGTACGATTCGTAGTCAGCCCCACGCGGAACTTCACTGCGAGGAATAAACCCGCGAATTCCTGCGAACTCGCCCTCCTCAAACACGATGCGCAGTCCATAGACATGGCGATCGCGTTTACCAACGGCAGTGCAAAATACTTTTGCCACCGCTGTTTCGCCTGTTTCAGCGAGCTCTGCGAGTCGTTCCCAGGCGTGTGCTTTCTGACGAGACAGGCAAACCATTCCCTCCTCTTCGTCGCTCTCCAGCACCCAGAACGATTTGGTGTCGCCCAGTTGGAGGTCACCTGCTTCTTTCTTCGGCACGAAGCCACCGGACTTTCTTCCGGGGATGTCGATGAAGAAGGCGTCTTTAGTCTCTTGCACGGCTGTGCCAGTTACCATTGCACCAGATCTGGGTGAACGGAGGAAATCAAAGCTTTCGAGAGCTTGCGCGAACAATTGTGCTTGTTCGTTGTTGATGGTTGAATCTTCGCCGAGGAAGGCGAGGTCTTCTGCTGTGTACTTTCTCATTTCTTGATAAGTTTGTGCTTCTTTCGAAGCGGTTTAACAATTACACCTACTCACAACGCGTCTACGCGAGGGAAAAACAGCTTGAAGTGCGGATTTTGGATTGTTCTGCTGGTTTGACGCCTCGGATGCACGAAGTGATTGAGTGATTACCCACACCCTAATAAGTCGAACTCATTAAACACAACACATCTAGTAATTCCCGCATCCCGACAGGCGCAGCACGAAAGGCACCACAGCTGAACCCTTAGCGCCCCTTAATAGAAGGAACACCAAATACGGTGCTTTAAAAGTTTAGAAAAAGGATGAAATGTAAAGTTACTCAGTTGGTGAGGCGCTTCTGCGCACGGTGCCGCGCGCGAGTTAGCACTTCACCAGGATCTGCAATCGATTGCACCAGCATTAGCTGCACACAGAACTGAACAAGCCAACACCTAGCTGAGTTGAGTTACCTAACACTTATCGAAGCTGAGTCACCATTCAATTAATGACGCCGCGAATGGCTGCAAGTATTCAAAAAGCGATGAGGGGAGAACGATCAATCTCCCCTCATGCGGCCTAGTTTCAAAATACTGCTTCGCTATTCTGGATTTTTGAAGTCATCCAAAACGTGGCTGAGTTCAGGAACTCTGGAACGAACATACCAAATCACCTGCGCTGCGTAGTGGCGGTCGAGCACCGCATTCAATACCGTGCGCTCGCGACCGGTAGCAACCGCGTAGGCTCTTACCAGCGGCTCAATCGCGCGCGGAATTTTGAGCCATCCCAATAGTTCAGCCGCTTGCTCTCGAACATTAGCCGACGGGTGCTGCAGTTCCCTTGCAAGTCTCTCAAGCCCTGATGCCTTTGCAATCGCCTTGATTGATTGCTTGGCGCGATTCACAGACAGATGCCCGCAGCCGGTCGCAATGTTGTCCAACAACGCGCGAACCGCAATAAATCGGTTTGTTCGATTCTTCGAAGCGTATTCCACGACATAGGCCACAAGGGGCTCTTCCCAGACTCTCAGGCGCGACGCGGTCGATACTCCAAGACGCACCTCAGGGCGAGAGCCCTTCATGAGGCGCATCAACTTATGAAATGCTTCTTGCCGCCCAGCCTCAGACTCGCATGTTTCAGCGCGCTCACGAAGCAACCGAAGCTCTTCTTCGAGGACTAGCTCAGCGAGCTGCCCTTTAGACGGGAGCTGGCTGATTGCTGGTTCGAACACGATGGGAGCGACATCAACATCGAGCGTTGTATCGCGAGGTGCGAATGATTGGAAGTCGAGTTCCGCCAGCTCCTGCAGTGCTTCGAATGACTGCGCCACGTCAAAAGACTCTTGCGCCTGCTGCGCAATCGTGTGAGACGCCTGGGTGGTCGCGGCCGACTGCGACGAAGACTGCGTCGAGGCGGAAAGGAAATCTGAGTTAGGGCTGTACTGTTGTGCCATAGCAAAAATAGGGGACACGAGCTATCGCCAGGTGCCCGAACTCTATGGCACGAACATAACAACCACATCACAGAATCAAATCAAAGCCTGGCGCCAGATTAATTCCTCTCAAATTGAGAGGTTTGTAAAATCATGACTCACGCAGAGTACGATAAGGAGAAGTTCTGATGGTCACTAAAAAGTACAAAGTGCTTATAGAGCGTTTTCCGCTCGTACCCATCAGGAATGATAAACATCTGGATGAAGCGCACGAAGTTGCTCAAAGCCTAATGCTGAGAGTCGAACCGATGGCCACTGATGAGGCTGAGTATCTCGAAGTCTTGCTGGACGAAATTGCCAGATACGAAAACAAGAACCATGCCCTAAAATTAGCCAACCTAGCACCACACGAGCTTCTTCAGTTGTTTATGAAAGACCACGAATTGAAGCAAGTTGCGATTCAAGAAATTCTAGGCGTATCTTCAGGGGTCATGAGCGAACTAGTGTCCGGCAAGCGCAAATTGACGAAAGAACACTGCGTCAAACTCGGACGATACTTCAAAGTAACTCCTGCTCTGTTTCTCCCAAGAGTCTTCGTCTAGATTCCACCACCAAAACCAGAATCCCACACTCAATGCAGTCCCACTCCACCCAAGAGTGCAGAGACCCACCAACTGTAGGATTTCGATTTGGATTCTTAACTCGTTTCTCCCATCAACGCGGTCCCACCTCGCTTCTGGAGTGCAGACCCAGACCCATTGACCCGGGATTTATTGACGTCCTCCCGGCTAAGCACACAATGTTGCCACTTGTGCCGACACGGGTTCTTGCTTCATT
>CAYZJR010000185.1:0-4904 GCA_964478655.1 uncultured Candidatus Obscuribacterales bacterium
CAGTTCCCATTTTCTCGGAAAATGAGAACTTTAGTTCCCGAGTCCGCTGTAACACGAACTGCAGTTCCCATTTTCTCGGAAAATGAGAACTTTAGTTCCTGAGTCCGCTGCAACACGAACTGCAGTTCCCATTTTCTCGGAAAATGAGAACTGTAGTTCCTTAGTCCGCTGCCCCGGCCCACCATCGCTTACTGTTTTCCCGCCCCACCATCGCTTACTGTTTTCCCGGCCCACCATCGCTTACCGCTTTCCTCAATTTGCCGAGCTACATTAAATAGAACGCTCCAGAAACATTAAACCTAAGCGGCATTTAATCAAAAAGATGGAACGAACTGAACTTTTCCCTGTCTTCCCCCTGGAACTGTAAATTCGGGAGGACTTATTATGCCTGATCAAGCCAAGGCGCCTTCACTAAGAGGTTTCGCCGCTATGAGTGCGGAAAAACAACGTGAAATCGCCAGCAAGGGAGGAAAGGCTGCTCACCAATCCGGCAAGGCTCATGAATTCACTTCGGAAGAAGCGAGAGAAGCCGGCCGCAAAGGTGGCTTTGCAGTAAGCCAAAACCGCGAACACATGAGCGAAATCGGCCGCCGTGGCAGAAGAGCCGCAACCAGCAGCCGTGAAGCACGTGAGTCGATGGCTAACGAATCCGAAAACGACTCCGAACAATCGTTCGAACCGAACGACGAGGAGTAGATCAAGTCTGACCGTTTACATCCAATCAGCAGAGCGCCCTGCTGGTGGAGTAGCGTGACGACCCAAGAGTGTCGCGACACCAAATAAACCCGCAAGCTTCCTTAGCAAGCTAGGACTTGCCTACTTAACCTGCGCGAGCTCTTTGATTCGAACTTTGTTCTCTAAGACCCCAATGCCTTCTGCTTCCATGCGAACGACGTCGCCGTCTTTCAGCCATGGGTAGAGGGCTGGTTCCAACTCTTTGCCGGTTGTCGGGTCGATTTTTGCAGAAAATTCGGCAATGCATCCGTTTCCGACAGTTCCAGAGCCCAAGACATAGCCTGCATTCATTGCAATATTTTGGGAACCCAACCACGCCATGAGCCTTGGGAAGCTCCAAGCTTGTTTGGCACCAGTGGTTGGATGGGTGTGATAAAGCGTCTCGTAATTCGAATCTGTGCGCGCTTCTCCATTGAGCGAGAGTTTCATGCCCATGGCGAAGACACCGTTTTCATCGACCTTAAACTGCGACACCGGAACCAATTTCGGTCCAAGGCTCTTGCCGATGATGAATTTGCTGTTTGTCGGTCCAAGCCCTTCCATGTCTTTTTTTTGAATGTCGCGGGCCGACCAGTCGTTGATGATGGTCAGATAGCAGTGTTCTTTGAAGAACTTGAGCGCTTCTTCAAAGCTCGTGAGCAGCGCCGATTTGGTGACGAAGCAACCGATTTCGAATTCATAGTCGGCAGCCTTTACGCAGCTAGGAACCATGACTTCTTCGCCTGTTCCAAAAACTTTTTCCGGATTCATATCGACGATGTAATACGAGGCATGGTCGTACCAGCCGGGCCATATCTGTGTGCCTCTCTTTGACCGGATTTGCACGACGTGCTTTTCGAAGGCCAAGAAATCTATGAAAATTCTCGGCTCTGGTACCTTGGTACCGCAAAGCTCGATGGTTGGCTGAGATCGCTCGTATAGCATCTGTCGTTTCTCCAAGGCAAATGAGGTCGCGCCTGACACAAGTCAAGCATTGAGATTATCTCACGAAGCCCAAACGGTGCCCTTTTTCTCAACCTTGCCGTTATAAATGGTCTTTGAAGGCTGTAGAATGGCGCGAGCAAAACGGAGCGCTTTAAAAGCCATGAAACACTCAGAAGCATTTGAAAAACTGGTCGCAGAGGTTAAGCCGCGAATTCGCGAAATTACCATCGAGGAAGTCGTGGAGAAGCAAAAGCGCGGCGACAAGTTCGTTTTCGTCGACGTGCGCGAAGATCATGAGTGGAACGATGGTCATGCAAAGGGCGCAATGCATATTGGGCGCGGCATTTTAGAACGCGACGTCGAAAAGCTCATTCCGGACTACAACGAAGAAGTTGTTCTATATTGTGGCGGTGGTTATCGTTCGGCACTTGCCGCCGACAACATTCAAAAAATGGGTTACAAAAACGTTCTCTCAATGGCTGGTGGAATCAGGGGCTGGCGCGAACGCAACCTTCCTGAAGAGAAACCGCAGATGGTCGCGAAATGATTGGAGACTGGCTCCCACTGTTCCATCCATGCCTCGCTCAGAATGGCGCTGCCGATGCAGTAAACCGCATGTCTGACGTCCAGACTACCGATCCCGGTGGTTTTACTCTCATGGTCATTTGCATTGGAATGCTTGTAACACTTGTCCTGTGCCTTTTTGCAGGAACAATGTTCTATTTCTTGAAAAGCAAAAAGCGGCAATAGGTAGGTTCTCCGTTTATCTGCCGCCGATATATGTATGTAGCTGGGCATAATAACTCAGAGCCCTCGGAGCCCTGAAAAGTGCAATCCAGCGAGAGAAGACAGCAAATTAGTAGAAAAGCCTGCATCGCGTGCAGTCGCGAATTCACGGGTGTTGAGTCCGTGTGTCCGCATGATGGCACGATTCTGACGCCATTGGTCACCGATGAGCTTGTCGGCACTGTCTTGGCGGAACGGTATGAGATTCTCGAAAGCATTGGTGGCGGCGGCATGGGGCAGGTATATAAAGCCCGCCACACATTGATGAATCGCATCGTTGCTATCAAAGTTTTGCACCGGCACCTGATTTCCAGCGGCGATGCGCTGAAGCGTTTTCAACTAGAAGCTCAGGCTGCCAGTTGCCTCAGCCTTCCTAACATTCTTACGATTTATGATTTTGGTATCGCTTCCAATGGTCAGCCTTTCATGGTCATGGACTATTTGGAAGGGACCAGCCTCTCTTCCGTTCTCAAGGCTGAAGGCAGGCTCAGTATCGACCGCGCGGTCGCGATTTTCAATCAAGCTTGTGCCGGTCTTGCGCATGCGCACAAAAAAGGAGTAATTCACCGAGATCTAAAACCGAGCAACATCATGCTCGTAGATTACGGTGAGCAGCGCGACTTCGTGAAGATTGTCGATTTCGGAATTGCGAAATTGCTCAATCAAACCGACGCGGAAATGAACCTGACAAAAACAGGAGAAGTCTTCGGAAGTCCTCTATACATGAGCCCCGAGCAGTGTCGCGGCAAAGGCATGGACGCGCGCTCAGACATCTATTCGCTTGGTTGCGTGATGTACAGAACCATCTCCGGTTCCCCTGTGTTCGAGGGAGAGGATGTAATCGAACTGTTCTACAAACAGGTGCATGAGCTGCCGGTTCCATTCGCAGAAGCTTGTCCTGATGTGAAGGTACCGCCAGAACTCGAGGCGATCATCTTCAAGTGTTTGCATAAGTATCCGGAAGAACGTTGGGCAACAATGGAAGAGCTGCAACTGGCACTTTGTCCCGGTGCGGCTCAGTCGAAGACCATGGAGATCTCGTCTGTGAGCGGTCTGCCTGCGGTAGGTTATCCCAATAACCTTTCTGCAACGCGCGAAATCGACCCGTCTGAAGATCTCGCACTTGCCAGCGCTGCAACTAATGCGCCATCGCCGCACCTGCAGACTCCGGCACAACAGGCAGTAACAAGGCGGGAAAGCATTGAAGAGTTTCACGAAAAAACATCGATAACAGGCTCCGCCCAACGACTGCATTCGCCAGACTCGCAGCATCAAATGCCTTCACCATCACCGCCGAATCAAAATGGTGCACCACCTGCAGTGCCTGGTCCTTCGCCTCTCATTCAGACTCAGGCTTTGCCTCAATCCACCGCGTTATCTCCGGAATCGCCAACCTCTGCCGGTTTTACATACGGCTCCTCAGAGCCTTCACATTCCGGTGGAAAGAGAAAGACAACCCAAGCACTGCGCAAGAAAATGAATCATGCCGAAATGCTTTTGCAAAACAAGGCTCTCATGGGTGTCATCATCGGTGCCATCGTTCTTTTGGGAGCAGGAGCGACAATTGGAGCGCTGATGAACGGTGGCTCCAAACCAACTTCCACAGCGTCGAGCACCACAGGCGGTTCGCAAGGTGGAATTGCAACAAAGGGTATTGCATCAACACATCCTGACGAACATATTGCCAAACCCAGTGCCGCTCCCACTAGCGTAGATATCGATGACGTCTACGAGCTAGGCAAACAGGCATTCGAACGGAGCGACTATAAAGCTGCAGAAGAAAATCTTATGCATGCCGCTGCTCTGATGGAGAAGGTGCATGATAAAGCCACAACTGAAAAGCGAATCGAGTGTTTGAAGCTGCTGGTGCAAACGCATTGCGCGCAAAAACATTTCCCAATAGCAAACACGACGGTTGCCGAACTAAGAGGCGACATCGAAGAAACGTTTGGCAAGAATTCGCTGAAATTAGCCGCAGCGCTTCAACAGGTTGCTGAGACATACGCTCAATTCGAAGAAGACAAAAAAGCCGAAGACCTACTTGTTGAATCTCTTGCAATTCGCGACGCAAAAATGTCGCCTGGTGAATTGAAGAAAGATACTGCCACTGCAGATACGGCTTTCGCGCTGGCGAAACTCTATCAAAAGGACGGAAAGAACCACGAGGCTGAAACCCAAGCCAAACGCGTATTGTCCATACGTCAAGAAGCATTGGGCAATGCCGATCCTTCGGTAACTGAAGTCTCCGACTTTTTGACTTCTGTAGCACCCGCTGCGCCGCAACCAAAGAAGGTCGCGGTGAAGAAGCCGAAGAAAGTCAAAAAAGTCGAAACTGCAAAAGAGCCAGCAGCCGAGCAACCGAAGAGACGGCGAGCCTACAGCACTTACGGTTTCTGAGCCCAGACTAAACCCCGCGCCTCTTGATAAGCAGCGTCTGAGGTTTGGAACATGTTCGATTT
>CAYZJR010000185.1:5004-6526 GCA_964478655.1 uncultured Candidatus Obscuribacterales bacterium
CTAAACCCCGCGCCTCTTGATAAGCAGCGTCTGAGGTTTGGAACATGTTCGATTTTTCCAGTCAGAAGTTACCTGTGCGGGTTCGGTATGTGCACAATTTGGCAGCTGGAAATGCTCGCTGGGATTGCGTTTTGGGAGGCGAAGTTTTGCGCATACCGAACTTGCACAGGGAAGAAGTTACCTGTGCGGGTTCGGTATGTGCACAATTTGGCAGCTGGAAATGCTTGCTGGGATGGCGTTTTGGGAGGCGAAGTTTTGCGCATACCGAATCCGCCAAGGTTATCTGCTCCCTCAGAATAAGGGCATCGCCAATCCGTGCAACCCGCACTTGATAACCCGTCCTAGGCTCAATTCACCGAAAAATTGCAAGTTCGCAGCAATTCGACACACGAGTGCACTGGTTCGCTCGATATTCGAGCCGGAATTCAGGCATTCGAGCCATTTATTCACAACACTTGCTCCCTGAGCATTTTGGACCGCGCAGTGAGCTAAACTACTTCTGTCGTGAAGTAGAGGTTGTCATGTCACTCCAAAAGATCAAGGATGCGATCGCCAACCAAAAAATGATCTGTCCTAAGTGCAAAAAGCCAGTCCAAACGTTTGAAAAATACGCTGAAACCATTGATGCTGTGCGTGACGGTTTCAACATTCAAGAAATCGATTCGCTCTCTTCGCGTGTGACTCTAACCTGCGGAAATGAAGGTTGCTCCTGGAAAGAGCGCACGGAATACTGGGATTCGTATATCCTCGATTGAGGCTATTTCCCTTTCATTCCAATATGCCAACAAACGCCGGCAGGATCAATGATATTCACCTCGCGCCCCCATGGAAACTGCTTTGGTGGCGCGATTTTCACACCGGGATACTTTTTGTCCAAGCCTAGTTTCTCGATTTCTTGCCACCAAAGGTCAAGATCGGAAACGTCAATTCGAACCATGAAGTTTTCGGCAAAGTCTTTGTTGTCGTATTTTTGCAGAATGAACTTTGCTTGTCCGCAGGCAAACCCTGCGCATTCGCCCTCGTAGTCCCATTCTTTACTGAAGCCGAGATCCACAAAAAAGTCGCAGGCCAATTTGTAGTCATTGCCGCTCGGTACAAATGGCTGCAGACTAAGCGTTTCAACAGCCGTTTTAGCCATCTTCGCCTCTCTTTTCGATTGTTTGAGTTAGTTGAGTGCTTACTTCTTTGCCGCTTTTTCTTTGATCAATTCGTTCCATTCAGTGTGAACGAATCCATCTTTTGGCTTATCCGAGCGCTCGTAGGTGTGGGCGCCGAAGTAGTCGCGCTGAGCTTGAGTGAGGTTTTGCGGCAGGCTTTCACTTCTGTAGGCATCAAAGTAAGCGAGACTTGCACTCAATGCAGGAACTGGAATGCCTTGCGATATTGCAAAGGCGATTGTTTCTCTCCACGCATCTTGATGCTTCACCAAGAATTGGCTGAATTCCGGGTCGACCATGAGGTTAGGAACGTCCAATTGTCTTGCGAATGCTTCTCTGATTTGTTCGAGCAATTTCGCGCGAAT
>CAYZJR010000186.1:0-6374 GCA_964478655.1 uncultured Candidatus Obscuribacterales bacterium
ACATGATAGTTCCTTTATCCTGTTCCGCTTTTCAAGGACCAAAGGCGCAAAACACGATATATTTATCGACTATGTATTGTCAATGGACAGTGCGCCTACCCTGTGGTTTGCGAGAGCATCTAAGACCGCCGGAAGGCATAGGCTGTCTTAGGCTCTCAAGCTACCCAAGCGACCAAGGATTCATACATGAAAGAGACAACTCTTGCTCCAGAGCGGCGCCACGAAACCGTCCAGCCGTCTGCCACGTACCCGAGTATGCGCATGCGTCGCACACGTGCGACTGAAACCCTGCGCAGCATGGTCAGAGAGACGCACATCAAGCTAGAGAAGCTGATTTATCCATTCTTCATCGTCGAAGGCAAGGGCATCAAAACGCCTATCAAATCTATGCCCGGCATCCATCAGCAGAGCATCGATTCCGTTTTGTCCGAAGTAGAACAGACTGCAGAAGCCGGTATCAAGTCAATCTTGCTTTTCGGCATTCCCTCCGTCAAAGACTCCGAAGCTAGCGGTGCCTGGCGAGACGACGGCATCGTGCAGAAGGCGACCCGCGAGATCAAGAAGCGTTTCCCAGAGCTGGTCGTCGTTGCCGACACATGCTTGTGCGAATACATGGACCACGGCCACTGCGGTATCGTCGCAGACGGCAGGATTTTGAACGACCCATCCCTCTCAATTCTGGCTAAGTCAGCTGTTTCGCAAGCCGCTGCCGGAGCCGATATCATCGCCCCATCCGACATGATGGATGGTCGCATCGGCGCCATTCGCGCGGCTCTGGATGCCAATGGTTTTGATAACATTCCGATCATGGCATACAGCGCCAAGTTCGCGTCAGCGATGTATGGACCATTTCGCGAAGCTGCTGAGTCCGCGCCGAAATTCGGCAACCGCACTTCCTATCAAATGGACCCGGCAAACGGTCGCGAGGCGCTCAGGGAGATTGAGCTCGATATTCAAGAAGGCGCGGATATCGTAATGGTTAAGCCGGCTCTGGCTTATCTAGACATCATTAGCCAAGCTAGGGCAATTACCAAATTGCCAATCGCGGCATATAATGTCAGCGGAGAGTACTCAATGGTCAAAGCTGCAGCAGCTAATAACTGGATTGACGAGAAGCGAACAGTGCTCGAGACCTTGACGGGCATCGTAAGGGCAGGAGCTGATCTCGTAATCACATATCATGCTCGCGATGTCGCGAAGTGGCTTAGCGAATAGACTTTCCAATTAGGTAGAGGAATCTAGTTAATGAAAACCAGCACCGCGTACCAAATAAGCTTTGCAAACGCATTCGCGGACCTGTTCTTAGACAAGGAAAATGGAGAATTTGCACTCGACTTCCGACGCCAGGAAGTGACTATTTACCTCGATCACAAACAATATCAGGCACTTGTTTTGTTGATTCAACAGAGTCTTGAAGTTGAAGAGTTCGTCGAATACCTCAACTGGCAGAGAGATCCTCTGCAGTGCGATGACCAGGCGATCTTCGAAGTTTGTGGTCCCGATCACATTGTGTGTCTTGCGTGCACGCCGAACTGCGAGCGCGTGAAACTGACATTTGATCTCGGCATGGCCATCGATCTTTCGTTCGCTGATTTCCAAGGATTGGCCGGCCTTATCAAAGAAGCACAGGCCGATCTTGAATGGCGCAGAGAATTATTGAAGTGGAACATGCCTGACTCTGGCTCTGATTACGCATCTGGCCAAGACTAAGTGAAACATCCCAAAGTAAGAACGTCGAATACTGATAGAAAGTCTATTTAGGAACCTAGAAGCATTTGCAGCGTGGTTTCATCAAATGGCATGGTTTCGCCTGTTGCGCATCCTGCGAATGCCGCGTCTGCGATTCGGCGTTTCTTGTCTTGCAATTGAAGCACTCTGTCTTCGATTGTATTTGTGCATATGAGCTTGTACACGAAGACGTTCTTGTCCTGTCCGATTCGATGGGCGCGGTCAGTTGCTTGGTTCTCGACTGCGGGGTTCCACCAGGGATCGTAGTGAATGACAGTGTCTGCTGCGGTTAGATTTAAACCTGTTCCACCCGCTTTTAAACTGATGAGAAAGACAGGAACCTCGCCATTTTGAAATCGACGCACTGGAGTTACTCGATCTTTTGTGTTTCCGCGCAACTGGACGAAGCTGATGTCTGCCTCTGTTAGCCGCTTTGCAATAATATCCAGCATGCTCGTGAACTGCGAGAAAACCAAAGTTCTTCTGCCTTCGGCACTCAACTCTTCGAGCATTTCCATCAATGTTTCTAACTTCGCACTTGATGTAATTTTCTTGGCTGCATCCAATTTCACGAGACTAGGATCACAGCATGCTTGGCGGAGTTTCAGCATAGCGTCGAGAATGATAAGCAGGCTCTTTTTCATTCCGTTGTGCGAAATTTCATCAAGCACTCTCTTGTTCATTGCAACACGCAACGTCTCGTAAAAATCGCGTTGATCTTTTTCGAGCTCGACGCCCTTGATGATCTCTGTCTTCTCTGGAAGCTCTGATGCTACCTCACTCTTGGTGCGCCTTAGCATGAATGGTTGAGTTCTTTGATTCAATGCTTTTTGCGCGTGTAGACTTCCTTCTTTTTCGATCGGATTTCGGAAGACTGCTGCGAAGTCTTTTGCTGTCCCTAGTGCTCCCGGCATCAAGAACTGGAACTGCGACCAAAGCTCGCCGAGGTTGTTCTCGACTGGCGTTCCGGTTAAACAGATTCTGTGATTTGCATTCAATCCGTAAGCGGCTTTTGTAAGTTTCGTTTGTGGATTTTTGATCGCTTGAGCTTCATCCAAGATGACCATGTGCCACTTGCGGTTTGCAGCGAGCGCGTCGTAATCGCGCACGAGAAGCGGGTAGCTGGTCAATACGATGTCTGATGAATCGATGCGATGAAACATTGAATGTCGATCGGCACCATGCAGCGACGTCACTCTCAAGACAGGTGCAAAGCGAGCTATTTCAGCTTTCCAATTCGGCAGAACGCTTACGGGGCAGACGATCAGGCATGGGTGTTCCAATCGATTGTTCTGTTTCTCCAGCATGATATGAGCAATGCTTTGAATGGTTTTTCCCAATCCCATGTCGTCGGCGAGAATACCGCCCAACCCATACTCCGCAAGGAACTGCAACCAGCTCACACCCTGCAGCTGATATGGGCGGAGTGTCGCTTTGAGGCGCTCCGGTTGTTCGACAAGTTTCAACTTCGCGTCGCCGGAGTTGACGCGCTCTGCGAGTTCCTTTAACTTGTCCGACAACCAATTGACGTTTGCGCCGGGTGTTGACGATAGTGCAAGAGCCTGTCCGATTGAGACTTTTGGTGTGTCCGCGAGTTTGAATGCGCTCTGAACGGTTTCAATCAAAGTTTCGACAATGACTTTAATTCGATCTGTTGGAATTCCAAGGAGACTTCCATCGGGAAGAGGCAGCACAAATTCTCCATCAACGGAGTTCGCTTCGATCGCCTGAATCGGATTGCTTCCCAGCGATTTGATTGCGGACAAGAGTATCGGAAAAATGCTTACCGTTTTACCGTCGCACTCAACACCTAAATCTAGGTTGAACCACCAATCATTATTTTTTGAAAGTCTGATTTGTATTTTGTCGCTCTTGCGACGTTTCTGTTTGGTGTCTTGGTTACCGTTGCGACCGCCCTTTCCGCCACCGCTCCATGGTTTTCTAAACAACCATTCGGAGTCCGCAAGGTCATCTCCAAATCTGTAGGCCCAGTTAAGCCACCACTGCTGGTTCTTGTAATCACCGCTGTCTTGAACGAACGCAACTTCGCCAGTCGGCGAACGGCCTGCTTCCAGTAAGCCGTTGTCCTTCAACCATTGAATTGACTCTTGCTCAAATTCCGTATCTCGTTGGTAAACTTTGAGTTTTCCGTCTTCGAGAACTATTGACTCTAAACATCCAGGCGGAAAGTCATGGCATCCATAGTCAAACGACAGCACGGCGACGAACTCGAATGCTCTGATCTGCAGTTGTCCCATCCAAGGGAGCTGTTCGATTGCCTGGTGAACTTGCATCACTGAAAGACATGGCGTTGGACATATGGTATGAAGTTCTTTCGTCTCGATTTTGATTGGCTTTGGAATCTCAGTGCCACCCAAGCGTTCAAGCGCAGTCGATACCTTTTCCACATGCTCCTGTGAAATCGGCGGGGCGGTAAGCAACATCTCGATAACATCACGACTATAGGATGTTTCGAGCGGGCCTGATTTCCACGTCTTCTCGTCTACATACCAAAGGTGGCTTGAGAACAGCGCTTTGGCCCCGCCGTCTGCTACGAGTTTTGCCACCTGGCGACCATCATTTTCAAAAATCCACTGGACAGTTCCATTTCTCGTTTCGCCCGAATCGAGAGGTGGATTTTGCGGCGTCTTCCAATGTGCTCTGCCGGTATTGATTATGCGCTGCAGTACCAAAGCCGCGACACCAGGGTCTTTTGGTGGTTCCTCATTTGAAAAGGAACGGTAAGAATGTATCGACAAAAACAAAGAGGCAATGGAGACATCTTCACTAGAGGCAGCATTATGATTGTTGTTGAGAATGCGATAGAAGTCCAAACCCTTTGGATTTGGTGCCCAAGCACTATTCTTTCCCTTCTTTGCCAAAACCGGTCGCACAAGCAGTCTGGGATGATCGCGCCACTCTTCCGTATCCAATATATAGAGCAGCTTTTGCTCCGTTGCTTTTGTTTCGGTGGAAGGACGTTCCTTCGTAGTAGCCACTGTCTTGAGCCAGCGATTTAGAGGACCTGGAAGGCGCTCATCGGAGAGTTGTTCAAGCGCTGCCTGATTATGAATGACGTAATATGTGAGTGCTGCCGCGTGTTTGCAATTGAATACAACCGGACACGTGCATTCGGAAAAGACGAATGTCGCGTCTGAGTTGGGAGCCTTCTCAAACGAGATGCTCACTTCATATATATTTTGCTTGCTGCCAATTACACTTGCGGAGATCTCAGAGTTTGTGACGCTGATCGTTGTGGGGACGATGCGTCCGTTTTGAAAGTACTGCTGTCCGCGCTCTCTGGTTTTTGCGGTAAACGCATAGCCAACCATCTGATGTAACAGTGAAAAGTTTGGAATGGCTACTAGGTTTTTTACCATATTAAGTGCGTCGTCGTCGCCGCGTATCTTTCGCGGTGCTTGTTGTATACAGATGCGCTTGCGCAGTCACCATTATGGCTTTTTGTCTTGGCCGAGGCAATTAAATGAAAATCTGAATTTGAACTAACTAAGTATCCGATCTTCGAAAGTGTCGGCCGGGACTGTAACGAGGTATTCACTTGTGAGGGTGTGTGTCACTAAATTGTGATGGATCCACTTGTATATATTGGGTATAAGGCGACTAGCCCGGCCCGAATTTGAATTCAAATGTTCAAGTCAAGAAAATTGTTCCGTCCCATTTCTGCCAGCTTGATACTGGTAACTGTGCTTTGCGCGCTTCCCGCGAATGCTGCTGATTCAAAACGCGTCGTACGTGACAAATGGGCATTGCTGGTTGGAATTAGCAAGTTTAAAGATCAGTCGATAAACCTGAAGTATCCAGCAAAAGATGCACAGGATTTTGCAAGGTTTCTGATAAATGAGGAACATTTTGCACCAGATCACGTGAAGATTTTGACTGATGAAAGGGCAAATCGCGAGGGCATTCTCGATGCCATGGGTGACAAGTGGTTGCCTCGAGTTGCTGGACCTGACGACCTGGTTTTGATTTACATATCCACACACGGAAGCCCATCAAATCTAGATCTCGGTGGAGTTAACTACATCGTTGCTTATGACACTGATAAGGAACGATTGTATTCAACCGGCATCGCAATGCAGGATCTTTCGCGGATTATCAAGGGTCGAGTCCATTCTGATCGAGTGGTGATTCTGCTCGACGCTTGCCATAGTGGTGCGACTTCGATGAACGATCAAAAAGGAATCAGCCGTCAAGGCAATTTTGACGCCGGCGAAATCGCACAGGGAACAGGCCAGTTAGTTATATGTTCCAGTGACACCAGTCAGGTTTCGTGGGAATCGAAGCGCACCGCCAATAGTGTCTTCACCAACCACCTGATTAAGGCGTTGAGAGTGAATGGAGATCAAACAACGCTCGGCCAAGCATTCGGATCTATGCGAACCGCAGTCGAAGAAGAGGTTCGGCGCGATCGCGGTGGAATGCAAACACCAGTTCTGAAGGGCGTTTGGCAGGGTGATGAGCTGATGGTGGCTGTTCCTCCATCGAAGCCAGGACCGGGGCTAGATGATGACAATCTTGCAAGCAACACAGCGGACACCCCTCCTCGTAACGACACAGCAGCGGATCAGTTGGCTGCATTGGCAGCGACTAACGCGCAGCAGGCAGGAGCGACCGCGCAGCAGGCA
>CAYZJR010000187.1:0-6232 GCA_964478655.1 uncultured Candidatus Obscuribacterales bacterium
TGCGGAGCGCGTGGTGCGGAGCGCGTGGTGCGGAGCGCGTGGTGCGGAGCGCGTAAATCTCACTTTCGAACGAATCGGATTCCAAGAACTACGAGTGTCACAACAACAATCGAGCCGACCAATCCCAAGACGACTTGCTCGTTATTTCCGCTGACCTTTAAACCGACATAAAGCAACACGGCCGCTACGCTAGCAGCCACCAGATCACGAAACGTGATGAGACCTGGCTTTTGAGCTTCCACCACGCGCGCAGGAGACTGAGAAGAATTTTGCGTGACGCGCTGTGGTGCGGGTTGCGCGACTGATTGCGGTCTAGGCTGTGGTATCGGCTGTGGTGCCGACTGTGGTGTCAATTGTGGTGTCGGCTGCGGTGCGTGCAGCGGTGCGTGCTGCGGTGCGTGCTGCACCGATTGTTGCCCTGTGGGCTGCGCTGTGTTTTGCGCCGATTGTTGCGCTGTTGGCTGCAGCGGGTATTGTACGGTTGGTTGAGCACCGGGCTGCTGAAGAAGTTCTGACTGCTCAGCTTGGGTTACCACAACCGGCGTAGACGCTCCCAACAAGCTACGCTTGCGGGCATTTCCAGCTGACTGCGCAGGCACTTCGACGCTCGCTGCGACGACTGCTTCTTCGATAGAATCAGCTCCCGGAACACATCTGCAAATGGAGTCTTGAAAGATCCATGCTGTGAACGAGCCTTTAGAACGCTTCCTTATCGCCTTTCTGCAGCTCGGACAAATCTCGTCCTGTTGTTCCTGCTGGTCAACACTCATTGCAAAATCTTCTTGACGGTCACCTAGGCTTTGTTCCACGGCACAAAACCGGCGAAACACGAGCCGGCATTCTTTCGGTAACGGCTGCGAGCGACAGAACTAGTAAACACTGATCTGGTCTTCCATTTCTTCCAAGTCTTCAAGATTTTGCAGCAGCTTACCATGCACGGACAGTTTGCCTGCTTTTATCTTTCTTTCGAGCAGTTCCTCTCTGACCTTTCCTTGAATGTTGTCTGCGGTCCATACGCCACTTCCTGCTATGAAAACGGTGGAAGCAGAAGCGACAAGCTTGAAGTTCGTCGTCGGAACATCAGCATAGTGAAATCCCGCAACTACCAACTGGGTGCCGCGAGCAATGTTAGAGCCGCCGACAATAGTACTGAAGAAGAGCCGCTCGGCTAAGTCTCTCCTAGTTCTCCGTTTTAGAGCTGCGCGATCGTGATCGCGTGCGTCAAGCATCTCGTTGTGAAGCCGATAAATCGTGCTTCTGGCATCGAGCGCTGCAAGAAGCGACTTTTCTGATGGTGGCGCAGCCGATACCACTTGCTCAAACTTTGCTCTGTGCAGTTCAAGCTGGTCTTCCGGCAAATCCGTCGAGACGCCTCTTTGATTCAACTTACTCACCGCTCTACGCTTTGCCACGGCTCCTCCCAGTTTTACGAGCAGAGGAGTGGCGGCAACGCCTGATCCTGCTGTAATGAAGCCGAGCCCGGCGACGCCGGTTTGATGAGGATGTCTATCAGCGACAGCTAACAAAGACTGAAGTGAACCCATGTAGCCGGCAGCCGCGCTGCTAAGAAACGCAGCAGCATTTGATGCGTCGCGAACACCTCTCAACTGTGCAACTTCGCAATACGAATGAGCAAACTCCGCTGAGACTAGTTCCCGCAAATCTTGCAGCACGAGTCCATCTGCGTCGATTAGTTCCCTCTGGCACTGAGACAAACTGTCGTTTTTCACAACCAAATCTTTGCGGGCAGCCAAAAGGGCATCCAGACTGTTGCGAAGTCGCAAGAACTCATTGAGAGCCGATTTCGGATCTTGATGTCTTTTTGCAATTCGCATTTCAGAAACGCGATCTAACAACGCCTCAGTGAGAGTTCCGCCAACCAAAATCGAAGCAGCAGTGAGATTGACTATGTGCCCAGCCTTCAAAAACGGGCGCGGTGCTTTCGATGGATCGTCGAGGTAGCGAAATCGCGAAGACGCAATAGTAATCATTCCAGCATTAGTTAACCCTGACGCTGCAATTTTGTACGCAAAGACGCGCCAAGACTTCCACCTGTTGGGCTTGAGCCAGGCGGCATGAAAGCTGGCGGAGTGTTTCATCAATTGAATTTCTGTTTTCAAAATGTCATTTGAAACGTTCTCAATTGCAACAAGCTGGTTCTCAGAACTTGAACCCTGTGCTGCAGGTTCTTGCGCTATCGCTGGACTCAGAAAAATCGAACAGGATATAGCAAACGCTGTCGCACTTGCTGTCATGGACACAAATTTTGCACTGAGTTTCATCGAAAACGAACAGCAAGCAATGAGGGCAATTGCATTATAGTTGTATTGTCTGTTGGTCTACAACTGACTCTTCGCCTTTTCGAGATCGGCTTTATAGCTCTCTCCACCAGGTAGCGCGACGGCTCGCGACAATAAATCATTCGCTTCTGAGTATCTCTCCAATAACAGGAGAATCCGACCGGGAACGCCAAAAGACTGGGCATTTTTCGAGTCAGGTGAAAGTGGATATCGCTCAAACATTTTTGTCAGCACCAGTCGCCTTATCGTATTTATTTCTACGTTCAGCTTCTTCAAAATGCTTGGAGTCAGGTCACCAGGCTCTCGCGCGAGCGCGAGCAATAAATGCTCGGAACCAACGAAACTGTGACCAAACCCCTGAGCTTCTTCCCAAGCCAGTTCGAAAATGCGCTTGGTGTGCGGCGTAAATTCGATTTCGACTGCCTTTCCGTCTGAGCCATCTGCGACGAGTTTCTTTAGCTCGTCATAGACTCTGTGATATGTAACATTCAATGCACTGAGAGACTCATATGCAATTCCTTGATCTACCTTCGTCAGCCCGAGCAGCAGGTGCTCTGCATCCATGAAATCGCGCCCGCAGAGCCGCGCTTCCTTCTGTGAGACTTTAAACACGGCGAACGCAGGTTTCGTAAACAATTCAAATGAAATCACAAGACACTATCTTCCAATAATTTGATCCAGCCACATAACATCATCGAACCCGAGATGATCCAGAAGACTTGGCCGCTCCTCTTCAGAAGCTCGCCTCGCCTCTTGCATCATCCGAATCAATGCCGGTCGGTAATCGCGGCAAACGCCAGATACATCGTCAGGATAGTGACGCATGAAATACAGAAACGCATGAGACAAATCGCCAGAACCATTTGCAAACAGCTGAATTCCCGCAGCCTTGATGCGCTCGTCTGGACCCATCTGACCCAAGACGGACCACTTCAATTCGCGTATCAATGTGTCTACTTCTGCATGTGCTATGTTGGCAAAATGCCTCAGTACAGCTGCAAGATCGGCAGCCTCTTCACGGTTGAGTCGAACGGGTTCCCACTCCGGTGTTGCAGCCTTGAGATTGGCTGTGCTCCGCGCTTCAATCCACACATCAGCCTTGCCGCCGACTTTGAAAAAGTAGCCATTGGCATCAGCTTGCCAGCGCGACGGCGGGGCACCATTTGTAGTGGCACCGCCAGTGTGACTTTCGATTGTTTGCAACAAAGAAACCAACTCGTCGAAAGTCAGCGGTTGCGCTGCGTCCATTTCAGTGACCGCCAGAATATCGATGGAACCATCGTTGTACAGATTCAGATCGAACTTCTTCGCCATGACAGCACCCGCATAGGTTAAGGCGTCAATTGTAATCTACGCAAATCTTCTATTGGCTATTTTCACGTTTCCAAGCGAATAAAATCGCAAGGAGTCTGACGTTGCCGCGATTTGGAATAGCATGAAGAACGATTTGCTAGTCTGCTACCTGCTTGAGGAGCTTCCTTTTGGAATGAAGGAATTTGCGGTATTCGACAACAGCGGGTGCGTGCTTCACTTAGGGCAAAAGCTATGAGTGATTCTGACGATTTCATTCAAAATCTTAGATCTCGCTGGTCTGCCATAGATACGCTCGGAATCGATTTTACGAATTCTCCGTTCGGACTGACGGAAGAGGGACTCAAGGATTTCCGCGGATTTGTACTAAAAGGCGAAAAGGGTTCAGTCCACACAATCCGAAAACAGCGATTTGAGAACTGCGACCTGACATATGCACAGTTTATAGATTGCGAGATCGTCGATAGCCTCTTTGTTGGAACTACATTGATAGAAGTCAATTTCCACTCATGCCGTATCGCCTCGTCGCCAACCCCAAACTGCAAGATTGCACGAAACATTCCTTACCAGGCGCCAAGCTCCAACACATTCGAACAAGATGTAAGACAGCTATCCCGCATGGCGCGAAACTACTTGCTAAAGCCCTCAAAACTTGAACTGCTAAGCGAAGCTGACTTTAAGAAAGCAGCCATTTATTGCATGTCGCTGAAATCAGTTCCAAGTCGGATCACATTCTCAATCCTATCGGAACAATTCAATCTCTTCGACGATGAAGTATTTCTGATTGTCGTAAATCAGGATGATTTATCCGCTTTCGTTTCTGCTGAGACCGAATTGGTCACAAGACTGTTTGATGTCTATCCACGGGGTCTCGGAGAAGTCGCATGGGCACTAAATCAAAAAATTGTGGCTTCTGACGCTCTTGCAAAACTACCGATACGCGAAACTTCGATTCAAAGATTGCAAATCCTAACTTCAAGCGCTCCAACCAAATCGCAAGAATGTCCTGAAGACTCATTCTGGCAAATCATAGATAAATGCCGCCCGAACGCACCAAGGTTTTCGCCAGAGGCGCACACTGCTCGAACTCAAGAAGTGCTAACCAAACTAACCGATGAAGAACTCATCGCGTTTTCTACCATCAAGCAGAACCTATTCGACCAAGCGTACACGTGGGAATTGATGGATGCCGCTAGAACAATAGGTTCGCAAGAGACTAGCGATGACGACTTTTTTGACTTTCGAGTTAACTTGATTTTTCAAGGACGAGAACAATTCTATAATGCACTTCGAGACCCTGACACGCAGTTGCTATGCCTGGAAGATGCGAGACTTCTTCTGAAGGAGAAATTAGACTTCGTATGTCCGGACACCGCGGAAAGAATCTCGGACAGCTTGGATTCCAACTACAATCCGAGAAATTTGCACCCAGGTGGAAGAGAAATAGCAGATGAACCTGAGTATTACAGGGCGACCTTCCCCAACCTCTACACTCGATACTGGAACCACAATCTCGACAGAATCAAAGACGAATTAAGAGAACCTTCGGGACTCATCGAAAGTATTAATAATCACAATCACGATCTGGTGAGACTATTCGCACGGGAGCGATCGAATCTTCTGTGGTTGAGAGGCACCAGTGGACGTCTGCCGTTGGATATCGCAATCGCATCGGGTGACTATACCACTCAATTGATCCTCCTGCGTGCCAATGCGCCGTCAGACATCAATAAAATTGACCTATCGAACCTGCTTATTAGCGTCCTTCACGAAATCAGCAATGGGTATTACTGCGCGGCCTGGCTCAATGATATCGAATTCCACGTTTGGGATGTAATCATGCACAGAGGAACACTTCCAGGAGATCCTGAGTGTGTTTATTGGGACCCCAATGACGGGCTTGCGAATGATCTGATCTGGCTCTCCGAGCAAGTTCAGAGATGGCCGCTCTATCGAAACAGCGAAGTAACTACAATCTCCTTGGACGAATGGAAGCCAGTTTTCGAAACATGGAAAAGGAGACAAGAATCCAATTCATATTAAAGTCCCGCCGATTACTGTAGGGTACGCTAGGAAAAAACTCAAAGAGGATCCTTGGCGAAGTCCTAGTACGATTTTTACAACATGGCTGAATTGAAGAATGGCGAGACTAAAACAATCGTAGGTCCCGACTCGGTATCCGTGACACTGAATCGACTAGGAGCAGTCTATTCTTGCTCTTGCGATCAGTGGATGCAGTCTCAGATGTCCGAAGAGTTGCGAAGTTGCCATCATCTTATGCAATACCTCGGGCAAGATCATGAACAAGCACGCATCGGAAAAGTTGTTCGTGAATCCACATCCAGTTCACACAACATGGAGAGGCTCTACCAGATGGCGGGTGCGCAAATCGCTATGCTGTCGAATCAAGGGACGGAGATCCCACATTTCGTGAAGCTTAAGGAGAAAGCAGAAAAGTCACTTAGGAGAAATAAGATAACGAACAAAGACGATGACTACTCTGCGTTTAAAAAAGCGTACAACTTGATCAAAGAGTCTGGTCATCTGCATGTATTTCCTGATCTCGAAAGACGCTGCCTCGAACAAGCATTGAGCATTTGCTACAGCGACTTGGTTTCGCC
>CAYZJR010000188.1:0-6184 GCA_964478655.1 uncultured Candidatus Obscuribacterales bacterium
GCTCGCCATTACACAAGACGACTATCCGCATGATAGCGCGTACCAAACGCAGACAGCGTACTACGAAACTCCCTATGACACTCTTGAAACCGCCGATGCGCAGCCGGAGTACGTTGATTCGGAGCACGTCGAGCCCTTTGGGTACGAGCCTAACGACTTCGATCAATCATCAAGCAACGAAGACCAATCTGCAGCACCGGCAGCCACTGCACAAGCCGATCACCAACAGCAAGACACTACATCACAACACGATACGACTCCGCAGGACGATCGATACCAGCTCGACGCCGAAGAACTGAAGAACATTGCAGAGTCGCTCGCCGTGTTTCAACGAGAGTACCTTGCGGCACTTCCGAACGATCTGATAAGCCTCAGCAATCGCATCAACGAGCCTGCAGCAGATATGGAAGAAATTAGAAGAGCCGCACACACTCTAAAGGGAACATCCGGAAGCTACGGCATCATCGAAATCAGTCACCTTGCAAAACGCATTGAGGATATCGCGCGCAAAGATGAACCCAAAGAATTGAAAGCCATGTCCGGAGCCCTTCTACACGCAGCCGAAGATTTGCGCCTATCCTCTTCACTTCGCGTGCTAAGAAACCAGATGACGCAAGCATTGAATCATGTCGTAGTAATTCACGGCCACACCGGCTTCAGAGAACGCCTGCGTAGCATCGCCACTCAGGTAGATGTGGATTGCACTGCAGTAGAAGATGTTATGGAAGCGATAAGCTGCGTAAAAAATAGAGACGTGGATGCATTCATCTTCGGACCCGCTCCTGGATTAGAGACTTCGGTAACAGAACTCAAAACACATATGGAATCGTCCGGCAAGCATTCTCTAATTGTGTTGGCCACGGGACATGCAACGATGACAGATCGCATTGCGGCTGTAAATCAGGGTTTTGACTTGATAGTAGATGGAGTGTTTACGGAACGCTCACTCGGATCTATCTCGCAAAAAGTGTTTCCACCAATTCCAAGAACTGTTCTAATCATTGATGACGACACAAGAAACGCTGACTCAATCGCGCGCGCATTGACGAAAGCGGGTACCAGAGTACTCCTCGAAAGCGACCCCTCGAAGCTGGCTTTCGATACGATCACCCAGGATGTACAGGTTGTTCTCGTCGCACGAGAGCTGAAGTCGTTCAAGGGCGGCGACGGCTTCGATGTTTGTCGAGCGCTTCTATCGTGCAAAGAAGCGACTTCACTTTCGGTCGTTCTAATGGATGATGAATTCGACCCCCGCGCAAGACGACAAGCAATGGCGATTGGATGTGACGACTACCTATTTCCACCAATGACATCAAAGACATTGGTGCACAGAATTTCCAGACTTGCATCGCATGGATATAACGCACAGCAACTGGCAAACAACAATCACAAACCGGCAAAGCCAAAAGAGCCCTCTCGCCGCGAACGATTGAATCTGTTCAAGATTCGTCCTATGGTTCCGCTGGAGAAACTAAGCTAAAGCTACACAGTAGCATGCATCTCACCAGTTGGTTTCTGCGCTGAAACATTTGGCAGACAAAACCAGAATGTACTGCCCTTGCCGACTTTGCTGTCGACTCCAATTGTTCCGCCATGGGCTTCGACGATCGCTTTGCAAATAGCCAAACCAAGTCCGGTGCCTCCTCGCTTTTTGCCGTCATCGAGTTGCGAGTAGCGCGAAAAGAGCCTGGTCAGGTTCTCTTCCGAAATGCCGACTCCGTCATCACTGACGGCAACTTTGACCTGCCCATTTTCAAGCGAGGCAACAATTCTCACTGTTCCTGCCTTCTGAGAGAACTTGATGGCGTTCGAAAGCAAGTTTACGATCACCTGCACGAGTCGGTCTTCATCACAGTTGACTCGCAAATCATCAGCCTTGACGTCAATCGTGAGATCTTGTCTTTCTGCCAAAGCTTTGACTGATTGGACAGACCTATCGATGACTTTGGCTATTGGAGCCTCATTTAGTGTCAGATCAAACTTGCCTGACTCCATCTTTTCCATATCAAGGAGATCATTGATCAATCTGATGACCCGCTCTATGTCTTGTTCTGTGTGTGCAATTCGCAAGTGGCCGGTGTCATCGAGTTCGCCGTAAGCGTTCATTTGCAAGAGCATCAAAAGGCTCTGCATCGAGGTCAACGGGCTACGAAGGTCGTGGCTGACCATCGCCATGAAGTCTTGTTTGATTCGCTCCATTTCCTTGCGAGCCGAGATATCGTGAGCCACGCAGAATAAGACCTTGTCCGCTTCAGACCAGTGTGCTGACCATTCCATTTCAACTTGATCGCCATTCTTGCCGATAATACTGGTCTCGAACTTGCGTTGCGCTGTCGCAGCACCACCCCTTACAGCTTCCGCGATTAGCGTTGCGACGGGTTCGCGCTTACCTTCCGGAATCAACTGGGTTAGAGTCATTTCGCCTAATTCTTCTTGGGCATATCCCCAAACCTGTGAAGCTGCAGGGTTTACAGAGACAAACTTTCCTTTGCCATCCAATGAACAGATCACGTCCAACGCTTGCTCAACTACTGCACGTTCTTTTCTAGCGGCTTCAGCAAGCGCCTCGGCCATGACATGAAACACAGAATCGAGATATGCGATTTCGTCTGCTCCATTAAGTGCAGGATTCAACGGCTTCCCGGCAGACAATCGCATCGCATTGTCCGTGACAGTATTGACGCGCCTGACTGTTCCTCTTGAGAAAAACAGTGCTAACCCCACTGCCAGACCAATGTTTAGAATTACACCGATTCCTATGACGACTTTTACTACTCGCCGTTTTTCCTCCGCCTGCTCGAATGTTGCGGGATGTCGCTTTCTTTCTTCCTCGCCGAACTGCCTGAGTTTCGAGACAATACGTTCCATCGAGCCTTTCAGTTTGCGCTTCTCTGAGCGCAGATTAGGAAAGCTGTGCGCTCCGAAATCTTGAGTTTGAATCGCGTCGTCGACAAGTTTTTTATGCTTATAAATTTGCTTGGCGACTGCATCGATGTCGACTTTCAGTTCATCGATAATTCGCACCTGCTCAGGATAATCCCTCACAAGACTGCGCATTGTCTGCAACTGATCGGGTATTTTGCTAAGGGCCTCATCGCACTGCGCCGAGGCTTGCGGACTGTGAGTGACAGTGAGTTCCATCAAGGCAAGACTCGAAACACTAAACAACCCGATAAGGGAGTCGCCCGCGGTCATGACCTCTCGGGCATGGTTGTACTGCCACGCTTGCTGCTCGGCATCATTGAGCGCGTAGGTCAAAACCGCCAGAAACACGAGCTCTACAAGCAGTGGCGTCAGAGCGAGAATTAGCCCGGTGTCCTTTAGTTTGAGGCCGCGGAGTGCCACTTGCTACCTTTCTTGCCGAATGGAAAGTTGAGAAATTCCTACTTCTTCGTACCACGTTAGCGCCTCGTTGCCAGTACCAGTCGCGCGACCTGTCAATTCGCAGCCGTTGCAAAGACATGACTGGCTTCGGTGTGTGTTATTGTTTCTGAAACGTTGCTCCACCTTGTAATTGCGACATGGCAAAAATTCTCATTGTCGATGACGACACCAACATGGCGAACCTCGTCCATGATTTCCTCAAGCTGAACAATTATGTCGTCGATGTCCTGCACACCGGCAAAGAAGCGCTAGAACGCATCAAGTTTTACCCCTATGACCTGATCATCCTCGACTGGGGCCTGCCCGATATGTCCGGTTTGGACATTCTAAAAGAGTTTCGCGAAATCGGCGGCGACGCGAAGATAATCATGATGACCGGCAGAACGAAGATCGACGAAAAGGAATCGGGGCTTGATGCAGGTGCCGATGACTACTTAACAAAGCCGGTTGACTTGCGAGAGTTGACAGCCCGGGTGCGCGCCTTGCTGCGCAGGCCAACACAAGTAACGGCTCAAGAAATCAGAGTCAAAGATCTCGCACTCGACCCAAACGCGCTCAGACTGACCAAAGACGGCAAGGAAATAACTTTGGCGCCACGCGAATTTGCGTTGCTTGAATTTTTTATGAGACATCCAAACGAGGTTTTCTCTGCCGACGCTATTCTCGATCGCGTGTGGCCGACAGACTCCGAGGCTTCAAGCACCTCACTGAGAACTTGCATCAAGAAACTCAGACAGAAGATTGACGCAGACGATACACCATCGTACATAACCAACATCTCAGGTGTTGGCTACCGATTCGAAGGCTAGAACTCTACGTTCATGTTCGTGAAAAACCCGCCGCTGGGAATGTAGGTTCGTGCTTTGTGGCCAATGAGCTGCTGGTAGTGCATCGGTGCTTCGGAAGCCAACTTCTCATTCGGAAACTTCGCGACAGCAAGAATGTCACCGTCTTTTATGACCTCGCCCGGTCCTAGATCGCGTTTGGCGATCAATCCGGTGCCGTACTGCAACGGTTTTTTGATATCGGCCTTCACCACTTCATTGTTTGTTTCGTTGCTTAGACCAATACTTTTGATGAAAAAGTCGCCCAATGGTTTTTGGAAATAAATTGCAAAAAAACAACAGATTGCAAATATGAACAATGCCAAAACAGGCAGGTACGGAACGCTGGGAGTATTGTAATCACGACTCATGAGATTACTTATTCCCAGCGCTATCTCAATTCAACTCGCTATTTGCTTCGGTTCCAATACTGGGTTCTCCAGCGTTTGGCAGCAGTTTTCTTTTTCGTCGCCTTGATCGGCGCCACCGTCTTAACCGTCTGCTTCTGCGTTGTAGTCACTGTCGGAACTACTTTCGGTTTTTCACCAAAACCGTCAGGATTCTTCGTTTCAGCTTGCGTGCTGCTTTGGGTTTTTGCCATTTGCTCGTTCTTTGTCGAGGCTTGCGTTTGGCTCTGAGTCTGACCATAACTATTATTGTCGGTCTCGGCTTGTGTCTGATTCAAAGTTTGGCCATAGCTAGAGCTCTGGGTCTCGCCTGCAAATGCTGCAAGCGTGCCCAACTGGCTCAATGAAACCGTTAGCGAAACTACAACGAAATGTCGCTTCAACATGAGTCTGCTCCTTGTTATTGTCCTGACTGCTGGACGGGAATGGAGCAATTCGGTTCCAACTTACCAAAATAGAGCCGTACTTCCGTGGAAGGCGGCGTCAAAATAGAGGTAATAGAGCCAGGTAGAGATTAGAAGAACTCTTGTTTGCCACCGATTCAGTGAATAAGCAAATCGTGGTGACTTCCGGTGGTTGTGCGCAATGCCACCCTTGGTCAGTCGGCGATCAAAGAAGTAGTTTATCGCGATCTGGGAAACAACCGCCAGAAGAAACGCGACTGGGCAAATCCAATCTTTTACTAAAGGGAGCAGGAGCGTGTTGTGTAGGACAAGCCCGAATATGCCCATTGGCACTGAGAGCATCACGTATGGACAAGCGAACGCTCGCCAAAAGTCAATGATACCACCAGCAGAGTCACACGCTTTTAGTTCTACACCTTGCATAGCAAATGTCGCACGGCTGTTCCCTGATTCCATCCAACCTTTGTACACGCAAAGCCCGACCACCGTCATCAATGCTTTAGATACAAATGGGTCAGACTGCGGAAGCAACCAGTGAGAAATACTCGTAAACAGCCAGGCGAAGATGCTCACTAGTATGAAATCGACAGCAGTCGCGACAACTCTTGCGCTTAGCAGGTCAAACCGAAATGGATCGGCGTCTAACTCGCTCATAGAGCTAAGTCTTTGCGCTAGCCATGACGCGCTTTTCGTCCTGTGCTCCGGATCCTTTTGCAAACAATCAAATACCAGTTGTTCCAATTCTTTGGGAATCTCTAGCTTCGAATGCTCAAGAGCAAAGGGTTCTGCTTCATCCTCAACATGCTTCAAAATAGATTTGATTGGACTGTCACTTGCAAACGGAGAGCGACCCGTCAACATCTCATAGAGTACACAACCAAACGAATAGATATCAGACCTATGATCGATTGGATTTCCAAGACACTGTTCAACGCTCATGTACTCAGGGCTTCCGAAAATGTCTCCAGTCTTGGTCAAATCTGCAGTTTCAGACAGACTCCTCGTCTTTGTTTTTGCAATGCCGAAATCGACGACACGCACCAAATCCGTACCATCAGGCTGTTGGCAAATCAAAATATTGCTGGGTTTCAGGTCTCGATGAACAATGCCCTTCGCGTGCGCTTGAGCCAACGCATCTGCGATTTGGCGAGCGATTCTCACCGAA
>CAYZJR010000189.1:0-6180 GCA_964478655.1 uncultured Candidatus Obscuribacterales bacterium
CGTCGGTTCGGACCCGACACACCACAGTGTGGAAGGCAAGATAAAGAGCGCACGGTACGGCGCTCAAGAAGTCCACCAGGCTTGATTTATGGGCGCTGCACAGACGGTAAGTCAGCCGAATAACTCTGAGTTATTCTGTAAACAGCGACCGGGACTTAGCGTTTAACTGTGAGTAATACCGCCATGGCAAGACGAAAAACCTATCAAAACCTGTATGTGGGGCTGACGCAGCGCGACCAGGAGCGCTTAGCCGCCCTGGCAAAAATCGACGGAAAGACCAAGACCGCCTTGGCTCGTGAGGCTATGGCGTGGTACTTGGAACACCGGGAAAACGAGGCAAACGCAGAAAGAGACGGCGTTTACGCCAAGGCTCTAAAAGAGATGACCAATCGCATTTGTGGGATGCTTGCCAGGCAGGGAGCGGAAATTGGCGTGTTGTACGAGGTGACTTGGAGGAATTTTGAAGCGAACAAGGACACCGGCGCCTTTATAAGCGCTGCCAACCACGTCAAAGCCAAGATGCGCAAGCGACTAGATGCTGATGAAAAGGCACTGACAGCGAGGATGGCAAACATCGTCAAACATTAGCGACGCTGGAAGAAGAAAGGAACGATGTAAAATGAGAGGCATGGGACAACCAAAAGAAAAGCCAACCGTTGAACAAGTGCTCAAGCTCGTGGAAGAGCTGACGCTGGAAGAGCAGGCCCAGGTTCGCGAAGAACTGGACCTCCAGGAGCTGCGCCGGAAGATCAAAATCGGCCTTGAACAGTCGGCCCGTGGTGAAGTATTTGACGGAGAGGAAGTACTCCAGCAGATGCGGGCGCGAAATGCGGCTATGAGAGAGAAAGGGAGCGCGTGAAACGGCTACGTTATACGGCCCAGGCGCTGCAAGACTTCCAAGATATCCACGATTACATCGCTCAAGACAACATTGATGCGGCTTCGGATTTTATCGAGCGGCTGAATGACCGGTGCCGCGAGCTTTGTGAGATGCCTGGAATCGGGCGCAAGCGAGACGACTTAGAGCCAGGGATGAGAAGTTCGGCAGTAGGCGAGCATCTCATTTTCTATCACGTGCTGAACGGGGAGCTAGAAATAGTGCACGTTTTGCATGGTCGCCGCAACTTGGAAAAGGTATTTGAGCAGTAGTAGGGCACCCCAAAAATGGCTTGAGAGGGGGCTGAACTAGGATATTATCGGCTGCTGGACAAAGAGCGGTGAAAAATTGAAATCTGGAAAGTGGCTACTGGTGAGACTTTCGGGATTTCAAAAATGGTGGATGCAACATAACCAACCTTATCGGACGTGGCTAAGAAACGCGATACAGAGCAGACTTATGGCTTCTGTAATTCGGGCTTCCATTCATCGAGAATCGCGCCTTCTACCGGACAGGCCGATAGGCACGCGCCGCAATCGATGCATGTCGAATCATCGATCCATGGGTATTTGGTGCCTTTGGCGTTCGTCTTTCCTTCGGCCCAATGAATGCATTCAACAGGGCACACGGGCACGCAATCACCCACACCTTCGCACACGTCGCTGACAATCGTATATGACATTGTGTCCGCCTCCTTGTTCTGTGCCTGCTGTCCGCTTGCTCATGCGTCCGGCAATACCAATTCTTACACGCAAAGCTTTCAAAGCGCCAGCTTAATGGGCGTTAGCGCTGCCAGTGCTCTGATATACAAGGCGAAGCTAAGGATTACAGCTTTGCTCACAGTCGTCAGTGTGTTTGTGTTCAGTCGGCTGTCCTTTTATCTCTACACAGGAGCATGGTTGGTACGTTTCCTTTCCGGCTCCGCATTCACACTTCCAATCGGCTGGAAGAGATTCAAAAGACTGCTTCGTCGGATCAAGCTTCTCAGCAGGTTCTTCGTAGATAGCGTTGCACGCTGTGCAAATGTGTCTGCCTGGCTTCATGGCTAATTCTCCTACGCGGTTTTTGGATTGGCATCGACGAAACTTTGCAGATCGCGAATAAGTGCGTCTAGATCGTCAACGTGACACATACTGTCGCAGATGGCTAGTTCCGTGTCGAGGATGCTCTCATCGCACTCCAGCGGAACATCGACTCCGTGTTTCTCAAAGATTTTGACCGCATCCGGATATTCATCGAGGATATTTTTGACGGTTGTATCGATTGTGATTTGCATTTACGTGCCTCCTTTGGCGATCAGCATGACGAGAACTCGAAAAGGTTTGTCATTAGGGTTTCTAAGCCCAAAGGTGCTTCCAGAGCGATCTAAGTACAAAGACCCAGGATTCAGGCTCGTCTGCGTTGCTTGGTCGAAGAGTACGCCGTCACCATCTTGCGGCAATAGAAGAACCTGAAAACCCGCGTGACTGTGGATCGGGACTTCTTGCCCGGGAAGCATATTGATCATGATCGACTTAAATCCCTCACCAGACGCGACAGATTTTTTCGCTACTTGAGGTTCTGTAAATTCGGCACAATCGCTCAGGTTCAGGACTTCTAACTGCATGATGCTCACCTTACAAATAACGATCTTCCGATATGGACATAGCAAAAAATCAAGAGTGCCTGCCGGAAGTATTGAATTGAAATGAAGTTTTTCAACAACAAACGCGAACTTAAACGTAAATCGGCTATGAGCTGTCCTTTTCTGAACGATCAAGCCTGTAACCTCGCTCAAGCTCAGAAAGACGGCTCACCAATTCTGAATGGCTTAGTACATGAAATACATAACGAGGAATATCGCGGCCAGTTGTTCTAGCCATGAATGGTTCGCCCCAGAAGCTCAATAGGGCTTCTGGCTTTTCTGCTCCAGACAAAATGAATGAGAGACTTTCGTGGATTCGGCACCAGCGCGGGGGCCGCACCTTCTCTTTGCCAACACAGGCATTGATCTTTGGAGCAACCTCTTCATCCCAAATATGCTTCTGCTGCGGATCGATCACAAACTCTAGAGACGAGACGAGAGGGTTTTCGATTGCAGGCTTTAGCATGGTGTCAAACAGAGGTTGTGGCTTGAACATCATTAGACAAACGTTAAACCAAACCATGTCACCTCGTGCTTGAGCCGAGAAATGTTCACTAGCCGAGCGCAACTGTTGCGGGCCGACAAGAATTACATCGGGCGGCGTAAGACTGGAAGATATCCTGCTTACTTGGTTTCGAATATCTTCGGTAAGGTCAAGCATTTTTTCGGATTTGTGCTCACCGCGGAGATCGCGCACCAGTAGCAACGTTAGCAATAAAAGAATCACCGCCAGCACTACTTCTTGTTCAACGATGTGCAGTGTATGAAGTACAAGGGCGGTGACTGCCGCGATTATTCCGGCGATCAAATCCCAATCAAGACGCAGAATTTTTTTCATTGAACCGGCTACCTACGTTCTTCTTTCAAGCTCGACTTATCATGACAGGTTCTTTCCTGGCAAGAATAGTCAAGTGTTGTGGTCGCGATCCCTCCACTTTATAATCCGCTTGATGACTGAACCGGCGCAGAATTATCAGACGATAGAATCAGCCACCACAACAGAGGGGCTGGAAGATCTTTTCATAGTCTCCGACACGTCAAGTGAGTCCGTCGCAGGCCCGACTCAGGAGGAGGACGCGGGCCCGTCGCAGTATGTCTCAGCGTTGGAAGCCGCCAAGATACTCGGGATCAATAAGCGGTCTGTTCTGCGTCTGATCCAGGAACAAAAGCTAGATGCCGTCAAAGAGGACGGCAAATACCTTATTGAGTGGAAGATCGTCGAACAACGCAAGCAAGCAATGATCGTCGCGGGCCCGTCGCGCGACGAGGGCCCGGCTGAGTATGTCTCTGTTGACATCGAGGACGTGGGCCCGGCCCAGTTGAATGTGCGGTTGTCGCGCGACGAGGGCCCACCTCAAGATATATACGATGACAGCTCTAGCGTTCTTGATGCACACAAGCTTCTGAAAGAACTGGAAGCTGCTACCTATCGAATTGGCTATTTGGAATCGCAACTCTCGGAACGCCAAAAAGATCTGGAATCGCAGCGGGAACAGATCAAGCTTCTGACTGACAGTCAGCATAAGACGAGCTGGTGGGCGCGTTTTACGAAATGGTGCGCTGGCCAGTAGTCAGACGAATCAAATCAGTTTATAGTTAGCGGCAGTATCGAGTGACACCACTGGCGATACTATGCATTGGATATCGTTTGGAGATATAAAGCCAAAAAGCAAAAACACCGCTTTTCAGCGATGCCTCTGACAGACAACCTTTTGACGGATTGATCTGTTATTCAAATTGTAGTTCCGGTTTTTACTTGGCGGTACTTTCCGGGAATGCAAGAAGAATACACGGAACGATCCGGCACGTCAACACACCTTCAAAGGTAGACAGTGACCGGAGTTTTAGCGTTAGCGGCGATCCCCTTGGGGGTTGCATCTCAATATAAATTTTGCGCGTTATTTCCCAATCGCGTAAAAGCTATTTTGCGTCCGCCTGGTGGTAAGTCGTGGACGACGATCAGTAAACACTGGCCGATGACCGATGAAAAAATCCTGGCTGCAGTCGCCGGAACTGAACCCAGTTTGTATGGCTTGCGATGGGGCGATCAAACACGTTACGCCGTTCTGGACGTTGATGCTGGTGGCAGATATCACAGCGCCCAAGAGCTACAAAAACTTTTGGAAATCCTGGCAGGCGCAAGCCTGACAGCAACGCTTTATCAAAGCAGTGAGAGCCGAGGCTGGCATGTCTATCTGTATTTCTCACAGTGGGAAATCAGCAACGAAGTACAAGAGACGGTTAGAGCCTGGCTGGTAGCAAACGGCTACGAAATCCGAGGCGGGCAGCTCGAAATCTTCCCGAGCGGCAATGGCTTAAGGCTGCCCCTACAACCTGGCTTTGCGTGGCTCGATCACACCGGCGCCGTCCTGGACCGCCGAGAGAACCTAACCACGGACGCCGCCATAAGCCGGTTTCTCAACGACCTGGAAGCCAGGGCAAATAATTGGCCAGAAAGCAGAAGGCGCATACAAAGCCAATTAGAGCAGCTCGATCGGCAACGCCCAGGTAACGTCCAGGGGCGAGAAGAACGGCTTGCTACCGCCGATTTCGAGCGGCTCTTTAATTACCGGCTAATTCCTGAGAAATACCAAGATGGGCGCCGTTACTGGCAAACTGGGTTAACCGCTAAAGGGCAGCGCCATGATGCGATCCTTGCAGTCGAGCATTATTTGTGGCATGGCGATGAGTCCGCCGGCGTGCCGGCACTGCCAGGTGACTGGAACGACGAGCCGCGCTATAGGCTCATTTCCGCATGGATTGAAGCGAAGCATAACGGGTTCTGCAATCACATCAACCGGGCGAAATGGGCCAAAGTGGATGCTCAGATCAGGCGGGCCGTGAAGTGGCGGCGACCCTCCGGAGCGGTCCAGGTACGAACACCCTACCAGCTCACGGAACGCTCAATAGAGCGCCTTATAGCCCTGTCCAAATCGACGGGACGGACCTGGACCATGGACGACCTGAAGAAAGGGAACGACGGCCGCGAGGAAGATGCACGAGAAAGAATCCGGGCCGCGGTGCAACTTCTGACCGAGCAGGGCCGCCGGGTTACTCTCCGTCAGCTAATGCGCCTTGCCGGTTGCTGCAACAAGACCGTCAAGCGTCACATAGATATATGGTCGATATCACCGGTGGTGTCGCTGCCAAGTGTAGGAGGCGATAGGAACCCTTGTTTGGATCTTATCGCCCCCTGTGTCCCTGCCCCTGTAGCTAGTGGTCCTGGTACTGAGTCCGAAAAAAGTTTTTTACCCTCCGTCGTTCAGTCAGACTCAGGGGATCTCGATGTCACCTCTAGTTCTGGCTCAGAGGAGCTAGCGCCTATTGATTTAACGCCCCCCTTCCTTCTGCCTGGCTGGAAGCCTACCAGCGAACCCCCAGCATCAAGCCCAAGCCCTGCGGGTGCCTTCGGCAGCCTTGACGCCGGGGCCCTGGTTCGCCGGTATTCAGGCAGAACGGCAGATGGTGCGGGGGGCTCAGAACCAGAACTAAGCTGCATTGGCAGCAGAAGAACCACGGCTGTGATTTTGGCGTGGAGTAGGCAACGACACGCAGCGAAGACGGAGCGCAGCGGAGCCGCAACCGGACGGCGCAAATCTTGGGCTTTCAGGGAGGAGTGTCTTTACCGTTCGGTAAGATATCGTATTGAAAGTCAAGCTTTTTCTTGGCCCTGTTTGTG
>CAYZJR010000190.1:0-6142 GCA_964478655.1 uncultured Candidatus Obscuribacterales bacterium
GGTGAAGGTATTTCCAGACTGATCAATCTCCCTGAACTTAGATGTAGTGCCTTCTACGAATTAGAAGCGACGCGGTATTAACGTGCTCGCGTGACCATACCTGGACTACCTACCGCTAAGCGCGGGATCTGTCATGCTTTTGTCTCGGGAACTCTCCGGGAACTCTCACAAACCGTGGTGAGTACAATCGCTGTTCTAGCTTAGTTTCGTCATCAAATGAGACCAGTGGCGATCCTAAATTAATCTCGATGGTTGTTCGGTGCCATTTTTGCTTTGTACTAGCATGGCTCTATGAGGATTTTTCTATGCTATCAAACATATTTGCGCTGCTTGCATTACTTGGTTTTCTCGCGAGCTTGACGGTTCATATCGCTGCCATCTGTGGGTATCCCGCGCATGAAATGTTTCCTGCAATTTGGGGACTGCACATGGGTGTATTTGTCGTCTTCCTGCCCGCCGTTATAAGGGCAAAGAGAAGTGGGTTCAACAACAAGGACTTTTGGAAACATCTTCCTCGTCCGCAGGCACTGATTTGTCAGTTCATGTTTGTGTACACCATTTTCAATTTCTTTTATGGAATGACCACGATACAGTCGGGTAGCTGGGATGCATCCACAGATGGGTCGACGTATACGTTTACTCCGAAAGGCGGCAAGAAGCAAACAGTTACCCGCGAGACATACATGAAACAGAATGCCACGATCGACAGAATGTTTTCTGGACATTGGATGCTGTTCTATCTGGTGGCATTCACGCTGCTGTCGGCATCACCCGTGGTGCCAAAGCGCATGTTTGCGAGTCGATAATAGAAGCCTGAGTTTTGCCACCATTTGCATTTGAATGTAGCTTGTTGAAACGTCATGGCAGAGACTTGTCTTGAAGTGCTAATCAACTCGACCCTGGTACACTATGATTGGCAGTTTAGACGATGAAGAATCTGAAATCCATGCTTGTTTGTTGTGTTGCTTTCACAACCACTAGCTCAAAGCCAGGATAGGTAGATGACTAATTCACAAAAAACGAAAGAAGAGATTCTGAATCGTGTGAAGAACTTAGAGAAGTACAATCAAACACTGAAACACGATCGAAGAACAAACTCCACTGGTTACTTTCTTCTCGAAATTCAATGGCAAAACCTTGCTCAGCTACTTAAGCACGAATCAGTACTTTCGAACAAGGAATTGCTAAACGTTTACGAACGAGTCGATCGAGTTCTAGACGACCTGTACAGCAACTACAACGAGAAAGACGAAGTAACGCGGATAGAGTTTTTGCAAACTTATCTGGAAATGGTACAGCCGACAAAAGCAAAGAAAATACAAGAGAAATTGAAGGTTCTGCAAGCTCAAAAGGACGCAAGCGACAGAAGGCGCAAGGAAGAGCTAGAACTCAAGCAACTACTTACAGATGATTATCTTCTTCCGAGCGCGGCGGCTTATAAACTAGGCAACTACGATGAATCCATAAGCATTTTGAAGAAAGCGATTCTAGTCGGAGAAAATCGGAGTTGGTGCGATTCGCCGTTTCTACAGTTTAGGTATTTCGAGACTCTTGGTCTTGCATTGATTCAGAATCATGACTACCAACAAGCGGAAGAGATTCTGATGGAGCAGTATGGTCGAGGTGGACTCGGTGATTTCGATGCCTTTCTCGATGTCGAACTAGCAGCCATCTCCTTAAGGCGCGGCGACTTTGAGATGTGTCTCCGCCGCGCCGAAGAGATTGCAATCAGTGGTTTGCGGTTGGATTATGATGGGTGGAACCCCACTTGCGAAATGATGAACAAGGTCTTTTCACACATGGTTAAGACATGCTCGATCAAAGCAGCCGAAAGGTTCGACACGATTCTTTCCATGCAACAGAACCTATACACCAGACGACACCAATCTGATTTCGAATCCGACGCCCGCATTTTGCCGCTACTAGAAATTGCACTCAACTTGTTCACGCAGCTAAAGGACTTCTCCCGCGTTGCCAAAATTGAAAAGCTAATAGCGCGGAATAAAGAGAGATTCCACGATGATCGACTTCCGAACTTAGACCAGGCGATTGCTAAACAGCGAAGAATGCCGGAATTCCTGGCGCAGCTTATGCGGGGATTTTATCCGGAAGATTCGTAATGGAATGGAACTCATCTCTGTCCAATCAAAACGATGCGCACTATGGTCGTTTTGGTTGATGAAAACTACTTCGATTGAACCGGCATCAACAAGTACTTGTAGTTATCGTCGCCAATGCCCTTGAGGATGATTGGCTTCAACATTCCCGTCATCTCGAGTCCGACTTCGTCGGTGCCTAGGCGTTGCAGCACTTCGCCGAGGTAACGCACGTTGACTGCAACATCGAGTACTTGTCCTTCAAACTTCATAGTCACTTCTTCTTGTGCGCGACCAACGTCTGGTGTGTTCGCTGTGATTTGAAGTGTTTCGCCTTCAAAGTGCATCTTCACCAGGTGTGTGCGATCGTCTGACATGACTGCCACACGCTCAATCGCTGACATGATTTCCTCGCGATTGAAAGAAGCGTAGTAGGTATGCTCTTTCGGAAACAGTTCGTGATAGCGCGGATACTCGCCGCCAATAAGCCGTGTTGAAAGAATGTGATTGTCTGTTTCGAAAACTATTTGGCTTGCAGTAACGACCAAGCGAACTTCTCTGCCTGACTCGGTCTTACCATCTTGTGCATCAAGCACTTTCACGACTTCAGTACAAGCACGCGCCGGAATAATTGCTTTGAGCGAAACTGGTTTTTCTAAAGTGGCTGTAGACGTTTTCGACTCGACTTCTTTGTCTCCTTCGGTTCCTGCTTCAGCGCGCTTGCCGCTCGGAATAGAGACGTTGAGCTCTTCTGCTCTATGCGCCATTCTGCTTCCATCTGTTGCGGTGCATTCGAATGCGCCATTGTCGATCACCAGGTAAACGCCGCCAAGAATGCTGCTTTGTTCATAGCCGGCTGCCGCAAACGAAGTCTGGGAGATGGCTTTGCGCAAAATGTCCGATGGCATGTACACGCCATGCAGATCCTTTATATCCATCGGTTTAGGAAAGTCTTCGGCGGGCAATCCGGTGATGCTGAACTTGGAGCGTTTGCAGGTAACGTTGGTTTCGTAGGTTTCTTTATTGACGATGAATGCGACGAGATCGTTCGGCAGTTTGGAAACGATTTCGAGCAGCTTTTTACCTGGGAGTGTGATGGTTCCTGGTGTATATACCGCGGCTGGAACTTTGGTCTCTATAGAGAGATCAAGATCCGTGGCTCTGAACTTAACTGCAGTCTCGCCATCCGACTCAACCAATATGTTGCTGAGAATTGGCTGAACGACGCGTGTTGCCAAAGCATTCGTTACGTCTCTTAGTGCCCGAACGAGTACGTCCTTTTGGACTGCAAACTGCATATACGCTACCTCTGCTCAATAAAAGTTTTCTGCGAGCTTCAGTAAGGTTATCTTCCTGACAGGAGTTTTTCAAGATGGTGAGCGGATTCTAGTATTTCTGCTCCGAACAGGTATCTAGATCTTTATAAATAGAAGTAGCAGCCAGAGCCATTTTCTGTAGGAAACGCCTGAGAGCAAAGGCCGGCCTGGAATTCGCCTGTAGAAAACCCTGTTAATGGTTGTGCAAAACGACAGATCCCGGATCTTTGATCTGTAGGGCATTACACAGGCGGCCTACAAAAAACAAACAAGTTTTTGACAGGTTTTCTACAAGGTGTCAGACGCCCAACTGTCGGCGAATTTGCTTAAGTGACTCAAGCAGGTCGCCGTCTTTCACGATCTGCTCTTTGATTCTATTGTATGCATATAGAGCCGATGTGTGTTTGCGATTGCCGAAAGCCTGACCAATCCTTGGAAAGCTCATTTGCAGCGTCTCATGTGCGAGATACATCGCTACATGTCGTGGTAGCGTCAAGTCTTGTGAGCGCTTGGCCGAGCGTAGTTCGCTAGGTTCCACTCTGTAGTGTGCGGCTGTGCTTTCGATGACCCGATCTACAGTCACAGATGGCTTTTGAGAGGTCGGTGTGACGGGGCGGAGAATGCCGGCGACCGTTTGCACGGTCAACGGTGTGCTCGTCAAACTGGCATAGGCGTGGGCTCTTATTAGAGCGCCTTCAAGTTCGCGGATGTTGGAAGTAATCTGCGATGCAATGTATTGCAGCACATCATCATCAACGCGCATGTTGTCGATGATTGCCTTTTTCTTGAGAATAGCCATTCTGGTTTCCAGGTCTGGCGTTTGAATGTCAGAAATTAGTCCCCACTCAAAACGGCTTCTCAAGCGCTCTTCAAGGTGACCCAGTCCTTTCGGTGGGCGGTCAGAGGACAGAACAATCTGTCTTCCGCTCTCGCGCAGAGCATTGAAAGTGTGGAAGAACTCTTCCTGTGTCGACTGTTTGCCCTCAATGAATTGAATATCGTCAACCATGAGCACATCAACTTGGCGATAGCGCTTGCGGAAGTCGATCATTCGATCATCTCTTATAGAGTTGATCAATTCATTGGTGAACCTTTCGCAACTTATATATTTGACGTTGAGCTTTGGAGAACGCCTCAAAATCTCATGGCCAATGGCTTGCAGCAAATGTGTCTTGCCAAGGCCGACATCACCATATACGAATAATGGATTGTATGAATGTCCTGGCCGTTCCGCCACAGCAAGTGCAGCTGAGTGACAAAAGCGGTTGTGTGAGCCAACTACAAATGTATCGAATGTATATTTCGGATTCAGGCTAGCCTGCGCTGCGGAAATTGGCGGTGCTCCGGCTGCATAGTTGCCTTGCATCATCTGTGGACCTGATGAAGGCGATGAAGACTGCGGTGGTGTGCTGGCCACGCCTAAGCCTTGATCGGCTTCACTTCCGGCCTCGCGAGAAGGCACCACTGTTATGCTGGCAATGCTCGGCGTGTATTCGGACGCCAAACTTGTATCAACAATGAATTTGACTTCTAGTTTTTCATTGGTCACTTGCAGAAGAGCTGCAACAATAGCGTCTTTGTGTGTATTCGCGTAGGTTCGGCAAAACTCGTTGGTGATGGCGATGGTGGCTTCACCATTGGCGATTTCGACCAATTGCATGGGGTCAACCCATGTGCGAAACGTTGGCTCGGGGAGCCCTTTTGCAATGATTGCTTTGGTTTCCGACCAGACTTCTTTGATCGGCTTAAGGAGGCGAACGTCTTCTCTTTCAGAGGTCATTCAACCAACTCCATGGGTTATTAGTGGTACTTCTAGTTCTATGTACAGGGATGCCAAAAACGAAACTAAGCGTCGAGCCTAGATTTGATATTGCTAATAATCATCAGCTGTCGACACCAAAGAAGGAGCTTGCGGGGAGGGCTCATACGAAGCGTTCCGGGGCTCTGCAAGCAAGACACCGGAACAAAAGAGCAGCTCGGTAACACCGCGCTGACCCACTCTATTTCGTAAATTTTTTTACCCAGTCCATATGCTGAACTGGCGCGAAGTCTATGCGGAAGATGATAGCATAGCTATTTCACTGACACTATGCCAAGAAATTTCATGTTGGCTCGCTAAGGAGCTAGGAGTTTATGAAAAGGACACTTCGCGGAGCAATCGCAAAAGCTAAGAAGGGAAGCGGCTTTCTGAAGAGGATGTCAACCAAGTCCGGACAGAAAGTAATCAAAGCCCGCAGAGCAAAAGGTCGCTACAAGCTCGCCGTATAGTGGCTTGCACAGCGCTTTCAGCTAATCCTATTACTGTTCGTATAACTCAAAGGTGCACCAATCGTGCTTCCGGCTGACGAACGTTTGCGTCGGGCCAATGTTTTCCAGAGGGCCTATTCTGGAAGACAGAGCATTTCAAATCCGTTCGCCATTATGTACGTGTTGCCGAAAAACAGGCCGCAACACGCACAACAGCGCCCTCCGTCGAGTCAAGCAACGCGTGTGCTTGGTCGGTTGCCGCTTGTCGGGTTCGTCATGGCTAAGAAAGTCTGCAAAAGTGCATGCAAACGAAACCGAGCCAGGAGGCGGTTTCGTGAGGCATACAGAAAGATACGTCTGGAGATGCTTCAGCGCAAACTTTTAGCTGTTGACGCTGAGCAAGGCCAGAATCAGCTGCCGGAGAGACTGAGGCAGGCGCATCCCGACCAGTGGTATGCGGTGGTCTGGGTGCTTCAGGAGAAG
>CAYZJR010000191.1:0-1511 GCA_964478655.1 uncultured Candidatus Obscuribacterales bacterium
GCCTTAGCCTAAAATGCGTAGTTTGCCGTCCTTTGTCAATTCCAGTGAGTTGCGACCAGGTAAATAATGGAAAGTGAACCCTGTATCATTTGCTGCGGACATCAAAGCACCTACTTGTTCACTCACGAGTGCTTTAGCGTCTCCGCCTGTAAGGACTGCGGGCTGCTGAGCAGCCGCACGACAAAGGCGCCTTCTACAACTTCTGCTGACGAAAATGCGGAGACGGAGCAGACCAGACAGGATGCATACGGTCGCTATCTGAGTTGCATCCAGACGGCAGGCTTGCGACATGGCGAAATTCTAATTTTTGGCTCACCATCAGATACAGCTGAATTTGGACGGTACCTTCAAAATTTTGGCGGCTACGGCGTCACAATCGCACCTTACACAGAATCTCAAGCTGACCTGTCCAATTCGTTTCCGACGAAAGGGGATTTTGACTGCGTAATTCTCATTGAAGCCCTTGAACGCAGCGAGGACCCTAACCAGCTGATTCAAATCGCAAATGACTGCCTCAAACCAGACGGAGTATTGATGACCGTCGGCGTGTCACTAGACTCGTGGTCCGCGAAATTTTTTGGAAGATCCTGGCCGGGCTGGAGAAGCGAAAATAGGCATTATTTCGGGCTCTCCACATTCCAACTTCTTCTGGAGAAAAACGGATTCGAGAAAATTCGCTCCACTCAAGATTGCCGGTTGTACACGTTAAGTCACATCTTGGATCGTGCGAAGGCATATCCACGCACGCTTTTGACCACATTTATCAAGGCAACGTTCAGTTTGCTTCCGGAAAGCTTTGCGGCAAACCAAATTCGCATTTCGTCATCCAGAGTCTTGATGACCGCACACAAAAAACCCGCGGATTTGCGCCCTCAGCTCTCCATCATCATGCCGGTGTATAACGAGCGAGCGACATTTGCAGAAACACTCGACCTTGTTTTGGCAAAACAAGTCGAAGGCGTGTCTATCCGCGAAATCATCATCGTCGAAAGTAATTCAACCGATGGCACACGTCCAATCGTACAAGCTTACGAGTCACACCCGGACATCAAAGTCGTGTACCAGGAAAAACCGCAAGGAAAGGGATTTGCAGTGCGTACGGGTCTCGCATATGCAACCGGAGACATCGTTTTAATTCAAGATGCCGATACTGAATATGATGTTAATGACTACGACTGCTTGATACACCCGGTGCTCAATTATCAAAAGCCTTTCGTTCTGGGCACCCGGCACAAAGGCGACTGGAAGATGCGCACATTCTCCGACCAACCAGGTGTCGCTGCATTGTTCAACCTCGGTCAAATTCTGTTCACTTGGCTCATGAATACTCTGTACGGTCAGAAGATGACTGATCCATTCACGATGTACAAAGTGCTCAGAAGAGAATGTCTCTACGGTCTGCACTTCGAATGCAACCGCTTCGATTTCGATCACGAACTCGTAATCAAACTGCTGCGGAAGGGCTACACGCCTTACGAAGTGCCAGTCAACTACAGCTCCAGATCCTACAG
>CAYZJR010000191.1:1611-6063 GCA_964478655.1 uncultured Candidatus Obscuribacterales bacterium
CGCGTAAACATCTTCAATTTGGGAACCGCAGAGTACTGCCAAGTAACCGACTCCATTGGCTGGATATCAGAACATCTTGATTTGAATCCTCGACTTAGCTTCACCGGTGGAGATAGAGGCTGGATTGGCGACAATCCCTTCATTTTCCTTGACACTCAGAAGATTCGCTCCCTTGGCTGGCAACCAAAGCTAACCATTAAGGAGGGGATCATCAAGACACTGACATATCTTCAACAAAATCAGAGTTTGTTGATTCGCGCTTAGGAGAAAAAATGAAGCTCTGTGTTTTTGGACTCTGGCATCTCGGCAGCGTAACAGCTGCTTGTATGGCTGATCTCGGCTTTGACGTGATCGCCATCGACGATAACAAACAAAACGTTGACAGCCTGAATGACGATCGCTCGCCAGTTCTCGAAGCAGGACTCAACGAGCTGATCGCAAAGGGGAGGCAATCAAAAAAACTGACGTTCTCTACAAATTTCAGCGACGTCTCTGGCGCCGAGGCAATTTGGGTGACTTACGACACTCCAGTTGATGATGACGATGTTGCAGATACCGATTTTGTAAAATCCAGAATTCTCGAGCTGCTCAAACATGCAAGCGACAAATGCCTAGTGATTCTTTCATCGCAGGTTCCGGTGGGGTTCACACGCACTCTTGCTAATGAGTGCACAAGGCTGTTCCCATCCAAAAGCTTCCGATTTGCATATAGCCCTGAAAATCTGCGCCTTGGAAAAGCGATTCAGGTTTTCACGCAACCAGACAGAATTGTCGTCGGTTGTGACGAGCAAGATCGTGAGACATTCTGCGCAATCTTCAACGAAATTTCCAGCAACCTTTGTTGCATGAAGATCGAGTCGGCTGAAATGACCAAGCACGCACTTAACGCGTTTCTCGGGACTTCAGTGACATTCATCAATGAAGTCGCCACAATCTGCGAATTGGTTGGAGCCGATGCTAAGGAAGTGGCTCAGGGACTCAAGAGCGAAGAAAGAATTGGACCCAAAGCGTATCTCGGTCCAGGTGGTGCATTTTCGGGTGGAACATTAGCGAGAGACGTTGCGTTTTTGGGAGCGCTCGCAGCAGACAACCAAGTCAGTGTGCCATTGCTGGCCTCAATACGCCCAAGCAATGAGCACCACAAATTGTGGGCTGCAAGAAGGCTCACTGCAGAACTCGGCAAAGTAAAGGGCGAAACAATTGCAGTTCTCGGATTGACTTACAAACCGGGCACAGACACACTCCGCCGTTCTGCTGCAGTCGAGCTGTGCACCTGGCTGTCAAACAACGGAGCCAAGGTGGTAGCGCACGACCCATCAATTAAGACGGTTCCAGCAGAGGTTTCGCAGCATCTGGAGCTAGCCGATTCCTATGAGAGCGCGTTAAAAGGCGCATCGGCTGCAGTATTGTGCACTGAATGGCCGGAGTACAAAAACATCAAATCAGACGAAGTACTAAAGCTGATGAAAAATCCATTGATTCTGGATGCCAACGGTTTCCTCAAGAACTCATTCTCAAACTCGTCAGCAAAATATGTCTCAGTCGGACAACCATCTGGAAAGGAAGAAAGGCTCGTACGCAAATGAAAAAGTTGAGCGGAAAAACAGCGATAGTCACCGGAGCCAATCAAGGGCTCGGCAAAGCAATTGCTTCGGCGTTCGCAGAAGCCGGCGCCAATCTTGTAATTTGTGCAAGAAACGAAAAACTCTTGCGCGAAGTCGAAGATGAACTCAACGCGTTGATTTCAAAGCCTTGCGAAAGCATACCGAAGGAAGTCGAATCGGGATCGAAAGAAAAGAAAAGCGGCGCGCTCGCAACTGCTGTGTCGCATCAATCAATACTGGCAATCCAAGCGGATATAGCGAACAAAGATCAAGTATCAAAGCTCGTTGACACTGCAGTTGCTAGATTCAAGAAAATCGACATTCTAGTCAACAACGCGGGTGTTTACGGACCAATTGGACCATCAGAAGACGTTGACTGGGATGATTGGGTATCGGCAATTGAAATCAATCTGTTTGGAACAATGTTGATGTGTCGGAAAATTCTTCCACACTTCAAAGCTAATAAGTATGGCAAAGTCATCAACATTTCCGGTGGCGGTGCAACCAACCCACTTCCTCGATTCAGCGCCTATGCCGCATCTAAAGCAGCTGTTGTTCGACTGACAGAGACACTTGCTCATGAATGCCAAAATGATGGAATCGACATCAATGCCATCGCTCCCGGTGCCTTAAACACACGCCTTCTCGACGAAGTACTTGCCGCTGGTCCGGAGAAAGCCGGAGAAGATTTCTATGCTCGATCGCTAAAACAAAGAGACGAGGGAGGAGCAGGGTTGGAGCGCGGTGCGTCCCTATGCACATTCCTCGCTTCATCGGACTCTGACGGCATTACAGGACGTCTAATCAGCGCACTTTGGGACCCATGGAAAGATCTCCCTGAATACTCAGCCGATTTGAAGAAATCGGACATCTACACATTGCGCCGCATTACCCCGGAAGACAGGGGCAAAAAGTGGGGAGACAAATGAAGGTCGGAATAATTGGCTGCGGATTTATCGGAGCCAAGCGAGCCCAAAACATCGGTGGACATGAGCTTGTAGCCGTAGCGGACACAGCGGTGGCTCGTGCCGAGAAACTTGCATCGCAATATACCGCAGAAGCCTTTCAAGACTGGCGCAAAGTCGCCGAACACAAAGAAATCGATATAGTCTGCGTTTCAACAACACACGACAATCTTGCATCAATCACGCATGCATGCGTCGAAGCCGGCAAGCACGTGCTTGTCGATAAGCCAGCTGGGCGTCGAGCGCACGAGCTGGAGCCAGCCATACGTGCATCAATGCAGAATGGAAAGCTGGTTCGAGTCGGCTTTAACCATCGATATCATCCCGCAATGTTGAAAGCCAAGGAGATTATCGAGGCTGGAGAAATCGGACCACTGATGTTTCTTCGCGGCAGATATGGGCACGGTGGGCGACCCGGTTATGACAAAGAATGGCGCGCAGACCCGCAAGTGGGGGGCGGTGGCGAATTGCTCGATCAAGGGATGCATCTCATTGATCTCTCGCGTTGGTATTTGGGTGATTTCGAACATGTAGATGGGCGCGCTGCAACATTTTTCTGGGACATGCAAGTAGACGACAATGCGTTCATGATGCTGCGCACCAAACACGAACAAGTCGCCTGGCTACACGTAAGTTGGACAGAGTGGAAGAACTTGTTCTCTCTGGAAATCTATGGTCGAGACGGAAAGCTGCAGATTGACGGGCTCGGCGGAAGCTATGGGCTCGAACAACTCTCATACTACAAAATGCTCCCGCAGATGGGACCACCAGAAACAACAATCTGGCAGTATCCCGGCGCCGACAAGTCTTGGGAAATAGAATTCAATGAATTTTTGAAGGATATCGAGCTTGGAAGACAGCCGAATCCAGGATTGAAAGACGCTTACGAGGCACTGAAAGTGGTTGAGAAGATCTACAAACTCAGCGACGTCAAAGCCTTTCAAGTAACCCCACCGACTACCGTAGCTTCAAGATAACTCTCTCGGAATCACGTACCAGAAGTAACCCCTTCAAGGAAAGACCAACATGATCATCGCAAGAAGTCCACTACGAATCTCAATCGGCGGTGGTGGTACCGATCTTCCGTCTTACTACGAAAAGCATGGTGGCTTCTTAATTGCAGGCGCGATAGACAAATACGTTTATCTCACACTTCACCAGACTTTCATCGATGAAATGATCATCAAATACTCTCAGATGGAGCGCGTCGGCGACATCGAAGAGATCAAACACCCGATTATCAAAGAAGCACTTAAGCTAACGGGAATCACCGAGACAAATCTCGAAATCACTAGCATGGCAGACATCCCTGCCGGCACCGGTTTGGGCTCTTCAGGCAGCTTCACTACGGCCTTGCTGAAGCTTTTGTACTCATACAAAAAGACTCTAGTCCACCCCAGACAGTTGGCCGAACAGGCTTGTCACATCGAAATTGAGAAGCTCAAAAGCCCAATTGGCAAACAAGATCAATTTATCGCGTCATATGGTGGCGTAACATGTTTTGAATTCAATAACGACGGTTACGTCAAAGCCTACCCGCTCAACATCAGCTCGGAGACTCTATTCAACCTGGAAGATAACCTTGTTTTGTTCTTCACCGGTTATTCGCGAGAAGCTGGCTCAATCCTCAAAGAACAAGACGAGAAGAGCAAGAAGTCAGATCAGAGTATGATCGACAATTTGCACTATGTAAAGGATCTTGGCTATCGAATCAAAGACGCGCTCGAATCAGGAAATCTGCATGAGTTCGGCGTCCTTATGAACGAGCATTGGCAATATAAGAAGCAACGCTCTGGCTCTATGAGCAATCAAGATATCGATCGTTGGTACCAGGTTGCTTTGGACAATGGAGCCCTTGGAGGCAAACTAATTGGTGCCGGCGG
>CAYZJR010000192.1:0-6023 GCA_964478655.1 uncultured Candidatus Obscuribacterales bacterium
AAAGACGCTGCCTCGAACAAGCATTGAGCATTTGCTACAGCGACTTGGTTTCGCCAGCAATCGAATGCTTCGCGACAAAAGCAAACTGTTGGATCAAGTTAGCCAGAATCTATGCGTCTCGGTCACAATTTGACGCTGCGAAACATTGCTTTGAGAGCAGCGTGTCCGAACATAGGAATCTATTGGACAAGCCGCACGCACAGAAAATGCATGCGCGAATACTGAAGACATATGCCAACTTTCTAAGAGAAACGTCTCCAGCAGAAGCCGACTCACTCGATGCACAGGCAGACAGCCTCGATGCGAATGCGATACCGCTCGATATCTTGGATGAAGTGACTTAGTGTCAATCACGACCGGAGAGACAGCGCTCCCATGCCGATTTTAGAGCAGCCATCCAGAGAGCCGCACGAGAACGATCAGAAGAGTTTAAATCGACTACGCTGTATTCGCCTAAATCAACGTTGGGATTAATTATCCACCACACGAATTCACGCCACTTGTTTGTCTTATGGGGCCTGCGCAATCCTTTAGGCACATCAGACTGCTGGGCGAACTCGGGCTCTTCTGCAATACCATGCAGCAGTCCAACAACCAGAAAGCAAACTATGAGAATTGCACCTGGCACAACCAGGCTCCGTCTTCGAATTACAAAACCACTATTCTGATTCAATGACACTACTCTGAATCATCCATCTTAGGCGGACGGAGTGATACAACAATTGAGCCGCCCAGCCTTTCTGCCTCCTTCATAAATTTCACCTTCTGTTTGCGGTCATCTCCTGTGTATTGATCATATAGCTCATCCATAGATACAACGCCGCGCGCCCGCTCAGATGCACCTGGCAGCTGCTCCAGCCAGAGGGGCGGCACATAACACCAGCCCTTATCTCCTGGCAAACTTGCTGCTTCCTCCTCCCAGCCCGACCACCTGCGACCCGCATACCAGCCGTTCAGATCAGTAGTGAAACACCAAGTTAAGAACTGAGTATGTCCACCTTGCATGTTCTCCCATTCCAATGAGTCTGGCGCAAAGTAATACATATTTCCGATGTCGGTCCCGAATGCGCCACTGTTTATGGCATAAAATCCGCCGATCACGTCGTCTGCAATCAGGAAGAATCCTATCGTTGGCTCACCAGCGTTCATTGACTTACCAATGTTCCACGACGAGATGGACCTGGAAAGCTTTGGGTGACCGGAGCCCAAAATGCGAATCCAACCATGATCGACTAGCAACCCGCCAGTTTCATAAATAATGGCACCTAGTAAGGAACGAGTCGTAACTTGTGCTTCCACAAGACAGGCATCGCGCTCAGACAGGTTCGGCTCTAACACTTCAACATGGTTTGTCGCCGTTTGGAGCATTTCTTGAACTACAGGCCAGCCAGGGTCATCTCGGTTAATTAGTTCGTCTATGGTACGCATCGCAAACATTCTCTCTTCAGTTCCCCGTCACAATTCAATGACAGACGTTCGCTAAAGCGGCAATCTGCATGCTACTTCTTCGAATTCTCGCTCGATGAAACTGGCAGCCCAAGCTCTTTTGTAAGGAACGCCCATTTATCTGCGGTTTCTTCAATGATCTTTTCGGTCGACTTTCCTGCACCGTGTCCGGCTCGCGTTTCAATGCGAATAAGGCACGGTCTGTCACATCCCTGTGCCTCTTGAATCGCTGCAGCAAACTTAAAGCTGTGTCCAGGGACAACACGATCGTCATGATCTGCAGTCACTACTAAGGTAGCTGGATAGCACGTCCCCTTTTTGAGATTGTGCAGTGGTGAGTACTTGTACAAAACCTTGAAGTCGTCTTCATCGTCCGGTGAGCCGTACTCTTGCACCCACGCCCAACCCACGGTGAATTTGTGGAAGCGCAGCATATCCATCACACCAACCGCAGGCACAGCAGCTCTATACAACTCCGGTCGCTGCGTGATACATGCGCCGACCAAAAGACCACCGTTGCTCCCACCGCCTATCGCCAGCTTTTCAGGATTGGTGTAGTTGTTGCTCGTCAACGCCTCCGCAGCGCCGATAAAATCATCAAACACTTTTTGCTTGTTGCGTTTCATTCCAGCTTCATGCCAGTCTTCACCATACTCGCCACCACCTCTAAGATTGGCTTGAGCGAACACTCCACCAAGTTCCATCCACAACAGTGTGCTTGGAGAAAACGCAGGCAACATCGAAATCTTGAAGCCACCGTAACCATACAAGTACGTGGGAACCTTTCCATTCGGCTGAACATCCTTGCGATGACAGATGAACATTGGAATTTTGGTTCCGTCTTTGCTTTTGTAGAAAATCTGTTCGATTGTGTAATCGCTAGGATTGAATTTTGTTTTTGGCTGGAAGAAGACATCACGCGAATAGTTCGTGAGATCGACGTGATAAATCACTGGCGGGGTGTTGAAGCTCGTAAAACTGAAATATGTTTCTTTGTCTTCTTGATCGCCACCGAAACCATGGGCGGTGCCAACTCCAGGTAAGGAGAAGTCTGTCTCGAAAGTCCCGTCCATCGAATAGATTTTGACGGCTGTATACGCGTCCTTGAGATAAGTCGCAATGAACTTGTTGTTCATCAAAGAAATTGATGTGAGCGTGTCTTTCGTTTGTCCGAAGATCTCCTTCATCTCAATCTTGCTTGCGGACACATCGACAGAAACCAATCTGCCGCGTGGATTGTCTGTGTCGTTGTTAAAATAGAAGGTCGTGCCTACGTTTCCGACGAATTCATGCATCGCGACATCCGGCAAAAACAACTGCTTCACGGGACTATCCGGCTGCGTGAGATCCTTGTAGAATACTCCATTTTTTGGTGATGTTCCTAACCAAACATCCAGCACAAGATACTTCCCATCGTCAGTGACGATCGGCATGAATCCCCATTCTTTCTGATCCTTCCTTTCGAAGATTAGTTTGTCGGCAGACTGTGGTGTTCCCAACTTGTGATAAAAAACTTTCTGATAGTAGTTGGCTTGCAGCAGCTCTTCACCCTTTTTCGGAGCATCGTAGCGGCTGTAGAAGAGCCCCTTTCCATCCTTAGTCCATGCCGCTCTCGAATGCTTCACCCATTCAATAACGTCAGTTGTGTCCTTGCAGCTTTCCACATCACGAACGTGCCAAGTTTGCCAATCCGATCCGGATGCCGCCAAACCGTACGCCATCAACTTGCTGTCGTCACTCACAGTGTAATCCGTCAATGAGACCGTTCCGTCTTTGGAAAGCGGGTTGGGATCAAGCAATACCCGCGGAGCCGATTTCGCAGAGTCTTGAACATAGAGGACACTTTGATTTTGCAAGCCGGTGTTTTTTTGGAAGAAGAGGCGTGAACCTCTTTTATGAGGAACATCACAGCGTTCGTAATTCCATAAATCGGTGAGACGCTTTTTGATGTGTTCGAGACCAGGAATTGCTTCGAGGTATTCACGCGTGACTTTGTTCTGCTCCGTCACCCACGCTTTGGTTCTAGCAGAGTCGGTATCCTCCAACCAGCGAAACGGATCGTCGACTTTTGTGCCGTGATATGCATCGGTTTGCTCGTCGTGCTGCGTCTTCGGATACGTCAAACCGCTAGCAGCCTTTCCCATAACAGCAATCCCCATGACTAGTCCAGTTGAAAGTGCGAACAATCTGCGTAAACGCCCTGACATTTACAACCTCTCTAATTCCCGGATGTCAGATCTTATACGGGTTAGCGGGAATTGACCAGAGCTTTCGAAAGTTGCCCCGGAACCAGCAGCACCTGACTCCGTCATACCATCGTCGAGCCAAAATTGGACCTGGAAAAAGCCCGAGATGCAGTCATATCCACCCGCGCGCCGTCCCCGCCAGCCTCAACCGCAACGTCGCCAATCTCGCCCATTCAAATCGGCGCTTCCCAAAATCCGACCAATCCATTTATTTGTTTTGGTACTGTGCGTGCTAGGAGCGCTGCTACTGTATTTGGTATCACTCAAGTCCATGCTTGGCGTTCCGGCGGCGGGTCTGCCAACAGTCTATGAAGTTGGCAAAGGCATCGCATTTTTCGATCGCAACGACAAACACATACGCACAGTCTACGCCGACAGAGATCGACAACCAGTGCCTCTTTCGAAAGTATCCAAGGCGATGATTGAGTCGATCATCTCAGCAGAGGACAGAAACTTCTACCAGCACAAAGGCGCTGATCCTGTTGGCATTGCCCGGGCATTAGTAGCGAACATGCAAGCCGGTCGCGTCGTGCAGGGTGGTTCGACCATCACACAACAACTGGCTCGCAATCTCTATCTCGATCAAGATCGGTCCCTTGTGCGTAAAGTGAATGAAACATTGCTGGCGATTGATATTGAGACGCACAATTCAAAAGAAAGAATTCTCGAAACATACTTGAATGAAGTCTATTTTGGCAATGGCGTGTACGGTATTGAACGAGCCGCATTGACCTATTTCAACAAGCACGCATCACAGTTGAGCCATGCTGAAGGCGCGTTCCTTGCAGGTCTTGTAAAAGCTCCTTCGGATCTCGGTGCGCCGGTAAATCGAAAGGACGCGATCGAAAGGCAACAGTTAGTAATTGGAAAACTGCAGGAATATGGCTACCTAACTCCACAAGAAGCCACTGCCGCGCGAAAGCACCCGCTGAAGTTTCGTTCACGCGCAGTACCGCCTGAGAAATTTCCGTATTACGTTGCCTATGTACTTCGTCTTCTCCACAATCAGCTTGGTGAAGAAAGAATGTGGAGTCAAGGATTGCGCGTATACACCACTCTAGACACTGCCGCACAGATAGCGGCTGAGAAAACACTTGCTGCTGGTGTTCGCAACGCCCCTCGAGGAGTCAACCAAGGCGCCCTCGTGTCAATTTCGGTGGCAGACGGATCGGTGCTTGCACTGGTCGGTGGAGTTGGAAACTACAAGAATGCTCAGTGGAACAGAGCAGTCAATCCTCACACAGCAGGCTCCGCAATTAAGCCCTTTGTATACCTGACTGGGCTTATGACAGGCATGCTCAGACCTGGCGATGTTTTGCTCGATGAACCTTATGTCGTCAATTATCCATTTGCGCCTAGTTATGCTCCAAAGAATTTCGATGGACAATTTATGGGACCAGTAACAGTTCGAGACGCGCTTGTTTTTTCGCGCAACGTCTGCTCAGTTCGCGTTGCACATCAGCTCGGTATTGAACGTGTGATTAACACGGCTCAAGCCGCCGGAATCAGGTCTAAGATCGAGCCACACCTTGCGGTATCGCTGGGAAGTTGTGCGTTGACGCCTTTAGAGATGGCAAATGCTTATGCCACGATTGCTCGCGCAGGAACGTACATGCCAGAACGATTTATCAGAAAAGTGACTGATGCAAATGGACAGGACCTTTTCACCACGACTCCGGAGAGTACGCAGGTTTTCCCGCTTCAGCCAATCCTCCAGCTTACAGATGTAATGCAAGATGTGGTCTTGAGAGGAACAGGAAAACAAGCCAAGCTTGCTGACGTTGCAGTGGCAGGAAAAACAGGAACCGCAGATCAAGCACGCGACATTTGGTTTGTTGGCTTCACACCAGATACGGTGACAGCCGTTTGGGCAGGCAACGAACACAATCGTTCCATCGAAGGCAGCCATGTAACTGGTGGAGCAGTCATGGCAGCGATTTGGCGTAAGTATATGGAATCGTTCTACAAATCGCATCCGAAACCGACGGTCGGCTTCCCTCAGCCACTGGAACCGCTTCGCACTCAAGCTCCGGTAGCCTTGCAGGCACAACCGCCAGAGGACGCACAAGCTGAGGAAGAAGCTCAACAATACATCGAAGACAACATACAAGAGCAGTCACCACAGACCGAAGGACAATTGTTCATTGATGACTCCAGCTCAATAATAAACGGACAGTATCAGCAATCTCCTCTGCCCCTACCGCCTGAACCGACGCAAAGTCAAGATGCTGTGGAGCAGACACAGCAAAACTCTGGAGCGAATCAAGAGTATCCAAATCCTCGTCAGTATCAGAGCCCAATGAACTTCCCCCAATACCAGCAGCAGCCGCA
>CAYZJR010000193.1:0-3725 GCA_964478655.1 uncultured Candidatus Obscuribacterales bacterium
GCGTGGCGCGGAGCGCGTGGCGCGGAGCGCGTGGCGCGGAGCGCGTGGTGCGGAGGGCGTTGTGCTGACGCTTAGCGAGCCAATCGGCGTCCCCAGTTATATGTCTTCACGAGCGCACTTCGCGTCACGCGTTTTGGCAGACTGTTGCCACCAGCACCACTGGTGATTCTTTGTCCGCTAAGATCACGTTGATCTTCATGCTTCTCGTAGAGCGGTCTTCCGTAGTCGCTGAATGCAGCTACATCAAACTGTTCGTACTTAACAAACGGTCGTTGCGCCATGCGTTCGTGCATGATCTGATCGGTTGTTTTAAAGGCTTGATTTGCCTGCTTTGGATTCATCATTGTCTTAGACACTGATGCTGCAGCAAGATTCACGTCTTTGATCGTGTCAGATTGGTGCAAGCGATTCTTCGCTTCGTACTTCTGATCGAAGCCCTGCATGCGGCTTCGTCGCACCATCTTCGGCGAGTGTTGTTGGGTGTGATTGAGTTGCATCGCCGTGAAATATTGATTCTTTTGCGCACGCGACAATTGTGGATTCTGATACACACCGTACAATTGCATTGCAAAATCTAGTTCTGTTGCGAGGTCTTCTGCGTTCCAGAATCCTGGCAAACAATGCATGACTGTTCCATCTGGTGCCAGAACAAACAATTGCAAATTGTGCGGACCGGCTCCATTTGTCGTGTTTATTGCCTGACCATCAACTGCGTGCATACCGGAGCGACCTGCATACGGAAGCCCGGTGATGTCTTTGGTGCCGCAGACAAACTCGTCTTTCAATATAGAAGTAATCGGTTCCTCAGAGAGCGACACGGCTCTCAGACTATTTCCGGCAGATCACGTGTGTCCGTCGATTGAACCGAGCATGTGAACCCAAAAGATGGGCTTGTTGCTTCTCTGCGCTTCCATTTTGGCTCTATCGAAAGAGCGATTCCATTCTATTGTTTGGGTGAGTTTCTGGGTTCTGAGCCGCGCATCTTGTCCCGCGACCATGTTGGGGCGAGCTAAAGCCCCCGGCACGAGCGGAACACACAGACTTAAACCCACAAGACCAGCAAGGGCTCCGGCTACTAGCGTTCTTTTCATTTACAAGACACCTCCTGCGGCATCTATCACTATTGAACCATCTATTGCTTAAACGCTCGAGCCCCTCAAAAAGTTCAATTTCGAAAGATTAAATGTTTGGCGGTTTATTCTCAGCGCTTTCCCACGCGAATGGTTGGCATCTTCCGAGTTTGTTCGTGAAGCTTTCCGCTTGTGACTATTCCTATAAACAAGAGCAGGACACCTCCTGAAATTGCTTCCCACCCGCGAAATGACAATGCATCTGGCATCAACCTGGCTACATAATTAAGCACCAGCGCTGGAAGGACCAAGAATGCCAGCACCCAGACCGGAATCAAAACCCGCATCGAATCACCAAAACTATCAAGTGTCAGCATCGTGCAGACAGCAATCGCTATTGTTTCGACGATCCAACCAAACAAGGCGAAGAACAGTCCAGCACCGAGAGACAATAAGAAGTCTCCACCGAACTTAATTCCAGGAAGCATTGGAACAACCAGATTGAATGCGAAGGCAAAAAGGAAAAATCTCAACAAAAACCGTTTCATGGAGCTTCTCCCCGTTGCAACTCAACCACCTCACTTCGCCGCGACATAACCTCGACGCTATTTAGTGTCATTCGAATCATCTACTTCTTTTGCAGATTCATCATGTTGTTCTGAAACTCTATTAGGCTCATCATTACTCTTGTTGTAATCACCAAGAATCGTCTTAGCCGGACAGAATTTTAGAAGAGGGCATCCTGTGCAATGCACAGCTCTAGCTATAGGACAGATCACCATTTACTCTCTCCCATTAACTGATCGGTTGAAATTCCGTCGTCAGGTTTTGCTGATTCTTCAGTTCGATCTTCGATGTACGGCTTCTGCAAGCCGGTGCCGGTATAAATGCAATCGGAAGAAACCACAAAGACGCGATCCCTTACGTGAAGCTCCTTTGGCAAGGAGTTTCGCATCATCCATACGCGCAGACCTTTCTTTGTAGTCCTAACAAATTCGATGAGATCTTTTGCTTCAGCAGAAACTGTTAGGTGAGCGCTGTATTTATCGACTCTTCGCCTGAGTACCAATCCTGGTGTTACTATGCTCATAACTCCTCGGCATTAAAGGTAAGCCTAAGGATTTATGAGATCTGCCAGCTAAGGCACAATTCCAAACAAAGTCTGCCCGGGGAAATCCAATAATGCCAGGCGCATTTCAATTATGGCACATTACGAGCAGCGTCGTGGTCAAAAACTTGGCTTTCTCACAAGCACCAAGTAGATCAAGTGATTTTCTACATGAGCATACTTGTCGGGGTCAGCTGCGATTCGCGCTTCGAATCGTTTAAACAGTTCGTCTACAACTGACCGGTATTCTTCGTTTTGGTCTCGATCGCCGCCGGTAAAGGCATTGAGCAGCGTCAACTCGCTCCATGCACGCACGAAGCAGGTTATGTCGTGAGCAAATCTTTGGTGCGCGTTTTTTCCTCCGCGCATATATTCCTCTTCAATCGGTAGTGGAACGTCCTTGATACAAGCGTGTTCCACCTTAAATTGATCCGCCAGCGGCGAGTCGAGACTTTCGATTGGTTCCAATACTTCATTGAGAGTTCTGCAATAGATTGGAATGATCAGATCTCTGAACTGATACTCAGTGAGCGCGCCTTCAGCTACAAGCTCTTTCAAGATATCGTTCATGAGATCTAGCAGTGTTTGAACGGTGATTGAATCCTTTCCGGACTTGTCGACAGATCGCACATAGCGATGATTGCCTACAGAATGGCGATTGAGGGTGGAGTGACGACATTCTATTTCTTGCGATTCGAATCTTCTTCCAAGCATATTGACCACGAGTCGCGCTCCTGGAGCCAACTCTGCTGCACGGCTTCTAAGGAAATTGATCCAGTCAACTCTTGCGACTTCAGCAAGCTGTTTCTTCTCGTCTTCTGTCGCTCCACCTTGATATATATGATCGCGAATGATCCCTTTAGGCACACGGCTCATCCAATGTAATGCGCAAGTGGAGACGCCGAGTTGGACTGTTCCTGCGGGTGCGACGGTTTCGTAGAAGCTGCCAGGGCTCGCATAGACGAACGTGTGTCCGGCAGGTCCGTAATGATCTTCTCTCATATATGAGGTTTCGCTCCTGAGCACGGTCTGGAGGAGCCCGTTGAAGTTGTTTGTCAGCTGATCGTTGTGCACTACAATCACATCTTGCAATGGATTGCGTCTGCGCACAGCATCGATAGCTGCTTTTGCAACAACCACACTATTGGCTCCTTCACCAGAACCGTAATCTACAATAGCGAATGGGTGACCCGCGATTGGCAGAGGGCTGTGGTTTACAGCGTTGGCAACGAGCGGAAGAGTTTCGTTTACCGCGCTACGTTGCACCTCACAATGGGCGTTGTAATAACCGTCTCCTTTCATTGCCTGAGGTGCGAGGTAAGTACTCTTGTTCATTGCCGGTGGTTCTCCATTCGTTACTCTTCCAGCATAGGCAGGCAACGTGGGGAACGTGTGAGGGTCCTCGATTGAGGACCTAGCTAAGAAACGAGACGCCATCGAAAAGGCAAGGTATTGAAAAAAACGCGGCAGTGTTTTTTATAAAACGCGGCAATGTTTTTGCAGATGTTGGCGGCGCCGATTGGCTCGCTCTGGCATTGATTGCCTGT
>CAYZJR010000193.1:3825-6013 GCA_964478655.1 uncultured Candidatus Obscuribacterales bacterium
TGTTTTTGCAGATGTTGGCGGCGCCGATTGGCTCGCTCTGGCATTGATTGCCTGTTGTACCCGAGAAAGTAGGTTTGCAACTGCATTTCAATCCTCAGCTAACGAGTAACTCGTGCTGCGGCCACCTGCTAAGTTTTTCTTCAAAATTCCTAGATCGATCAATTCAAGAATGTCGCGATGTGCGGTGTCTTGAGAGCATTTTGCTAACTTCGCCCACCTTGATGACGTTAGCTTTCCGTCGAATTCACCCATCAGTAGATTTAGCACCTTCTTCTGGCGATCGTTGATAGCAGTCTTGCCGAACATGTCCCAAAAGCGCGCCTTACGAAGAACCGATGCATGAATGTTTTGCGCACCCTCAATCGCGCGACCCAGACACCCAAGGTACCACTGCAACCACTCACTGATTTCCATCGATCCTTTTTGAGTACGTTCTAGAATTTCGTAGTATTTGTTCCTCTCCGCTCGAATTTGCGTCGACATGCTATAGAAGCGCTGCGTACTCTTTTCAGATCTCGCCAGTAGAAGGTCCGAAATGGCACGAGCAATTCTCCCATTGCCATCGTCAAAGGGATGAATAGTCACAAACCAAAGATGCGCCACTCCTGACTTAAGAACGAGATCGACATCTGTTCCATTCTCAAACCAACTCAAGAATGTTCGCATCTGGCCAGGTAGTGCCTCCGCTGGTGGTGCCTCAAAGTGCACCTTTTCACGCCCAATCGGACCTGATACCACTTGCATAGGACCGGTCACAGATTCGCGCCACGCCCCCACTTTGATTTTGGCAATTCCACTGTGACCAGTTGGAAACAGCGCTGCGTGCCAACCAGTCAATCGCTTTTCGGTAAGCGGTTGCTCAAAGTTTTGAGTAGCATCAAGGAGCATTTCTACTATTCCGTCCACTTCTCGATCTGAAGGCGCTAGAGCAGCATTTTCGATTCCCAATCTTCGTGCAAGCGAAGACCGAACCTGCTCTGCATTGAGAATCTGCCCTTCAATTTCACTAGTCTTTAGTACGTCTTGTGTCAAAGCTTCACAGCTCGCTTCCTGCCGAAGCTTGAACCCAAGCGTTTCCATTCGCCCGATCAATCGACCTTGCTCATGGCGAACCGCAGCCAACGACTCGGCAATACCCTGGGCATCCCACTCAAATTTAGGCCAATCAGGGAGTTGGTAGATGTACAAAGAGAATCTCCGCAAAACTTGCGGAGATTATAACAGCCAACTGATGGGGCTTCAAGACTTTCTCCGCACATTTTGCGGAGATTAATCGATTAATCTCCGCATGTTCCAAAACAATCAGGGGATACGCTGATTGCGTACCCCCTGAACCCCGCGACGGAAACTCAGTTACCTAATTTGCTTCAACATCGATGTAGTCATCACCGTACGATGATCCGCTACCGTTGCCATTGCCGCCGGAAGCTGCACCCGAGTAGCTCGGGCCGCCGCCGTAGGCGAAGCCGCCTTGAGAGTTTGCACCGCCTGTGGCAGCACCTGCGCCAACTGGTTGACGAGCTTCTTGTTCGAGCTGTACGACGACACCTCTTAGCTCATCCATCAGTTTCTTCAGCACTTCCAGTGGTGCATTCTGTTGGAGTTTAGATCTCAGCTCCGACACCAGCATTTCTGCACGCTTAGTGCTGTCGCTTGATCCAAGTTCCTTCATCTTGTGCTCGATCGTGTAGCACATGGAGTCGGCTTCGTTGCGAACATCCGCTTCTTCCTTGCGCCGACGATCTTCTTCGGCATGTCCTTCCGCTTCCTTGACGAGTCTTTCGATATCTTCTTTGGCAAGGTTGGTGCTTGCGGTGATTGTGATCTTCTGTTCCTTACCCGAGTTTTCATCACGAGCGGTGACATTCACAATACCGTTAGCATCGATGTCGAACGACACTTCGATCTTCGGAAGTCCACGTGGAGCTGGAGCAATTCCTTCCAGTTTGAAGTTGCCGAGCAACTTATTATCGCGAGCCATTGGACGCTCGCCCTGGAAGATCATCACGTCCACTCCCGGCTGGTTATCTTCAGCAGTTGAGAACGTTTGCGATTTGTGAGTCGGGATTGTTGTATTGCGATCAACCAGTTTGGTAAAGACACCACCCATGGTTTCAATACCGAGTGACAATGGGGCAACGCGCACATCGCACGCGACACGAAGATCCTTGGCGTCGACACCGACGGG
>CAYZJR010000194.1:0-5450 GCA_964478655.1 uncultured Candidatus Obscuribacterales bacterium
CCCCAAAGATTCTCCAACTATCACCATAGATGGTGCCGAGTACAGCGCATTGGCCCCATGGGCGCGCGAAGTGGTCGTCGGCGGCGACACGCATGTTGAAGTCAAAATGCAGAAAGGAACGGCATTACAAGGTCGCATCTGCGATGATGCCGGACAAGCCAGACCCGGTGTTAAAGTTCACGTCTTTGCAGATTCTGGAAAAACTCCTGAAGCATTCGACCGAAATGCTCGAGCCGTTGCGCATGGATTGACCGATGGTGAAGGACGTTACTGCATTTTCCTTGCGCCGGATAAATATTGGATGGTCGTCCACAAGGACATCGTCAATGCACAGCTCGTTGATCTTGGAAGCGAACCAGTCACGATAGATGTGACGTGGCATGGCTGGAATCAAGTTCGATTCGAAGTCGTAGGCGAAGACGGGCAGAAAGTTCCGCGTTGCCAGGTACGGTATGTGCCTTACGGCAGAGAAGATTTGGAAACGTCAGAACCTGACGAAGAAGACGATCTTCCCGATGACAAACCATATGGGTACGTCATCACCGGCGAAGATGGAACCTGTCAACTCACCATTCCCTCAGGTGTTTACTGCCTGCGATTCGTCCCACCAGTTGCAGGATCGTACGCTCCAAAGTTGATCAAACAACTCTCGATTAGTTCCGATTTGAATCGAAAGATCAATCTCGACTTTAAATCTGAAGCCTAACGCGGAACACACACTGCGAGAAACCTGGACCTCAAAGCCAGCTTGACTCGGCGCAGGACTTGTTCAACTCGTTTTCAGATCGCTTGCATACGCTGTGCCCACTCAGCCACAGCAATGCGAGGACGATATTCAAAATGAGTGACCATATTTCAGAGAACCAAAAGAACAACAAATCCAGTTCGGATGGTCTGGAGCATATTGCCGAACTTCTTCGAGAAGACTCTCGTGAGAAGCCGCAATTTCGCACGACCAGTAAAAAGGTGACCTCAAAACTTGATCTTACTGGAATTGCCGAATCCAACTTTGATGAACTGGACCTTGACGGCAATGGTGGCATCAGCCGTGAGGAACTGGACAAAGCTGTCTCCGTACTAACAGCGCGTGGTGAAAAAGATGAGGCAAAAGTGGCCAAAACTCTTCGCGATAATTTCATCGGACTGTCTGGTGACGATCAAGAGCTGAAAATGAGCGATCTTGCAGGCTATAGATATAGGCACGATGAACTCAAGAAAGAAGGAGATATCTTGAGTGATGTTCAGAAGGGAGGCGCCGACTCTTCTTTCAAAAAGATCGCAGGTCAGTTGGATAGCACCGTCAACTACTCTCAAATTGAAAGCGCTTTGGCTTCCGACAATCTCAATGCCAAAGACAGAGATATGCTTGGTTACATGCTCTTGAATTACAACCAGGTTGAAGAATTGGCAAAGAAAAATCATCCGGAACAACCGGGTGTGACGCTTGCTGATTTCAAATTGTTCGCGACGCAGCGATTGTCAGCCCTTCCTGATGCAGGTCAGATGGATGAGGATATGACAAAGACCACTGTTGTACGCCGAAAAATTCGTGTGAAGTCAGAGCCGCAGAAAGATCTGTTCAATTTTGAACCAAATAAGCAGCCTGGTTCTAAGCCGTTAAAAGCTGTCGGTAGCATGAACTAGTACTCGCTACTCTCCATCAACCCAATGCATGCAACCGCTATGTTCCATTTTTTTCGAAAATGCAACATGAACGTTGCATGCCGGTTGGCATGCCGGTTCACAAATAGAAAGGACCGGCTCAAGCCGATCCTTTCTAATACCCGATTGATTTACCCGTGGCTTTCCGCCTTTGCCAGAGCGGGTCGTTTCCGATGCGACCCTTAGTTCAGACCATTCTATGCAGAGATGGCTTGAGCTACCGAGAGGTTACCGCTCCATACGGAGGCGATATCTGCTTGCATTGGCTCGACATTGAACATGCCAACTTCGGTCTGACCGCAAGATTGCCAGCTGGTTTTTACGACACCATCTCTATAGAGTTCATGGTGTGTGGCGAAGCAGCAGTGGCTCGCCAATGTTGCGCGTCCGACGATTGCTTGCTGAACTGATTTTTGTGCAGCTTCATCGCGGCTGACGATCCAAATCTTGTTGATGCCATGATCTTTGATCGCGGCTTCGAGTTTGGCGCAGTGAGCGTCCGTGATAGCCGGGTTGTTGATGATACCGACTTTGTGAGTTATGCCCTTGCACACGAATGTAACCATCGCATCAAGTCCGGTCGCTTTGAGATCGGTGTTGCAGGTCGTCCATGTGAACGAGCTGACGGCGCTGTCTTTTTGCGCGACGTGGAATAGCATACGCAGGTTTGCCACTTCAAGATGATGGCGCTGGAATTCGCTTTCGAACCTGTCTACTTCATCTTGGTTGACACCAGATACGGTTTTAGCCATCGGCGAGAGAATGTATACGAGTGGCTTGGTGGGTGTTGTCCACCAGGGCAACTTCGATGCATGTCTGTGGCAGAGCAGATAGTCGAGATAAAAGAGTTTGCGGAGACGGTCGCGAATCAGAACCGGCTTGTCGTCGCCAGCGATGAACCACGAAATATGTTTTTCCAAGAGGACCTGATGCTCATCTATTAGTTTAAAGATGAGATGGTCTCTATCATTCAGTTGAATTGCCATCGGGGTGTTCCTCGCTCGGGGGTGTAGTCGGATATCGGGTTTCGGATTTATTGGGTGGTGGTGAAACTTGTAGTTAGGTCGATATGGGATTGGGCTACTGACCTAGCTTTTTCGCGTCTTTTCCCATTACGTATTGACGGAGTGGATCGTGGAATTGGTTCGCGTGTACTCGGTACTCTCTTCTCAAGTCTCGGTCCATCGCAACAAGTGTTTTGCGGTTTGATTGAAGACCTCTTGCTCGGTTTTCAATCTGCTTCAACCCGTCTTCCAGTTCTTCCATTGTTTTGGCTGGTGGTCTGGGTTTGATGAGGTCTCCGTATACTTCAGCAGCGTCGTTATACCAGTCTGCAGATAAGTCTCGGAATTCTTTGATGTCGGCGGCGCCAGCTGGAACAGTCATGGCTTTTAGATTTTTCGACAATAGTTTGTATTGGTTGGAAACCTTGCCGGCGATACGAATCCATTCTTGAACTCGTTCTGCTTCTTGGTTGAAACGTTGTGAAAGCTTGATTCTTTCTGTCTTCGTTGGTGAAAGTGTGTTGATCTCCTGATCGAAATTCTCGAAAAAGCGAAGTGCAGGAGATTGATCTGAGAACATTGCTCCAGAGCCTTTTCCAAGGTTGCGATTCTCTTGATCTGGGGTTTTCGGAATCTGCACCTGTCTTTGTGGAGCAACGTTCGAGTTTGTCGAGAAGTGATCCATACCTCGCGGATTAGCCAATGCGCCGGTCTGGGTTAAACACACTGCTACGACTGCTGCTGAAATCTTTAGGCTGGTTGCTGTCACGTTGAACATTTTGAAGAATCCTATTTATTCCTTTTGTCCCTTGTACAGAATCTCGAATTTGGCTCGCTTTGTCTTTGGTGTTTCTACGGCTCGAGGTGGGATTCTACGAGGGTTTGCGTGATCTTACGGGTTGCCGGCGTTGCCAAGCGGAATCACTGGAATACCCGATCTAGGTGGTGCGCCGCCTGTTGCGCCAGGATTGGCAGGAACATTGGGACGGCTCATGAATGCGTCTTGTACGAGCCCACCGGCTGGACGATTGGCTACGAAGCCCGGCTGTCCGCTGTTGTCTGGGCTGTTGGCGTCAAATGTGTTCATTTGAACGATCTTCCAGATGGTGTAGCCGCAAAGCAGCATCATTAACCCAGCTGCGGCGCCGAATACACGGGCACCACCGTAGGGGTGACCCATTACCATCGAGTAGGCTGCAAGCGACATCCAGATGGTGGCGGCGACGACGCCGAGGATGACCAAGTAGCGCGCAAATGTTTGTACGGTCGGCACAGGTCCACCGAATGCATAAATGCTTTCGTGATCTGGTTTTGGATAGGCTGCGTTTGGCGAGTCGGAGTTGATCACTTTGCGACCGCCGTTGTCTTGCGCTTGCGGATATGGTGCGAGTGCATCTTGAAGCTGTTCGAGTTGTGCATCACTGGCGGTGACTTCAGTTGCTTGCTCACCGGAGTTGAGGTTTACGCCGAGAATGCCGGAGACTCTGTCGCGAACATCTTGCGGAAGGCTGTCAGGACGAATGGTTGTCACCATTCGCTCGCCGCGGCTGACGCCCATCGGTCCGCCTTGCGATTGTCTGTACACGTAAACTACCGAGCGATCGCGGCCTGTTCCCACTGGGAAGTTATGTCCAGGAGTGGGATCGGCTTGACCAGAAGGCACTGACGGTGCTGCACCGGTATCACCAGGGTTAACAGGCGCAGGACTTGCACCGTCTCCAATCGGAGGAGGTATCGGAGTTCCGAACTGCGCATTGGCTTGTCCAACACAAAGCCCTGTCATCAGAAGCACTGCCGCTACTAGAGGCATTGTCTTTTTGATGATGTTGAAACTCTTACCTGCCATTTTGTTTGCTCCGTTTAGAATCTGTGTGGTCGCATCGTTTTGTTTGATTTGACCGTTTACTTATCGCCTGTCGTTTCGACTGTTGTCGGTTGAGTTACTGGTGTGATTGTTGGTGCTTGAATCGTCTGTGTAGTTTGAGTCGGTGCTTGAATCGTTTGTGTTGCTTGCGATGTTCTCAGCGCCTTCTCTTTGGTCGATACTTCCATCAGTTCAGCTGCCAGTGCTTCGAGCTCGGAGAGTGACGGGAAGTCGAACATGTCATCGTCATCCTCAATCTGCGCTCCGTCTTCTGCCGGCATGATGGTGACTGAAGGAGTGCCATCGGGGTTGGTGCCGAATACCATGTCGGAAGTGGCTTTATTGATGAATGCATCGAGGAAGCTGTTGTCTTCTTGCTGGACTGGCTCTTCGCCTTCCGCGAGGTCTTCGATGAGAGGCTCTTGCGAAACTTCCATGCGTGGTTTCGAACCGTTCCTGCCATTGGTGATTGATGTGATGAGTGGAACGCCTGCAGGTTTGACGTTTGGCACGTAATCGCCTGCTGGGATTTCCAGTCTCTTGGTTCCATCCATATCTTCCAAAGTGTCCACAGAAGAAACTTCGAATTTTTCTTCCAGTGTTTGCGGAATGATTGGCGTGCTCGCCTTGGTGCAAGACTTGCTTTCGATTGGTTCGAAGGAATCGACGATTTTGCCGAGAGTTACTTCGAGACCGAGACCGCGCAGTTCGCAGCACAGACCGTCGAATGCGGCGGTACGCTGACCGGTGGTCATTTCGTTGCCTTGGACGATGTCTGCATAAGATTGATGGCGACCTTGAATGTCATCGGCTTTGATAGTCATCATTTCATGGAGAATGTTGGCGCCGCCGTAAGCTTGAATCGCCCACACTTCCATTTCGCCCATGCGCTGTCCGCCGTGGTTGGCTTTTCCGCCGAC
>CAYZJR010000195.1:0-5443 GCA_964478655.1 uncultured Candidatus Obscuribacterales bacterium
ACGCCACCACTTTTGGTTTCAGATTCTTCTGCTTCGAGACTACGAATCTGCGCAGCTTCGTGCTCCGATTCTCGCACAACAGTCCTTTCAGACTTGAACATTCGTGCAATCGAGTCCTTGATCACGTACACGACAGGCACGACGAACAATCCCAAAATCGAAGAAACGATCATGCCGCCGCATACGGCTGTTCCCAGTGAGTGGCGGCTGTTGGCACCTGCTCCTTGCGCGAAAACCAGAGGCAAAATGCCCATCACGAATGCGAATGTCGTCATCAAGATCGGACGAAGCCGAATGGTGGCGGCCTTGATGACGGCTTCATCTGCGGGATACCCCTCCTGCTTCAATTGATTGGCGAATTCGACGATCAGAATCGCGTTCTTGCAAACTAATCCAATCAGCATGACGAGCCCGATCTGACAGAACACATCATTCTGCAATCCTCTTGCATATTGCGCCAAGATTGCTCCAAACAATGCAGTGGGAACAGTGATTAAGATGATCGCAGGGTCTGTGAAACTCTCATACTGAGCCGCAAGCACGAGGAACACAAAAGTAATCCCCAGCGCAAATAAAATGATAGCTTGCGAACCTGACTCTTGCTGTTCCAAAGAAATCCCAGCCCATTTAAACGTCATCGTCGATGGAAGAATTTGATTTGCGAGTTTTTCCATCGCTTCCATCGCTTGTCCAGAACTAAAGCCTGGAGCCGCAGAGCCGTTGATTTCAGTCGCGCGAAACAAATTATAGTGGTTTATCGATTGAGGTGCGACAGTCTCCGAAATTTTCACGAGATTGGACAACGGAATCATTTGTCCTGATTGACTCATAACATAGAAGTTGTGAATGTCATTCGGGTTAGACCTAAACTTCGCGTCAGCCTGCACGTAGACGCGATAGACGCGGGTTCCCATATCGATGTCATTGACGTAGTAAGAACCAATATAAGTCTGCAGCGCGTCGAAAATATCGCTCAATCTAACGTTGAGTGTCTTTGCTTTGTCACGTTCGACATCAACTTGAATTTGCGGGCTGTTTGCGGCAAATCCGGAGAATACGCCAGCCAAGCCGGGAGTTTGATTTGCCTTCATGCAAATATCATTCGTTGCTTTTTCAAGGTCACCAATATTGGTGCCACTAAGATCAAGAACTTCGAAGACGAAACCACCGAAGTTTCCTAATCCTTCAATTGCAGGTGGGTTGAATGGAATGACGCGCGCATCGGTGATGCCCGCCAGTGGTCCACGCACTTTGTTGATGATTGCGTCAAGACTTTGGTTCGGACCTTTGCGCTCATCCCAAGGCTTTAAGTTCGAGAACAGAATTCCATTACTTGGCTTGTTCCCGGCAAAACTGAAACCGGCGACACCAAAGGTCGAGTGAATTTCAGGAATTCCTTCGAAGATCTTTTCGACTTTCTTCACTGCATTGACTGTGTAGTTGAGCGACACGCCTTCAGGCGCTTGCACAATAGTAATGAAGTATCCTTTGTCTTCATCAGGGATGAAGGAACTCGGCACCATTTGGAATAAGTAGTATGTAGCGGCCAGTGTTCCCACAAACAAAATCAAAGTGACGAACTTCAACTTCAGCGCCACACCGAGCAGCATGTGATACGCTTCCTTCAGCCATTCAAGAAACACATTGAATGGTTTGAAGAGCCAGTTGCGCTGCGACTTCTCATGGTCGTCGCCCTTGAGCCAGAGAGCCGATAGCGCTGGTGTCAAAGTCAAAGCCGTGAATGCAGAAATCGAAACTGAACATGCAATAGTCAGCGCGAACTGTTTGTACAACTGCCCCGTCGTTCCAGGAAAGAACGCGACGGGAATAAACACGGCGACCAATACAAGCGATATCGCAATCACTGCACTAGCAACTTCTCGCATGGCCTCTTGCGCGGCCTGGAACGCCGAAAGTCCTCGCTCAGCCATGAGACGACTGACGTTTTCGATAACAACAATAGCGTCGTCAACAACCAGTCCGGTCGCGAGCACTAATCCAAATAATGTAAGTGTGTTGATGGAAAAGCCGAGAGCGTTCATGCAGGCAAAGGTTCCCACAAGAGAGACTGGAATCGTGAATACCGGAATCAGCGTGCTGCGCCAGTTTTGGAGGAACACAAAGATAGTGACAATCACCAAGCCAATCGCTTGCGCAAGAGTCAACAACACTTCGCGAATCGATTCATTCACCGCCAAAGTTGTGTCGAACGCATATTCATATTGAATGCCCGGCGGAAACTTCTTCGCGAGCCGGCTCATCTCTGCGCGCACACCCTTCACGACTTCAAGCGCGTTGGAGCCTGGACGCTGCATGATGCCGATACCGATCGTCTCCACGCCTCGATAGCGCACGACGGTTTGATAATCTTCTGCACCGAGTTCCGCACGTCCGATATCGCTCAGACGAATAATGGAACCATCTTTGCCCGTTCGAACAATCAGTGCTTCAAACTCACGCGCATTCTTCAAACGCCCCATGACACGCACGCTCATTTGATACATCTGACTTGACGCACTTGGCGGTTGTCCAATTTGTCCAGCAGCAACCTGAACATTCTGCTCGCGAATCGCATCGATGACTTCGCGGGATGTGACGTGGTTCTGCGCCATCTTGCGTGGGTCGAGCCATATGCGCATGCAATATTTGCGTTCACCAAATATGATGACATCGCCGACACCATTGACGCGTTTCAATGCATCTTTGATGTATACGTCGGCGTAGTTGCTGAGAAACTGCGTTGTGTATTTGTCTGGCGGGCCAGTGATTCCAACTGCAAGCAAAAATGCAGTCGACACCTTCTCAACGGAAACGCCGGTTCGTTTCACTTCTTCCGGCAATCTTCCTTCAGCTCTCGCCACGCGACCTTGGACATCAACCGCGGCAAGATCTACATCACGTTCCAAATCAAATGTGATGCTCGTGCTTGAAGTACCGTCATTGCCACTTGCAGACGTGATGTACTTGCCTTGCTGGATGCCGTTGATTTGCTGTTCCAAAATCGTAGTGACGGCAGATTCGACAACTTGCGCGTTGGCGCCGATATAGTTTGAAGTGACGGTGACGCGCGGCGGAGCCACTTCCGGATACTGCGACAAAGGCAAAATCGGAATGCTGATCGAACCGGCAAGAACAATGATTAGCGCGCAAACCGTCGAGAATATTGGGCGGCGGATGAAGAAATCTACAAACATGAAGACCTCTTACGACGCTGGTTTCTTGGCGGCGGCGGCCGCGGCGGGCGCTTCCGAAATCGGCGCACCGTCAGACAAATTTTGAATACCAGACGTCACCAACCGGTCGCCTGACTGCACGCCGGATATTACTCGGTACTCGTTGTCTTTGATTGGACCAAGCGAAACAGCACGCTGAGACGCTGTGAGTTTGCCACCTTTATCCTCTGCCACAAATACGAAATCCTGTCCGCTGAAGCGACTTACCGCCGTCACTGGAATCGTTACCGCGCTGACTTCATCCCAAACAATTTTAGAGTTGGAAGTTTGACCTGATCGCAGCCGCCCCGAAAGGTTCGGCAGTTCCGCCTTGGCAAGAACGGTCTGCTGTCCCGACTCAACCTGACTCGATATGAAAAATACTTTTGCGGTTTCAATTCTTTGTTCGTGTTCGTCAATAAGTTCTACCGGCAAGCCAATCCGTAAGCGCGGCGAAAGTGTGGTGGGAACATTGATGTACACTTCAAGCGGCTTAGTTTGATCGACAGTCGTCAGCATCGTGTCCGTCGTCACATAGTCACCGAGCTTCACAGGAACATCACCGATCATCCCCTCAAACGGCGACTTCACAGTGAAGTATTTCAACTGCTCGACTTGCTCCAACTTCGATGCTTGTGCGACTTTGATGCTCTTTTGCGCGCGCGCAACCTGCGCTTCCTGCGCATTGATTTGTGCGTCGATTGCTTCAAGCTCAGCCTGACAAACGCCTAGTGCGTTCCTCTTCTCATCGACACTCTCTGCTGCAACCGCGCCTTCTTGACTCAACTCTTTGTAGCGACGATACTGCGTCTGCGCGAACTCGAGATTCGCGACTTTCGACAACCTCGAAGCTTTAAGCGATTTCACCATTGCAATCGCGTTCTTCTCCTCGGCGACCGCGGTTTCAATCGCGGCTTCATTCCCGGAAACCATCGCTTCTTGCTTACTCTTATCGAGAATCATGATCGGCTGCCCGGCTCTGACGTGGTCTCCACTCTTCACCAAAATCTCTAGAACTCGGCCTTCGATTTGCGGTTTGAGATTCACCGACTTTCGCGATTTGAGCGTCGCGACGAAGTTGGAAGAGTCGTCCATGATATGCGCCCGCACAGTTTGCAATTGCACCGGCATTGCCTGAACGGCAGGTGGCGACGCGGGCTGCGCCGAAGTCGTGCAGCCATGAATCAAGCAGCTGCAGAGTACGAACGCGACTCCTGTAAAAAGCCACTTGGCGGTTTGATTGAATAAAGAGGATGAAATGGATGCCATATTGGGCGCCTCTGAAGAAGCCCTCAGGATGAGTATACTGGCGAAATGGTTCGTATAGACCATGATTAGAGAGAACGTTACAAATTCCGGTGGAATTTGCAGGCCGCATGGGCAGTATTCTAGAGGGAACCATTGGAGTCTTGGCGATAAGTTCGGGCTAGCGACTGAGAGTTGAGATATGCGTAAGAATTTTGCTTCATTGATATTAGCGATTGCTTTTGTTGTGTTTGCTGTTGGAGATTGCTGCAGTGCGGCTTTCGCTCAAGAGGAAAGCAAGCAGGCGCAAACGACCGTTGTTGGCGTTGAGGGGCGTGACACTGGCGCCAACGGCGAAACCATTGATCCGGATAGGGCGACTGCATTGGCCAACAGCAAGATCGACCTGAAGGAAGAGTTCCACAGAGTTTTTTCGAACACAGAAACCCTCTTCAACGTTGCTGCCAACGCCACCGAGATTGGATGCATTGCATCCGTTCCGTTTTACTTTATAGCTGCGATATTGTCTTTCATCAGAAGTCGGCGCAAGTTGGGCGTGATGCTGATTGGTGCCTGCGTTGGCGCGGCTGTAGTCGGACTTGCTACACCCGGCATCATCAATCTCATAGTTGCATCGGCACGAGACTCGCAACTAGACATCAAGCCATTCGGCATTCCTATTGCCGTTGTAGCTGGAGCGATTGTCGTGCTGAATACGCTTACAGTGATCTTACTTCCAGGATTGATCGCACTTTACGAAAATCATCCAAAGAAGTGGATTATCTTCGGTCTCTCGTTTGTCGCGGAATTTGTTCCGCTATGCCTTGGCTGGCTTGGACTTTTGGTCTGGACTCTGTGGTCGCCCAAGCCTTCAGCAGATTTGGGCAAGATTCCGAGTCCAACAGACTTTAGCAATCCGAAGTGGAATTCATAGGCGCGGAGCGCGTGGCGCGGAGCGCGTGGTGCGGAGCGCGTGGTGCGGAGCG
>CAYZJR010000196.1:0-5434 GCA_964478655.1 uncultured Candidatus Obscuribacterales bacterium
GGGGGTCCACCCGGTGGCGGCTTCGGCGGCCCTCCCGGTGGCGGCTTTGGGGGTCCACCCGGTGGCGGCTTCGGGGGTCCGCCCGGTGGTCACGGACCACCGCCAGGTGGAGAACTCGGTTCTGCGGATTTCAAACCGCCAGGAGGTGCCACCCCTCCTGGCGGCGGGGCTTTAAACAATCAGAGCCAGCACAAACAGCCCAACGAGGAATCTCAACAAAATTTGCAGCAGGTTCCCTCCAAAGATGAGCCCGCTCAGGAATCTCCAGCCGATTCACCAAACTCAAAAGGTTCCACAAAATGATCAATCAACATTCAAACATTGCTGTCATAAGCACTTTTCTGTGCGTGGCGTTTGGATCGATTTACGGATTGTTAGCCGGTCCGGCCTGTTGGAATTGCCTCTCAAGTAAGAATGTAAAAATTGAACGCACGACAGTGTTCGTCAAAAGACAGTCAGACCGCGAGATTCAGCAACCGATGTACGGAACAAGAAGTGAGCAGCGCTGGACTTGCTGCGACTGCAATCGATCGTGGAATCCGATGACGCCTTGGTCGCGGGCATGGTAACCATTATTGCGGTGAAGCTTTGGTTCCGTCCGACTTCAGTGGTTCGATCTTGGAGCTAGGCTTGTCGCCTGAATCTGCAACTGATTTATTGGAGGGAACAGTGAGAGTCATTTCGAGCAATCCCAACTCCTTTCCTTCCGGATGAAGACTGACTGGAACATTGAGCACACCAGGCATCTGTTGCGACCGAGAGAGAAACACATCACCTTTTACAGATTCACCAGGAAACAAAACACGTTGCCCGAAGCGGCGCTCCGCAAGTTTGCGGCGACTTTGATCGCGTCCATAATATGCCACTCCGCCTTCAATTTTCTTTTGGACGACATCCACCACCACTGGTATCACACCAATACTTCCAATAGACAAAGCCACTGAGAGAATATCTCCCGGCAAGAGATTTTTCATCGGTGGACTAATTACTTGATTGCGCAAAAGTACTTGCTGACGGACTTTGTCAGTTGCCGACCAAGCAGCATCACCGTTGAGAAGCAGAGTTCTTTTTCCTTTGTTGGAAACCGTGATCGTGATTGTCTTCATATCATCGGCAATCGCAGCAGAGCCAACCAACTCGCTCGTAGACAGATAGCCGGTCAACGGAGGGTCTGCAACTTTGTCATTCTGCAACGAGAGCGGATCTTCGGTGGACTGAGAAGAGTCGACGGACGTCGCCGATGGCTTTGTGATGGCTCCTTTCAATGGCACTGGTTGCTCGTCCTGCGCGAACGCTGCCTGAACAGAAGGAGTAGCCCCCAGCAACAGACTAATCAAAACTGCGCATACACGAGATTCCAGCATCACGAACTTGCTCCTATGACGAGATCCTCCAAAATCTTTCCGTCGCGCATCTTGACCACGCGATTGGCATGACTTGCGGTTTCTCCGTCGTGCGTTACAAGAATAACAGTGATGCCCTCAGATACCAACTTATTGAACAATGCCATAATCTCTTTTGCGGTCGCACTGTCGAGAGCACCGGTTGGTTCGTCTGCCAGCAAAATGCGCGGCGAATTGACAATAGCACGTGCGATTGCCACGCGTTGTTGCTGACCACCGGACAACTGATTAGGTCGATGAGTCATTCTCTCCGAGAGCCCTACCTCTTTTAGCGCTTGCTCGGCACGTTTTATTCGCATGTCGCGCGGAACGCCGGAATAAACCAGAGGCAGCATCACATTTTCTAGAGCCGTCATTGATGGCATCAAATTGAACTGTTGAAAAACAAATCCAATTGTTCGATTGCGTATTTCAGCCAATTCATCATCGGTGCGTGAAGCAATCTCCGTACCTTCAAGCTTATAGCTTCCGATGGTTGGACGATCGAGACAACCAACGATGTTCATCAGAGTTGATTTGCCGGAGCCGGATTGGCCCATAATTGCAACGTACTCACCATGCGCGATATCGAGAAATAGACCTTGAAGCGCATGCACAGGCTCTGCGCCTTGATTGTAGACTCGCCAAACATCTCGCAGTTCGATCAGACTCATCTCTTCACTCCGATCTCAATGCGACGATAGGGTCGAGCTTAGCGGCTTTTCTTGCAGGATAAATTCCGAAGAACAAGCCAATTCCCAATGAAACGCAAAATGCCATCACCACAGATGATGGTGTCACTACTGTTTTCCATTCAGCGAACTGCGAAATCGACTGCGATCCAAAGACTCCGAGGGCAATGCCTAAGATTCCGCCTGTGAGCGACATCATCACTGCCTCGAAAACAAATTGCGACATTATTTGCGCATACTTTGCTCCAATTGCTTTTCTGATTCCGATTTCTTTTGTGCGTTCGGTAACAGACACCAACATGATGTTCATAATGCCGATGCCGCCGACCAAAAGCGAGATTCCAGCAGTGGCGCCCAGCAACAAGGAAAAGACTCCTGTAATTGATTGAGCTGTTTGCATAATGTCGCTTTGAGTTCGAATGCTGAAATCATCTTCGTCGGGACTTTGAATGCCGTGACGCATGCGCATAAGGTTCGTGATTTGAAACTGCGCTTGCAAGTCTTGTCCTTCTTGAGCCCTCACAAGAATGTTTCGCACCGAACGTCCCGTAACTTGATTGACGCCGATGAGTGTAGCGTAACCCGTGGACAGCGGAATGAAGATCTGATCGTCCATGTCCATCATCTGCGTGACGCCTTTATGTTCCATCACACCGATGACTTCAAACAGTTCCCCTCTGATTAGAATCTGCTTGCGCATTGGATTCTCTTCACCGAAAAGTGATTGGGCAACAGTGTCTCCAAGCACACAGACACGTGCGCTCTGTTCGACATCTTTATCAGTAAAAAATCTTCCGCGTTCAGGATAGAAATTTCGAATGTCCGGGTAGGACGGCTCCGTTGCTACAACTGACGTGCTTGTGTTGTGCTCACCGTATTGCACTTGAAAGTTGCCGTTGAATTGAGGTGCAACATCTTTAACTGCCGGGCAATTCTGTTTGATAGCTTCGGCATCTTCGTAGGTGAGAGTGGCTGCTGTTCCGTGTCCTTGAGAGATGCTGGCGGTACTTGCGGCTCCAGGTCTGACATAGATCAAGTTCACACCAAGCGATTGCACCTGAGCCTCGGCTTCGCTCTTTGCTCCTTGCCCAATTGCTTGCAACGTGATTACCGATGCAATACCGATAACAATTCCCAAAATTGTGAGCGCACTTCTGAGCCGGTTACTCAGAATTCCTTGAAGGGATATTGCAAATAGCTCGAGTATGCCCATAGCTCACTAGAATCCGCCGCCTCTGCGACCACCGCCACCGCCGAAGCCACCACCACCAGGTACACGCAAGCCGCCTTGGTTTCCTCTGCCACCACGTTGTCCATAGCCTTCTTTCGAAAGTTGCTCGCGCGACAGTCCTTGAAATAACTTATCGTTGCCTGAGAGCCCTTCCGTGATGACGGTATCACGACCAACAGTCGGACCTGTTTTCACAGGTTTGAACACGGGCTCGCCTTTTTCATTAGGAACATAAACACCTGATTGCCCGCGACGCGAGATCACGCAAACAGTGGGAACAAGCACTGCATCTTCCAAAACGCCGACTTCAAACTTAGCACTGACATTCATTCCTGCAAGCAGCAGACCTTTTTTGTCATCCACGACAATTGCGTGCACTTCGAATGTCGTCACGTTTGATGTAACGATCGCCGCTGGTGCAATCTGTGTGACACGCCCGTGGAAAACCTTGCCTGGATAGGCAGTCGCGGTGATATCCACACTTTGTCCGATTGAGATCTTGGAAATATTCGCCTCTGAAACTTGCGCGACCATCTCCAAACTTCCGGCAAGTGCCACGATCGAACTCGATGTTGCAGACGTTGTAGCAGCTGATGTAGTGGGCGTCACGATAGCACCGGCATCGGTGTACTTTTGAGTTATGACACCAGTAAAGGGCGCGCGAATTATTGTGTCGTTCAACAAACTCTCGCTGTAAACCATTTGGCCTTTGGCTTGTTGAGCATTGTGCCAAGCGACATCGATCTCTTCCTTGCGAAATCCGGCCTTCGCGAGATCGTGCTGTTCCTCAATAACGTTCAACTCTGCAATGCTTTGTGCTTTGGATTGAATTGCCTGCTGCAACTCACGTTCGAGCGCATGCATCTGAGAACGTGTCACTTGCGCTGCTGTTTCAGCATCGATTTTTGCTTGTTCAGAAACCGCTCCGGCCCCGGATAGCATGCCTTGTCGCTGTGCGAACATTTCGTCGCGCTTCAATTGAGCGCTCAGAGCTTCCATTTGCGCTTGCAGCCGATGGATGTTTTCCTCCGCCTGTTGAACTACGCGGCCGCCCTTTAGCTCGTTGTATTTCGCTTGCGCGATCTCTTGCGGGCGGTTGCCGTGCTTCAACTTTTCATAGTTGGCGAGACTGGCTCGATAAGCACCGCGAGCCGACTCGACTTGACCCCGCAAGTTGCTGTCGTCCATGTATGCAAGAACCTGCCCTTGAACCACATGATCGCCTTGCTTCACCAAAAGCTTCTTCAGCAAGCCCGTTTGCTTGGGGCTAATCTTTACTTCCGCGACCGGTCTGATCAGACCCGTAGCCACGACCGATACTTCAGCCCGCCCCCGCCTGGCAGTCACAATGTTTTTGCTTATCTCCGGGTCTGGACCGTCTTTTTTGAAGTAGAACCACCAAGCCGCAGTGCCTGAACCAGCCATGGCAATGAGAAAAATCAACAACAGGACGAATTTTTTCTTCCTTCCTGATCGGACGCCGGTGAGTTTGGGGGTTCCTGTTTGCTGGTTCATCATAAGCTCTGTTTGACGAAGTGAGGGTCTAGTTGTTCCGAATCACTTTGTCATCGGGTTTTGCGCTTATAGGTCTGGGATACTCCGTTGTTAGCTTGTCCACGGATATTAATCCAGTATCCCTTAGAAGTTGAGCTTGGGCAACGTTGTAATTGATCACAGCCTGGGCATGGGTGGTCAAAGCTGTCACATAGTCGCGCTGAGCCTGAATCAGCTCCAGGTTAATCCCTTGTCCGTATGTAACGCGCAAATTGGCCAGTCGCAACTGTTCGGTCGACGAAACTAGACCCTCGGCTGCCACTTGGACCTGTTCCTTGGCCGTGAGCATGTTGAGGTAAGACGAGCGCACCTGCTGAACCACGTTGAGATACTGTTGGTTTGACTGCAGCAACGCCTGACGCGCAAGCGCCCGCGCTGACATGGAGTTGGCGACATCCGGAATGCCCATATTGGGAATCGCAAAGCTCAAATCGAAACCGGCGCTTACGGAATATCCGCCACCACCGCTAATACCAATACCTCCGCCACCGCCACCGGTTGGAATGATTACGGTCGAGCCGCCGAGCCCACTGGAGCCGCTCCCGCCTCCGCCGGAGCTTCCGCCGCCGTTGCGC
>CAYZJR010000197.1:0-5286 GCA_964478655.1 uncultured Candidatus Obscuribacterales bacterium
CCTCAGAAGTCTAGTCAAGCAACTGTGCCTCAAACAATGGCTACTAAAATCGATGCCGGTTTCTTGACTAAACGACCTGATGACAGAATCTATGGCCTGCACACTTAAGCGATTTCCTTTTTGACTTTTGAACAAGGGTGCGTCGGAATCTGTAATAGATAAAGAGAAAAAATATTCTCGCAGCACCCCAGCCAGGTCGGTATTAATAGGAATAACTCGGCGTTTTGAGTTCTTGCCGCAGCGAACAATCAACTCACGTTTTCTAGCGGCAAGTAGAACATCAGAAACATTCAACGCAGCAACCTCGGAGATTCTGAGACCGCAGCTGAGCATTACCATCGCAATCGTTTTGTTTCTGAGCGAGGAGCATTTAGCAATTACTTTCAACAAGCGCCGGTATTCTTCTGGCTCCAGTGCTCTAGGTGCTTGCAAAGGAAGTTCTTGTCTCTTGACCCTGGAAGCTCCAAGACCTAAAAACAGATAATAGTTATCGATAGCAGCAAGTGTTGCATTGAGAGTATTGGCGCTAACTCCACTACGCAATAAAAAAAGTTTGTAGTCCTGTACGGCGAAGTCCCGTTCGACAGGCTCGGTCAGCGCTTTGCTGCCGTCAACGCTGCCGGAAAGCCATTCCATGTATTTACGCACCCGCAGAAAGTAATTCCTTCTAGTGTGGTCGGAAATCGGTAAGCGCTTTAAATAATCGCGATAACTATCAAGTTTATTTTCCATGCAATAAATAACCCAAATTACTTGTTGACATCATAATACTCTTGAATATCTAAATACACACTACGATACCGCATTAAATAACGATTGATACTAATGAATATCTCTCGTTTTTTGCTCAATAACGGAAGATATTACGAAACTGGCTCAGGCTAAGCTATTTGAAATAACGGTTGATATTAGATCGGGAAGGGAAAAACTCTTATAAGAGCACTTTTGATTTTCCCGTCTACCCTGCGCCTATTATTTTCAGGTTCAAAATCGGTGGCTGATATGGTGGCTTTTTCCAAGCATCGAATTGTAGATTGGAGTTATGATGCCATGTCGAGAATCACGAGCGAAGTGAATGCGCTTGGAACTTTTGGCTACAACTATGTCGACAATGTCTCCGGCTCATCCAAGGGTGTTTTGCGTCTTGACTCAATTGATTATCCGAATTCGCAGAAAACAAAATTCTCCTGGTACGGAAATACCGGCGATCAAAGATTGAAACAAATCAGCAACCTCGCACCGAACGGAAGCACGCTTTCTCAATTCAACTACGGCTATAACCCCGCAGGTGAGATTAAGCAGTGGGGGCAACTTCAAGGGAAGACGAGCCAGATTTATGGACTAGATTATGACGACGCGGGTCAGCTCACCGGAGCGCGATCAGGCTCAGGGAATTCCACCGCACCTTATCTCAATCAAAATTATTACGCCTATGATTCTGCCTCCAACAGAAGCTCGGTGCAAACGACCTGTGCGCAAAACGTTCGAGTGGGCGGGACTGCAACGGCTACGGATGTCTTAACCATTACCGTCAAAGATCCTGCACTTGGCGGAGGACAAGAAGTCGTCAATTACACAGTGCAAAGTTCTGAGACGCCAACAACCATCGCTGCAAACTTCGCCGCTGCGATTACTGCGAATGCAAACTTGCAGACATTAGGGGTCAATGCAGTTTCTTCTGGCTCGACAATTATTCTCAAATCTGCCTCAAGCAATCTGACCTCGTATTCAACCTCCTTGAGTGGAGGAGCCACTGAAACACTGACTTTGGGAGTCTCCTCGAACTTTGTTGAGCAAGCTGTCATCGGCGGAACCAAGACGACCGGTGATGTCCTCACTCTAAAATTCTTCGATGCAGCTCTTCCAAGTGGCACGAAATCGGTGGCGTACACGGTTTTGTCGGGAGACAATTTGACGAGCATTGCAACCAACATCACTTCTGCAATCAATGCCGATACGGATTTGCAATCCGCAGGAGTCACAGCAACTTCAGTTGGCACCGCAATCACAATCAAGTCTGCATCGGCAAATCCAACGACTTACGATTATTCGCTCAGCACAAGTGCCACAGAAACAATTTCTCTAGGAATCAACTTCAATAACCCTGTTGCTGCAGCCATTACAGGAACCAAAACTACCGGAGACACGGTAACCCTAACCGTTTACGATTCTGGTCTTCCTGGTGGCTCGAAAGCAAAAACCTATACGGTTCAGTCCTCGGATAACTTGGCTGCAATTGCGACGGGACTGGTTGCATTGGTCAACGGTGATTCCGACTTGCAAGCGATTGCCGTCTCTGCAACTTCCTCGGGCGTCAAAATTACGCTCAACAGCAACTCAGTGAATTCGACAGCCTATCGTGCAAGCGCGAGCTCAGGAGCAACCGAGAATCTTTCGTTGGGAATTTATCCAAACGCAACTCAAACTGCAGCCATTGGAGGAACGAAGACGACCTCCGATGTGATCACAATCTCGGTCTTTGATGAAGGACTGACTGGCGGCAAGAAAGATATCTCGTACACAGTTTTGTCCGGTGATAACTTGACCTCTATTGCTTTGGGGATTGCTTCTGCATTGAATGCAGATACAGACTTGCAAGGAATTGGGGTTTCGGCAACCGCTGTGAGCACCGTGGTCAACATTGCTTCCAGCTCTGTTAATGCAACAACCTATTCTCTCTCTCTGAGTGCAGGCGCAACTGAAACTGTAACTTTAGGAACAAGCACCGGTCTGCAACAGGCTTCTTTCAACAACACAAATGCCCTCACTAAACTCTTCTCTGGTGGAGCAGCAAGATTTGAAGGCTCAACAAACAAAGCAGTCAAATCTGCTTCGATTGCGACTTCTGTTTTAACTTCGAAGAAGACAGAAACCCTGTATTCATCTTCAACGGCTTCTGCGAACACAACTGCTCCAACCGTCACCTTGACCAATGGAATCAACACCAATGGAACCCAAACCGTAACGGTGGGCGGAACGGTGACTGCCGGAAATGTGGTTTACGTCACAACGACAAATTCGGCTCTTCCCGGCGGATCGAAGACCAGTAGCTACACAGTTGCAACCGGAAACACGATCAATAACATCGCTACAAATCTGGCGTCTGCAATCAGCTCAGATACAGATTTAGCGAAAATCGGAGTATCTGCTTCCGCTTCATCCGCAGTTATCACAATCACTTCTGCTGCAACTACATTCTCCAGCTCTCTTTCCGGCGGAGCAACTGAAACCGTAACCTATGGAACGAATGTAAATGGAAACGTGGCTGTGTCCCTTGGGGGCAAGACAACAAACGGAGACACAGTTTCTTTGATCGTGACAAACTCTGCTTTGTCTGGAGGCTCAGAGACCATAGGCTACACGGTGTCATCTGGAAATACTCTTGCTGATGTGGCTGCTGGGCTTGTATCGGCATGGAATGCGAATACTGAATTGCAATCTCTTGGACTGACTGCTTCCAATTCTGCTGCTGCTCAATTGGCTTGGTCTCAGAGCTTCAGCGGGAATGGACAACTTGCAGCAGGGATGAACACGGCAGCGATCTCTGCTGTAGATGGAGGCAACAACACGAAGACAAATCTGATGCAGGTCTCTGCAAATGCGCCTAGCACAACGTCTTTGACTTTTGATGCAAACGGGAATCTTACTTCTGACGGAGTAAATTCATTCGCATGGGACGCCGAAAATCGTCTTGTGAAGATAACCTACCCTGGTAGCAACAACTACTCTACTTTCTCTGTTGATCCTCTGAGCAGGAATGTGAAGATTGTGGAAACTGCCTCTGGCTCAGAGACGGATACAAAACAATTTGTTTGGGTCGGCGGATTGAGGTGCGAGCTTCGAGATGGTTCCGGTACACTGACGAGCAAATTATTCACTAAGGGGGAGTCCGGTTCTGGATTTGACTATCTTTACACTTTCGATCACATCGGTTCCGTAAGGGAAATGACGAGCATCAGCGGAGGAACAATTCAAGCACAGTATTCATTTGATCCGTATGGCAGAGAAAGAAAGGTACAGGGAACCACCGATTCAACCTGTCGTTATGCGGGATACTACGCACATTCAAGATCAGAGCTGGCTTTGACGCTCTTTCGAAACTATCAAAGTCAAATTTCGCGCTGGATGAGCAGAGATCCTGTCGGGGAGACTCAAGGGGTTAACCTCTATCGCTACGTTCGTGGACAACCAATTTTGTGGTCAGACCCAATGGGTCTTGGTGAGAAGATAACGGACTTAGTGGACTTTCTACCACCACTGACAAAGACTCAATGCTTTAGAATGTGTGATGTATTGTTCGGTGGACCCGGATTTGAAAACCTTGTAGTTAGGACTGAGTGCTATTTAGACTGCGAGGATCGATTTCCCCCAGACCCGCCACCTCAACCAGATCCGAATGAGTGGACGAACCCCAAGTACGAACCTGGAAAGTGTCCAGTCGCCCCCGCAGGAAATGCAAGAACCCAAACCGCAACGTGCACACCTGCAAAGGCCACCCCACAACCCAAACCTTCATCGGTCTCAAAGCCGGAGGTAAGTTCTGCTCCACAACCTGCACATGTTCAGAATCATGGCTTAAAGGACCTTTTAGATTGGCTACCAACCTTCAAGCCGTCGAAAGCGATTCCAAAATTCGAATGGCCCACAATCCCTGGTACCAAGATTCCAATAATCATAATCCCCAACCCTTGGATTCCGATCCCAATTTGAGTCAGAAGAAAGGACAAGTAAATGAGTGAGTTTGTTGTGTTCTCCCTCAAGCTATCGAAAAGACAAGCTGACGGTTTGCAGAAGTTAGCGGAGAAGGAAGGAGTAGGTGTGGAAACCTTACTCGCTGAGGGTGTCGAAGTACTGCTCTCGGATTCGCAATCACGAGATCCAAAAACTGATGAAACTCGCATGAAACACTTGCTTTGCTTTGTTCTTGAAATTTTGTTCTTGGTAAATCACAGTTTGAAAATGCTAGGAGTATCGTCAAAGGAGTTGAGAAAACTAAGGCAAGATAGCATTCAATTCGCGACTGGTCTAACGTCGAAATCAAAAGTCGAGGTTGAACTTGATTTCGATTCGAAACTGTCCTAGGAGTTTTGTCTTGTTCCTCAATTGGCCTAAAGCGTAGAATCGGATCTGGAGCCGCACCGGAATCTTGCGTCTGCAATCAGCTCAGACACAGATTTGCAAAAGATTGGAGTATCAACGTATCCGCTCGGTGACTTGCACCTAGCGAGGTAGCTCCAATTCGAGAACACCGGGCACGAGAAATTCAGAATTGGCATCCGGATTTTC
>CAYZJR010000198.1:0-5243 GCA_964478655.1 uncultured Candidatus Obscuribacterales bacterium
CTCCGACCGTGTGAGGTCCGTTGTTTCGACTGAGCAGCGCAAGCAGAGATTATCGTCTACTTGGTGGCAATCACGATCGGCGACTCGATGCCTGGTCCCATGTCCATTCTGTAGTCTCCTGAAAGACCCGCATCCGCGAGCATCTCCTTTAGCTCGGAATACGTGAACACGCAACCGTCTGTAGTGGCAAGAAACATGTTGACTGCAAATAGAAGTGGGAAAGTTGCGGCTTTTCTTTCCTCGTCTGCGAGGAATTCAGCAACTACCAATTTCCCGCCTGGCTTCAGGGCTTTAGCGCAATACTTGAGTAATTGGCGGCTCAGATCTTTGCCTTCAGAGTGAAGGATGTGTCCAAGAAGAATGATGTCGTACGTGTTGTATTCGACGTTGACGTCGCGCCAGTTGCCTTCGAGATAGTTGTATTGATCTGCTACGCCATACTTGTTTGCAAACTTCTTGGTCACTTTAGCGACTGCCGGAAAGTCCAAAGCATCCACAGTCACGTTCTTGTTCGAGCGTGCCATAGGCAAGCTCCACACGCCGCTGCCCGCAGCCAGGTCGAGTACACGTACGTTGAAGTTCGTTCTGTGTGTACCTAGGTGATGTGCAAGTTGCTCAGCGAACTGCCAATTGAGAGGAAAAATTGCTTCAGCGAGTGCAGGGAAAATTTCTTCAGCCTTTGCATCCTGATTTACTTGCATCGCCGGCTGGCCGGATTTGACTGCAGAAGCCAATTTCGCCCAAGCTTCGTTAAGTTGTCCGTGCATGTGGAAGTAGCTGCCCAAGTACAGGGGGCTCGTCGAAACCAGGTAGCCTCGTGCTTCCTCTGTAAGTTCATACTTGTCGCCTGACTTACTCAGAAGTCTCAAGCTTGTCGCGGCATCTAACAGCAGACGTGCGCCTTTCGGGTCTAGTTGGCGCTCTTGCGCGACTGTGTCTGCAGACTTCGGACCTTTGTCCAAGGAGTCATAGACTTTGAGTTCCATCGAGGCTCTGAGGATGTCGACCGCCCAGGTTGATTGCATGATCTGCAATACGTGGAGAGGCGGGGCTGCTGATTTGACTTCAATCATGGCTGTTCCTCTGTTGACTTTTACTGGCACCACATCCGGTGCACGGCGAATTTGCGGTCGCCGATACTTAGCAGCGACAACAACCCGGCAAAACGTGCCGATCTGTAATGAGCAATTTTAAAGCAAGTGGAGAATGGTTTCAGAAAAAAGTCACTTTTACGAACTTGTCTCAAAGCGGCTGTGAACTGGCAATTGATCGTCTATAATTGCAGGCTAACAGATCGTTGGGCGCGGCGGAGGCCGACGAACCTGGTCAGGGGGGAAACCCAGCAGCCATAAGTTGTGTCCTTCGGGTGTGTCCAGCGGTCTGGTTATTCTTTGCTCCAGAGCTAAAAATGGCTCTCTAGCTACCTTTTTTGAGCATGACAAGATGACAACAAAGCCCTCCAAAAATTCCAAGAAGTCCGATACCTCCGACTATAACAAGACTCTGCTTGGGCAGATTCTGGTGGAGTTGGGCTACATCACCATCTATCAGTTAGACGAATCTCTTCACATTCAGAAGAGTGACACTGAATCCGGTAAGGAGCAGAAGCCGCTAGGGCAGATTCTGCTTGAGCTGGGCTATTGCGGTCCCAACCAACTCATCCGTGCGATTCAAGTGCAAGCTGAATATCGTAAGGCGCAAAGCGCGACCGAAGAGTAAAAGCGGCGCCGCTCTTGGCTTGGCAGATTGATTTAATCATGTTCGCTTGAAAACCTGGGGAAAATCCTAGCGACATGTCCGGATTCTCGCGTGTACAGTTGCTGGCTACCGCACGCCAGCGGTTTTGATATTCAGCAATGACATAGGTGCACTTGGGGAGTGCGCTATGACCAGAGCCGCAAGAGTCGCCAGATAGCGTCATTCAACCTCATGCAGGGTGCCGGGTTTGCCTGCCCGGTGCAAAAGCCTCGAAGGTTCGAGTAAGGGCTGACTTATGTCTTGAGATAAGGTGTAACGCTCAAGTAAAACTGAAATTTTGTCGCGTGTTTCTGTTTCAAAGGTAATCAGAAACAAGTTAAACTCTAATTGGACGTGGGAAAGCCTTGCGAGGCAGTGTTAGAAGTGTGGTAACGCGTTGGGTATAGGTGCGAAGTTACTATTCGCCTTTTTGAGTGTGCTACTGGTGGTTGCGCTGGGGCATGCGGGCACAACACTGTTTCTTGATTACAAGCTGACTAGAAATACGGCAGCGGGCAAGCTGATTGATGCTCGCAAAGAGCTGGTAGGAAGTGACACATCGCGCGGAGAGTTTTCGAAGGTTCTTGACATAAACTTGTCGCTCGGAAAGAGACTGCTTGCCGAACCCAATGTCATAAATGCGTTTGTTGCGAAAGACCGAGGAGCGCTTCAAGCGGCCCTGAAGCCATTTTTTGATCAAACGGGATTTCCGGGCACGCTCACTTTCCTTGACGCCAACCGAAAAATTGTTTTGAGCACGGAGGCGCCTAACAAGGCTGGCACCCAGATGACAAATGCAGTCATCGAAACTGTCTTTAGTCAGGGCAAGGAATTTCCGGGTGTTGTGAAGACGGAGACAGGCGGCTTTGTGTTGGAAAGCGCAATTCCTCTTGTTCAAGGGGGCAGGGTTGCCGGTTGTCTGTGCTTAAATCAAGCGCTCAACATTGAGTATTTGACCGGAGTTGCGGCTCAGATAGGTATCAAAAACGCCCAATTGAACGGCGTAGATTTGGCGCTATTGGCTAACGATGATGGAAAGCTGGTTGCGTACACGACAGGTTTGGTCGGTAAGAGTGGTGGACCCTTTGTCGCCGAACTTGAGAGCAAGGGGAAAAACGCAATTCCAGCACCTACAACCTTACCGATTCCGTCTGACTTAAGTTGTTTCTTCCCGACCAAACAAGGCGGCTTTGAAAGAGGGCAGCGATGGTGGATTCAGCTTCCGCTGGGTACAGTGGGCACCAAAGAAGAGCCGGCAATCCTGCTTTTCTCCACCAAGGTTCCGGACATGACGCAACGAATGATGAATGTTGGTCTGCTTGCCGGCGGTGTTTGTCTCGTTGGTTTGCTGATGGCGTTTTGGTTTGTGGCATCTCTGAGCAAGGAAGTAAACGCACCTTTGCGCTTCCTCATTCGCCGCACAAATGAGCTGGCGAGCCAGAAACAGTCGATTCCAGCGCTGGAAGGTTTGGACGGAGATTGGTTGGAACTAGGTGAATTGATCGACACTGCAGTGTCATCGATGCGGCATTCGACTCAAAGTCTTAGAAAGGAACTCAATAAACAGCAAGAGGCGTTCAAGGAAAAAGCGGCAGAGATCGAGACAACCAATCAACAGCTCGACCAACTCAACAGGCAGTTCTCGCAGCAAGCGAAACAGTTATCCGAAGCCTCGAAGCAAATCAACTATTCCAATCGCCAAGCAGTGATGTTGCAGCACAAGCTTGAATCGGTGATGCAAGTTTCAACTGAAGGTTTTCTGGTGCTCGACCACTACGGCAATGTGATGTCCGCTAATCCGGTGTTCCTCAACTGGGTGGGAAGCTCGGAAGGTGAAATCGCAGGTCGGTTATGTTTCGACCTGGTCAAGAAAGTTGGGGAGCCAAGAAACTCAGAGGGCACTGGACAAGCGTTTGCAAAGCATGGTGATCCCAATGCTCTGATCAACAATTTCTATCCGGAAGGTGTAATTTACCATCGCACCAAAGATTCGAAGATCGACGTTCTTGCGCACTTACAGCCGATCACCGGCGAAGACAACAAAATTGAAGGCTATATCATGGTGTTGCGCGATAAATCTCTGCGCAGCGAAAACGCACAGCTGAAGCAGGAAATCGTAGCGATGCTTCAGGATTCGATCAGAACGCAATTGGTGGCCGGCGAAACGCGTTGGATGCCGATTCTCAACAACGCAAATCAAACGATGCATCCATCAGTCGGGCAGGCGTTGGCCGAACTGCATACACACTACGAACAACTCATCGGCTTGGTCGACAGCTTGCTTATGATCTATGGCGGTTTTGTGCCACCGCCAGTAATACCGAAGGAGCAGGTGGTGATTACTCGACTTGTTGCCGATTGCTTAGAGGAAGTATCGCCGCTAGCACGTGGGCGACAGCTTCTACTCGACTACAAGACGGTCACCGGCTTGCCGCCAATCAATTGCAACAAGGAACAGTTGCACAGTATCCTCATACAGGTTCTTCATCGCATGATAGGCGTAACCGCGCCTGGCGGACGTGTCCGTGTTGAGAGCCAAATTCGCAATCAAGAAATGAGAATAGGTGTAACCAGCTCCGGACCTGCACTCGCTGCCAATGAAATTACAGATATGTTCGCCGGTTTCATCCAAGGCAAACACTCGGAAGACACGTACAGTGACCGCCTCGCCATGTACCTTGCAAGAAACAATGTTGAGCGTCTGGGCGGCAGAATCTGGGCCGAGTCCGAAGCGGGCCGCGGTACAGCAGTGTTCTTTACACTTTCTGTTTCTTAAGCTGACCTTCGATTTCTTCGGCTCTTGTTTCAAGAAGTGCAGCTTCAGCCAGTTTTAGTGTCTTCTTCATTAGAAGAGCGTAGTTTTTTAGTAGTCCGACGAGATCCGGATGATTCTCTCCAAGCACACTCTGTCTGATTTCTAGAGCCCTTTTGTAGAGCAGTTCGGCTTTTTCGTATTTGCGTCGCGCACTGTTGACGACCGCGAGATTGTGCAATATCACTGCGACTTCTAAAGTTTCTTCCCCATAAAGGTCGAGATTCAAATCAAGGCAGCGATCGTACAACTCTTCTGCCAATCCGTATTTACCCTGTACGTGATAGAGCGACGCTAAGTTGTTGAGGCTCTTCGAGACGCGAATTTGGTCGTCGCGCTCTTCCGTCGCTTTGCTCTCACCTTCAGGATCTGCAATTCTCTCTGCAATCTCAAGAGCTTCTTTGAACTTCAGCTCACCCTCGGTGTACTTACGATTTTCGTAGGCCGCGGAGGCTTCTTCGGTGAGTGTTCGCCAGCGTGTTTCGTCTTGTGTTTTCAACTCTTGGGTCATTTTATTTCTGTGGATGTCAGGCTCTAACAAGGTCGGCGCATGCACAACAGCTCGCCGACGAACAGTCGCAAGCAATCCTGCTGAGTGTTGCGACGTATAGAGTATACGACAGCGGCGCCTCGTCATCCCATTCTGCCTTTGGTAATCAAGAAACGTAAGAACTTCCTTGCTGCGCCTGCGCGC
>CAYZJR010000199.1:0-5233 GCA_964478655.1 uncultured Candidatus Obscuribacterales bacterium
ATAGTCGCGGAAGCCAAGAAGCGATTCGACGGCGTTTTGCGTGCTAGCGTTATCTGCTATGAGCGAACCGGCCGAATCTACTACCCCCACAGACTTCCAAGCCAAGAGCCTTGAGAATCAGAAGCTCCAGGTCGAAATGGCGCGCACGCGAACGTCATTGGCTCTCGAGCGCACGCTGCTTGCATGGATTCGAACCTCCCTTACCCTCGTCGGCTTCGGCTTCACGCTGGCTAAGTTCGTTCATGGACTCGTACAGCAGGGGCACATTGCCGGCGTGAAAGCGCACGACATCGATTCGCCGCACAACCTCGGGCTCATGATGATGCTGTTGGGGCTGCTTGGGCTCGTCGGTGGAACCATCGCCTATTACCGTTCCTCCAAAAAGCTTGACCCTGCCGCGTCCTTATCCTCTGCACCATTCGTCACTGCAATCGTCTTGAGCATCATCACAGTATTCTTGATGGTTCTGATGACGCTCAAAGCCGTTCCCTAGACTTTCAAAAACCTTTCCACTGACCTGTCCCTGGACTTCCTTAGACCGTTAAAACATTAGAGCGGTCGATCCTTAGCCCGTGGCATCTGCCGTATACTACAAATTGGCAGGCGGCAAGACTCGAAGGAACCGGGGAAGAGTTCCAAAGGGTGAGGTTAGGACGATGGGTTTGTTTGGAACGCAGAAGGTCAGCCAAGGATTGGCTTCGGAAGCGGTCGCGATGGTCGAGGAGTATTACCGCCGTCGCAGCTTAAATGCTCATGATTACGCGCTTGCAGACTCAGACGGCTGCGGTTGGTACATCACTGAAGGCAGCGCCAAAGTTTATATCTTCGTGCAAGACAGCGGTCACGGTGCGGTGTTGCGCGTGACCAGCCCGCTCGTTTTTGTGCCGGAGCAGGGCAAAGAAAGTTTCTATCGCAAGTTGCTTGACCTCAATAGCAACTTGAGCGGCTGCGCGCTCGCGACGCACGACAATATCGTCTTGGTCGTGACGCAGAGATCGACGTTCAATCTCGTGCAAGAAGAACTCGACGACTTAGTCTGGAACGTTGCTTACATGGCCGACCTCCTCGACAATAAACTGGCAGAAGAATTTGGTGCCCGGATGTACTCGGAAACTGCTGTTCCGGGGAAACGCAACGGATAGTGTCTCTCTTGAGCATGAGAACGACGCTAAGTGATGAAGACATACAGTTTGTTTCTCAGTTAGTAAGAGAGGCGGGCTTCGTCGCAAGAGATATGCGCGAAGGTGTCGAAATCAAAGAGAAGTCAGGTCCGCAAGACAAGGTGACAGCGGCCGATCATGAGCTGTCGCGAATCATTGTCACGGCGCTGAGTGAGCGATTTGCCAACGATATCGTCGTGTCGGAAGAAGACGCGGTGCATGCGACTGCGTCCAATGAAGATCGCCTTTGGCTCGTTGATCCGATTGACGGAACAGACAATTATATTTTGAACGATGGACAATACTGTGTCATGGTCGGGTTGTTGGAGAATTCAAAACCAGTTTTTGGATGGGTGTTTGCACCAGCTACCGACATCACGTATTTCGGCGGTATCGGATACGGTGCCTGGTCGATTTCAGGTACAGGAGAGCCAAAACAATTCGAAACGCTACCGCGTCTTGAATATGAATCTGATGCCAGGCTTATTATGGGCTTTAGAGATAGAAAGAGCCATCCTTGGGTGACGGACCTTCCGAAAGTAAAATTGATCAAGAGTGGCAGCATCGGCTTGAAAGTCGCGAAGATCTTGGAAGGGCACGCAGACCTCTACGCGCACCTCGGCGGCAAACTCAAAACATGGGACACAGCAGGTCCATCAGCGATTGCTATCGCCGGTGGTCTTGATGTCGGCGGGTTGGAACAAGATTCACTCGCATTTCCCTTGACCAGTGTCTTTCATGAGTGCAGCATTATCATCGGTCGACCAGGATCATTGAACTGGTCGAGAAAGTATTTGAAGCAGCCGGTGCAAGAGGCGAAGAGTTAGGTTCGATGATTACGAAAACAGCGGACCTCAACGCACTTTGCAAACGCATCGACGAAGCCGGTCGGTTTGCCCTGGATTTGGAATTCATTCCGGAGAGAAACTACTCGCCCGTTTTGTGTTTGGTACAAGTCGCAGTTGAGGAAGAAGCGTTCCTTATAGATCCACTTGCGTTGAAAGAATTGACCCCTCTCTGGTCGAGAGTCGCAGACCCTAGTGTCCTCAAGGTCATCCACGCTGCAGGTCAAGACTTGGATTTGATTTACGGGCAGTGTGGGCTTATTCCACAAAATGTTTTTGACACTCAAATTGGAGCCGGCTTTGCGGGCTTTGGTTATCCCGTCGGGTACGGAAAGCTCTTGCACATGCTCTTGAATGTGTACATCGCTAAAACTGAGAGTTTCACAGATTGGTTGATAAGACCACTTACAGATGCGCAAATTCAATACGCGACTGAAGACGTCTGTCATTTGCTCGCAATGTACGACAGATTAGTGAAAGCGCTTCAACATCGGCGCCGGCTTGAGTGGGCACAAGAAGAGTGCCTGCGCTATGAAGACGAGAGTCTGTACAAACGCGATCGCTCTCGTGAGTTTCTCAAAATCAAAGGTGCCAACAGTTTAGATCGTCGCGGTCTGGCGGTTTTGCAACAACTTTGTCTCTGGCGCGACGACGAAGCGCGCAGAATCAATCGACCGGCTCGCTCGGTTTTGGGAGACAATATTCTTTTGGAGTTGGCGCGAAGAAGAAATCAAGAATTACAAAAGATCAGGGGTGTTCGTCCGGATCAAATCCGCGCATACAGTGCCCAACTTGCCGACACCATAAAACTCGGCTTGTCTATGACTGATGAAAACCTTCCAAGCTGGCCTTCATCGAAGGTTCCGCCCAAAGGTGATGTCTTAGTGGGCGACCTGTTGTTTGCAGTCTTGAAGGTTATCGCATACGACTACGAGCTGGCACCGGAATTGGTGGCGACCAGAGATGAGTTGCAATTCTTGGTACGCTCTCATCGAGAAAGAAAAGTCGGAAAAAAGTCCATGCCTCTGCCTGAAGATCGCAAACCGCTGGAAATCTCGCTTCTTGAAGGATGGCGCAACGATGTCGCAGGGCACATTCTCCTCAAGCTGCTCGATGGTGCGTCCGTGTCTATTGCATTCGATCGTGGAGAACCGCCGGTTCAACTCACCATCAAAGACGAAGAAGGCGAAGAACAAGTCTCCGGCCGATGTGCCACCAGCGAAGGCGAAAACTAGATTTTCTCAGGAGATCGCTGCTACTGCGACACCGTCGTCAGATCGCTGATCATTTCCCCGGCAACGAACTCTGAAATCTCTTGCCTTCTCTGCTCGATTGCTTTTGCGAGCTTCTCGAGTGCGGAAGTTGTCTCGATGATCTTGTCTTCAATATCTTCAATTGCTTTTTTGAATCGTTCGCCGGAGCCGCCAAGAGTTTTGACATTCTCTCTTGCGCGCTCTTGGTCTTTTTGATATTGCCCCAATCGTTCCTTCAATTGTTTGGCTTCTGAGTTGAGAGTGATGATTTGTTTGCGTTTTGCAATCAGCTCTTTGAGAAACTCCATAAATTTTGCATTGGAATAATTCTGTTTCAACAACCAATCGAAATCAGGCCAGCCTCCGCCATCTGAGGCGTCGAGCCGATATTGATTAGTCGTCTCAGTTTCTTCTTTTACTTCAAGAGCGTATGAGTCACCAGATTCGAGTTTGACACGATACCGATAGAAACTTTCTGTGGTTTCCTCCGGCTTCACATCACTGACCAGCTTCAAGTGCTGACTATAAGGATGCTCTACAAAGACGATTTTCTGCTTGTGCGAAAGATTCTCCAAATTGTAAGTTTTGCAGGAGATCTGCTTGCTATCCATAAACAGGATGCCGTGCCACAGCCTTACGCGATGCACTGGTTTATAGACATAGTCGTCGCGAATGATCACCTTCACTCCTTGATCCAGGGCGTACGGCAAAAAGCGAGTGTCCTTCGGTTTTACGACATCCAACAGTGCTTCGCCTGCATAAGCTTCTTCTTCCATAATCGTCACGGGACCCGCTTCAAGCGTGAGTCCTGTGGTATTGACCAGTCGAATCGCGGCGTATGGGAAATTCGTATTGCGTGAAGCATTGAAGAGAGAAAGTCGCTCGCCTTCAATAATTTCCTGAACGATTGGAATTAGCGCTGAGCTGTTTCTCGGCACCGTAACAGGTGCCTCGATGCGATACTCAAAGAGTTCGCCTGTTTCTTGAGCCTGCACTGCGAGTTCTTGACCTGGTGCGCCTCCCCACGCGTTGTATGCCATGCCGCCGACGGTTGCGAATTGATCTTCGGCGGGCGCATCCCACATACCTGCAGCTCCCGGTGCCATCGGCATCGCTGCAGCTTCAGGCATTGCTTCGTCTCGTCGCGCGCGCGTCTTGGCTGCCTGCCCCGGAGACATTTGCTGTGCGCGCTCGGCCACGAACGGTCCTGTCGAGACCACGCCTTGGGCAGCGATTCTCTTTCGCGGCGGCTGCACAGGATCATAGAGTGGCTGAATGAATGAAATTGGAGCAGCAGAGATGAGTACTACTTGAACATTGTTCCAGTCCTCTTCTTGCGTATTGTCGACAATTGCCATTCCTTGAATGAGCAATTTGCCTTCTGACGTCAAAACCAGTCGATAACTTGTCTTCCAAATCGGTGTCGGAATCGAGTACGCGATTATGAGATCTCTTTCGGTTTCTTCTAGCAGTTCAACCTTCAGAAGCTTTCGATCTTTCTTGCGCGCAGACTGAAAGAGGAGTTCGAGCTGTTGTTGAATCTCGCCGGCCAAAGTGGCGTCGTCAATGGAAACGTCATTTATAGAAGCGAGATTGACCCGACGCATCGAAAAATCTGCACAGAACAGTACGAGCAGATGCTCGATGGTCGTTCGGTCTTTAGAGACGACTTCTGTGGTATCCAGCCCGACTACACGACCTTGCACCTTGTCCTTGCCAACGGTGACGGTTACAGGAGCCCCTTTGATCTGAACGATAAGGTCAAGAAGACCCGCACAAGATCTCAGGTCGAAACCGAATTCAGACAAGCGAGTCTCAAGGGTTTTTGCAGAGTCGTAGGTAACCGCAGAGACACGACCGCCGCCTACATTGAGGACTATAAGCGATTTGAGCATGTCGTCGATTTCATCGTGACCACATTGAAGTTCGATTTCTCCTGGCCCGGCGAATCGCGTCTTCCGCTCAAAATAGCCCA
>CAYZJR010000200.1:0-1543 GCA_964478655.1 uncultured Candidatus Obscuribacterales bacterium
GGTAAGTGGAGAATTAGTATTCGTAACCCCACTCTTGTGGTTGCGGCATTGAGAAGCCGTCAGGCAGTGGTGGTGATTCGTAGATCTTCTTAAGTGTATTGATATCTCTCGCGCTAATCGGTGAGAATTTAACCGTCGCCGGTTTACCCTTTACGCCAGGTGTAATTTCAGTGTTCGACATCGCGTCTGAAGCAAGTTCGCTGTGCCCGAAGAGTCCAATGGCATGCCCGATTTCGTGAGTGAACGCACCTTGAAGTGCACGCTCGGGAATCTCTGGCAAATAAAACGTTGGTCGAAGCATGTAGATCGTTACTTGCAATTGAGTGTTTGAGACTTGCAGTCGGGTGACACCCAGCAATCTGGGCACCAAGTGATTCACCCAGAAAACCTCTACATCAGCTGGTTCCGTCGGTGGCACGACCCTTAGTGGAACATACTGGCTCCACCTACTCAACGCGCCTTCCATGGTCTTTTCCCATGAACTAGGTGTGCCCAATGGCAAGTGAACACGCACCGGAAACTTATTCCAGTGAGCATAACTTCCACCCGGAAACTGGCGCACATATTGGAGATAATCGCCTGCATCTTTCTTGTACACCATTGCATTTGCGACTAACTGAGAGTCAGACATGCGCGCTGAATCAGTGAGAATTGTTGGAGGTTTTGAAGGTTGCGCTGGTGGTTTCTGTTGGCTTGGCGGTTGTGTTGAGTGCTCTGGCGGTTTCTGCACTGGTTTCGCTGGCTTAGCCGGTGGCTTCGTTTGAGCGGGTTTCGCCGGCGGGGTCGAGATGTTTGTCGGAGGTGGATTTTGAAAGCCACCTTGTTGCGGAGAACCCTGTTGAGGATACCCTCCTTGTTGAGGATATCCGCCTTGTTGTGGATATCCGCCTTGTTGTGGTTGGTAAGTCCCTTGTTGTGGCGGAGGTTGATAGGCCGTCTGCTGAGGGAAGCTTTGTGATTGACTTCCACCATATGACTGTTGACCTCCACCGTAAGCCTGTTGAGGGGGTGGCGATGGTCTGGAAGGCTGCTGACCGAACGCACCGCCCGTACCACCACCTAGTTTCGTTTCCAGTCTTGCCAATCGATCCGGCACAGAGCCATCATTCTTCTTGCCGAACAGTTCCTTTTCCAAGTGGTCGAGCCGATCTTCGACTTCATGCTCTGGATACGTCGCACCGAAAGCTGTCTGTTCAAGCTTCGTGACCCGCTGTTCATCATATGGTGTCGAGGGTGCTCCACCTTGAGGTGCAAATCCTTGCGGTGCTCCATAGCCTGGAGGTGCAGCGGCTTGTGGAGCTGGATTGTAAGTGTGCGGCTGATCCGTCGTCCACATTTGCCCGCCCGGAGCAGCTGTCACCGGGACTGGTGCCGGCTTGTCGAAGTCTGGAATTTGATCTTCTGATGGAAACTGTCCAGCCGATTGCGGTGGCTGCGCGTATTGCTGTGGTGGCGGTGCGTATCCTTGCGGTGGCGGTGCGTATCCTTGCGGCGGCTGCGCGTATTGCTGCGGCGGTGGTGCATATCCTTGCGGCGGTGGTGC
>CAYZJR010000200.1:1643-5114 GCA_964478655.1 uncultured Candidatus Obscuribacterales bacterium
GCGGTGGATACCCTTGCGGAGGATAACCTCCCTGCGGCGGTTGAGCATAACCACCTTGCGGTGGATAACCTTGCGCTGGATATTGCCCACCAACTTTCGGTGATGGCGAAGGCGGTGGCAAAGCTTGTGGTGTCGGATACTCGTTCGAATCGGTTTTGAATGATGGGGTAGTTGTAGTTCCTGGCTTGGACACTGGTTTTCCAGTGATGCCACCGAGCGGGTTGGGGCTCGGCGGAGGAACATTCTTTTTCTGTTGCAACGACGTATCGTACTTTGCAGTTGCAGGATCGATCATCTTTAGCAACGGCTGCATCTGACTCGACGCTGCCAGTGCTGGTGAAACTGTGTTCCCAATGAAAAGGGCAGCTAAGGCCATTGCAGCAGCCTTCTTCTGCGTGGCGATTCGTCCCAAATGTCGTCGACTCTTTCGTCTCATGGTGTCTTATCTAGCAGGTCATCACCAAGCTCACCACCTGTGCGCAAGCTGGCTTGAAGATCCAAAATCGGGTCTCGAAGGTTTGGACGAAGAACGGTTTCTGGTTTGAAGACGCAGTCGCAGAGCAGTTCGTAAGCGCCCGGGTCAAGTTTTTTCAAAACTTCTCTGCTGGCTTTGACAGAAAATGCTGCAACACACTCTGCCCAATATTCGTGATACGAGGTTCGTGCGTATCCCGAAATGAAAGTTCGATCTTGCACTTTCTCTTTCGGCAATATTTCGGAACGCCCATCATAGTCATTAGGCAGCGGATTCAGCTTGTTCGCGAGCTTTAGGCGAGCCTCGTACATGTCTTCTATCTTCTTCTGCGTTGCAGCAGAAAGTACAAATTCTAGTTGATGTCCAAACTCGTGTGAAACTACAAGGTTGATTCTCACTTCAGTGAGGTTGCGCACACGGGTTGTAAGAACAGCCATGGCGCCCCAATCTCGGTAGAGCGTGATGTCTTTCTCGAACTCTTCACGGTCGAGTGTGACTTGCCCGGTTCTAACTCCGGTGACTCCAGCGGCTCCGTGCCTGACATTACCGGCGGTGACCGCTGCATTGCCTTCGCTCTTCCGAATCACTTGCAACAGTCCCGAGGATGACCATAGCTTCAGGGTTTCCTGGACGTACTTCTTTTGAGGCGTTGTTAGTTTGTCAAACTCTTCGAAGTAGCGAATGATTTCGTTTTCCGAATATGTTTTGTCTTTTCGAGTGAGTGGTCTCAGAAATTCATGATTGAATTTTTTTCCATTACTCTTTGTTCCTTCAAAATGAGTGTTGAGAAGCGAGTTTTCATCAAGCTTCCGCCGAGGAACCTTGTTTCGGCGATCTCTCAAAAACACTGTTCCGTCATCGTCGAACTCGCCGATTAAATAATGATCTTCAGTGGCAATTCGTCCGTTTATAACATTGAAAACAAGACCGTTGAATTTCAATGTTCCGGTTGGCCCGCCGCCATTGGGCAGGGTCAGCTCCATGCCTGAGTTGTCGATGCCCCGAAATACACAGCCTTCAATCTCTTCAATGATGCGGCTCTGATTTGCGCCTGCCTTCTGAAGGTAACCGTCTTCGAAAAAGAAACCCACGGCGTTTCCATCCGGCGCATAAACTTTGCCGTAATCGACTACCAAAGCCTGGTCGCCAAGCTGAATGAAACCGCTCGGACCCTGCATTGGGCTCTTCTTTTCTTTCTCGTCCACTGACCCGGTTTTAGACATGGGCTCCAAAGTGCGTGCTTAGGAACACTGCACTAATATTTTAAGCTCTGATGGGCTAACCGCGCTTGTCCGAGCCTGGAGCAATAAACATTTCAAGCGATCGCAGACCGAAATCCGCGATCGCCGAATAGTTCATAAATCGAACAGCTGATGACGTTTATGCCTTGGCAGCAACTACCGACTCTGCTTTCTTCCAGTCTGCGAGGAATTGTTCGATTCCTTTGTCAGTAAGCGGGTGCTGGACGAGCTGCTTGAACACCTTATACGGCATCGTCGCTACGTCTGCGCCTGCCAGAGCCGATCTGGTGACGTGTTGCGGGGTTCGGATGCTGGCGGAAAGAATTCGGGTGTCGATTCCTTGGATATGGAAGACTTCCGCGATTTCTTCGATGAGAGCGCAGCCGTCCTGGTTGATGTCATCGAGACGTCCCACGAACGGGCTTACAAAGTAAGCGCCTGCGTTGGCAGCCAAGATTGCTTGGTTAACCGAGAAGCACAGGGTAACGTTTACTTTGATGCCTTCTTTGCTCAAAGTGCTCGTAGCCGCCAGCCCTTCTGGGGTTAACGGGCATTTGACAACGACATTTTCTGCCCAAGTTGCGATGTCGCGCCCTTCTTTGAGCATCCCGGCGCGGTCGGTTGAGACCACTTCGGCTGAAACTGGACCCGGGACGATCTTGCAAATCTCCTTTACAAGACGCTTGAAGTCTGTTTTCTCTTTTCCGACCAGTGATGGGTTGGTGGTTACGCCAGCGAGCACGCCCCAGCCGGCGATTTCGGTAATTTCTTCGATGTTTGCGGTATCAAGAAAAAGGTCCACGTCGTCTACTCCTCTGATAAGACCTCGTTAAAAGTCAATAAAGTCTCTGTGAGCCAACAGTATAGCTAATATATCTCACGATAAGATTGATTCATCTAGGTTGTAAGTATCCGAGGCTTCAGCTTGTCTGGCAGGCATCCAGTTTATTCATCACCCACCTGGTGGCAGGTGATTCTCGCCGCCGTTGCCGGTATAAGCATCGGTTTGATGGTCGTGGCCGTCATGAAAGCGACCCAGCCCAAACCGGCGCTGGCATTCAAGCCGTCACCGGCGCCAACCGTCGCCGGAGTGCAGCTTCCGCACATTCAGATGCCCGAGGTCAATGTCTGGCCGAAGCTCGAAACCCGCATGAATGTTCTTTTGATGGGTGTCGATTCGAATGGTCGTGGAACCCAACGCTTCCACCAGACCCGCTCCGACACGATGATTTTGGTTAGTGTCGACCCTGTGACTAAGAAGGTCGGCATGGTTTCAATTCCCAGAGACAGCCGAGTCCGCATCGCCGATGAGCACGGTGTCGACAAAATCAACTCAGCCCACGCGCTCGGCGGTCCTGAACTGGCCGTTAAAACAGTCAGCGAAGCGTTCGCGGTGCCCGTCGATCACTATATTGTTATTGATACTCATGGCTTGAAGAAACTGTTCGAAGTTTTGGGACCTGTCGAAGTGCTGGTCGAAAAGCGCATGCACTATCGCGATCGTGCGGCGGGGCTGCGAATCTCGCTTGAACCCGGAGTGCAAAGGCTCGACGCCGCTCAGACCGAAGAGTATCTTCGTTTTCGCCATGACCCCAAAGGAGACATCGGTCGTGTTGAGCGTCAGCAGTGGTTCTTGAGGCAAGTCGCCAGGAAATTGAAGGAACCACAGGTGGTGCTCAAGCTGCCTGAACTGTTCAAACTTGCCAATGAGTATGTCGTCACTGATTTGCCGATTGATGATATGTTCAAGCTCGC
>CAYZJR010000201.1:0-5010 GCA_964478655.1 uncultured Candidatus Obscuribacterales bacterium
CTCGCGACTCACGCGGCTGGGCGCTGATTGACGATAAGAACCGAATCGTCACACCGTTGCCCGACATGAACATCGTAATCACCAATGGTGGTGACATCGAAATGACCGGTGTCAGTCATGCTGACAAAGTCATAAGACATCTTGATGGAACAGTGGAAGAAATACACCCAAAAGCGCAGTCAACCTAGAAACCAAGGCGCCCGCTAACGAGCGCCTAGACGGTCCTATTCGACAAACGCTCGTCGATCAATCCGACAAGCGGCGATTCCGCTCTTACGAAGAAGATTCCTCGACCGACACAAATCTACCGTTCTTCCGCCGCGTTGGAGCTCGGCGCGAAGAAGACATCGACTCCGGTCACGTGATGCTCATCGACAATCCAGGTATCGCACAGAGAGTCGACGGTTGGAAGCAAATCAGCGAACGCTCTCACACCACAGTCAAAGAAAGCTCCGACGGCAACACAATTGTAAAACTTGGTCCCCGAGGTGCTCTTGTAGATCAGGCATCAGCGCTGAAACACATTCAAGAAGAGTTTGGTGTGACGGTTCCCAAGGCTTTGACATTGCACAAAGACGGCGACCAATTCCTTCTGTTCATGGAGAAAGTCAATTACGTCGAAGGTCAGAAGATGCTCATGAATGCTGAACTCGAACCGCTCTTCTGGGAAGCGAACGAAGTCATCAAAGATATCAGAACATATCTGAATGACAAGAACAGCATGTACGAAGGAGATCTCGGCAACGAGAATTGGGGAGTCAAACCCGAAGCCGTGGAGAGATGGAGAAAGACACGCCAACCGATCGCTAGAGAAGACATCATAGTGATCGACCCAGTACGCTCAATAAGCTAATGACGTCTTTTCCGAGCACGCCGCACACATTACAATATTGGCATGCATATCTTCGGCAAAGGGGCTATTCGATTGATGCATCTTCCTGATGGGTGGCAGGAAACTGAACCCAGCGTAGATCTATATTTTCTGGAGTCCCTCAGAGAGTTCAAGCACAAAGAAGATCCCGCTGTTGAGATCTGTATTTACTACCGCGGACAACCCATTGCGAAGGGCGCTGCCAACCGTCTGTTAACCGTGCTGGACAAACCATCGCATACTCTCACTACTGCAGAACTAGATTCGGTCAGTGTTGTTCTCAGAGACGCATCTGATTCGGACTGGTTTGACATGCGCTCGGCACGCACCGAGACTCTTAAAGGTCGCAAAGTGTTAGTTTGCGAGGGCGTGTGGAAGCGTTCCGGCATTGTCGATTTGGGAGTCTTTATCGACCGAAAAGGCGACGGAAGTGAAATAGAAGAGTTGCATTTCAAGGCACCCGAGAATCTTTATCAGAAATTCTTAGGCACCGCCGGTAAGGCGTTTAGATCTATTATGTGGAACCGCTGAGATTTTGGTTGAACCGCATATGGTGCAAGCACAAAAGACATATAAGACAGTCATCGTTCATGGAAGCTACGGCTACCCTGAGCGAAACTGGTTTCCATGGCTCAAAGAAGAGATTGAGAAGTTGGGTCATCGAGCGATTGTTCCTCGTTTTCCAACACCGGAGGGACAAAACTTTGAAAACTGGAAGCAGATTTTTCTGGCGCAAGCGGGTCAGCTAGACGACGCAACCATTCTCATCGGACATAGCGTTGGTGCTGGATTTATTCTCAGCCTACTGGACGATCTCTCAACGAACGATCGAATTCGTGCGGCCTTCCTGGTTGCCGGCTTCACCGGCACTCTCGGGCTGCCGGACTACGACGAGATTAATGCGACATTTGTCGGCCGTTCCTTCAATTGGCAAGGCATAAAACAGCACTGCCAGGACTTCTTCGTAATTAATGGCTCCGATGACCCATATGTTCCTTTAGAGAAAGGGCGCCAAATAGCCGATTCTCTGTCAGTCACTCACGAGCTGATCGCCGGAGGGGGTCATCTCAACCAGGATGCGGGTTTCACCACTTTTCCACTTCTTCTCGATAAGGTACGCTCTATCTTGAAAGAGACCCATAGTTAATATTGGGTATAAAGTATCTGACACTGCTCTGGAGGCGCCATTGACGCAGCAGAGGCTCGAAGCAAAAACCGAAGCCGACCGACCGGCTGACAGCCAACCGCAGCAAGGCGTTTGGTCAGATTTTCTGCAATCGGCCGGTTATTTTGGCGTGCAGATGCCTTACGACGGGGTTCAGCAAATCGCCAACAGCGTGGGCATTGGGCTGCCCAACGCCGAGCTTGTCGCAGCGCCAAAACACGCCGATCTGGGCTCAGCAAACTGGTTCGCCCAACAAGCCGGGGCTGGATTAGGCATGATTCCTACCTTCATGGTCACTCATGGCGGCGTCAAATCGGTGCTCAAGGCTGGAAGCGCCACACAATTGGCGGTTTCCGGCGGTTTGTACTCTGGTGTGTTTGTGCCGACCCAGTCAGAATCAAATCTTTTGACCGACCGGCTCGCCAATGCCGCAACCGGAGCAGCAAGCTTCTACGCCATGGGCAAGGTCGGGTCGATGCTTTCGCCGACCATGAGCATGACTGCAAGCGATGGATTGGCCTCGGCTATTCGCCACAACGTGGCTCAGCGCCTTCAAGGCGGCGCAATCGGGTTAGCCTCCGGAGCCGCGGGTGGTTTCGTGAACGCAGAATCCAACAGCCTTTTGAAAACCGGTAAACTCGCAAGTGGCACCGAAGTCGGCGAAGCCGTCGCAACCTACGCGGTTATGGGATTTGGTGTCGGTGCACTCAGCAAAGGATTTGGACGCAAACAATCTGAGGTAAGGCAGCGCGCAATGGAAGAAGGCAACTTCGATTGGCACAAGATTGAGGGAGTTTCCGAGCCAATTGCTCGACAAATGAGCAGTGAAGCGCAAGCGAGCTTCAGTCAAGGCAAGACGCTCGCCCGTCAGAGCCAACATCAACAAGCGGTCACAGCATTTGAAAACGCCGGGAAACACTGGGCCGAAGCGCTTGGACCCGAACACCCGAATGTCGCTCAGGCACTCGGCGAAATCGCCTATCAAGAGATGCGCCTGGGCAACAATGCCAAGGCATTGAAGGCGGCACACAAAGCGCTTTCCATCGAACAAAGCGCATTTGGCGAAAAGAGCGTCGAAGTCGCGCACCGATATGAGCAAGTGTCGGGAATCGAGCAGGCATCTAAAAACTTTGGTTCTGCCGCGCAGCACCTCGAGTACTCCTTGGACATTTGGAAACAGTTGTCGCGCGAAGGCGCGCTTCATGCGGCGCAAAACGAAGCCTTCATCGCCGGCGGACATCGCTCGATGGCAAGTCGCCTCGCCACTTTGCTTGATGCCGCGGGGCAAACGGACAAGGCAGCCGCCGTGCGCAGCAACCTGCCTGAGATTCCGCAGAAACCAATCACTCTAATGGAAAAGACTTCTTCATAGTTCCCAATTCATTGGCATTCCAAGTTCAGATACAATTTGCTGAATGACAGACGATACAGCATTGCGAGCCACTCTTGAGAAGCTGACGACGGATGAGTTGGAGCAGCGTCGCTCCGGCATGGATTATGCCGTGCAGGGCATGGTGTTGCAGGGAGTTGAGGTTCCTGATGATGTGCAGCGTGAGTTTCTAGCGGTGCAGGAAGAACTTGCCAAAAGGAACAAATCGAAGTCTTCTGATTCGTATCGAAAGTTTGATTCGTGGACTAGTTTATTGGGGAGCACCATAGATGGTTACAACATCAATCAACTCTTGAGCGATGGAACATTCTCATGGGTAATGCGTGCCACCAATGACGCCGGCGATTCAGTCGTCTTTAAAATAGCGAAACCCGATACGCAAGCAATAAACTATAAAGCTTCTTTAGAACGTCCGTATCCGACCCTTGCGTGGAACGCCGGACCATTCGAAGGCAAACCAGTCATGCCGTCGCCCGCACACGTGCTTAGAATGCAAGCCGACTATCTCCAGGCTTGCGCCGGGGGCTCGCTCATCGGTGTCGAGAATACCGGTGAGTTTCACGGCTTGTCTTACTATTGCAGCCCTTTTCTGGAAGGGTTTTCTCTGCGTCACCTTCATGTTTGGGAACGCGATACTTTGGAAACCATGTTGCTTTCCTCTTTCATCTCGCTGTGCGATGGTCTCCATGCTTTGCAAAAGGGTTCTGACTTTATTTATCATGGCGACATCAAACCGTCGAACATCTTTATCACCGAATCTGGTGTCACGTTATTGGACCCTGGATACTCCGGCGAACTTGAATGCGCGGAAGGAAAGATCGAAACAGCAATGATTTCGACACCACAGTATTACCCGCTGTGGGAGCCAGATGACCTTCTTGCAGTCGGCATCTCCCTTTACGAAGCGGTGTTGAATTCGCATCCACTAAAAACGACGGAACAGGGCGAATCTGAAATCACTCTGGCGACAGATGCCCAAGAACTCGTTTACTTCCGCCAATCGCTATTGCAAGAGAGCCTTACGCCTTTGTTGCACCTCAAGCGACCGAGTCAGTTGCGAAGCGATCTAACTGCCGAAATGGAAGAAGTCATTCTCAAGGGGCTCAGAATCAGGCTCGATGATGATGGGCTTCTCCACACAGACCCCGGATTTGTCGATTTCTCGGAGTTTTCGCACGCGCTAAATACGCTTCGCGCTCAGCAGTAGAAAGTTTCATCGTGTATTCAAATTGTCTTCGTCGATCAGGATAGAGAAGTGGTTAACAGCAACAGCCCCAAACGCAACAATGATGAGTTCGAGAGCGCCTGGTTTAGTCAGTACAGCACCAAGAACGTGATTGACAACCTTGAAGAGATCAAGGCGTACGCCTTTCAGGCTTTTGATCGGCTCGACAGCAACCAAAACGGTTTCATCGAACGCTCGGAGTTAGAACAGGCGTTGGCATCGCCAAACACATCCGAGAGAGAAAAATCCTTCATTACCTTCTTGCTCAACAATCAAGAAGCAATCGCTGAATCGTACGATGAAGAGTGGCAGCAAAATGAGGGGATTTCGAGAAACGATATTCAGGCGTACTTTGCGCT
>CAYZJR010000202.1:0-4966 GCA_964478655.1 uncultured Candidatus Obscuribacterales bacterium
GAGCGCGTGGTGCTGAGCGCGTGGTGCTGAGCGCGTGGTGCCAAGGTCCGGGGTTCATAGACAATAGACCACAAAGCACATTGCACTTCGTGGTCACCTCATTTTCGACAGAAAAAAATTACACAAATCTCAGTTGAGCAATTCCTTAAATTAAGACAAGTGGTAAAAAAGGCAGCCTGGGTCATCTATCTACATATAATCGGCGTTTGACCGGGCTGAAGCCACGGTCTTGTGCCGCCTATCAGGAGGGATGTCCTTGAAGATCGCCGTATGTGTCAAATCCGTACCGGATACAGAGTCAAAGATTGCTATCGCAGCTGACAAGAAGAACATCGACTCAAATGGTGTTCGCTTCATCACCAGCCCCTACGACGAGTTTGCAATCGAAGAGGCGCTTCGTTTAAAGGAGAAGAATGGTGGGGAAACCACCGCCATCTCTTTGGGCGGAGCGGAAGTCACAGATGTTCTAAGAGACAGCCTCGCCCGCGGAATTGATAATGCGATCCATCTTCAGGATGCAGATTTCGACAACCTCGATCCCTTAAGCACTGCGAAAGCACTCGCTGCCGCCATCAAAGATGGTGGCTACGATCTCGTGTTCTGCGGACAGCAAGGTGTTGGTGGCGACAACACACAAGTTCCCTCAATCTTGGCCGAATTGCTCGACATGCCCCAAGCAACCATGTTGGTCAAATTGGAAGTCGACGGCAACAAATTCAAAGCAGAGCGCGAAATCGAAGGTGCGCACGAAATCGTGGAAGGCACACTTCCTGCAGTCATGAGCGCACAAAAAGGTCTTAATGAGCCACGCTACCCGTCAATCAAAGGCGTGATGGCTGCAAGGAGAAAAGAAATCGCCGTGAAAGACGCAGCTGCACTCGGGATCAAAGGACAAGTAGGCAAGAGCACAGCGAAGGTTCATATCAAAGAAATGATGCTGCCTCCCGATCGTCCGCAAGGCAAGAAAATCGAAGGCGATGTGGACACGCAAGTGAAGACGCTTGTTCAACTTTTGCGCTCAGAGGCCCGCGTTCTCTAGACACAGAAGAGACATTGCAGTGGGTGCAACCTTTTAAATTTCAGCAGGAGAAAAGAAATGGCTCAGGGAATTCTAGTGTTTATCGAACAGCGGAATGGCAACATTCGGAAAGCGAGTTTTGAAGCGCTTTCAGAAGCCGTTCGACAAGCAGGTGGCGCGCCAGTCAGCGCCGTTGTAGTTGGTCATAACGTGAAAGGACTAACCGCTGAAATCAGCAAGTTCAAACCATCCAAAATTTACGTTGTTGATAGTGACGCGTTCGCTAACTATTCGACAGAAGCTTACACAACAGCTATTGCTGAAGCCGTAAAGAAAGCAGATCCACAATACGTCTTCGCTGCTCATACATCGATGGCAAAGGACCTGATTCCTCGCGTTGCAGCTAGATTGGATGCTCCTTGCGTTGCAGATGCAATGGAATTGCAGAATGAGGGAGGGAAAATTACTCCTATTCGTCCGATGTATTCCGGCAAGTGCTACGGTGCATATGAGTTCAATTCACCGCTGGGATTCGTAACCCTGCGCACAAACGTTTTTCCAATGGCAGAGCCCGATGCAGGGCATCAATCAACAGTAGAAGATGTTTCCGTAACGCCGGGCAACGTACGGGCGAAGGTAGCCGAGATACATGCCGCCGCTGGACAAAAAATCGAACTCAGCGAAGCATCAATCATTGTCTCCGGTGGTAGAGGCATCAAAGGACCAGAGTCATGGCCTATGATTCAAGGGCTCTGCGATGTTCTCGGAGCCGCGATGGGCGCCTCCCGAGCGGTTGTCGACGCTGGTTGGATTGATCATCAACATCAAGTCGGTCAAACCGGCAAGACTGTGAGCCCACAGCTTTACATTGCATGCGGAATTTCTGGCGCGATTCAGCATCTTGCAGGAATGTCGTCCTCCAAAGTGATCGTCGCAATCAATAAAGATCCAGAAGCTCCAATCTTCAAGCACGCAACGTATGGTATCGTCGGCGATGTCTTTGAAATTGTTCCAAAGCTGACTGAAGAAGTAAGAAAGCTGCACGAAAACAATTAGTCAAGTTCAGCAGCATTCACACACAACTTTCACAACTACGATCTAAGTTGAAACTAGCCGGTTCACCGGTGAAATTTCAAAGGAGACCGTAGAATGGCACCCCAGACAGCGTACAGATCAATGGCTATTTGCAGCACATGTGGACGAAGCCTTCAGGAAGGTTTCGTGTCATGCCCATTCGATGGTACTGATCTGGCGGGATCCTCCACGTCAAAGAATCTCCGAGAGTCATTTAAATCCGACGGACGTGAGTCGATTTCTATGGAGTGGAAGATTCGGATAATCGCATCATTAGGCGCCATCGGTGCAATCGGTTTCTTGATCTGGTACGTGACTAGTAACTTCTAGAAAACTCGAGCTGATTTGTTGGCTGGGAGCGAGTCCAACAACGTTTTGAATTCCCTGGGACTGGGGTTGAACTGAATCGCTCTCCGAACTTGGTTCCTGTTTTCTGTCTTGGTTTTCGACGTTCAATGTTTCCTCAATTCCTTCGACCAAAATATAGTGTTCGACAACACGATAAGTGTCGCCAGCGCTACGAACGACAAGACCGTCTAGCTCCAGCAAGCAGAGTGCTGAAAGTACTTGGGAATCACGCAGCGAAGAGAGTGACCACAACAAGTCAAAGTGCGCTCCTGGATTTTCGCGAATAATTTTATAAACGCGCCGCTGATTGTCGTCCTTGATTCTGATTTCTGTTGGCGCCCATCCCGCCACCGATTCACTCGTTTTCTCGATCGTCGTCTTATCCGTAACGCCATTTACGCGCGGCTGCATGAAATAATACTGCCGACAAGAATAGGATGTGATCTGAGTTGAACCTGATGTTCTTGGAGTAACTTCTCGACTAACTATCTCCATCCATTTCGTTCTGGCGCATGCTAACTCGTAATCAGTTTGTAGGTCCAACCAAAACTCTGGAACAGTGTTGAAGTATCTGGCTAATCTCAACGCTGTTTCGGGTGATACGCCTCGTCGACAGTTAACAATTTCTTGAATTCTGTGAAGGTCCACTCGAATTTCGTTTGCGAGTCGTGTTGGAGATAGGTTGCAGGGTTCCATAAAGTGTTTCACTAGGATTTGACCGGGATGAGATACAGCCGTGTTGGGATGTGTCGGAATTGCACAATTGGACGATACGGAATGATTTCCTAAGCTCACAGACTTCTTACCTCCAAGTTTTGATACCATGCTGAATGCAAAACGTGCAATACCGACGTTCCGCCTGAATGTACTCAACGCCAGTAGTCAACACGGACGGAATTGATACGGTGAGATCGAGCAGCTCAATTCCAAGCGAGCAGGTAGCGTATCACACTGTTCGCACGAAACTTTATGAAGTTTTGGAAGTCTCGAAGATCGGCTAAGATTGCCAGTCTCGCGAATTGCAAAACCGAACTGGTTGATCGATCAACTCGATTGAATTACAGTCGCGAGACGATTGAATTTGGCAATGACCTGCAAAGATCTAGCGGGTAATTGTCTGCACCAAAGCGCGGGCAAGCCCCAACTGCGACAGCTCATGAAATGGCATAACGCTGACGATGTCGTATTTTGCACCTTTGCTCATCAAACGATTATCGAGCTTATACAGTTTGTGTTGACCCTCATCATCCGTTCCGACTTGCAAAAATCGAACTTGAATCTCCCGAGGATCTTTCATGTACTGAGTTGTCGAAACCAGCAAATCACGAAGGTTTTCGTCGTCTTGCGGTTTGCCATCAGTAATGATTGCCACCAAAAGTGGTTTGGCATCGCCACTGGCTTTTCGTCGGAAATATTGTGAGAAAACCATCGCTAGGGGATCAGCAATTCTTGTTCCAATAAAAATCCCATTCCGATTGTATATCTGCGGAATCTGTCTCAATGACACGTTGTGATAGACATCGTACTTGCTGGAAAACATAACGAGAGTGATTCCCCAGTTCGGTACTCGAGCCGTTTGTTTTGTCAAATCGGCAGCTTGATCGAGACACCAATCCCATCTTGAAAGTTTGAACGGAACGAACGGAAAATGCTCGCGCTCTCCCATCGAACTCGAGCGATCCTGCATGACGACAACGTCATAGTTCTTGAGGTTATCAATCTCTTTTGCGTTGAGATACCGAGGATGTTTGTTGTCGCCAACGTTACCATTTAGTGGAGCACGCTTATCGAGGGTACCGGTGCCGGCGTTTAGCGGCACGCGCATCTCGGGAGATTGGTCTAGTCCACCACGCAGCGGACGCGAGCCCTCGTGATCTAATTTCCCATGAAGGGGTTTCGAACCGCCTTGGTCGAGGTTGCCTCGTAAAGGATTAAGTCCGTTGCTTTGCGCATCCAATTGAAAATCATTGGTATCGACGAGCCCACCTTGTGCGTTGTGCTCGATGCCTCCTTCTAGCGGCTTGCGATTGTCGCGAAGCGGAACTCGATATCCAGAAGCAACGTTTGGGAATTCGCTTGAACTATTGAGACCGGTACTAGAACCTGCGGAAGTAGAGTCCGACGAGGGTCCCGTGTATGGCTTGTAACTCCCGGATTTCACATTGGAATACTGTCCTCCAGCAGACGAAAAAGCCCGCCGAATGCGGCTCTTCTGCTGTGCACTAGTAGCAGTGGCAGTGCATACGAAGGTAGTAAGCAAGAGTGCCGATAAAGCAAAAATTGGATAATATGGACGCAAAATAGTACTCCTCATTGCCGTAGCGGCGACAAGAATTGAACGCTATACAATTGCACTATAGCGCGACTATTGGCAACTCTGCTTGCCTTTAGACGGCGGTTTGTAATGGTCGTGAAACAATTCACGCGTGAGGACTTCGAGCTCATCGGGCTCTACAGCACCATTCAGAAGCTCCGCACCACGCGCTCCGCACCACGCGTTCCGCACCACGCGTTCCGCACCACGCG
>CAYZJR010000203.1:0-2706 GCA_964478655.1 uncultured Candidatus Obscuribacterales bacterium
TCCGCACCACGCGTTCCGCGCCACGCGCTCCGCGCCACGCGTTCCGCACCACGCGCTCCGCACCACGCGCTCGGCACCAGCTATATCGCGATAGGCAATCGCGGCAGATAGGAATAGTCGCGCTCAATAGTCGCAGCAAGAGCATCTGTTGTTTCGAACAGTATTGCGTTCATCCCATAACTCAAAGCGGCATCAATGTTTTCTTGCCTGTCATCGATGAACAATGTTTCTTCCGCGGCAAGATTCAAACCAAGAACGGAATGTTCGTAGATCTTCGATTCCGGCTTCATCACACTCAGAACACATGAATACGTGTGATGGTTAAATTTCGGCAACCAGGAGTCGGCGGAGTTAACACGCTTTCGCAGTTCATGCGGCATGTTGGAGAGAATTGCAGTTTTCAATCCAGCTTCCTGGATCGCTGCCGCCCATCCGACAACATCTTTATTGCATCGAAACCAACTGGCTACATCAAGAGCTATCGCATCTTCGATTTGATTTGCCGAAAACTGACTGGCGGCGTCCTTTGCGATCGTGTTCCAGTACAAATTCGCATCCCACTCGCCTTTGTCATAAGGAACCCGATGCTTCCAATACAATGATTCCGCCTGTTCCCTCTTAATATTCAAAATCTTTGCCAAGGCGTCAAAGTCTGATGGCTGCTGGGGTTGCGAAAGGACGTTTCCGTAGTCAAATACTATTGCGCGTACAGGCATTTGGAAGTTCCCAAAAGATTTTTTCAATCATACAAATGAATGAGTGGAAATTTCCTCTTTCAGCAAAAAGCCGGGTACCAAATGTTCACAACTTTGCCATAGGATACTACTCACACCGAGACGCACACAACGAGTTCGGTAACAGATTTCTTTCGAGGGGGCGCGACATTAGTCGCTTGCAGCAGTAGAATGGCTAGGGTCACACCTAGCCACTCTGCTTTTCAGGGAAAAATTCTGGTATCAGACGTGGTGTACTCGCGGCGCGTCATGAAGCACCCTCTCAAGAATTCGATGGCAATTGCAATGGTCTTGATGGCTGCAGTATGTGGTCTTGGGTCCGATGCAAAAGAGCGAATCATCAAATTTCCAGAAAAGACTTCTATCGGCAAACTCTATTCGTTTCCGAAGAAGGAGTCGCTAATCGGAACGGTCAACGATACTTTCTTTGCTGATGCGATTGGAACGGTGCGCGTTCCTGATGGGCAGCGGACTTTGCTCAAGGGCGATTACATTCTGCGCGACGATCTCAAACCGCTGCTCAGGCTAAAAGCAGACGACATAGACTATTTGAACCTAAGCAAATTGCCGATTACCGATGCTCAAGTCAAGAATCTGCGCCATCTAACTGGGCTTCAGAGGCTGGATCTGGAAGGTGCGGATATCTCCGACGAGGCGCTGAAAGATATTGGCATGCTGAAGCATCTGAAAGTTCTTTGCGTCTCGAAGACTCTGATTAATGGTTCCGGTTTCAAATATCTGGCGGGACTGAGCGAGTTGGAAGAACTTCAAACTGGCAACAATAATTTGAAAGACTCGAATGTCGCGTATCTGCTGCCATTGAAACGCCTGCGAGTGCTTAGACTAGGCGCAACTCAAATTGGCGAGGAAGCGGCAAAGTATGTCGGCAAACTTCAAGCACTAGAGAGTGTGCGACTTGCCAATAACAACCGCATCAATGATCGCGCTGTTTCACACCTTGTCGGCTTGGGTAACCTCGACGGGCTCAACTTGCGAGACACCGGAGTCACCATCGACGCTCTTGAGAGTCTCATAAAGATGAAGAAGCTTCGTCATCTTGAGCTGAGCGAAAGGTTTTTCAATAAGAGGCAAATGAAGTTGTTGCGGCAGGAACTGCCCAAGTGTCGGATAAAGTTTGGAACCGGTAGCAAGGTGTCGCCTGACCTATTCGCTCCACTTCATTAACTCCTAAAGATCATTACTAAGAAATCCATTTAGTTCAGTGTTTTTGTTTAGTAAATAATAGCCAAGGGCAATATCCTGATAGGGCGGGTCTTCGCGTACCGTTGTTCGCCCACGAAGAGCGACTCACCTGGGATTGGAAAAGCAGCTTGGTCGGTAGTTTAGACATGTCTCGCGCCGGTAATGAAATCGGAGAGCTATTACTCGACATCGGTGTTCTCACCTCGGAAGAACTCGATCAAGCACGCCAAGAACAAGAAAAATCCGGCGAGCGCATGAGTGTTGTGCTTGCCAAGTTGGGATTAGTGAGCGAGCGCCAGATGAAAGACGCGCTCGAGTTGCAGTTTGGCGTCAATTTTGTCTCGTTTAATAAGACTTCGCCCGATCCAGGAATGCTGGAATTACTTCCTGAGAAGGCGATGCGCCAGTTCAAGTTTGTGCCTGTCAGTCTACAAGGCAGCCACTTCGCAGTTGCCATGGTAAATCCGGACGATGAAGCCGCACTTGATGTCATTAAGTGCAATCTGAAAACTGGTCAGATAAAGCGTTTGGTTTGTGCAGCAGATGACTTCGAGTTTCTGATGTACCGAACTTTCGACCAACCGCCGGAGCCTGAATCAAATGGAAACGGTGAAGGAACGCTGCCAGACGCTGCCCAAGCCGTAGCCGAGCTTTCGACGGCAGACTCGCTGGATTCCGTGCCAAGCACACCGGTGGCTGAGGTATCGGCGGGAACAGCAGAACCGGCAGCTACAACTGCAGAAGCCTCTTCGACGGACGCAGAAGCCTC
>CAYZJR010000203.1:2806-4840 GCA_964478655.1 uncultured Candidatus Obscuribacterales bacterium
CTCTTCTACGGGCGCAGAGACCTCTTCTAAACCAGCAGCATTGCCGGACGTAGCAGAGCCTGAGACTTCAGCAACGCCTGAGTCTTCAGCAATTTCAGACGACACAGCGGCGTCCAAAACTCCAGCTGCGGAACTGCAGGCAAAGCCTGTTAGCAAGGCTGCCCCGCTGAAGTCGCTCTTTGGACCGGACGAAGATGAAGAAGAAGATTTGAGTGATGGAAGAAGTTCGCTCGATCATCTTTTTGAACCAGTGAAGAAATCTCCTGAGAAGGGGTTGAAGGGATTATTCGGGGCTGATGAGGATGATGATTTCGAATTTGATCCTGCATTTCCAAAAGCACCCAATCAGGCTCAAGCAATTTTCGACGCGAAGAACAACACTCCCTCAGTGAATGGCGAAGAAACGCCGCTGAAGAGTCTCTTTCCGGACAGCCTGATGGAAGAGAAACCAGAAGCAGCTGGTCCGACTGGCAGCAGCGAATCGGCGCCAGTAGCCGAATCAGCACCAGTAGCCGAATCAGCACCAGTAGTCGAATCAGCGTCGGTAGCCGAATCAGCGTCGGTAGCCGAATCAGCGCCAGTAGCCGAATCAGCACCAGTAGCCGAATCAGAATCCGAAGACGCGAAGACGGTAGAGAACGACCTAGCAAAAGCGCCCCCAATCGACGTTGAGAAAGCTGCTGAAGATGCCAAAGCTGCTGCGGAGTCAACGCTTGATCCGGATTTGAGTGCTCCTAAATCCGAAACAGAATCTGGTGAGAAACCGGTTGAAAAGCCGGTCGCGAAGCGTGAATCAAAACAAGAGTTCACTGCAACTACAGATACGCCCATCATCAGTGCGCAGCTTTTGGCTAAAGAACACGCTGCAACCGCCGCTGAAATACTTGCAACTCTCGAAAAGGAAGCGAAAGATAAAGCTGTCGGAAAGACCGATAAAGAGCCAGCCTCAAAGGATGAACCTCAGAAAGGTGAGGAACAGTCAAAAGCAGAAGTGCACAAGACTGAAGAAAAGTCCGAGGACGAGATCAAACCTGACGATAAGGTCAAACCTGACGATAAGGTCAAGGCTGAAGAAAAGGTCAAGGCTGAAGAAAAGGCCAAAGCTGAAGAAAAGGCCAAAGCTTTCGATAAGAACAAGTCCAAGCTAGATGCTCCCAGACCACCAAAGAAAACTTCTTTGATGAGTTTGCTTTCCGATGATGATGACGACGATCAAGACACGGCATTTGTCGGTGGGCTTACGACAAATAGGTTTGCAGAAGAACCGCTTATAACTGCTCCGAGAGAGGATCATTCGCTCAATACCAATGATCGACTTCGAACGCTTTTCTCCGACGACGAGACTATTCTCGCGGCATCATCTGTGGTGCCAAAGGAGAAGGGAACTGCCGAGGATTCCGAAAAGCCCGTTAAGCAACAGCCTTCACCAGTGGCGGTATCGGAAGAGGTTGCGGCGGAAGCACCACCGGCCGAACCAGAGTCTCCACCTGCACCAGAATCGGTTTCCGTTCCCGAACTTCCGGAGCTGCCTGCTGTGGAACCTTCACCTGTACCGGAACCTCCACCTGTACCGGAACCTCCACCTGTACCGGAACCTCCACCTGTACCGGAACCTCCATCTGTACCGGAACCTCCACCTGTACCGGAACCTTCACCTGTACCGGAACCTCCATCTGTACCGGAACCTCCATCTGTACCGGAACCTCCATCTGTACCGGAACCTCCACCTGTGCCGGAACCTCCACCTGTGCCGGAACCTTCTACCGTATCGGAAACCCCTCCTGCACCAGAGTCGGCCTCTGATCCCGAACTGCCAGCACCTCCTATACCGGAACCTCCACCAGCACCTCCGCCCTTGCCAGAGCCACCGCCTCTGCCTGAACTCCCTCCTTTGCCGAAACTTCCGCCGCTGCCAGAACTTCCTGTAGTACCAGCGCCTCCGCCGTTGCCGGAGCCACCTCCGGTACCCGAGCCTGTACCACCGCCGCCTCCAATTCCGGAGCCGGTTCCGCCGCCGCCTCCAATTCCGGAGCC
>CAYZJR010000204.1:0-4802 GCA_964478655.1 uncultured Candidatus Obscuribacterales bacterium
GAGAAGGCGCATAAGATTTGGAAGTAAACGCTTCCTTTATGGTGTCCTTACGTCTTAAATTCATTTTCCATTCTCCGGTCTAAAGCGTAGAATCGGATCTGGAGCCGCATAGAATTTTGGCTCCCCGATATCAATCAAAGAGAGTTCAAAAAACAGAGCCGCCCGAGCTCCTGGTTCTCGAGCGGCTCCTACCTGTTCGTCGTGTTGTGGGTGTTAACCCAGGCTCTTGTCCCACTTACGACGAGTGAGATCGAGTCGGCATGACTCAGCCGCCTTGCTGATTGCTTGGCAGGATGAACTTATCTACAGTCCCGATCTCAGTTGTTTGGACTCGCGTGTTCGTCTAAATTGTTCCCTTGAGTCCTTACATTGCTAGGTTATCTAAATGTTGTAGGGAATCTGTGAGGACAGAGTTTCCTAGACACTTTTCAAGGTTTTCTTTAGATTTCGATGAGCAGCTATGGTGCTTCTGAACCGTTCCCTGCAGTGTCATTTGCCGCCGGATCGGATTCAGTGAAGTTCTGCACAACAATGATGGAATTGTCTGCTTGAATGATTGCAATACCAACATGCGTTGCTTTTGGATTGAGCAAAATGAAACGGTGGTTCTGCTGATCCGGAGGTTCCGACACAAATGATTCTTCCAATTCTGTCACCATCTGCAGTGCGGGGTCAGGACCTGACTGAGTGCCGAGATTCTCGAAAATCGGAGTTCGTATGCCTTTTTTCACTGCGCGTTGATTCGTGCTGAGACCATCGCCGGTTTTGTGCTCGAAGGCTTTGCGACGCATCAAATCACTTGCTAGCTCGCGTGCAAGTGCGGTCAGTTCTTTGCTGAGTTTCACCGGCGGCGCGCCGGATTTTGCCCGGTCCTTGTTAACGAGTTCGAACATGTACTGCTCAAGTTTTTCGGTCGATACCTTTTTGTCCTTGTTTTCGACTGGTTTGATAAGCGGTTCGGTATCGGCGTCTCTGCCAACGTACGGTGACTTCAAGACATTGGCATTTGTCTCTTGCGAGAAAGAATCCTGAGCAGTCGAGGCGATTAAGAAACTCAGGACAACGAAAGCTAGTGATTTTTGCATCTCTAAATGATTCTCTACAACATCTCTTTTATATGCCACGTTTCTGTCATGTTGTTATGTTATGGTCCTGATATGAAACTGACTTGGCTATTCTGGCTCTTCGCATACTAGCAAACCAACCGTGGCGGACGGAAGGAACTCAAATTGGACGACCTCGGGCTCTTCGTCGGAAGATATCGGCTGATCCGCCAGTTAGGCGCCGGCGGCATGGGCGTTGTCTATGAAGCCGAGGATCAGCTGCTCAATAAAGTTGTGGCAATTAAGACCATAAAGCGCGGATTCACCGGCGAGCATATTATGCGTTTCGATCGCGAAGCCAAGGCACTTGCCGCTCTCAACCATACCAATCTGGTCGCGCTCTATATCTTCGGCGTCAATGAAGACAACGAGCCATACATGGTTATGCGCATGGAGAGCGGCACTCCGCTTTCCGAAATCATCGAGCGCGATCGGTTGCCTCCGGAAAAGGCGCTCGTGATCTTCAAAGACATTTGCAAAGCAATGCAGCACGCGCACGACCGACAAGTCTTTCATCGCGACTTGAAACCAAGCAACCTGCTCGTCAGAGACTTAGAATCCGCATCACCGACAGCAGTGATTATTGATTTCGGCGTGGCTATGGTTGATGCAGGGAACGCCATAGACTATTTGACGAAAACAGGAATGATGGTCGGAACACCTGCATACATGAGCCCCGAGCAAGTCAGAGGGCAAGAGGTGGATGGCAGGAGCGATGTGTATTCTTTAGGCTGCATTATGTTCGAAACCTTGACTGGAGTGAAGCCATTCATTGCCGCTTCTGCACTTGAGGTTCTCGCCAAGAAGATTTCGAAAGATGCACCGACTCTAAATTCAGTCGTTACGGGTCGCCGATTTTCAAAGAAACTAGAAGCAATCATCGCCAAGTGTCTCGCGCAATCTGCCGGCGATCGCTATGCGTCAATGCAAGAAGTGGAGGCAGAACTCAACGCACTTGAAGATCTGTACGAGCAAGCATCTGCACCGGTCTCGGCAGAAGATGCGATTGCCAAAAAGAAGAAATGGCAGTTATTTGCGCTGGCAGGAACAGCCGTGGCTGTTCCCATTTTGATTATCTTTTCGATCTTTCTTTGGGACCCGCCAGCGTCTCAGACTCATGTCGGAAAGGCGCCGACTGAAGAACTTGAGAAACCGATTATGAGCGGACCTCAGATCGATGAGCGCGAGCGTGAGCATTGTTTTTTGCGTGGTGATATTCGACCACACTCTCAAATGACCTATGACAATAAAATCGTCAAACTGACCGAGACTGCACAAGATGCTTCCGCACTTGCATTGGTCGAGAAGTACAAGCCAGTGGACAGGTTGCAATTCTTGGATGTGCCGGTGTCCGGTGCGTTCCTGGCAAAGTGCAAAAACCTTCCGGTGGCTCGATTGAGTTTCAAAAATTGCTCGGTGGATTCGGATGGCTTGAAAGGCATTTCTATGCTACCGAATGTTCAATCTTTAGAGATTGTGAATAACAAGGTGGTGATACCACCGGCGGGGCTGAAGGTTTTGAGAAACGCAACTTCGCTGAAGAAACTCACATTGCAAGGCTGCGACTTAGAACTCGAACACATTGCCGAAATCGCGAAACTGAATCAATTGGAAGAACTAGATTTGAGCACTAACGCACGCATCGATGATACAAGCATGCCGATGCTGTCAAAAATGCCAAATCTGACAACTCTAGTATTGGACTATTCGCATGTATTTGGATCTGATCTCAAAAAATACATGCCGCAGTTCAAACATCTTACGTCGTTGAGTCTCAAAGGACTTATTGTGAGCGACCACGATCTCGAGCCACTGACGAAGATGAAGCTGAATAGTTTGAATGTGGAGGGAACAGCAGTGACACAAGCAGGGCTGCGAACTCTGAGCAAGATCAAAACCATGAAGCATTTGACTCCGGCTCCCGATGCGTAATTTGAAGATAAGCTTTATTCGTGTGTCATGACGTTTCGGCTCGACGGCGGGTCCGAAAGCTTCGAAAGTCACTGTCCAACAGCTCTGTTGGAATTCTGAGATTTTTGTAACCCGCGCAGTTGTTACCGGTCAAACGAGCTAGGGCGTAACCCGATTACTCCTGGAATATCGGTGACTTTGGCTATGAATCGACCTGTCAGATTCATCGGCCGATTGCGTGTGCAAGTCACTGAACTGTGGCCCCAAGGCTCGTTCAGGAGGATAGACAGATGGCGAACAAGGAAAAATGTTGCCGCTTCGTCTCACTTACCAGTCTTCAACGAAAGTTCCGAAAGCTGTTCGTCTCGTGCGTGGCAGCCGGTGTCTCGTTTTTGATGGCTGCTAATTCCGCTATGGCGTTAAGCGGAATGACGTTGCAAGGTGTAAACATATCCGGTGCTGAATGGGGCTGGAACGTCCCTGGAACTCACGGTGTCGACTACATCTACCCAAATCAAGCTGAAATCAATTACTTCTCTTCTAAAGGCATGACGGTGCTGCGTATCCCAATCAAATGGGAAAGAATGCAGCGCACTGTCAATGGTGCCTTCGACCCAACCGAATTATCTCGATTGGATGCGGTTGTTGTTGCGGCAACTCTCAAAGGAATGGCCGTGATTATCGACAATCACAATTACGGCGCATACAACAACGTGACGGTGGGTGTTCCTGGTGGATATCCCAACTCGGTGTTGGCCGACTTCTGGAGCAAGATGGCGGTTCACTATATCAATTATCCAAATGTGATCTTTGGAATTATGAATGAACCCGTTGGCCCGACAATGACTTCACAAACTTGGGCGGCAACTGCGCAAGCGTCGATAAACGCGATTCGCGCCACAGGGGCCACTCAACTTATTCTGGTGCCCTCAACCTATTGGGGACACCCGGTCGATTTTATTGCGCTCAACACGTACATGCTGAATGTAACTGATCCAAAAAACAATTTCGCTTTGGACGTACATCAATACCTTGATTACGATGGTTCCGGCAGCCATACCGACTACTTGAGTGTTAGCGATGCGATTGCAACTCTGAGCGGATTCACAACGTGGTGCCGTCAGCATAATAGAACTGCCTTCCTCAGCGAAATCGGCGTGACATCTGCGCCTGGAGCTTGCGCTAGTTTAGCCGGCATGTTGCAGTACATGCACGCAAACAAGGATGTTTGGGCCGGCTACTCGTATTGGAGCGCGGGGCCATGGTGGCAAGGTTATATGTTTGGTGTGGAACCAGTAAATGGTCAAGACACGCCACAAATGACCACGCTGATTGCCAATCTCAATGGAGTGACAGGACCAGGAACCGGCATGCCATCAGGCGGCGGCACCGGATCGTCGGGATCGAGTGGATCGTCGGGATCGAGTGGTTCTTCTGGGTCGAGTGGATCGTCGGGATCGAGTGGATCGTCGGGTTCGAGTGGATCGTCGGGTTCGAGTGGATCGTCGGGATCAAGCGGTTCTTCTGGATCGAGTGGTTCCTCCGGTTCGAGCGGTTCATCTGGATCAAGTGGTTCCTCGGGATCGAGCGGATCATCTGGATCAAGTGGTTCGTCCGGATCTGGTGATCCTGGATCGAGCGGTTCCTCAGGATCGAGTGGATCGTCGGGATCGAGTGGATCAAGCGGCTCATCTGGGTCGAGCGGTTCCTCCGGTTCGAGCGGATCATCAGGGTCGAGTGGTTCATCAGGTTCGAGCGGTTCGTCTGGATCTGGTGATCCAGGATCAA
>CAYZJR010000205.1:0-4749 GCA_964478655.1 uncultured Candidatus Obscuribacterales bacterium
TCCTCGTCGCTGATCATCGAATCCTCGTCGCTGATCATCGAATCCTCGTCGCTGACCACATCGAATCCTCGTCGCTGACCACTTCGAATCCCGTCACCAACACCTAACCCCGAAACCGCCCCCGATTAACCCCTCACTTTAAGCGGTGCCGTCATGAAAAAAAGAAGTCGCAGAGAGGGCTCCTCTCTGGTGGAATTTGCTGCCGTTCTAATTGTGTTTTTTCTCTTACTATTTCCATTGATCAATTTGGGTAGTCTCGCATGTGGTGCCGCTGGTGCGTATTTGGTTACGCGCCAAGCTTCCGTGATTGCGGCTAATTCACCTACTTTCAGCAGTGCGCTGGCAAATGTTCCCAACGAAGCTGACACGTTAGTGAAAACATGTTTGGCATTTACCGGTATCAAACCTGTCGGTGGAATCAACGGCAAAGGAATCGATTTGTTCATCACAAAAACAAGCATGGTAGATGACACAGTCCAAGTTTTCGGACCGAATTGTGCTGTGCCTGGGAAACTCGATCTTGCCGATGGTGTCTACGAATACGAAGCCGTCAGCACATTTGATGTCACACCGTATCTCAATTTGAGCAGTGTGCCTTGGATAGGAACAGTTCCAGGATTGGGTTGCCCAGCCAGACTTCGGTTTCAGAATGTCAGAGCCTGCGAACATCCCGAAGGCATAGGCGGAATCGGAACATTACTCACCACATATTCACACGTTGGATTTCCGGGAACCGGCACAGTCGGCACTAACACAATTCCATTCGAAGGCGTCGGTGACGTGACTGATGGCGGGCGACGTTTGATATTCACGACGCAAATCGCATCGGACGATCCGACCAATCCTGGCATGTACTCAATGCAACTTGTGTTTCGCAGGCGCAATGGTGACGACATCTTCTCGTACAGAGGTTATTTCACCTCGCAAAGCACTGGTGGAGCACAAGTTGGCTTGAACTCGCAATACAGTTTGCACGATCATCGAGGACAAGAGTTAACGGTTGTCGACAATCCATTCGCTGCAATTAATGCCAGCAATGTTTCTCTAGATGGAGCAAACAGCATTCTTGAAAGACCTGTTATGAACCAGTTGGAGAATTCGATTGAACGTTCCAGACAGATGTCGGAACAGCAGAAGGGTGCTCTTCTTCAAGCCTTGAGTCAAATGCATAATTGGGCTCTGGTCAATCACTACAGATAGTCTCTGTCTTTTAGGTTTTTCACGCGATCCATCGGACCCGGAGCAAGAAATTGCTCCGGGTTCGTGATTTTCGACATGCGTCGCATGACATGGATCGCATGACATGGATCGCATGAACTTTATTGGGCTATGCCTTGTCGCGAATCTCGGTCTGGATTTTTTCCACGGCCGTTTCGAGACTCATGGCGCCGAGATCACCTAGGCGGCGATGTCTAATCGCGACCTGGTTGTTTTCCATCTCTTTGTCGCCAATGACGAGCATGTACGGAACTTGCTGGACCTGCGCCTCTCTGATCTTGTATTTGATCGTTTCGGAGCGCGAGTCTAGTGTGGCTCTTACGTCCACATTCCGAAGAGCATCGTAGACCTTGGTTGCGTATTCGACGTGTCTGTCGCTGATGGGAAGCACAGTTGCTTGTACCGGCGAAAGCCAAGTCGGGAATACGCCTGCGTAGTGTTCGATGAGACCACCGCAGAATCGTTCGAGAGAACCAAGCACAGCACGGTGAACCATCACTACTTTGTGGCGGTTTCCGTCTTCTGCGATGTAATTTACGTCGAAGCGATTCGGCAAGTTGAGGTCAACTTGAACAGTTGGTCCTTGCCATTCACGTCCGATCGCATCAAAGAGTTTAATGTCGATCTTCGGTGCGTAGAATACGCCGCCGCCTTCATCGACTTCGTACGGCATGCCGCGCTCTTTCATTGCATCTTCCAAAGCGTCGGTGGCCATTTTCCACTCTTCGTCCGTTCCCAATGACTTTTCTGGACGAGTCGAAAGATACGCCTGATAGGTGTATCCGAACGTCTTCATCATGTTCTCAATCAGATCGAGAATGCCGTTGATTTCGTCTTTGAGTTGCGCAGGCGTGCAGAAAATGTGCGAATCATCTTGTGTAAATCCGCGTACTCTCAGCATTCCATGAAGAACGCCAGAACGCTCGTAGCGATAGACGGTCCCTAATTCTGCAAATCGCAATGGCAGATCTCTATAGCTGCGCAATTTCGATTTGTAGATCATGATGTGTCCAGGACAGTTCATCGGCTTCACCCGGTAGGGATCACCATCGATGTCCATGCTGGAGTACATGTTTTCGCCGTAGCTCTCCAAGTGTCCGCTGATTGAGTACAGCTCTTCGCTTGCGATGTGCGGAGTGTAAACAAATTGATAGCCGCGACGACGATGCTCGTTGCGCCAGAAATCTTCGATAGTGGCGCGCACGGTGGCAAGGTTCGGATGCCAGAAAATCAAACCGGGTCCAACTTGCTCGTGCACGGAGAAGAGATCAAGCTGCTTCGAAAGCTTTCTATGATCGCGCTTTTCGGCTTCTTCCAATCTCTTCAGGTACTCTTCGAGATCTGTCTTCGACCACCATGCGGTTGCATAGATGCGCTGCAACTGTTCCTTTTTCTCATCACCTCTCCAATACGAGCCTGAGACTTTCAAAAGTTTGAAAGCCTTGATGGCTCCCGTATTCGGGAGGTGAGGTCCGCGGCAAAGATCGTTCCACACAGTATTGCCTTCCTTGTCCTTCATCAGGTACAAGGTAGGTTCGTGATCTCTGTGCTCTTCCAAAAGTTCTGCTTTGAACTTTTCGCCTTGACCCTTGAACTCTTTAATTTTTTCATCGACGTTTTCGATGTTGTATCTGACGATGCGTTGATTTGCATCGACGATTTTTTTCATTTCCTTCTCGATAGCTTCGAGATCTTCAGGCGTCAGAGGATGATCTTTGATTTCGAAGTCGTAATAGAAGCCATCTTGGATGGTTGGACCAATCGCAATTTTTGCCGAAGGAAACAGAGATTGCACTGCCTCAGCCATCACGTGTGCGGTTGAGTGGCGCAAAAGTTCAATCGACTCAGGGTTGTCCGGCGTCAGGATTTTCACGGTAGTACCGTCGGTTAACGGAGTGAAGAGATCCTTCAGCTCGTCGTTAACCAAAGCTCCTACAGCTTTTCTGTATAGACCTTGCGAAATTGATTGGGCTAGGTCTGCGCATGTAGATCCCGCATCGAGTGTACGTTCTGACCCGTCGGGTAGTTTTACCGTTACCTGTGTTTTTACTTGTGACACGATTGCTCCTTTCGGACGGCATCGACAAACTGCCGTTCCGCATTAGTAGAAGGGCATTCTACCAGGCAAAATCGTCCTTCAGTTCGGCTATGAACCGCTCTAGACGGGGTTTTGTAGTGAAAAACCGCATCCCGAGCGAGTCCCAGCGATAGATACCTGTCTCAACATTGCCTGAGTCGAACCAGATTTGCACTCGAAAACCCTTAGTCGGCTCGCCGCTGCGCTTGACGAGGATTTCAAACGACGGTTCTGAGGGCTCGAAGCCGATCTCATCAACCGTTCCATCCAAAATCTTTTGTAGATTGGCTGCCAAAGTCTTTGGTTCATCTTGGGGGTCACGGCAGAGGACGACAGAATCGTCCGGGTCTTTTCCGGGTCCGCCCAAAGTCAGCGTTGTTGCGCCTTGCTTTATTGTGAGGATGAGCTTGTCCCAGCGCTGTCCCCTAATATCCAGCTCTTCGCATCTTTGGATTTCAAAGACACTTGGATATTCGGTATCTTCTGAAAGTAGTCGGGAGACCATTTGATTCGTCCTTTTGATTCGTCCTTGGCTGAGTGTGCCTTGATTGCTGGTTTGAAGTGTTCTTGTGCTACTTCCCAATACAGAAAGTAGCGAAGACGTTTGTTATGACTTCTTCGGTGACAACAGTTCCTGAGATTTCTGAAAGGCTGTCGACTGCGGATTTGAGATCGACTGACAGACAGTCTTGCGGCATTCCGCTTTCCAGTGTTTGTTGAACATGACGCAGCGATTCTATCGCCTTCATGCAAAGCTCGCCCTGCCTTTGGTTTAGTGAGCCGCCTGATTCTGTGAGGTTGATATCTTCGAGAACCCATTTTTCAATGGTTTCGGACAATGAGTCCATGCCTTGCCCGAGCTTTGCTGAAACCTCGAGCCGTGCAACGCAATGGGCGGAACCGTTTTGACTGTTCCCTCCAGAATCAATAAATGACTCGAAATCGGGACGTATATCGATTTTATTGAGAATGGCTATGTGCGGTCTTGCGCCGACTGTCTGCAAAATTGATTCTTCCTCTTCGCCCCAGCCTTCTGTGACATCGACTACTACCAGAATCAAGTCCGACTCTGCTATCGCCTTTTTTGTTCGCTCAATGCCGATGCGCTCTACTGTGTCGTGTGTCGCTCTTATGCCTGCAGTGTCGATGAGAATGACGGGAATGCCTTTAATGTCGATGAGCTCCTCGATTGAATCGCGCGTTGTGCCGGGGATGTCGGTGACGATTGCACGTTCGAAATTGAGGAGTTGATTGAGCAAACTGGATTTGCCGGCGTTGGGGCGACCTACTATGGAAAGCCGCAGCCCTTCTCGCATGAAGCGACCGCTCCTGGTTGTTCCGGCCAGAATTTGCAACTTTTTTACACATTCATTTATAGAGGGTGCGATATCGTCGATGGGCAATTCACCGACCTCCTCCGGAAAGTCAATGCCGGCGGTGATTCTCGTAAGCAG
>CAYZJR010000206.1:0-4748 GCA_964478655.1 uncultured Candidatus Obscuribacterales bacterium
TGATCGTCATGAAGTATTGCTCGGGATAATTCTCAACGCGGAATAATTGCCGAGACGGTTCCGTGACTTACCACATGGTAGCCCGTGACCTGTAACCTGGCATCAAGATGCAGCGCTACAAAATGTTCTTCCGATAGATGTTTCATTGGCTCAAGGTATTGCTCCAGGTCGCGCGGGGTCCGAATGGCAGGCAGGGGCTCACTTGTAGGCTCGCGCAGAATTGCCAGCTTTATCTGAGGAATTTTGTACTTGAGATGCTTTTTGAGTGTTCTTGTATTCATGATCCGCTCCTTACAAAAATACCGGGATGGCGCAGAGGCTCATCCCGGCTTGGGTTACAACAGAGGTCATTGTCTAGTTAGCGACAGCTTCCTCCTTCAAGAGCGTTGGATGTATAAGAGAGATTGCCGGTCGTGATGGCGTAAAAGTCTGACTGTTCTCCAGGTGAATCCGGCATGCTTCGCGGATTAGCTCAGATCTTGTTTGCGACCGAAATTCAGCAAGAAGATCCAATTGGTCAAGTAGGCGCTCAGGTATGGCTATCAAAACTTTCTTTTTCATGATGTTCGTATTCCTGTATTAGTGCGGCTTTTCGCCACTTACGGGGGCAAGGGGGAGGCTCCCGTGTCAAGCGAGAAGTAACTTTGGAAAACAAATTGCTCGGTGCTCGTGCTTGACGCGGGGTGGCGCCTCCCCCTTAGACTGAGAAGGCGAAAAGTGCAGCCAAGGTAGGCTGCAAGCCAGTCCGCAGCGAGCCTAGCTAGGCAAACAAAGACTGCAAGACTGACACGGTTTAGGCTCAGATCGATTGGTCTGCAACGGATAGGCGCTCGTTGTTATCTGCGGACAGTTGGTCAACAGCTCGGCTCTGAGCGGCACGACATGCTTGCCTGCGCGATGATAAGGGAAGTTGATAATCTCACCATGCTTGACGCGATCGCGAATGGCAGGCATCAATTCGGAAGACAGTTGGTCCTGGTCCTGCTGCATTAGAGCCAGCTTCCAGACACCAGGATAAGAAGAAAACGCAAGCAAGCCCTGCTTGAAATTGTCGTTGTCGATACTCAAGAATCCCTGGCAATTAGATTCAGCCGCAAGCTCCGACAGCACCGCGAGAAGCTTTGGATCAAGGAAGCTGCGCGTATAGAACCAGAATTTGCATTGAGGGCGATCTTGGATCGCAAGTAGCCATGCACGCGCATAATCGCATGAATAATGGTCCCCCACATCATGAATCCGAAGCGTGTAAGGCAAGTTTGTTGGTTCACCAGATATTTGCGCCGCCAGCCAATCTAATGGCCGCGCCTGATCTACCAGTGCGATCAGATTCTGAGCCAGCAACTCCGGCCCGCCTTTTTGCAATAGAAACTCGCAAGTCCTGAAGTTGCGAAGCCGCTTATGACGCTGAGCATCAGATTGATACCGGACTCCATTTCCATAACAAAGCCGTCTGCAGATCGAAGTAGCATTGACACAACTTTCGCTGCGCGAGAGGCTGAAAGCCCATCCCACCTTGCTATTCTGAGTTAGCTCCAAACCGTAATCGTGTATACGAGCACTGACCATTGTTGCCCTCCTTTGAGTTGATTCGGCAGCGACGCTGCCTCCCGGAGGGCGACCGGCTGGGCTCCGCCGTCAAGGCGGCAGGAAAGGAGTACTCAAAACCAAGAGAAAACCGAACGGCTTGAAGGCGGTGGGCGCTCAGCCGGTAAACTTGAAGAACAGCGGAGAAAGCCGCCAGGTCAGCCTCATGAAGGAGGCGACGGAATGACACAAGCAAGAAAATCAACTCAGGAGACTTTCAGAATCGGTTGCCATAATCTAGCCAAAAGTTCTCTCTAAAGTAGTTTTAGTGAGCGCGGGGCAGGCGAAAATGACGGCACTGGAAGACTTCAAAACGCAAGAGCAGCAGGACTTTGGTGCAAGCAGTGCCAGACAGCTTTCGCAATCGGTTCAAGATTTGTTTAAAACATGCGGCGATTTGCGCGCTCAGAAAGCATTGCCTGAAGGATTAGATTTTGGGACAGGGCCTGACCTCTATGGCTCAGCCGCTTATACTGGTGGAAGACTTCCCGCGAGTATCGTTATGGCCGACAACACCGAAGAAAACCTGGAAGCTTCTAAAATCAAGGCACCGTCAGAATCACTTGCTAGACCGAGCGTGATCCGGACGCGTGAAGACGAAGCTATCTGGGACGAGATGCAAAAGCCCCACAAGCTTGGCAAACACGAGTCTGCAACGCATATCGGGCTTACGCCGGAAGTCATCGCTGAGATGCAGAAGAAAGGACAAGCATCCAAGCTCGAGTTTTTTGACAGTACTGCATCGTCTGGAAACGGTCTGAATACGGGCGTATTGATTGCTCAAGTACATAGGGATAATTTGGACGAGACGTTTTCACAAAGCCTAGCCCGGCTCCATCCTGCGGATGCTCCGCCAGGGGCAAAACCAGGGATCGACTATTTCAATGTGAATGACTTCACAGCCAGAAAAGGTGTGCAAGAAGCTGCTAGCGCGACTCCACATTTAGTCACTACGTTGCAAGAGTTACGCGATTGCAAATGGGCAAAGGACATTCATGTTTGGAAACGGCATCCGCTGGAGTTTACCGATTACAACGCTGAAAACAGCCGTATGGAAATAGATTCCAGGGCATCATACAAAAGACAAATTGAGACTCTGGCGCACGAGGGATACCATGCAACACACCAAGATCTGGATAAACTGTACGCCGGAAGCAGCGCACTAGGCGAAAAAGACTATGTTGATCTGAAGATGAAACAAGAAGCGGGTGCATTCTTGAGGGAGATTTTGGTCAACGAAGAATTGCGTAAGAACAGGCCAGATCTCGGGAATGAGGCCATTGCATTTGTTTGGGTAGATCCACAAAACAAAACAGGGGAGCCGGTCAAGCAAGTAATGAATAACTTGCTAGTGAAGAATAATGGGCAAATCGATGAGAAAGCTTCACTGGATGCCATTGAGAAATTCATCAGGCATCATCAGGCAGCCATTGGAAATGCGAATGGAATTGGCTACAAGCGAGATGAGCATGGGAATTTAGCAACAAAAGACTATGTCGCCAATGCGAAATCGGGATATACAGAGTATTCAAACCCAGCGAAATTTAGAGCCAGCCAGGTTCATCTGAAGCAAGAGCAGTACATCTAACTGCCAATTGTGACAATTTTAGCTGCGATTACATGCCCGTTTTTCACATGAAGTCGCAGAGCATCGCTGAGATGCGATGTCTCGGAAGCGCTTACCAAACTGTAATTCCAGGCAATTGATCCATCACCTGGTTGCCATGTCAGTCCTGGAACACCGCCAACACCGGTCCATTCTGGTTGTCCTAATAACCGGACAACATCAGCATCAGTCTTCCCAATTATCCAGGCGCACAGTGGGTGAGCCATTTTTTGGCGTAAGCCGAAATTGGTCTTTGCGGCTTCTTTCCAGGTGGTGCTGCTGAAATTCTCAGGAAGCTGGTTGCTCTCCGCAGTCCGAATTTGAGGTGGTGCGGTACTCAAAGCAACAATCAAGCTCACAGCACTGAGCGCGGCAAGAGTAATAATCACAGACTTCTTCTTGATCATAATAGCCAGCTTCTCACCGGAGCGTGGATTAAGCAAGTCGGTTGTTCCCACTTACGTTGGCACCGGGATTGAAGTCAAACGCTGACCAGTTTGGGGGTGAGTCCATTACTCCATTACTGTTCTTGAACAGAATAGAAGAAGCAGGCAGCAAAAATTTTCCGGTCAGGGCGGTCGAACTACGAAGTGAGGACCGTCAGTTCTAGCGGACATCTGGTCTTTCAGCTCAGATATACAGCACTGTAATGCGGACTGGCTGTCATAGTCGGGGGCAATGGCTAAATAGGACAGGAGGATGGCCAGTAAGACTTTGATCTCAGGAATTGAAAGTGTAGAGGGCTCCGGCTGAGTTAACCTGGTAACTTCATCCTGCCAGGTCGATTCAGACGCCTCCTGGGAGGACACAGAGGTCGTCTGTGCCTGCCGCTGCGCTCTTTGGGATCGCATGGATATCTCATAGGCAACACGGCGAGCTGCCAAGCGACCGGGAGGCATATCCTGGTCAAGAGAAGTGGTAGGGGGCTGGGTTTGAGTAGAACCCGCCCCCACCACAACGTTATATTCGTCCGTACTGATTGCAAAGAGGCTCTCAGCCAAGTCCTCGTAATCCTTGTGCCAGATATCCTTGTGGTTATAGAGCGTCTCTTTGGAGCATTTGGCTTCCTTGCGCAGCTCCTCGGTGGTGAACTTCTCCTGACGCTCTTTCAAGCCGTCCAGGGCGTTGCTAATGCGCTTGCGTGCGTCGGCTTTCCGATTGGCGTTCTCGCGCACCCACGATATAGGAACCACGGGTGAATACTTCTGAGGTTCATCACCTTTCTTGTGCGCCGGGCGCCAGTTCGCGGCCCGCTCAACCTGGGCGAAGGCATCAGCTCGGCCGCGGTTGATATCGTAACTTTGGCCGTTGTTTCTTTCTTTAAGATACTCTTCGATTGCCCACTGGCGCTCCTGTTCATAGCCATATCCAAGCGCCGGCAGCTCGCGGCTGGGATCACCATAGAAGAGATAGTGACCTACACACTCGATGGACTCGGCGCGCTGTGACGGACCGTTCAGTCCGTTAAGGTGATAGAGCCTGCCCTTGTACCAGTTATCCACGATAATCCCCGGCGGCAGCCGGTGGAACACGGCTTGGACGAAGTCGCTAAACTCGC
>CAYZJR010000207.1:0-4740 GCA_964478655.1 uncultured Candidatus Obscuribacterales bacterium
GCGGAGCGCGTGGCGCGGAGCGCGTGGCGCGGAGCGCGTGGCGCGGAGCGCGTGGGTCCTCGAACCAATTGTGATGGTATGTTGCGATTTAACTAGATGCACTCGATTCGATCACGATGTCGTTACATTGCATCTGTTTACTGTTGCTTGGGAAACCTACCGTGAGAATCATCAGAACACATGAATCAGTTTGATCCTCAATCGACTTCCGTCTCGGTCTTAAGTTTGGCCTATGTAGCCTGGGTTGTGGGCGCAGTAGTGGGAGTAGCAGGTGGAAAGAGAGTCCCGGACAGATTGCATTCTTTATTCTTGCTGGTGGGTGGTCTATATGTAATCGGGGCGGTCATTCTCACGTGGGGAAAGCAGCATCTCTGGAGAATCGCCGAACCGCTCGAGGTTGCGTTCACGCCTTTGGCCGGCTATATCGACTCCCTCTCCGCGATTTTTCTGCTCCTTCTAGGAACCATAACCCTCGTCGTTTCTCTCTATCTACCGGGTTATCTTGCACGCACTACCAGAACAATTCACAAAGGTCTTTTCTGGACCTTCGTGAATCTATTTATTCTCGCCATGAGCCAGGTCATTCTCAGCGCCAACGCAATAACACTATTAGTTTTCTGGGAGTTGATGTCGATTAGCGGCGCCGCATTATTATTGATTGAACACCACAGACGCTCGGCAAGAAGAGCAAGCTTGATTTACTTTGGTGCCTCAACTGTCTCGGCGGCATTTTTGATCGGCGGTTTCATCTGGATGCGAGTCGTATCAGGAAGTTGGTATTTCAATAACTGGAATTTTGGAACCACAATCTTAGAGATTCCAGCCACTCTAATTGTTGTCGGAATCGCTGTCAAAGCTGGATTGTGGCCGTTTCACGTGTGGATGCCGCAGGTTTACTCCGAGGCACTGCCACCAGTTTCGGCACTTCTCAGTGGAGTAAAACTGCAGGTCGCGATATATCTGCTGCTCAGAATTCTCATCGCAACCGCCGGCATCAATGAAACCTTTGCCTATGCGCTTGTTGCAATAGGAACCATCTCCGCACTCTGGGGCATTCTCTTTGCTCTCGTTCAAAACGATTTGAAAGTATTACTTGCATATTCCAGTGTTGAAAACGTCGGATTGGCAGTTGTCGGAATCGGACTGACTATTCTTGCCCGAAAGCACAACCTGAACGAAGTCGCATCAATTGCTTTGTTAGGAACAATTTTTCACTGCATAAACCATGGCATCTACAAGTCACTCCTGTTTTTCAACGTAGGTTCAATCGAAACATCAACCGGCTCAACCAACCTCGGTCTGTTAGGTGGACTCTCTAATCGGATGCCGTGGACGCTCGTGACATTTTTTGTGGGAACGCTCGCGATTGCCTCGCTGCCACCACTCAATGGATTTAGCAGCAAATGGTTGTACTACCAAAGCTTATTGCAGTTCTCCTACAAATCTCCGTCTGTTCCGGACAATATCTGTTCATTCGCGATCATCGCTATATTGTCGCTCGTTGGTGCCATGTCGATCGCATGTTTCGCTAAGGCACTGGGAATCGCCTTTCTCGGGCGCCCTCGTTCTAAGTTTTTGAAAGAAGCCCACGAGGTTCCTCCCGGAATGCTGATGGCGCAGGGTGCATTGGCTGTCGGATGCATCGTCTTGGGTCTGTGTGCACCTGGAGTTCTGTATCTATGTGGACCGGTAATTTCATCGTGTGGATTGCCGACAGTTCATCATTTGTATCCGTTTGCAATAGATAAGATTGCAATTGTCGGTTTGATTCTTATGGGGTTGATGTATTGCATATTGACTCCCAAGAGCTCACCAAAACACAGACAGTTCGACACTTGGGACTGCGGCTATGGCACACTTCCTGCCCGCGCTGAAGAGTCAGGCTCAAGTTTCTCCGAGCCGATTGCCCTACTGTTCCGCCCATTGCTTCAATTCAAAGTAACAAACAAAATCGAGGGGAAAGACAGACGACATTTTCCTGAACATATAAATGTTGAGACATCTATTGTACCGGTGCTTGAACAATACCTGTACAAGCCATTTTTGACTGCTGCTAACACCTTCAACCGAACACTGGTGAAAGTGCAAACGGGCAGCATTCATATTCACTTACTTTACGTATTTTTGACCGCACTTTGTCTGATTTGGTTGGGGGCAAAAAAGTGAATGTAGCATTGCACTTTCTCGGTTTCGACTTAGGCGGAGGCGCATCGGTGGGTGTTGTTCTGCAGTGGTTTGCCTTTGCAATCTATTTGGCGATTATGCCAAGTCTATCAATAGGCATAATTCGAAAGACCAAGGCAAGACTCCAAAACCGTCGCGGTGCCCCGATTTATCAACCGCTGTTGGACCTCTACAAATTCTCCATCAAAGGAGAGGTATTGAGCGCACTCGCAAGTTGGATATTTAGAACTTCTGCTGGACTGCAAGTTGTAATTACTTTGATCATCGCACTTCTTACGCCTTGGACAAATCTCAAGCCAAGCATTGACGGTGGAGATCTCTTCCTCGTTGTGTATTTGTTCGCAATGGTGCGAATGGTTGCAGTGCTCTCCTCGCTTGACGCGGGTTCGGTGTTCTGCGGATTTGGTGCCAGTCGAGAAGTGACAATGGCAGTCCTGGTAGAACCGGTGACGGTGCTGTGTTTGTCCTCACTTGCAGCAATAGGACACACCAGTGACCTGAGTCAGATTTTTACTTTCGGTGCTTCTTCACTGCAAAATGAGACGCCTCTCTGGATTCTTTGCGGTGCTGGATTGTACATGGCAAGTATAGTGGAACTGTCGCGTATGCCCGTAGATGATCCCTGCACTCACTTGGAACTAACGATGATTCATGAAGCGATGATTATCGAAAACTCCGGTCGCAACTTGGGTCTGATCGACTATGCACATAGTCTTAAACTGGCCATTTTGATGGGCCTTGCATCGCAGTGTTTCTTGCACGCGCTGCCTTTCATGTGGACTAGCAATCTTTTAGTTCAATGCGCCGTCAGCATAGTTGGATTGATTGCAATGGTCTTGGTCATCGCATTTTCTGAAGGAATATTCGTTAAAGTCAGATGGACTCAGATTCCACAATACGTCGCATACGCGGTTGTAATCTCAATCGCGTGCGCATTCGTCGCGATCTGGAGGGCTTAATTTGTCGCCACTGAACACATACGATTTGTTGACCCTGAGCTCTGCATTGATTGCAATCTTCATGCTGGGCACCACACATGTGCGTTCAAACCTCATTTGTTATGCCATTCATACGATCCTCATTGCAGGGCTGACTCTATGGTTAGGCATGGGCAATAAGGAACACGATCTAATTTTCTCAGCGCTGATTGTCGGACTACTCAAGGGAGTATTCACGCCATTCTTCCTTTCATGGGTCAAGTCGAAAGTTGGAATCTTTCGCGAAGTTGGAACTTTATTACCGCTTCCTCTGGCAATGTTTCTTGGTGTGGTCTTGCTCGGCGTAAGCTATTTATTGGTCGCGCAATTACCGGCAGTGCTAGGCGAAGGTGACGCGAGAATTGGCGCCACATCTGCACTTTCAATGTTGTTCACGGGCATGCTCTTAATGCTGGCGCGCAAAACAGCAATCAGCCAAATCATTGGTTTTCTCGTTTTGGAAAACGGCATCTACCTGTTTACGGTGTCTCAAACCAATGGCATGCCTATGATGGTTGAGATGGGAATCATGCTTGATGTCTTCGTGGCCGTGATGGTCACTGGTCTGATTCTATTCAAGATTAAGAAGAACTACGAGCATATCGATGTGTCTTTGCTCACAGATTTAAAGGACTACTAAACCATGGACGCTCTTTTCCTCTTAGCCGCAACGCCGCTTTCCATTATGGTTTTGACCGCCATTCTGCCTAATGCCAAGTCAGTAAGAATAGTGGCGGCGATCTTATCTTGGGTGCAGTTAGCGGTGGAATTCGTGCTGTTCAAACCGGTTCTTTTCGACAATCTTGCACATTTGACTTTCAACCAAGAATTCTCCGCAGATCGGCTCGCTGCACTTTTTGTCATTCTGACGACACTAATCGTCGCGTGTTGCTTAACGCAAGCAAACTGTTTCTTCAGTGCTGAAGACGAGCAGGTGGAACTGAATCACCTCAAAATGTTCTACATTGCTTCAAGTGCATTCTTGCTTTCAATGATTTTCGTTCTCGTCTCGGACAATATGGGATTTATGTGGATCAGCATGGAGGCTACAACTCTCTCTTCAGCTGCTCTGGTCTATTTTGATCGAACGAAGCATTCAATCGAAGCAACCTGGAAATATGTGATTATCTGCAGCGTTGGAATTGCATTTGCTTTATTGGGAACGGCTTTTGTCTTTGCCTCCAGTCAACACGGTGCGACAAACCATGGCTCGCTAAACTTCTCAGAACTGATGGCTCACGCCAACGAACTAAACCCGGCCTTGTTGCGGTTTGGGTTTGTCTTTTGTCTTCTCGGATATGGCACCAAAGCTGGCATCTTCCCTCTGCACAATTGGTTGCCTGACGCGCATTCTGAAGCGCCCGCGCCTGCTTCTGCCATGCTGTCCGGTGCGCTTTTGAACTGTGCATTGTTCGGTATCTGGCGAGTCTCTCAACTGTTCCAAGGTGATGCAAAAATATTTCCCATGCAACTGATGGTTTCAATGGGCGTCATCACAACTCTTGCGGCAAGCATCTTTTTGATTCGACAACGCAGCTTCAAGCGAATGTGGGCATTCTCGAGCATTGAAAACGTCGGT
>CAYZJR010000208.1:0-4529 GCA_964478655.1 uncultured Candidatus Obscuribacterales bacterium
ACTGTTTCGTTTTGTTCCAGCCGAGAAAGATTTCTCTCGCCCTGTAAACGCAAACTAGTTACAGTATTTGCAGCAAGTCAGGAAACCGCGTGACCCTTCGCCGCGAGTTGCACGATGCGATACATGAAACGATTCCTGGAAAAGATCGGAATCTCTCCGAACTCGCTGACAGAATTGGATTGGTCGCACGACGCGAAATTTTTGCTTCTCGACTCGACTGCTGGCGAGGCGCTCAATGTTTGGGAAACGCTCCGGGAAAACCACGACAAGTCCGGCTACTGGCCAATCATCATTGGCGATGCGTTAGAAGAACTGGAGTGGTTGAAACCGGCTGATGACACGTGCATTTCAGTCGCAGCGCCGAACACTCAAAGTCTGATGGCGCTGACCGATCTAACCAAAGATTTGTCGGAGCAGCTTGCGAAGCTGCATTCAACAACATCGAAGAGCCTCGAATCGCTCGAAAGGCAAATGACGAAACCGCGAGAAACGATGGCTACAATGATTGCAGCTGCGGCAACCGCGGATGCAGAAACAATCACCACGATCTATAGCGAGACAATGGGGCCAGCAGAGGCAATCGCGAAGGGAGAACTCTTTGATTTTGAATCGTGGCTGGAACATCGGAACGCGCAATCATCGCTTGAGGAAATTCTGCAAACGGAACCCTCCTTCGAACACGAGCCCACAGAGTGCATCGGCGTGCTGGAAGCGGAGCCTGAAACTCCATGCTCACTGTTATTGGTGAAGAGCCTAGAGAGCTGGCATGTGCCGGCGCATCTTGCCTTTGGCGCGTGGAACGAGTGCCCGCCAAGCTATGTTCACGTAGCTGCACTCAAGAGGTGGAACGCGGCGCAAGCAGCCGAAATAGTCAGCATCACTCGCGACAGCTTTTACACGCGGGTGCAAAATCCAGTTGAGAGTTTCGATCTCGCAATGGCACTTGCAGAGGAACACTATGCATATTGCCCCGATCTCGTGCATCAAAGCGACGGAAGCCTAAAAGGACTCGCACAGGAGATTCTCGGCGCCAGTATTTGGAGCTTCTGGTGGAACTGAGCGGGCGGGCAATTAAAGATGATGGTTTCTCTTGGAATTGAAGCCGGTTGGGTTTCTGGAATTGAAGCCGGTGGCGCTTTTTCGTGGCATTGAAGAGATGGAAGGGGTTAAAAAAGAGCTGGATGTAAAGTGTCTAGTCGACTAGACACTTTCGCGACGAAAGAATGCGCCTTTCGGGGATCGGCAAAATCTCGACCTCGCTTTTTTCCCAAGGTTTCGTCGAAGATCCGTCTAGCCCGCTAGACACTTTACAACCAGCAAATATTAGAGACCGATGGCAGCATCGAGAACAGCCCCAGAAATCAAGAGATAAAACAAACTACCAGCGCCACCAGATCTCATTGCCATCATGGACCGACAAAAGGACCTCTTTTGAAGATCTTGCTTCTGTAATTGACCACGAACACCTTGAACGTAAGAGAAACCTAGCAAATGGACGTCACTTACTCTTATTATCGCCGCTGTATAGCTTTGCCAATCGGTCCACCGAAGCTTTCAAATTTTTCAACGCATGCGGGCACTTGAGCCAAGTTTTTACGGCGAGTTCGCAACTCGCAACTGATTCCGTCGACTTGCCTTGCTTTTCCTGACAGCGCGAAAGAATGTCGTACAAAGTCGCTTTGTCCATGTCAACAAGCCCTTGCCCAAAGCCGGTGCTGCTCAACATGATCTCTTCTCTTGCTCGTTCGCAGTTGATCAACCCTTCCATACATTTGCGTTCAGCTTCGGCCCACTCTTTTTTCTTCTCAACTTGTTGAGCCTTATCGACGACGCTGCGATCATACGGTACGGTCGGCTTCACAAGATGGTTTGCAGCGTTCTTAGTTGAAACTGCCGCAGCCAAAACCTTTAACTGCTTCAAATTTTCCAGCGCACTTCCAATCTGATTTTGAGCGAAAGCGGTGTGAGCAGCTTCAAGACAGCGCTCCGGTGACTTGAAGGACTCCTCGGCATTTGCCACCAATCCAAGGTTGCTCAAAATTAGGACGGCACACGAAACGCCGACACACAGAATGCCGAGCAAAGCACCACGTATGGTGGCGCGGGCAGATTTGCGCGACTTGTGCGGAGATGCTAGGTTAAGTATTTGTTCCACTCGCTTTGCATTTGTTCCATGGAAACGAGGACACCCTCCTCCTCTCCAGAGTCAACATCGCAATTGTCCATGACGTGCAGTTGATTGGCAAGCCTTCGCAATGAATCGAGATGCTCTAATAGCACCTCAGACATTTCCGACGTAATCGGAGTTCTCCTTTTTGCCAAATGTGTCAACGACACGCGGGTGGATTCAAGACCTTGATCGAGCCTCTTAATGAGTTCTTCATCACTCATATCATCATGTGATTTGGTCTGCTTAAAAAATGGCCGCGAGGACAAACTCGACTGCAACAAATAATCGTGTAGATACTGTTCTTTAGTCGAGTTCGCCAGAAACGAAGTGAAGCAGTCCATCTCGAGACCCATTCCCGGTTGTGTAACATGCCCCTCGTAAGTTGGAGCGCAATTCAATTGTTCGGTATATGCGGAGCGTGGATGCAGCTCATCAACAAACTCCTCGGACTTAGACGCCCTGCACGCACAGGATTCACCGTGTCGCCAATACGATAACGCAATTCTGTCAGAACGATGGATGCGTTCGGTGCGAGTCGAATCCAGAATTTCTCCGCGCAAGAAGTTATCGGTGTCGTCATGGCAAATCTCAGATTCTTCGCAGCGGCCGCGGCTTCCCTTACGTTCAAGGTGTTCTTGATAAGCCATTAATTTCGTATGCGTAACTCTCGCATCATGTAATCGAGTGAACGCATGCGGCAACTGTTCGCAAGTTTCAATCACGCGAGAGACCCATTCTGGCGGGCTTTGATTAGTGTCACCATGTTCTGCAGTCATAACATTTTCTCGAAAAGGTATAGAAATACACTTATCAAAAGTATTTCCAACAGGAAAAGAGGAATAATACGGAAACCCGCTCCCTGACACATATTTTAGACGCCACCCCGCATACTGCGGAGTTCGTTTCAACGCATCTTTTTCAAAAAACTCGACGATGATCGCTTAAAGCCGATTGACTCGTATAGCCGCAGAGCATCAAGATTTGTCGCACTCACCTGTAATGAAAATGCGACAACCGAACGATCGCTGTGTTCGCTTTCCAACCATTTGAAAAATGATTTCGCGACTCCTTTTCCTCGCGCGGACTCGCAGACGTACACTTCATCTACATCGAGAAAGAATCCATTGAATTCATTGCTCCAAACAAAGATCAAAATTGCATAGCCGATTGCTTTACCGTTCCATTCAAAAACAATAATTTCGCCACAATCAGGGCGCTTCGAAAGAGTCTCAAAGGTCAAGCGGATATTTGGCGAGCTTGTATCGGACTCACCAATATCAGTGGCGTAGAGTTCGCTCACCATCGCTTCGACAATTGGCAAGTCATCGGTGACGCATCGTCTAAATATAGTAGTCGCAGTTTCGTGCAAAGAAGCTTCCTCCGCCCCAAATCATACAGGCGACACCTGTGACAAGCACCAGCGATTAGCACCGTGGCATCTTGCGAGGCTTTTCAGAACCAAGCGGTCAAACGTGCCATCCAATGCGAATCATTATCAATAAAAAACCTTTACGTTGCCGAAAGCCTAAGCCATTGGCATACTTGGCGACAGAGTGTTTCAAAATCCTTATTGAGAGTTGATCGCAACAACAAAAATCCTGGTAATGTTAGTCTTGCAAACGTTCCTATTTGCGAACAATCAAATCTGGTGAATTAGCTGAAGCGAATTCAGCTGTTTGCCCTGCTTTAACGCGACGAAGTTACGCGGGCTTCGTCATGCGAATTCGCGCGCCAATTGAGGAAAAGCAATATGCAAGCCGCAGCACCGGATATAAGAAGTTGGTTGCGATCACTTCCCGCCGAGTCCGTCGCGCGACTAAATGCAATCAACAATAGTGCGACGAGTTCGCACCACATCATTCTTGCGCTCTCATATGGAATGTGCGATTCGAATATCTGGAAGTTGAATCGCATGATCATCGGGTTGCTCCTCTCGCGCATGAAGGCTGAGCGCCGCGCCGACACTTTGCGCATCGAGAGAATCAACGCAAAGCTCAACGAGTTGCATCACGCAATCGATGACCTTACAGGTGTCGTGCGTGAGCATGACGAGTCAGAAGCTTGCAAGAGTGCAAAGAGACGCATGCTGCGCGCATCTTGATTGAAGTGAGAAAAGCGGAAGAGGGAACCATGAGAACAGAAGACGCACACAGTGTTATCGAACTTTTCGGTGGACCACTTGACGGAACCATTGCAGCGAACGGTCCGGCGCACACACCAGGGTACTTGGTTGTGACGAGTCATTTGGAACATCCAATCTATCGACGAACTTGTTGCCACTGCTGCGCGCAGGCATACATGGCTGTTCCTTATGTATTTGTTGGATATGAACCGCGAAAGAGTTGCGAAAACGCAACGA
>CAYZJR010000209.1:0-4452 GCA_964478655.1 uncultured Candidatus Obscuribacterales bacterium
CCTGACCACAAGGAGTTCGCCGAAGAAGAGCTTAAGAAGATCAACAACGCTAAAGATGTTCTGACCAAACACTTCGGCGCAAGCGGAGGCCACAGAGCGACCGGCTGCGACTGCCAGCCAGGCGCTGGAGCAGCTGCCGGTGGAGGAGCTAGAAGCTCATCGAGTAGCAGCGCAGGTCCTGGACCTGGACCTAACTATCACCGAAGCAAAACAGCCGACGACAAATACCAGGAAGAGCAAGCGGCAAAGAAGCGAGACGCTGAGCGCAAAGCAAGAGAGGAAGCGGAAGCAAACGCCAGGCGGCAACAAGAGCAGTACAGACACCAGACCACGCAGCAAACCATGGAATCTGCGATGCAGCAGCAAGCGGCATTGCAAGATGAAAAGCTAAGATGGCAGATCTCAATCGGGCTCATCGTTGCTTTTGTGGTTTTGGAGATCTTCGGCACAATGGCTATTGGAGCTAAGACCTGGTGGAAGGATATGAGCTGGAAATGGCAGCATTCTACGCAAAGCAATCCACCGCCAAATAATAACAACCCAATTACCACTACGCCCGAGCCGTACATTCCGCCTGAATATCGCTTTCCAGGCGGGAATCCAACATCCTGGAAGAAGTTCATGGATGACGAAGAAGAGAAGCGGAAGCAACGCGAGCAGAAGCAACACGATGACGACGTCTACTTCACCAAGCTGGAAATCGACAAGTATCAAAAGGTCATCGAGCACTGCAACAGCGAACTTACTAACCTCGAAATGAAAATCGCCGACCCGACTATCAGCGAATACGAAAAGGCGAAGCTTCGGGAAATGCGAGACTTCAGGCAAAAGAACCTGGCGGAAGGTCAGAGTGGTTTGAAGTATGCTCAGGAGAAATTGGCGCGACTTACTGGAGAAACTCCGACACAAGCTGCACCGTCCCTGGTATCGCCGATAACAGGAAGCAATTCAACTCTGCCGCTGGTTCCCAGTAATTCATCACCGTTTGCTGCGCCAGCCGATCCAAACAGCACGTTACTGACGCCATCTACGACGCCGTCGTTTTTCAAGCGCAAAGGGCTCGACGGCCTGTCCACTCCGTCTACATCAACACCGAGTCTGTCGGAGATGATGAAGAAGTATGCAGACCCAGCGCCGACAACTCCGACAACAAAGTCATTCTTTGACAAGAAATATGGTGGACTAGACTCACTTTCCACGCCGTCTTCGTCCGCATCAAGTCTGTCCGAACTGATGAAGAAGTACAAATCCGACCAACAAACTACTCCGTCAACTTCGACTGGAGACCCTTAGCTCTAGCTCTTCTTTGGCTTGTCAGTCTTGTCAGCCAAACGCGCGAGTAGATCCTGGTTCTGCGCATCCACGGCAGCAGCCTTGCCGCGCAACTCTGCCGCTTCCTTGATTGCAGCCTCTTTGTCCTTACGCGCTTGTGCAGTTTCTTGCTCGGATTTAAGCGCTCGCTCGTCGGCCTTCTCTGCTCGACCGGAAGCTTCCTGAGCCTTCAGGTGCGACTCTGCTCGTTCCCGTTCTGCTTTTTCCAGTTTGGTCTGTACATCGGCCACCTGCTGGCGCAACTGTTCTATCTGCGTGTTTGCCTTATCCTGAGCGGCTGAAGCCGACGCAGTTGCTTTGGTCATCTCTTCTTGGTGACGCTTGCGCTCGGATTCTGAGTCTTTGTGTACGCGCTCCAGCTCTGACTCTTGAGACTTCACCTGGTGCCGCAACTGTTCCGTCGTAGCTTTGAGCGCGGCTTTCTCATTCTCTGTTTGATGAAGCGCCTTCTCCAGTTCGGCTATTTTTGCCGATAGCGATTCCAGGCGGCTTGCATCTGCCTCACTCTCTGCCTCCAGGCGCTCAATGGTTTCGAGAGCCTCTTGAAACTGTGCTTTTGCCGCTGCTACGTCATCAGCAGCTTGTTCTTTAACTGCCAGGACTTCTTTGCCAGCCTCGGCCGAGGCAGCCCTCCAGGCGGCTCCAAAGGCCGACAAAACAGCATCCGGGATTACGGCTGCCCGGTCTGTTACGGCCGAAGCCCTGGAAGCCTCCCAGGCCGAAAGGTACTTGTAGATGGTGGTGAAGCTGCCACTGCCTAACGAGCCGAGAAGGGCTGTCGGTGTAACCTCCTTCCCTTGAGCCACCAAAGCGTCTGCTGCCTCAAAAACCTGTTCTTCGTTAATCGATCCGCGCCGCCCCATGTGCCGTTCCTCCATGCTTTCGACTCAATTTTACCATAATTCCGTAACTTACGTATTACGTAATAACCGTAATTTACGTATCTTACGTAATAAAATGAACGGAACCGTCCGGCAAAAAGCCCGAAAAGCCTCTACCGGCTATGCATGGTCGAGTATCACTGCTTTTTGAGCAATTTCGCCAGTTCGGCGTCACGCCACATCACATAATCAGAGCTGGCCTTGCCGTTGAATTGGTCGTATCGCGTCCAGATATTGTTGCCGTCCAGGATGGCATCGTGCAGCCACCAGTCTTTAGGTGGCACCACGGCGGAGCTGTAAGCTCGACTATTGTTCTTCCACCACTTGTCGGCAAAGGCGGCTTGCTTATCGTAAGGCACGTGAGCCCTGTCCCAGGCATCCTTCGGGTCTTTGCCGCCGCCATAGCTACGCAGGCTTTCATTCAGGATGCTGGTCGGATCGGACGAGACCGGAGTTTCTTTGGTGTACTTTTGAAAGTTGTCCCAGCCGCCGCCATTCGTCAGGATGAATTGGTTGAGATCATAAGTCCATTCGCACTGTGTTCGCGGCTCGACATCTTTGTAGCCAGACCGGAATTGAATATCGTCTTTGCTGCCGAGATAGCATCCGAGTGCTTTGGCCTTGCTGCCACCTCTCACTGGTGTGAGCTTATCCGTCAGCACGTCTTGTGTGAATTCGTAGAGTTTCTGAATCGTCTCAGAACGATGATCTTGTTGTGCGCTTACCGAGAACTGCAAAACGATTGCCAGCAGTGTCGCTATAAGAATCCTGATCATCGCGTTCCCTCCTGCTGTAATTCTAGACCAGCCCATCAACAGCGCGCTCTTTGTCTGACTGCGTTGGCAACGTGTACCGCCTGGTCGTCTCCAGGCGCTTGTGGCCGCCAATTTCAGCGACTATCACAAGATCGTTTCCGTTCCTGACCAAATTGGTCAAGCAAGTATGTCTGAGCACGTGAGCCGAAACACTGAGTCCACAACTCTGGCCGATCTTTCTTACAATCAAGTCCAAACTGGCAGTGGAAAGCCCTTTTCCTTGCGGATTCAAGAACAAAGCATCGTCTGTCTTTTTGCCTTCAAACTTTTCATTCCGCTCGCTAATCCACTGACTAAGCGCTTCCTTAGCTTCTGCATTGAGGGGAATTTCGCGATAGCGATCTCCCTTTCCATTCCGAACGATAACGCGGTTCTTTCTGCCGGCGACCGAAACATCATGTTCTTTAAGAGCCGCACACTCACTGATCCTGATGCCGGTATTAAGGAGCAAAAGAGCCACTGCTCGATCTTTGCTGCGGCGGCACGCAACGACGGCACGCACGAAACGTTTCTGCTCGTCCTTGTTCAAAGCCCGCGGTGCCTCCTGTGGCAAGTCTTCGCGAGCAACTTTTCCAGGCTTGGCACCGAGGAATTGAAAGAAGTGATCGATGGCCGTCAGGTAAGCATTCACCGTCGCCGGACTCGATCTCAGTTCTTGCTTCAGATATCGTTTGTATTCACGAAGGACATGCGCGCGTTCCCGGTCGGTCTGCACAAGCACCCGGATGTCCTCACCAGAGGTGCCCAGGAACCCCAGGAAGTGATTCATTCTCGACCGATAGGCTCTTCTAGTCTGAGCGGATAATGGCTGCCGTTCAAGCCAGGACAGGTATTTCTGGAAACGATCATTTGAAGCTTTCAAGAGGGTGGTTTTCAAGCGCTGGGTGTCCTCTCCCGGTATCACAAGAAATTTGCGCGCCATCCTAGCATGTTTGGGTCCCGGTATCACAAGTTTTCGGGCGCAAAACCTTTGATACTTCTAGGTATCTCAGGTTTTCAAACCGTTATCGACCGCAAACAGAACAGTTATGGATCGTTCGCCGACTGTAATCTCATTGCCTTTTACTTCTTCTGCAACTTCTACATCTTGAAAAGAATTGGGCAAACGAATTGTATCGATGATCGATCGCCAGGAATAACCGTTTATAACTGGAATCTCAAACGTAAGCGGATGCCAAAAGGCATTGACCATGATATGAAGCCCACCATCAGTTTTGCTTGCGCCAATCAAACTGTAAGCTAGGCTATGAGAGGTTTCTGACCAATCTGGCAAATCTAGTTTGATCCCATGCCATACGATTCGCGGACAGCAACATTCCTTGGTCATCTTGCAGAGCAAATGATTCTGTTGCAGCAAAGGGCTGGCTTTTTTAAAGGCTACAAGATGGCTGGCGAATTCAAGAGTACTAGCGTTCTTTTCTGCC
>CAYZJR010000210.1:0-4437 GCA_964478655.1 uncultured Candidatus Obscuribacterales bacterium
CTAAGACTCGATCATAGGAACGTATTCACCTTCATCGAACCCGAAGGTCCATGCCACAGCTTCTTTTGCTGTTCGCACGAAAGGCGGAACCCGCAGGAAGTACTCCTTGAAGGTACCATCCGGTTCGGCAGTTGAATTGATTACTTTCACCATGACGAGCGGTTCGTCGTTTGCGATTGGAATTCGATAGAGCACACCCGCCTCGTCTTCCGAGACCGCCTCAGCACCTGACTCTTCGAGATACCGCGGAAGACCATAGCGATCTATTAGCACACGTCTAACTTCAATGTTCTCTGTTTCTTGTATTTCTTTTGGAGTGATCGTCTCAGGATTCTCTATTATCCGTTTTTCGACGGCAACACCGTGCCATGCATGAACTTCGCATCCGTCGGCAAACCGCATGGCTGGACCATCTGCGGCGTGCAGGCGTCCCATCTCGTCGAGGGAAATCATTTCAGGTTTCGCGCAGACAATCGCAACATCTTCAATGCAAATCAATCCGAGCAAGTTTGAACCGAGTTCGTCCCATATACGAAAATCGTCCTGGAACTCAGGAAACGCATCAGGAGCGATCGTTGTTTTCCACATTTGGCAGAGAGTTAGTTCCGGGGCGGCGAACGGAAGCCAAATCGCATTGCCTACTTGTGATGCAGGCTCCGCACCCATCCTGTTCAATAGCGCGATCATTGAACGCAGCGCGCTATCATATACGGTGGCAACATGCTGCGCAAATGGTGTGAACTGCGACCACTCTTGTTCGAGATGTCCGCCATCATTCAAAAGCGTCTTGTCCAATTCTTTGCACAAAACTTCAAGGCGTTGCGCTGCAAAGTTCCTTCCAAACCACAGATGCAGACCCCAAAAGCGCCTGTACATATCTCGATTCAGCCGCGACTCGAACTTTTCCAGTCGCCCGGACTTGAGCCAACTCAGCAACTGTTCCTTTGCCACGTCTCTGATTGTCGATTCCAATCCAGGAAAAAGGCGACCAATTCTGCTTGTGTGATACATGCCATTCAGAAGTTGATAGCCACCATTAGCCCAGAGGAAATCCCAGCTATCATCCCAGTTTGCGTCGGGCGCTTCGAGAAAATCGTGCGCGATTTCCTTCCACATGTCGCTGTGCAAAAGACCAATCAGCAACGAGGGAACAGTGACAAACTGCAGAATACTGTGGCACCAAATGATGGCTGGTTTGCTGCGAGCTAGTGATGTGTACAGATCGGTAATGGCTCTTTCGACGCGCTCTTCCGCGTCAGGAAGCGCGCCATCGCGAAAGTTTAGTCTCGCTGCAATGTCGTGCGCAAAAATTTCGGCGAGTGCCATAGTCTAATCGACGACCAGCCTCGAACTCATTGGAATGTACTCGCGCTGCTGAACAATGCGATAAACACCGTGCTTCAAGTGAATTGTCGAATGTTCTTCGTGCACCAAGTCTGCGCCGCTTTCGCCGACGACGAGATAGCGCGAATCGCCATCCAAGAAAAGCCTTGCTTGGTGGCTCGCGATTGCGTGAGCGTGCCCGGTCACTTCGCCATATGCTAGTACGATGCGGCCCTCAACATTTGCGTCTTCTGCTCTTTCAGGTAGTGTCGCGACGCCGGCCAACAACACATCACCTTGTCTATACATCTCGACCACGTTAGTAGTTCCTCTCAATGGTTACCAACACATATAAATATTCCAGTTATGCAATTTCCCAAACGTTGACTGTCTGTAACTCTTAACATAGTGGCTCTTTCGAAAGGATTTTGCAGATTTTTTTTCAACTTCATGCAACCTTCACAACTGAACGCGTAGGATACTAATCACGAACACGGTGCAAGTCTAACGAGTGAAGGCTACTGGGGAGAAGTCTTCAGGCGAAAGTTTTTAAACCGTGGCAGATAAACGCAATGAACCTTCCTTGGACCCTGACCCTAAGGAAGGTTCTAGCATTTTTGAGGAGTCTGCGATTTAGATCATCGCGCGATCCGTGTCATGCGATCCATGATCCATGAGAGGAACGAACTACTTACCGGCTGAACCCTTCGAAGCAGAGTCTGTTGCCTTGGTGCAGTTAGCTTTTGCTGATGCGTTTTTTACGGCAGATTCATCCAAAGGTTTCGCCGCAACGGGCTTTTCTTCGAGTTTGTCTGCGCCGCGTTTGTCTGCGGCGGAGTTGTCGGCGCCAGGCTTGTCGGGAGTTCTTTGGGCGCCAGACTTATCGGAGGCAATGTCCGTTCCAGGCTTCGTTGCTGATGAAGCTTCGTCGTTGAGCAAAATCGTCGGGTCCGGGTCCGCAGCCTTTTTCGGCATCTCGCCGCCGCGATCCCAGCCACCGATATTGATTTCGGGTTCTTCAGGCGGTGAGGTTGAGCGCGGCTTGGATGCCTTCTTATCGTCAGCATTGGCGCTCGGGTTAGCAGCTTGCGGCTTGCGAGGATTAGCAGAGATTTGAGGGAGCTCTTTCTTGCCGTCGTAGTTTCCCGACACGGAGCCCTGCTGGGCATTGTCAGCCGACACTGACGGAACCGATGATAAAAAGACGACGAGGAAAAGCCACGTGTGCCGTTGCATTATGAGTTTCCCTCCGAGGTCCCTTGAATCCTATGCTGATTCTACATGCAAGTTCAGATAATTAGTGTTAGGTATTTGACCGATATCTGGAAAGCCCATCTAGGTGGAACATCTCGTTACGAATTAGTTTGGTCAAGAACCTTGCTTATATCCGGGCGCTTGAACTCGGCGGTCGCGATTGTAATTCTGTCCGGTGTCGCGCGCTTTTGCGCCACCGGCACGGTGAACCAAAAACACGCCCCCTGCCCCTCTTCGCTTTCTACGCCGATTGTTCCGCCGTGCGATTCGACAATGGCTTTGCAGATGGCTAGTCCGAGCCCGGTTCCGCTTTCCTTATTCTCATCGGATTTCAGAACTTGTTTGTAGCGGTCGAAGACCTGAGCCTGTTCAGATTTCGGAATTCCGCGCCCTTGGTCTTTCACTCTGAATGTAACGCTATCAGGATGCGGGTCTGTGCTTATCGTGATTGTGCTCTTCGGGGGCGAGAATTTTATGGCATTGGAGATCAAATTCACCAGAACACGAACAATCTTATCTGCATCGACTCGCAGCAAATAGTCAGTCTCTGTTGTGTAGACAACCGATACTTGATTGCGTTCCGCTACTTCGCCCACGTTGCTCATTGCTGATTGAACAACTTTGTTGGTCCATTCATCTTGCGCATCAATGTTCATCAATCCTGCTTCGAACTTTTCCATATGCAGCAATGCAGTAACGAGTGTAAGAACCTGTTCTAGACTCTCCATGGCGGCTTCAATGCGTTGCTTTTCAGCTTTGGATGCTGAACTGTTAGGAACACTCAATAAGAGATCTAGAGTAATCAAAACATTGGACAATGGAGTTCTTAGATCATGCGAAAGCATTGCGACGAATTCTTGTTTTGCGCGTTCTACTTCTCTTACGGTTTTTGCCATTGAGTGGAACGACTCATCCAACTGCGCCAACTCGTCGTTGCCGCCGATTGGCTCTGCAAGCTGCTTTCCCTTTGCGAACTGAGCTGAGTTTTCAGCAACCACCGCTAAGCGCTTGGAGATGTTTGTTCCTAAGTAGTATAGAATTGCCGCTGCGATGAGAACATCGACTGCTGCGCCAATATTGATGAGTAGCGCCAATTGCTGTCTGACCTGAGGAATGAGTGCAGTTGCTCGCTTGCTTTCATCGCGTTCGAGTTTAAGTAGTTTGCTTCGCGCGACAAAGAGATTCTGCCACGCGGATTTGATCGCCTCGGTGCTTGCATCGTCTGTCGGAGTCTCGGTTACAGCGGCATCTGAGTAAGTGACGAGAACAGTCACTGCGTCACTAAAGTTTTTGACTGCTTCTTCTTCAGCTTTTCGAATCGCTGCTTCACCAGCATTGTTTGTGCTGCGTTTGTCAGATTCGTTGTGAAAGACAAGTTTGTCTAACGCCTCCAACTCAGCAGGAACCTGCTCTCTGACCTGCTTGTACGTCTTCGCGTAGATCAGCTCTTGCGAGCCATCTTTTCTGTCAGAGAAGGACATCGACAGCGCAGCGAGACTCACAATCCAATTCAAGTGTCCGATCATTTCTTTCGCACGCGATTCGCTCGCTGCCAACTTTTCGGTTTCCATCAGGAGCACGTGATAAGTTGCCATGAACGATATCTGAATGAGCAGCGGCACTGCAATTGCAGCAACCAGCTTTTGTGAAATGCTCATTTTTGGCACAGGGGTCACCGGCTAGTGAATCAATATAGGATACCCGACTTCACGAAAAATTCACGTCGGCGTCATGCAAGGTTCACGAAGAAACCGGTATCACAGTATTACGCCCACCTCTCTTTCCCTCGTCGCTGATCATCGAATCCTCGTCGCTGATCATCGAATCCTCGTCGCTGATCATCGAATCCTCGTCGCTGAT
>CAYZJR010000211.1:0-2982 GCA_964478655.1 uncultured Candidatus Obscuribacterales bacterium
CTCCTCATGCTTCCTCATTCTGCTAAACAAGGCAGCTCGCGTCTTTAGAGTCTTTGGATCGCGCGGCTTGATCTTGACTGCCTCTGTGTAATCAGCGATTGCTAGTTCGTTTTTGCCGATCAACTCATAAGCTGTCCCGCGTCGAATATAGACTTCAGGATCTTCGGGACTGAGTTTGACACACATAGAGCAATCAGCAATCGCCTTGTCATATTGCTTCAAAACGGAGTAAGCCATACTTCGATGTACATACAGCTTCTTCTTACTTGGGTGGCGCTTGATCGCCTCAGTTAGTGCTTCTGCAGACTTGTCATACTTTTTCTGAACCGCATAGAGAATGCCCAATCCGTCATAGAGATCTTCGGTGTCAGGATCGATCGACTTCGCTTTTTGCAAATCGGCTTCCAATGCATTCATGTCAAGTTGGTCTAGCTTGAGTCGAATACGCACCCTCAGCACGTAAGCTCGAGCGTTTCTGGGGTTATAGTCAATCGCTCTATTGATGTCTGCCAAAGCAAGCTCGTCTCTTTTGTTTTCAAAATATACACTTGCTCTTGCGAAGTAAGGCGCTCCCTCTTTAGGAGCAAGCTTAATCGCCTCATTGGCATAACTAAGCGCCTTCGCTTTATCGTTATCCTTGAGGTAGCGCAAAGCCTTTCGGCTAAGCCGTTCTCCGAGAGTCGGTGGGATGCTCCTTTCTTTCTTTTTCGCTTGAGCAATTGCAGCGTCAAACTGTGTGGTCACCACCAGTGATGCCACCACAATCAATGCTGCCATTCGGGTACTCACGTTGCTTACATTCCTGACGGTATTTCCGCTTGCCATGAATCCCCGATCTTGCGAACACAAAGTCTCGACGTGACCAGGCGTTCCTTTACTTGCGTCTTGGGTTCATTTTCAGAGAAGAATGAGTCCGATGTTGTCTCGATCTCATTGCTCTCCATCAATGGTTGCCCATCCTTGCGAGTCAGCCAGACGCGATCTCCGTCGACCTTGAAGTTCAATTCTGCCTTCAGATACGGCTTCATTTTCAAACTCGGATTCTTCAACAACTTAACTTCTTTGTCGAGTCGCTTCTCAAACAGTACGGCGCTCTCAGGAAAGACCTTCTTGCCCACTTTCAGAGCACCGGCGTAAAGTCGCCTGAGTTCTCCGGCGTTCTTCTTATCGAGCGCGGAATAATAACTCTCGATGAGTTTTTCAATATCAGTCTTGTCGCTATCAGTCAATTCAACCGGTTTGAGATTGGTGGCAGTCGCGACGTTAAAGGACACCTCGCGCTGAATCGGCTTACCTGCGCCTTCTCCCGCTTTAACTACGATTCGCCCGACTTCTTCTTTCTTGGGACCTTCGAGTCGTTTTTCAACACGTGCGACCAGATCAATTTTGGGATCGGTAATGCACTCCAATGTCATTTTGTTCAAGCCGGCCTTCACAGAACTCGTAATGTTGATCGGCAAACCCAAGGTGACAACAGACCCACCAAGAACATTGTTTCCGTTCACCATGACGTTCTTCAATGGAAGCGCCTTGCCATCAATCAAAACGAAGTAATACTCGTCATCTGCAAGCGCACCTTGCGCGAAACACCCTAGAATCGAAATCGAGGAAATCGCGTAAAGGCACCCCTTGAGAATCCCGCGACTTGACCCGAAACGCAGCGAACTCGACACTTTGGTGACCTCCGAAGACTTGCAGTTGTGAAGAGACAACAGCGGCAATTGTATTCTATTTATGCGATCGACGCAGAAATGCGGTCTAATGTCCGGAACAATCACCAAACCTCCTCGTCGCCAGATTTTGACTATAATGAGGCTTCTCATGCCTAACAAGAAAAGCACGGCGCGCGCAATCACAATAGTTGCAGGCATTGCAGCAACTATTTTGGTAGGAACGTCACAGGCATCATCGGCAGGCAACACCTCAAAGCTGCCTGCAAAGTTGTCTCAGGCGACTTCGGACGCATCTGCGCCTAAGCCGGCGCCAAACTTTCGTCGTAATCCGAATGCGCAACCTTCTGCACCGGCAGCTGGAGACATTGGTGACATGTTTCCCTCAGCAGATCCATCCGGAGGACGTCCGACTTTTTCGGCCAACACCTCTTCAAAGCGCACTCTTGAGGCAACGATCAAAAAGAATGATCTAGATGCATCAGCAGGAGGCGGAACGCTCAAAGGCAACGCAAACATTTTTGAAAACGGAGTTGTGCAGAAGCCGTCCAGCACTTCGGTTCCGCCGCAAGTGTATCGGGCATGGCTGGAAAAGACACATCCGCAATTCGCTCTCAATGCAAGTGCGCAGTCTGAGGATCGGTTGATCGAAGTTAAAGGACAATGGGACGATGCAGCGCGTACTTTAAAGAATCTCGGCATTCCTTTCAGAAGAGTGCGAGCCGGTCAACTGCGCCCCGATGTGCTTTCTGCAGCGAAGGTAGTAGTAATCAATTGCGCAGGAGAACTTAAAAGAGATCAGCTGCAAAATCTGCGAGACTTCGTTTCCAACGGCGGGTATCTGCTAACGACCGATTGGGCTCTAGACAACATGTTGCAGCAGACTTTCCCTGGCTACGTCGAATGGAACAAGGGCAAAAGCGACCGCAACATGTACTCTTCGACAATTGTCAATCCAGATCCCGTGTTATTCGATAATACCGTCCGTAATGCCTACTGGAAGCTCGATCTATCAGCGCATATGATTCGCATTCGCAGGCCGGATGCCGTACGTGTGCTTTGCACAAGCCCAGAGTTGGCAGCCGAAGACCCAGACCGCATGGGCGCTTTAGCAGTCGTATTCAAATTCGGAAAAGGCTATGTCTTGCACATGGTCGGTCACTTCGACAACAACTCAGGCATCGCACTCGGAAATTTACTTCCCGATCCCGCGCCGGGAATTGGTATTAGCTTGCGACAAGCAATGGCTACAAACTTCGTCGTGGCGGGGCTAACGGGGACGCCTATTCCGGTAAATGTGCCGCGTCGTTAG
>CAYZJR010000211.1:3082-4412 GCA_964478655.1 uncultured Candidatus Obscuribacterales bacterium
CCCATGATGCTGTTTCCCATCATGGCGTTACCCATGCCCATCATGCCGCCGCCACCCATCATCTTGTTCATCATGTATGAACCCGCAAGTGGTCCTGCAACTTGCATGCCTGTTCCTAACACCTTGCCGAGCATCCCTGCGGCACCTTTGATGCCATTGCCGTGCTGCTGAGGCTCTTGCATATCGGCCATTTGATTCTGCACCGGCATTGGTGCAGGCTGTTGCTGCAGATAGGCGCCCGGCTCTTGTAACTGACTTGCCGGCGCCTGTTGGTCTGGCTGAAATCCTTGTTGGCTGGCTGAACCGTAGAACGTGTTTTGATTGCTGCCGTTGAACCCCTGCTGAGGCTGCATTCCTCCAAATTGCTGGTTCGGATAACCACCTTGCATACCAGGCTGTTGAACCATTCCGGGCGCATTCTGGTAAGCGGGGTTCATCTGGTATCCCTGCTGAGGCGCGGCTCCAGGATATCCGGGAGTTTGCCCCTGAAACTGTTGCCCCTGCATGCCCTGACCCGCATAGCCGGGCTGCCCGCCAAACTGGTTGCCCTGCGGAGCATAGCCCTGTTGCCCACCCTGAAACTGCCCCTGTGGCTGCTGTTGTTGCCACCCAGACGGGTCATATCCCTGTTGGGCCGACGCTGCGTGCGTCCCTACGATCAGGCAACCAAGAAGAGCAATCAATATCTTATTCATATGATTCACTAGTAAGTAATAAAGACAGCATAGGGACTATGAGACAAAGATGTCAAGCATTAAATCCTGTTGGAGCAAGAACTCCGGTCCTCACGGTTATATACCCGTACCATCACAGGCTTTCCAGCGATCAATTTCTCAGACGCCTAACTGGGTATATCCTGAGATATAGTCCACGGCTTTCCACATTTCAGGCTGATTCGCGGAGGTCACAATGCGAACCGTCATCATTAAAGATCAGGTGTTAGGTGGGGGAACAACAAACGAGTTTTCGCTCGATTTTTTGAAAGAGAGAATCGACGTCAGAGAACTGATTAGAAGTCGCGTGTTTCAAGAGGTTCGAGACTTCAACGTCGAACACAAAACCGATTCTCAAAGGACTTTTCGCGGACTCGTTGAACCGACAGATGCGGAGAAAACTTTGAATGGTTATCGGCTGAAAGGCCCGCCGCGCGAGATTAGCTGGGAAGAGCAATTTGATCGTGCCATTAAAGCCTTCGAAGGCAATCAAATCATCGTACTGGTCAACAATAAGCAGTGCGAATCGCTCGACGAACAAATCGAGATTCGCCCGGATACAGTGGTCACATTTCTGCGCCTAACTCAACTGGTCGGAGGCTAAAAATTGGCTCTCG
>CAYZJR010000212.1:0-4312 GCA_964478655.1 uncultured Candidatus Obscuribacterales bacterium
CTCCGCACCACGCGCTCCGCACCACGCGCTCCGCACCACGCGCTCCGCGCCACGCTCACAGCGCACTGCCCGCTCACAGCGCACTGCCACCGTTCGCTCATCTTCACGTTGGCTTCACGTTGAATTCACCATCACTTCACGCGGCGAATTTAGACTGTACGCATGACCAGTCCCCATGGTCGTTTGCTGAAACTTCTCGCTTTGATTACTTCCCCTCCCTGGCGCATAAGTCTCTCAAGTTCTCTCAACTTCTCCTGTTTTCTCTTCTAGTTGATTAAAAACTGAATACGTGCCGCGAAGTCAGGGTCGCGATCACGGGCGTAGTTTCGCACGGCTTATGGAGGCACACACCATGTTTATCGATCGTTTGACGAAGTATTCTCGACATAAGGCACAACGGCTCCTGGTGTCGGTTTTGGCTCTCAGTTCGCTGACGAGTTCTTCTGCGTTTGCAACATCTGATTTCGGACCAAAAACATATTACGTCTCGAAAAATGGCAACAACACCGACGGACGCACCTGGGCTACAGCTTGGAACGAAATGGATCAGATCAAGTGGAGCCAAATCAACACGCAAAACAACTATTACGGCTCTGACCGCCTCGTGCTTGATGGTGGTGCTCGGCGCATGGTCTATCGCACACCACTGAAGGTTTTGGCTTCCGGCAGTTACTTTGGATTCTCGATCAGTGTTTCAACTGACGCCGGACACAACGGACAGTGCGTTATCGCACCACCGCGCGAATCCAATGGAATTGAGATTCTTAATGGTGGTTCGGTTCAGCTGAATGGTTCGAAGCGTTCTGGAATTCTCGTGTATGGCGCGAAGGACGGCTTGAAGGTCGCCGCTAGCTCGCCGTATCCGATGTCCGTCGCAAATGTCGAGATTGCAAATTGCAGCGGAGTTGGACTCAGCGCCTCGTCGTCATATCATCCTGTGGGAATGAGACAGCTGATCATTCACGACAACGCGACTAACGTGTTGGTTGCCGCCTCGGGATCGGCTCCCTCAGGACCGCAGCTGGACAAATGCTGGATCTACAATTCCACGTACAAAGTGAATTCTGATGGTGTGAGAGTTGAGGGTTCGGGTGGATTTATGCCGCCGTCGACTCCGATTTCGTTTACGAACTCCGTGTTGGGGCCTGGATTGCGTGATGCTGTAAGTTGCAATACATCAGCGAGTCCTTCGTTGAATAACTGTCTTGTGATCAATTCCACAAGAAACAACTTTTCAGGAAACGCGATTAAACTTGAAAAGGTCACATCATTCATGACGCGCTTAAACCCTCAGCATCGTGCACATGCCGCACTGAAACTGTTGGCTCCGACTGTTCCGTATTATCCGATGCCGGCAGGCTATGTCAAAAAATCAATTGTCTTTGGCGGCATGATCGATGTTCCTGCAACGATTCCAGGCTATCCATATTATCCGGGTGGTGGATATACTCAAGTGCCGTTCCCTCTGACTGTTGAAAATAACACGCAGTTCCGCACCACTGGTAACACCACACTTTTGAGCCCGAATATGGTTGATCCAAGGTTCGTCTATCCAGTCGGGTTGCTGCCTGAGCACACTCCGATTCCGCTTCTCATGCAATTGGACTTCTCATTGCGCGCGAATTCGCCTGCGGCGGGTTCTGGTTCGAGCGTGACGTCGATTCACAATTTGCTCAAGAGTTTCAACTGATGTTGCGCATCGCGCAACCCATCACGAGAAAGAACCCGCTGGCAACGGCGGGTTCAACTTTTGTGGGCGCGACCGGTTACACTGTGGTGGAGGACTCCGAATCTAAGGAAACTGCGTGTCTGGTTTTAGGCGTTTATTGACGTTTCTATTGTTGTGCCAGTTAGTTGGCGCGGCGCAGCCTGTTGATGCGAAGAGCGCGGCGAAGAACGCGGCAAAGAGCGTGGCGCCTAAGGCGTTGAAAACGGTTGCATCGAAAAAGTCTGCGGCGGCAAAGGCTGAAATTGCGCGGCAGAATTCCATCATTGCGCTGGCGCGTTCGGGTGATTTGGCGCGAGCTGAAAAGTTGCTGCAGCAACACATTGAGTCTGCGCCCAATGCGTGGGATTGGCGCACGCTCGCATCAGTGCAGCGGCTTCAGGGGCGTTATGCAGATGTGGTGAAATCTTTGAAGGAACTTTTGAAGATTATGGTGCTGCCTGATGCTAGGTTCGAGTTGGGGCAGGCGCTATTTGCATTGGGCAAGGCGCACGATGCGATTGAGTTTCTCAAAGAACCATGCAAGATGGGCAAAGAGATGTCGCCAATTGCGTTAGGCATGGCGTATCAAATGGATAGTGATGTTGAGAATGCAATCGCTGCATACCGGCGAGCGTGGGATCTTTTCCCTGACAAACAATCCACGTGGGAAGCCCGAACATGGGGCAACATGCTGAAAGCCGCGCCCGAGACTGCGAAGTTGGAGCAAGACTATTTTAGTTTCGCGACTTCGTTTTGCACTATGAAGTGGCAATCCAGCAAGATGCCGCTTAAGGTTTTCATTGATGAGAGTGTCGCGGGTGATGTTACGGCTGAGCGGCGTGCCAGGTACCGTGCGGAATTAGTGCGCGCTTTCGATGAGTGGTCGAAAGCCTCCAATGGAAAGATCACTTTTGAATTTGTCGATAAGAAAGAAGGGGCGCACATCGAGTGTCATTGGCCGGAAGTGCATGCTTCGTCGATTGAGGCTGGACATGCCGAGCCTGTAATGGACTCGGAGGGAATTCGTCGCGCTACTGTGACGATGCAGACGACGAGTTTGAATGTTCCTACTCCTCCTGAACTTATGCATATATTGTGCTTGCATGAAATTGGACATGCGTTGGGATTGTGTCACAGTCCCGATCCTGCCGATATTATGGGACCGTTGACGCTCTCGAAAGGCTTGACTGAGCGCGACAAGAATACGTTGCAGCACCTCTATCGCGATGATGTAAGCGTGCAGCCTGTGAGCGATTCGCTACTGCAATACGAAACTGATCCACAGATTCGGCTGAAGTTCGAATGCGCAAGATTACTTGCAAAAGGCGATCTCCCGGAGTTTTTGAAAACGGCGCAAAATGCGATTGACGCAAATCCTGATAGTGCTGATGCTGCGAGTCTATTGAATGTTATTGGGATTTATCAACTGAAAACGAAACATCCGGAAGAAGCAGAAGCCAGTTTTAAGAAGGCTTTGGCAAATCCCAACCTGCGGCTCGCTGATCGAAAACGCATCCTGCAAAATTATGCCGCGCTATTGAAGTTTACTCAACGAGATGAAGAGGCAGCCGAGATGAGCGAGAAGGCTTCATCTGTGAAGGTTGAGGACTGAACGCGGGCAGCACTGCATAAAAGAAGAGCGCGAGCCAACAGAACGGCACGAAGTACACAATGAAATTGAGAGTAGTCAATAACGCTCTCTTAGGGTGCTTATAACGAAACGCCACAACTGATGGCAGAAAGATTATGCCTACAATCACTCCAACCGCGATGAGCGTGAGTGGAACGACAACGAGAAAGTCTGCAAGTACATTGCGTTCAGCGAAAGGATTTGTGCTCTGCATGCAGTTTATTATGAATGGGCAAGCGAACAATCCAAAAATGGTTCCGCCAATCCACATTGCTGCGACTGTTGCCGCAAGTCTCAACCGACCCACAAGAAGCGCCATGGCAGCTGCGATCATAAGGTTTACACAATTGTTCAGTGTTCCTGATTCAATAATTGAGCACACGCTACTAATTACCGACTCCAATTGCAAATGCATTGCTCATCCTCCGGCGCAAGTTTCAGCAGTGTAGATGTGGGTTGCTGAGTAATTCCTGAGGTGCTCGATGAATGGCACTCATTCATAAGACAGTTCACCGAACGCGCTGATTCCGGCGAATTTGGGGCGGCTTTCGTTGGTGCGATTGGGGCTAAAAAAGAGCCGGATGTAAAGTGTCAAGCGCGCTTGACACTTTGCCAACGAAAGAATGCTCCTTTCGGGGATCGGCCAAATCTCAACGTCGCTTTTTTCCCAATTTTTCGTCGAAAAAGTGTCAAGCAGGCTTGACACTTTGCAACCGAGCGGGATTTGGCACCGGTCATGGGACTAAGTGTATTGGACGCGTGTTGCCGCTATGTCCGGGCATTGTTCGCAAATGAATGCATAGAAGATCGTGTCTGAAGAATCGTCATGGACTGCTTGTCCGATGAACTTCATTGTTTCGTTGCAAGCAACACATTTTGGAAACTCAGGATCTTGCAGCCACGAAGGAAAGCCACCAAGTTGTGAGGGACTTTCAGGAAACGGCGCGCAAGAATAGTAGGGATTGCGTTGCTGT
>CAYZJR010000213.1:0-2093 GCA_964478655.1 uncultured Candidatus Obscuribacterales bacterium
ATTGCGCGCAGAAGATCGGAACGCGTAACAAGACCAAGCAAATGTCCTTGCTGATCGCAAACGCAGCAAAAATCTAGTTTGTGCTTATTGATTCTCGAAATAGCTTCTTCCACGGAACTGTCAATGTGCAAAGGTGCGCCAGGCAGAGCATCCATCACCGTTTTGAGTGGAATCATATCCATGATGTGGCGGAACTCTTCCATGTTCTTCAGCACATTTGTGCGTCGCTTAATTGCACCGGCGACAGCGTCACGCAGTGGACCAAGTGCAGCAGAAATCTGGGTGAACACGTTACGACCCATGAGCGTGACTTCAACATCGGTTCGCGCCCGAACGGTGGCGTTGCGGGGTCGGCTATCCATCAAAGCGGCCTCGCCGAAGAAGTCTCCGGGTCCGAGAATAGCTATTAACTCATGCTTGCCATTTTCGTCTTTCAAAACTTCAACTTCGCCATGTTCGATCACATAAAAGTCGGTCGCGACATCACCTTGTTTGAAAATAAAGTCGCCGGCTCCGTAGAATGCTCGACCAATTCTGCGCGTTTGATCGGCTCGAAGATGAGCGAGGGTTCTCGGAAAGATGAGGTCGAAACCCCATTCAATTCCAACTTTAATTTGCTGCGAAATGGACGGAAGCTTCATGAGATACACGCCGCGCCATATGAACCAGGCGAGGAAACCGGAGATGCGCAATCCCATCATTTCCGCAACGGCGCTGTGTCCTCCAATCGAACACATTTGACCTAGCATTTTGTAGGAGAACGGTTTTGTCGGTTCATTGCGCAGGCGACGGACGATGTTCTCGGCGACTTGAGTTCCTTGTCTTTCAGCGAACTGTGCGACCGGAGGGCTCAGCTTTCCGTCCACTGCGTTTACGATTGCGGCACAGTCGCCAATTGCCCAAACATTGTTGCAGGTGGGGAGACTCATGTCGGGTTCGGTGAGTAGTCTTCCGCGTTCCTTCTTAAAATTGAGTCTCGCGATGATTGCTTGTGTGGTATTGCCGATAGTGCAGACTATTGTTCCGCCCCTAACCAAAATGCCACCATTTATGGTTACACCTTCAGAAGTCGCGCGAGATGCTGCGGACTTGAGGCACATGCGTACACCGGCTTGTTCCATCTTCCTTTGTGCGAATTCTCTTAGACTCGGATTTACTTCTGGCAAAATTGAATCACCTGCGTGAATAATCGAGACAGAGATGTCGCCTTCGGAGATATTGCTGAAAAACTTTCGGCTCTTGCGCACGAGATCGTTGATTTCGCCTGCGACTTCGACGCCGCTGAAACCGCCACCGACAACGATGAATGACAGGTACCAACGTCTGCGTTCTGGATCGTCGCAGACCTCGGCCTTTTCCATCATCTGCATGATATGTGCTTGAATCGCAAGACCGTCGCCGATGGTTTTGAGACCAAACGCGTGGTCGTCCATTCCAGGAATCAAGCCAAGGTTGGGGCTGCTTCCGCAGCAAAGAACGAGTTGGTCGTAACTCATTTGGCGTCGAGAGCCGTTGTGCGCCTCATATTCGACGACGCCTTTGTCTAGATCGATGTTGAGAACGTCTTCGGTTCTGCACTGCACGTGCTGCAGCAACTGTCTGAGCGGCGCGCCGACGTCTTTTGGTTGCACCGCGGCACTAGCGACCTCAGCCAATAGAGGGTGGAAAACCATATGGTTTTCGCGGTTGAAGACGATGATTTCGTACTCCTGGCGCGGCAAAAGCTTACGCAAGGTCCTGGCGCACTTAACGCCGGCGAATCCACCGCCAAGTATAACGATTCTCTGCATGGCAACTGCTAGAGCACAGACGGACGTCCTGGATGTTCACATTCTATACCCCTGGGCGGGGGAAGTCCAAAACCTTAAATCTGGAGTTTTGGGTTATTGAATCGTATTTGCGTTATATCGTGCCTGATTGGCACTGGCGCGCGCGCGGTTAGCTTCTTGCCGGGCTAGACTGGCGTAATGTCGGGCCTGGGCGTCGCCGTTATTGGCCGCGGATTCGGCTCTCTCTGCAGCATACTGCGCATTGTTTGCGGCGTATTCGGCGCGGTCTGCGGCGCTCTTGCGCGTCCACTTATCGTGGTTGTA
>CAYZJR010000213.1:2193-4022 GCA_964478655.1 uncultured Candidatus Obscuribacterales bacterium
CGGCGTATTCGGCGCGGTCTGCGGCGCTCTTGCGCGTCCACTTATCGTGGTTGTAGTGCGCGGTGTTCGCCTCATTGCGGGCTTTCGTGTTTTCGTTTGTGGCGGTTTGGTAGTTGTTGTACGCCGTGCTGCGCGCAGACGCGTACTGCCCGGACAGATCAGGCGCAGATGCAGAGCTTGAGTAGGAGCCGGGGGATTCGGGGGTTCCGCCTTCAAGGAATACGCGCATAAGCTCCTGCTTCGACATTCCAGGAAACATACCTTGCCATGTGCGCATGATGGTTCCATTTCCTGGTCCAGCCGAACTGCGCCCGCGGGTGACACGTTGCGGTGAGTAATTGCTTCGGTTCTGCTGCGGATACGATTGTTGCCGCGGCGCGGAGTAATTTTGCATCGGCTGGGCGACAGGAACCTGATTCCAATTCGAATCGACCGCATCAAGCTCGTGTTCGAGCGCATTCATAGTTGTGTGAGGTTGGTATGCGCTCTGCGCATATTGAGGCGATTGTCGATACACCTGTGGTTGCTGATACACAGGCTGCTGATACTGCTGCGGTGACACTCCACCAAAACCCGATTGATAGTTCTGATAGCCTGGGCTGTAGTACGTTTGATCGTACTCACCAAAAGACTGTGCGAAGCAGTGCAGCGAAGAAACGTGCATTGCAAATGCTAAAGCACTGATGATGCGAGTGGTTCTACTTTTCAAATGAAGTCACCGCCTTTTGCGATTTCACAAGAGTAAGCGGTCCGCAATCTGGCATGGCTACTCCATCAACAGTTTGCTGGGTCGACTGCCAAACAAGTTCTGTTGGTGTTGCGCCAACCTTTAACGAATTCATCGCTCTAGTGTTTTTTCCGCCCGCAGACACACCAGCGAAATCAACCAGCCATGTGCCAGAATCTTGACTCCATTTGCCGTAGCCAAATCCACCACTGCAATCAAAATGCCAGGATACAAACTGTCCAGATCGTGGGTCCCAACCTATAACTTGCCGGTCGACCTGTGTTGTTCCCTTCTCAAATTTTGTGCATTTCGACAATAAGAAATTCTTGTTGGTGCTCCAATCGATCTCCAGTGTGACTGTGCGTTCCGGCTCTTTATTTGTCCATTGCCATTGTCCAATGAGCAATTCGAGTTCCTTCAGATGATCTGCTGCGCTGATATCTTGAATCGTTGTTTCAGTCGCTTCGTCAATCAACCAAGCCCCATTTTGTTTCAGTAAAACAAGCGAAAATCTGGTGAGAGGAATGTGAGATGCAGCGCTTTTGCGGCTCACAGAGCCAACTACGGACGCGACATTGGGACCAAGCATTTTGATGCTCTCTGGATGCAATGTAATTTCGCTTGCAGTGCGCTGCTTAAAGATTTGCTCGAAGCGAGCCTTGATTAGCGACTTTCCTTTAAATTGCTCGCCGAATTGATCGATGAAGATAGCATCCTCGCTCCAAGGAGAAGAGGCTTTTTCTGGGCTTCCGCTGTTGATTGCAGAAGCGAGCTCCATGAGCACTTGGCGGATATCGTCATCTTGCGCAGATGCTTTCGTTGAGTCGGTATCGACTTTTGTGACTGATCCAGGAGCTTTGGTTTTTGCGGCTGCAGCAGGCAAAGCAATGCCGACAAGTGCAATTGAAACAGCAAAAAGCGACAGCATCTTCTTCAAGTTCATCACCAATGGTTTGGGAGGAACTATTATAGATGGTGAATTCGGCTCAGTCGTGATACTTGGCGACTGCTGCGACCAAGATACTCAAATTTTTCTATGGCATGAGATTGACGTCCTCCTCTCCCTGAAGAGGATTCCCGGCTAAGCACACAATGTTGCCAC
>CAYZJR010000214.1:0-3996 GCA_964478655.1 uncultured Candidatus Obscuribacterales bacterium
CTATGGAACAAGCACTGCCGCACCGTCCAACTTTCCGGTGCGTAGGTCATCGAGCGCGCGGTTTGCATCGGACAATGCATAAAGTTGAGACGAAACTTTCACAGGCACTCTCGGTGCAATTTCGAGAAACTCTTCCGCGTCGGCTCTAGTCAGATTTGCAACGGAGTGAATCGAGCGTTCGCCCCAGAGAAGGTCATAGGGGAAGCTGGGAATGTCGCTCATGTGTATGCCACCACATACGACTATGCCGCCTTTTGATACCGCCTTTAGTGCGACAGGCACTAGCTCTCCTGACGGGGCAAAAATAATTGCTGCGTCGAGCGGCTCCGGCGGCTCATCTTCAGAACTTCCTGCCCATGTTGCTCCCAACTGTTCCGCAAACACCTGTCCATGCGAATCGCCTGGACGAGTGAACGCATAAACTGACATGCCTTCGTAAATTGCAACTTGGGTCAATATGTGTGCAGCCGCACCGAACCCATAAATCCCAAGACGCCGAGCGGCTCTAACCAGTTTGTAAGCTCGCCACCCGATCATGCCTGCGCACAAAAGTGGTGCCGCGGCCGCGTCACTAAAACCTTCGGGAAGTTTAAAGCAATTATGCGCGTCCGCAACCGCGAATTGAGCATAACCGCCATTAACGTTGTAACCGGTGAAAACAGCCTGGTCGCAAAGATTCTCTTGCTGATCCTGGCAATACTCACAGGCACCACAGGTGCTACCAAGCCACGGTACGCCGACCCGTTGCCCTGTGGTGAATCCTGTAACGGATTCGCCGGCAGCTTCAACTGTTCCGACTATCTCATGACCAAGAACGAGAGGCAACGTTGGTTGTGATAGCTCTCCGTCAACAATGTGCAAATCGGTTCGACAGACGGCGCAGCACTTAACACGCAACAACACCTGGTTTGCGCCAGGTGTCGGCTTCTCAATCTGCATGGGTTTCAATTGCGTACGTGGCTGCTCTAACACCATCGCAAACATATGAATTACCCGTGATCAGTTGTGTATTCCGTGCTCGGTGACTCAACAACTAGATCAATGCTGATTCCAGGAGTTAGTTTCTATCGAGACGGTCTTGGGTCGGATAGTCGCCGATTTTCACGTCAACTGCACTTAATTGACCTTCTCGCAAAACGAGCATGTTTATCGTATCACCGACCTTATGTTTGCGCACAAGGTCTTGAACTTCCTTGCTCGTAGCGACGGTCTTGCCATCTACTTTCTGAATCACATCTCCGGGCTGCAAGCCGGCTTTGTCCGCTGGACTGCCAGGACCAATCTTCCTCAGCACAACGCCTTTTGTGTTCGCCGGCAGACCCAACGACTTTGCAAGCTGCGTTTCCAGTTCTTGCATGTAGATTCCAAGGTACGGGCGCGCAATCTTGCCGCTTTCCAGAAGCTGATCCGCCACATCCCTGGCAATGTCCACAGGAATTGCAAAACCAATATTCTGCGCATCGCCGCGAATTGCTGTGTTGATTCCAATTACCTCACCACTGATGTTGAGCAATGGACCACCTGAATTGCCAGGGTTAATTGCTGCATCAGTCTGAATCAGCTCAACGTTGTTCTTCAAATCGTATAAGGAACGTCCAAGTGCGCTGACAATTCCCAGCGTGACCGTATGATCCAGACCCATGGGACTTCCTATCGCGATTGCCCAGTCGCCTGCTTCGATGTCTTTGCTAGTTCCTAGTTTTGCTACTGGCAGATCAGTCGCATCAATTTTCACCAATGCCAAGTCAGTGAAATTGTCCTTTCCAACGACTTTTCCTTTAAACGATCGCTTATCCGCAAGCGTCACTTTAATATCAGTCGCATCACCTACAACGTGATTGTTTGTCAGGATAAAACCGTTTGATCGAATTATCACGCCGGTTCCTGCGCCTCGTCTTTGGAATTGCCGAGGGACCTGTTGCTGATCGGGAAAACCGAATCCAAATTGGTTTCCAAACATGTCAAACGGGTGCATCATCGGAGATTCCGAGACGGTGTAAGTACTTGCCGTATCGATGTTTACAACGCTTTTATTGGCCTGGGTCGCAATGTTCGCAATTGTCTTCGGTCCGAAAGCCAGGGCCGCCGGAGGAACGGCTACTTGCCCAGCCAACGGCTGATTGGCGGCGGGAAGCCCTGTGGCTTGCGTAGGCACTTGCTGGCCTGGCCAGAAATGATGTCCTGCCCAGAATGCGGCGCAAAGGCTGATGCCTACGACGACTCCAGCTACAGCCGAACCTCCGTCGAGCTTACCTTTTCGATTGCGATAAGCGCTCGATTTCTGGCTTCTCTTATCGTTAAATGTGTCAATGATGCTCATCACTGTTCAATGTCCTCTAATCAGCGTGCTGCCCCTTGCACTCCAAGAAGCATTATATTGACTCGCCACTCTCCCGTTGACGCCGACGTCTGAAAAAGGTTTCAGGCGCAAGGTTATCTTAATAATGGGTACAGAAAAATTGTACGGGCGGGCGCGCAGATGACGGCTGACGAGCATCCTACACAATCACAATCCGGAGAGAACGCTGGTGGGCAAAACACACCATCCAGCGGCGTGAGCGATCCGGGCGCTGCTGAAACCTTTCTAGATAGAACCCATCCCGGCATTCGCGTTCACAAACACTTGCTGGACGGGCAGCACCCAGATCGAGAGCCCAATCAAATTTGGCACTACGAAAAGCAGGCTCAGTCGCAACCCCAGACAAATGAAGTGGTTGTATACGGGTCTGATTTGTGGAACAGACCACCGAAAATTAGCGCAGTCAAATCGAAGCGATCGGCTGAGATAAGCCAGCCCAAGGCTGGTTTCTCCGATAGTGGAGCCTTTCCCCGATTTGATATGCCAATCGATACCGGTCCTCAGTTGTCGGCTCCATCAGTCACAGCGCATGGCGAACCGGCTGAAATGCTAAATCAAGAAGAAGCTTCCATGCCGAATGCGGCTGATAACGATTCCGATTCTGCTTCTCAAGGATTGGACTACGATCTGTCTTTAAAACCCCTTCCGGACACAGTGGATAGAACGCCCGGTAGAAACCCATTTCAGTGGGAGCTTGACCTTACTCAAGAAACCGGCGAATCCGATGTGCCTGCCAAGGATCAACAGAAGGAACAGCCGAAACAGCCGAAACAGCAAGAGGCAGCGCGAAAGGTAGACCGAGATCGTGTGCTGTCGTATCTGGAGCAAGGAAGCGATTCTGCACCGAATGAGCAAAGTGCTTCTGATAAACCGGAAGAGTTATCGTCTCCAGGCGGAGAGTCTTCGTCTCCTGCTATGAAGAAACCGCTGGCGACACCACCACCGATACTTATCACCGAAGACGGTGGAAGAAAGGCTCGTTTTTACGCCGAACTAGCCAAGGCAGCCTTGCAGAGTGCAGAACCGAAATTACCGCTTCCTCAGGTTTTTAAGACTCCTGACCAGTTGCGAAGCGAATCGACTTCGGTTCCGACTTCACAGTCGAGCGAATTTGAATGGCCTCCAAAACCGAGACAAGAACCAAAGCTTCAAGAAGTCAGTGAAGTTGTGCCTTCGCAAGAGGAGTTGTCTGAAGACACGTTGCAGCTTGAGTTATCTGAAAAGCCTTCTTTGCCGAATGAGAAGAGCGTGCAAGAATCCTCTCAGCACGAGCAGGAACTGGCATCCGAATCGGCAGTTGAAACTTCTGAGGAGTCGGAAGAATCAGGATTTGCGCGCATAGGCTTGAAGCCGCCAACGCCCAAAGAGCTGTCCGAATCTCAAGAAGAAATCAGAACACTTCAGGATACTTCTCAACCGTCAATGAGAATGTCTTCTGAGTCGATGACCAAGCCTGAGCTGCCACCGGAGCCGATTTCCAGATTGATTTCAGAGCCCGCCCCAGAGCCGCAGCCCGTTGCACCACCGCAGTTAATATTGCCTCCAGCGCAGCCCATCGCGCCGCCGCAGCCCGCCCCACCGCCGCAGCCCATCGCGCCGCCGCAGCCCGCCCCACCGCCGCAGCCCATCGCGCCGCC
>CAYZJR010000215.1:0-3975 GCA_964478655.1 uncultured Candidatus Obscuribacterales bacterium
GCCTGCATGACCTGGAAGATGTGGCTGATTCATCAGAACGTTTCATGGCTGCGAATTAGTGGCGCATTTGATACCAGATTCGATTGCATCTTGTGGGGTTGCCTGGCATCAATGATTTGGTGCAGACCAGACAGGTTCGTCTCGATGCATCGATTTTGCGCAAATCGTTTCAGCGCGCCATTGTTGTTGGGAATTTTGTTCTTAATCCTGCACACAGCGGGAGCCCCTGCAGCAGCGACTACGCAAACACAGAGCAGCATGATTTGGTTGGCTGCCGAGCCACTCTTCAACATTGCTTCAGCAGGCATTGTGCTTGCCGTAATGATAAATTCGCAATCAGTGATGAGTCGCGTCTTCTCAACTCGCCCGCTAGTTTGGATCGGCAAGCTCTCATACAGCTTGTATCTCTGGCATTCGTTCGCCATCGCATTGATACTTTCCAACGCCGAATTGCTGAAGGCGCTTAAGCCTACGGGCATTGAGATTGCAGACATCGCCTTAAGTTTCGCATTCGCAGCCGTGTCATATTACTGCGTCGAGAAGCCCTTTCTCAAACTCAAGTCGGCATTTACACAACGACAAGACACGCTCGAAAAGCATGTGCAACCAATGCCTGCAGTTAAGTAGTTACGGAACGTTTTGTATCTCGTCCCACGTCGGCAACGACAAAATTGAACCAGCTTCCAAGAACGAGACATCAGTATTGTGCGCTTCGCTAAAGGTGCGCCTCATTTCCAGATGCGGGTTCAACTGCAGGAACAACCGTTCTATCTCTGGACTCGTTCTACCAACTGTCTTGACCGCGACTAATCCAAGGTGATCGCCTTCTTGCGCAATGTAGGTCCTGCGTTGTTTGGACTGCTGCTCCTGCCTGGCTGAATATTGGTCGCGAATCCAATTGATTTGTCTCGGCGCTTTCTCGCTTTGTGTGAGGCGCTCACTTGGAAGCAGATCGCCAGACTTGAGAGCCTTTACAGAGTCACTGGAGTTGAGCTTGAACGTGCCAGACTCAGTTGCTTGCCAATTACGGGTGAGTTTCTTCGCTCCACCCAACACACCAAATATGGTGCCTTTGGGAACGGTTGAAACTTTTGAATCCGCATCTGATTTTTCTTCGGAGTCTGGCTTTGAATCCTTCTTCAGTTCAGCCTTTTCACTATCGGTTGCCTTGCCTTTTCCTAACAAAAGAGCCATTACTGCATCACGATTTCCAAGCGAGCCCGCAGCTGGCTGTGTCTTCTCTGGTGCATTTTCATTTGGCATTTGCGCTTGCTTCTCGGATCGCTTCTCAACCAATCTTTCTGGTGTTTTCTCTGGTGTTCTCTCTGGTGTTTTGTCCGCTGTCTTATTTGGAATCTTCTCTTGTGACTTGGGAATTTTGCCTATTGCAGGTAGAGGCTCAGTCTCGCGTCCTGCAAGTTGCATAGGAACTTTACGCCCCCGCTGATTCAGCACGGTGTCATCTTTGTTGTCTGGTCTTGGAGTCTGTTCGGAACGTTCTTTAGATGATCTTTCCGCACCATCATCTTTTGATTGCCTCGAGTCTTTAGACGACGGTTTCGTGTCTTTGTCGGAGTTTTTTGTCCCCTGCTCGCTTACGAAGGCGTTGGGATCTTTTCGGCTCTTACCAGGAAGCAACAGGTCCACGCGAGGCTTCTCTCCGCGGTCTTTCCCTTCTGTCACGGGGGGCTGTTTGGCAGTAGCAGCTTGGTTATCGTCACGTACAGCTTTTGTCTTTTGGGTGGGATTAGAAGGGTCTTTGCCTTTATCTTTGCCGACTGAGTCTTGCCCAACTTTCTTCGACACGCCCCGCACCAACCAGTCAGGGATAGATAGACCACCAGCGCCGATACCACCTTTAATGGCAGGAATCAGACCGATATCGCCATCCTGCTTTCTTGGTGGTCGCGAATCATCTTTTGCGTCGTTCTGCTTGATTGGCTCTCTTCGCTGATTTGCAGGCGGTGCTTCAGCCACTTTCCCCTCAGGAGGTGGGTTGGGACGAAGTCCTTTCGCACTTGGAGAAACCTCAGTTTTGGAGTCATCCTTGACAGAGGGTTTCCGGTCTGAAGCGGGTTTTGAATCGGTATTACTCGTCTTGTCGCTTCCAATCTTTTGGTCAGGGTTGCTTTTTTGATCGCCACTCTTTTGATCGCTGGCTTTTTGGTCACCACTCTTCTGGTCGCCACTTTTCTGGTCGTTACCTTTTTGATCGACACCGCCCTTAGTACCACTCTTGGAAGAGCCACCATCAGTTTGAACATTGCCCTTTATCGAAACATCGCTAGTGCCGACGGGCTGGGAGCCTTTACGACCAGAGGGATCCGAGGCCGGTTCAGTCGATTCCTTGACAGGTCGAATGCCAAACGAAGATTTTGTAGGCGTGTCACCAGTTTTCGAAGAATCCGCAGCTCCCGGAACCCGTCCCTGATCGCCCTTGGATTGACCTTGCTGTCCACTACGCGAACCTTGCTCACCCTTCCATCCACTGCCAAGCCCACCGCCGCGATCGCCACCTTGGCCTTGACCTTGACCTGACGGACCTTTGTTGTCAGCGCTGCCTCGCTTATCTGATACGTTTGAGGCCTTTCCATCTTGCGTTTTGTCGATAGGTTCGAAACTCTTGCCACCGGTATCGGTGGACTTTCCGCCCGGTTCCGCAGCCTTTACGCCTGGTTCTGTGGTCTTTCCGCCCGGTTCTGCAGCCTTTACGCCTGGTTCACCAACCTTGCCAACCAATCCAATTTCAGGGCCTTTGTTTGTATCCGGTGATTTGCCATCCGGTGATTTGCTGTCCGGTGATTTGCTGTCCGAACCTTTATGAGAGGAACCATCTCCGGATTTCGTTCCGCTCCCGGAATCGCCTCCCTTGGAACCAGTTGAGGCTTCCGCCACCTTTCCCGATTTATCAATGTCACCACTTCTGGTACCTTCAGGATTCGTTTCGGCAATCTTGCCTCCAGCTGGCGCGTGGTCTCCAGGACGGGTGCCGGTGTCACCTTTCGAGGCTTTCGACTCTGGCGTTTGTCCCTCGGGTCTTGGTCCTTTCGCGTCACCAATTTCTGTTCTTGTTCCTTTTGAATCATTCGGTACAGTATCTGGTTTTGTACCTTTGCCATCCACTGATGCCGATGATGATTCGGTTTTTGCCTTGCTGCTATCGGCTACCTGTTCTCCCTTTGCAGTCCTCGCAGCGTCCACATCGGGCTTTGCAGTGTCTACCTTTGTCGCGGACGATTCAGCTTTAAGTGCTGCCTGTTGCCGCGCCTCCTGGAACCGCTTAGCAGCCTCTTGCTCACCGTATTTCTGAATGTCCTGTTGGAGTTGCTCCTTCTCCTTTCGACCAATAATGAGCAACCCTCTGCCGGATGCGCTTGGTTCTGCATGCGGCGTTCCATGGGGTGAATCAGGCACTCGCCCCTGCCTTACCCCATCACTTTTCACGACTGCGACGTCTGAGTGGTTTCTCTGATCGCCGCTCTGCACGGACTTATCGCGAGGTTGTTCGCGCGCTGCGTTGCTATCGAGCGGAACTCCCTGCCGATTGTCCAGCTGCTTCTCTTGTTGAGGAGGTCCGTATACAACCTGGCCAATCAGGCGGTTGCTTCCGGGCTGGTCGCCCACGACACTCCCGGGCACCACATCCGGTGCCTTCTGAGCAATTACGGGTGGAGGTCCAGAAATTGGTCCGCTGTTTGTAGATGCACCTTTCTCAAGTGGAGGTGGGGTCAATTCAGACTTCGAAGACGGCGCCGATGGAGCACTTGGGGCTGAATGTGGTGACTGGTCGAACGGACGATTTCCGCCACCAGGCGGTGTCGAAATAACGTTAGGAGGAGGCTGCAGATTTGAATCACCTGCAGAGCCACTAGGCTTATGCAACAAACTAGCACCAGTGGCGCCGAACTCTGACGCCAAAACACCGGCAGCAGCTTGTCCTCGTGGGGGCTGGTCTGCTGCTGTTGACGCTGGCTT
>CAYZJR010000216.1:0-3932 GCA_964478655.1 uncultured Candidatus Obscuribacterales bacterium
AGTTCAAAATCATCAATCACTCAAAGGGGAGCTTCGGCTCCCCTTTTCTTTTGCGTTGTCTTGATCACCTTTTGCTGTCGATCGTTGCTGCGCGTCTCGGTTTCCAAAGACGTATACTTGCGGTCCAACTCTGCGGGCCAACTCCGCGCAGGTATCAACAAAGGCGGGTATCAAAACATGTTCACAAGAAACAGGCGATCGATCGAGCACTTCACCTTTACGAGATTTGCCGGCTTAACGAGATCCGGCTTAGCAAGATCCGTCTTCACGAAAGCCATAAGCATTTGCATCTGGCTTGCAATCGGGTCGTCTGTTGCCTCACCTGCGATCGCGGATGAGGTGAGTGGGGATGCGGTTCCGCAAAATATTTTCAATCTCGATTTGTGCACACTTGCGTACCAGTTTTACCACCAATCATTGTGCCTCCCACTCGACCCATGGTACGACGTCATGTCTCGAGTCGGCAGTGACAGGCGCACCAACATTTGCAAGTTCACTCACGAATACTCAACAAGCCTTGGCCCACAGGGCTTTTACAGCGGGCCGAATTCGGCTCGCAGCTGGAGAGACAGCAACACAAATCTCGATCCGATTCTCTCTAACTACAAGCAGATAGACTCAAACGTTCCCACATTCAATCGAGATGGTGCAGTGTTTTTGGCAGTCCTGGCGCCTGACTACGTGACCAAAAACATCAGGGCGATAGACGGGGTTCGGTACAAATCAAAGCCGACGAGTTTGCTATACAACGACCTCGAACTATTTCAGATTCGACAAAATCCAAGCGGCACCGATCATCTTGTAGTCTTCGAAGGTGGCACTGGGCGCGCCGGTACGACCGAACCATCATGGAGTCTCATGGGATTCGTGTTGATGCGAAAAACGCCCACAGGTTACGACGCACACATTGTCTTCCGCGGAAGTCGCAGTGGTGCCTCGCTTAGCAAGACACTCTGGAGAGCGCAGGATGCAATCGGAGAGCACAAAGGAAATCCGGATTGGATCACCGACCTTCGCGGAACCAAGCAAATCGAACAACCGATCATAAGCAAAGTCGGCAAAGTGACCGAGGGATTTGCGGAGTCATTGCCCACAATGCTTGGAACGGTTACAGGTTGTTGCAAATATCTCGCACAGAACTATCCGGCTCCGGAACACATCTACGTAACCGGTCATAGCCTCGGAGCGGGGCTTGCCAGCCAGTTTGTAAGCGCAGTGAAGCAAGGGAGTTTCGGTGACTCGATTCGACAAGAAGTCAAAACTTGGCCGTGGGATAAAGCAACGTTAATGGCGTATGCTCAACCGATACCCGGTGACACCGCATGGGCAGCTAATTTTGACAAACTTTCGCCAACCTCCGAGCACTATTGGGTGACAGGAGATTTTGTAGTTGAAGGAACTTCAAATGCAGTCGTCGGATTATTCATTGATAAAGGGGAACATTCGGGTATCCAGAAAAAGCTGAGTCTGATTGCCGGTTGCAACGACAATCCCCACGAAGTATTTGTCATTCGCGCTTCACTGCTACGAGATTTGGCATCAAGCAACGCCGACTTGTCGCAAAAGCTAGCAAGCGAAAACACCTGGGCCTATTACGATTCGTTTTCAAAAATGCTTGAAGGACAGGCAAAGAGCTACGTCTATCCTGGAGCTCCGGCTCCCAAAATTGTGACCGAAGCTAACTTGCGCAGGATTTTGAACAACTGCAACTTCAGCTCCGAGTTCTCTCGATGGTTGCAACAAGTCTACGCAAGGATGATCGCTGACAAAAGCAGCTACATAGGTTTCAAACTACAAAGTACCTTAGACGAGCGCCAAAAGCTGGTCGGCGACATCGTCAACCGAATCTCAATGCCTCCATTTAACGACAACGCCAAAGAGTTGGACGAACTGGTAAACGATTTTCAACTCCTCGATGGAAACCTTGGACTCACCAACGAAGAGCAGTGGATTTACTGCGGAATGATCCTGGCGCGAATCCAAAACACTTCGTTGACCCTACAAGATCTTCTCTCCAAGTCCGTTATCAAAACGTGCATGGAGTCGAAGTTCGAGTGAAATTATGAGAAATTGCTGATGCAGTTCGCTCGGATCTCATTGCGGTTTCTCCCACCAAAGGCGCTTCAAAATCAGCATGAATCCTCGGTTTTTTGCTTGACTCAATTGTCATTCGGTCTTATTCTTATCAGAACGATTCACTTACTAAATGTCGAATCAAAGACATAAACCCACGCGGAGGATTCTGCTATGTTGCGATCCCTTACCCAATTAACTATGGCATCCGTCATTGCTCTCAGCCTTACTGCACCAGCATTCGCACAATCCTTCGGTGATGCATACTCATCCCAAGGCGATACAGGCATTCAACAACAAAACAGTGACAAAAATACCGGATCGCAAACACAACAATACAATGCTGGACAATCTCCAATGTTGCAGGGCGCCACAAACGGAACAGTCGGCCCTCAAGGCGCTGATGCCACCGTCGTTATGGGCGTCAACACAGCAGGTACAGTCCGCGTAAACAACTTGGCTAACTTGGAAGCGTTGCTCAACATCATCGCTAACGGTATGGAAATTCTCGGTATCGCCTGGGGCGGACCAACGATGATCATGGGCTTCATGAAGATGGCAGCCGGAACGCAAGACGCCATGAAGCGCGTCCTCATGGGAGCAGCCGGTGTAACCGGTGGTCTGGCAACTCCTGGTTGTATCAACTGGCTCGTTGCATCCGCACGCGACGCCAACTTGTTCAGCTAACTTAACTCAAATCACCGTCTGCCGGTTGCACTCCAGCAGACAGGAAAGGGGAGGCGATTGCCTCCCCTTTTTGCGTCTACCCAGCCCAAATCCAAAATTGCTGATTCAGTGTTTTGCCTGTGTTCGAGCTCAACGGTCTCCTCTATATTTGTAATGTCCGACTTACTAACAATTTGATTCCAGCGTTTTTCAATGCTGAACTGATCATCGAACTGCAGTTCGGCAGTTACTGCCTTGCGCTCAGGCTTGCGTTCAGACCGCAGACTCGCGCGCAAGTTTAACGACTGTCATCGGTAGGAGGCCACTTACGTGTCTGGAAAAATTTCTTTGCAGCGACTTGCGATATTACTAGCGGTTGCAATATTCGGTCACGCTGTAATCCTTTATTCATCAGCATTTTCAGTGGCAGTGACATCTGCGATTCCGGAGCTGCTACCTTCCGCGCTTGCGCAACCTTCTGATGTTTTTCAAAACGAACCCACACCTGAAAAAGAAGCTGCCTTGAACGAGGCTCAGCAAAGGCGGCTCGACAAGCTGGCTTTGGATGAACGCAAAAGTTTGTATGTGGAACGTAATCCAGTATCGATGGCAGTGCTGTTTGAAACGTTTTTGGTCTTCATAGTTGGATGCATTCTCTTATATAGATATGCGAAAAACCACCACAAAGGAGAGAGCACAGTCGCAGAGCCTGTTTCAACCGTTCGCACCGATTGACTTACTGTTTCAAGCGATCACTCTTTACGTTGCTTCGAATGTTCACGTTGCTTCGATGTTCACGTTGCTTCGAATGTTCATCAATCGGTTCCAACCAAATGATTCTGCATACCTAATATGAATAAGAACCGTGATCAAATGTATCGCCCATGATCTATCGAATCTCCGGTTCTTTCACTAATGCAAAAAGCCCACAGAATGGCACTTTTGCTCCGAAAAACTCAAAATATAAAGCAAAAATGTATTCCAGCTAACAGATCGATGCTTGACTTCGATGGCCAGAAGGAATAATCTGTACTCCGACTCAGTTGAGTCGTTTGGTCCGAACTTACTAACACAATCTCATAAGCAGCAAGCCGCTCTGGAGGTTCTCATTATGATGCGTAATCTTACTAAAGTCGCCGTCGCAGCAGTCGTAGTCATGGGTCTTTCTACACCAGCATTCGCGCAATCCTTCG
>CAYZJR010000217.1:0-3931 GCA_964478655.1 uncultured Candidatus Obscuribacterales bacterium
TTCGATGAATCCGTGCACGCCAGGGCAGTTGCCGGGCACATCGGTGCCGACCATCATCTCGTGACGTTCCTGCCTGAATTGGCATTCGCGACCATGCAAGAGCTTTGGAACTACCTTGATGAGCCGCTCGCCGACGCCTCGATAGTTCCTACCTATTTCCTCTCAAAAATGACCCGACAAGAAGTAACGGTCGCGCTTGCAGGAGAGGGCGGCGATGAGCTTTTTGGCGGCTATCCGACTTATATGGCACATCGTCTCGCAAACGTCTGGAACGCATTTCCCCGCCCACTGCGCGAAAACGTCCTGGCACCCGCGATACGCAGCTTGCCGGTTTCGCTGAAAAACCTGAGCTTCGACTACAAGATAAAGCGCTTCATTTCCGCTGCTGATGAGCCTCCTGTTCGTCGGCATCTTAGATGGATGGGTTCGATTCCGCTTGAGCAACAGGCGAAGCTTCTGCGCCCAGAAGCGGCACGGGCGCCGAGTCGCGACTCTGCAAGGTTTGAAGAAGAGATGCTTCTAGACTATCCGAATTTGCCGCATAGTCGAGACATCGACGCCGATGTCGTCAAATCGATCATGCGTGTCGATATGACCTCTTATCTTGCCGACGACCTCCTGGTCAAGTCAGACAGGGCTTCGATGGCGGCTTCGCTTGAGGTTCGGTTGCCGTTTCTCGCGTTTCCACTCATCGAATTCGCATTGAAACTGCCCTCTTCGTTTAAGGTGCGAGGCTTGACCACAAAGTATTTGCTTAAGCGGTCAGTTGCGCCTTATCTGCCGGAAAAGATTCTTAAACGTCCCAAGAAAGGCTTCGGTATTCCGGTCGGGCGCTGGTTGAAGAACGAGTTTAGACCACTCGTTGATGAATATTTGTGCGAAAGCTTCGTCACTAAACAGGGTCTCTTTGAGTACGCATATATCCAGCAGATGCTCAATGAGCACGATCGCGGATATGCCGATAGACGCAAAGAGCTTTGGACACTTTTGATGTTTCAATGTTGGTGGCAAAAGTTCTTTATGTAGGCACTCGTCCGCACGTCTGTTAGACTCAAAAATAGAGATTGGTCTTTGATAGTAGGTTGAACGCCGACCGCGACTGATAAAAAAGAAGAATCAAAAGTAACCGTGGCAGAGCCAGATACCACTAACGCAGAAGGAAAACTCCAAGACAAAGGCGAGTTTGTCGATGCCGTGCGCCGGCACATTTGTCAGGTGCTGGGTTTTGATTTTGGGCTTATCGACATTGCCAGAGGTCACGAGATTGTTAATATCGCTTCCTTCTCAGCTGAAGACGCCAGTGAAGAAGACGTGAAAAAGTTTGTCGACACTTTGATCGACGAACACAAACAACCACTGACGGTGGCAAACACTCTGGTGGCACAAAAGGTAAAACAAACCGAACGCCCGTGGATCGGAAAAGTATCGCCCAAAGATGCAACCGATAACGGCGAGAAGGAAGAGTACCCTTATGTCATCATGCCGGTCTTTGACAATCCTGTCTCCGGCACCGGTCAAATCAAGGGTTTGATACGCGTCGTTTCATTCGACACTTCAAGAGAAATTGACTCACAGGATTTATCAACACTAAAGCTTATGGGCGAACACCTTGCTTCTCGCGCGCCACTATTTGTGGAGGCGCAAGGTTCGGAAACAACACCGGCAGAAGTCGAACGCATTGATGACAATGTCCTAATCGTGCATTCCAATCGCCCGATTAGACGCCGGTTTTCGCGGATTCTCGGGCAAAACTACAACGTTCTGGAAAGCGATAGCGGTGAGCGCGCCATCGAGATAATGAGAGACACTCGCGTGGATCTCGTCATCGTAGATAGTGCCATGGAAGGAACATCGGGATTTGGGCTCTGCAAAGTAATCAAAGACTCTCCCGAGTGGAAGCATATTCCCGTCATTCTGGTCACAGGCGAAAATAACCCATCTGCGCGTGTTGAAGCACTCAACGTCGGCGCTGACGATTGCCTTGCCGACACCTGCTTCGACTCCGAGTTGCTGGCGCGCGTCAGATCTTCTTTGAGGCATAGAAAGGCAGAACGCGAGCTGGCCGTTCAACTTGAGCTTCTGGAAGACTATGCACAACGTCTTGAGTCAGCAAGCGAACAACTCAAACAAGACAAGAAAACCCAGTTGGAGAGCTATACGCAGCTTAAGCAACTAAAGTGGGAATCCGATTTGCTTCGCAATCAGGAACAGTTGCTTCATCGTATAAGCAGCACAATCAGACAGTCTTTTAACATCAGCCAAAATCTCAACGAAATGTTGGAGATGCTTTCCGGATGGTTTCGACTGGACTGCGCTTTCGTTGTCTTGCCCTCGGATACGGAGCCGGAAGACTCGATTCGATGCGAGTATGCCACAGACGAAGACTACCGTGTAATTCCTTACGGCAAGGACTTGAAGACACTGGAGATCTTCCAGCGCTACTTCCAACCAGAACAGGTTTTGACCATCAATGACGTAGCCAACGACAAAAGGTTAGAACCGTTTAGATACGACGTCCTCGGCGGCTATAACATCATCTCGCTTTTCTATGTTCCCATTCATTACGAGCAAAAGCTGCTCGGACTCCTGGTCGGCTACAAATGCGAAACTCAAGCGAACTGGACACGCGACAACGAGACCTTCATGAAGTCTGTTGCAGATCAGGTCGCATCGGGCGTCACTAATGCGAGACTCTATGCGCGCGTTCAACGTCAAGCCACCACCGATGGTCTCACAGGCTTATTCAACCACCGCACGGGTCAAGAAAAGCTAGCCGAACAACTCAGGCTGGCAGAACGCTATCAACGCAACGTCGCAGTCGTCATGCTGGACGTCGATCACTTCAAATCGATCAACGACAATTACGGACACCCTGCAGGTGACAGCGTTCTCAAATCTGTGGCAAAGCTTATCAAAAGCGACTGCCGTGACGTCGACCTTCCAGTGAGATATGGTGGTGAAGAATTTTTGCTTGTCTTGCCTGAAGTAAATCAAGAAGGCGCCGTTGTCGTGGCGGAACGTATTCGGCGCACTCTGTCACAGGAAGTGATTTTCCATGAAAGCTTGGAAATCACTGTCACAGCCAGCATCGGGGTTGCATCGTTCCCGGAAGATGCTTCGAGTCAGCAACAACTACTAGATCTCGCGGACAAGGCACTCTATCTTTCGAAGAGACTTGGCAGAAACCAGGTGCACACTGCTAGCGACTTGATGTTTGAAGAAGTTCAGCGCGAGCAAGAGCACGCCCAGGCCCAACAAGCCGAAGGTCAGTTGGTACAAGATCCCAACTCCGTGCAACAGCAATATCACCTTCCAACGGTCTCAAAAGAAGTGGAAGAGAAAGAAGAACTCGTACCCGAAGTGGTTGAGATGGTCAAAGCTCTCGCTTCAGCACTGTACTCGAAATCTGAGTACAACAAAGATCACCATTTAGAAACCGCCAGGTTATCTGAGCTGCTAGCCAAAGTCATGGGACTATCGCAGCAACAAGTAGAACAGATTCGCGTCGCCGGTCTCCTGCACGACGTCGGAACTCTTTCTTTGCCCTCAGATTTGTTGAACAAGGTTGGACCTTATACAGAAGAAGAACGAGCTCTCATCAATCAACACCCAGTGCTCGGTGCAAATTTGCTCAGACCAATCAGAGCCTTGAGAGACATCTGCGAGATTTTGGAGAACCACCACGAGCGTTGGGATGGCACAGGCTATCCGCGCGGATTGAAGGGCGAAGAAATTCCACTGCCAGCACGCATCGTTTCGATCGTAGACAGCTATCACGCAATGCTCTGCGACAGACCTTATCGCCCGGCCATGTCACAAGAGCAAGCGCTGTCGACCCTGCGCGCGGGCGCCGGCAGACAGTGGGACCCATTCCTGGTGGATATCTTTGTCGCCGTCATAACCAACTCAGGCAAACCATAGTCCAACAAGG
>CAYZJR010000218.1:0-3915 GCA_964478655.1 uncultured Candidatus Obscuribacterales bacterium
CCGATTTGCTTCGCATACTCGACTGCACGCACAATATTTGTACTTATGTTCTTCTCGTAGTTTCCACCACCGACCGAAAAGACACAGATGCAATCCTTACTATTGAATCGACTAACCTTGAGCCAGTTCAATATAGTGACGTCCCAGCCTTCATCATTTACACGAGCTGTAAGCTCAGACACGTTGTCATAGGGCGCATAGGTTTCAATGTTGCACAATTTTCTGAAATCGCATGCGGCATGTGATGCATGACCGGCGCCGCCGCCAGAGCCAAGGAGGAAGAGCCTCCCTCCGCGCTCGCGCGTATCAGCGAGAACTTGTGCAGCTCGCTCAATCTCCTGACAATCAATCTTCTTGACTGCCTCGCAGTAGCCTTCCAAAAAACTTGCCGAGAATGACATATATCGTCCTTTCGTAGAACCAGATTCCATCAAAGTTTGAGTGACAGAATCTCTTCTAAACGTGATACGCAAAAGTCTCCAACTATAGCCGAGTGGCGATTATAAACGGTTGAAAGTAAGACAGTTCGCACTCCTGCGGACTTGCCAGCTAATATATCTTTAGGACTGTCACCAACTAAGATGGACTCAGCAGCTTCCAAACCGTACTTGCCAAGTAAGTAAATTATCATCCCCGGTTTGGGTTTTCTGCATTCGCACTCATGTTTGTCGTCATGCGTGCAATACACAACCTCTTTGAAAGCAAATCGAGACTCGATCACTTTTGTGATTGAATCCAGCTCCGACTGCGGCATCTTGCCGCGCGCGACATCCGGCTGATTAGAGATTACGAACATATTAAGTTCGTTCTCCATTAGTGCATTATAGGTGCGCGCAAAATCCTCTCTAATCACCAATTCATCGGCGGTTCGCGGAGAGCCAACGACTTCTCCACGCATCACGATTTCATTTATGATTCCATCTCGATCAAAGAAGATATTTCGCAGCATATCTATTGTTTAGGCATTGGGCTTAGTGAATTGAGATTACTGCGAAACGACGTTAAGGCATTTAGCGCAATCTCACGCAAGCCAATAGGCTCAGTGTTACCCTTACAACGGTCACCAAGAGGCAGTGCTCAAATGTTCAATCCCGCACTCACAACAGATTTCGCCAAGTTTGCGCAACCAGAGCAGTCGCTCGAAGCAAAGTATGGACTTCCTCGCGAAGTGAAGTTCTGCCGAGTATGCGTAATGTCAAATCAACGACCAAACTCTGTTGTTGAATATCAACACAAAGCCGACAGCAAAAAAGCTACATTGGCATTCGACACAGAAGGTGTTTGCGATGCATGTCGTTTTGCTGAACAGAAGCGCGGCGCAATTGATTGGGAGCAAAGAGACAAAGAATTAAGAGAGCTTTGCGATAAGTATCGACGACACGACGGTGGTTATGATTGCCTCGTTCCCGGCTCCGGTGGCAAAGACAGTTTCTACGCAGCGCACATGCTCAAGTACAAGTACGGAATGCATCCGTTGACAGTGACTTGGGCACCACATATCTATACGACTTGGGGCTGGAAGAATTTCCAATCGTGGATTCATGCCGGCTTCGATAACTACTTGTGCACACCAAATGGCAGAGTCCATCGCTTGCTCACTAGACTCGCGGTTGAGAATCTGTTTCACCCCTTTCAAGCTTTCATCATTGGGCAAAAGGCGATGGCACCGCGCCTTGCCGCTTTGCACAATATTCCATTAGTGTTTTACGGTGAAAACGAAGCTGAATATGGCAACCCCATCAAAGATGCTGCATCAGCTCTTCGAGACAATAAGTTTCACACTGCATTGACTGACGCAGAAACATACCTCGCTGGCGTTTCGTTGAAAGAACTTATCGAAGAATATGGTGTAGATCGAGCCGAATTCCAGCCCTATCTCCCTGCAGATCCAAGCATTATCGAGAAAGCGAAGATTCAAGTTCACTACCTTGGTTATTACCTGAAGTGGCATCCGCAAAGCTGCTACTACTATTCAGTCGAACATGGTGGCTTTGAAGCTGCACCTGAAAGAACACCAGGCACTTACAGCAAATACAACAGCCTCGATGATCGCATCGACGATTTCCACTACTACACGACCTACATCAAATTCGGAATCGGACGTGCAAGCTATGATGCATCGCAGGAGATTCGCTCTGGCGATATCACTCGCGAAGAAGGTGTGGCTCTCGTTCACAGATTTGATGGCGAGTTTCCTGACAGATTCGCGGGTGAAATCTTCGATTACCTAAGTGTTCGCGAAAACGAATTTCCACAAGCCTACAGGAAGTTTGTACAACCGAAGATGGACCGAGATTACTGGAACCATCTGGAAGACAAATTCCGCTCGCCCCACTTGTGGGTTCGTGAAAACGGCAAGTTTAAGCTCAGACACGTGGTCGGCCTTTAGGCTTCAAGGCTACATCTTGTCGCCGTCTTGCAGGTCCCAATTCAATTGGGAAAGTTTTTCGTGAAGCTGCTTGAGCTCTGGGTCATCCCAGCCCTTCGTCGCGTGATTCACGGTTAGGAATCCGGAATCGCATTCAAATCCTGACTGCGTGCAGAGATCCACAAAGCTTTTGTCCGTGCTGTATAGAATCATTCTTTTGGCGCTCGCCACCGCAATTGATACCAATTCGAGCACACTCTCCTTGGCTTGTGAATTATCAAAACGATTAGAAAGATAGTGCAAAACAATTAGATCATCGCAGTTCGACGCGAGTGCAAACGCATTCGAATGCAACTGCCACAGTTCAGTACCACCCGGTCGATGCAGAAATTGAGACAGAAATGAATCAATTGAGTATGCAAAACTCACAGACTCAACCAAACGCACCGATCGTTCCTGCTCAATGATTTTAGTAATGCTCGAAACTGGGTCAGCAACTGCTTTTGGAGTGTCGAGCCGCGGAGCATCACCAGCTTCTCCTGGACTAAATTTCAAATAGAAGCCCGGCACACATAAAGCACCGCTCGCTGCAAGTCTGCGATAGCTTGGATTTGTTGATCTCACAAATGCCAGTAGAAGCTGCCCGTCTCGCTGCGCCACTCTTTGACGGGCTTCCTCGATAAGTCGAGAAAAGCAACCGCGCCCACGCGCCTCCGGCGTAGTCCACGATCCTGTCAAAATTCCCGCATGCACACTGGCGTTGCCGATAGAAACTTGTCTGAAGGTCAGTCCTGTGCCTGCTATTGGAACCCCATTTTCCTGCAGCAACAGTATGTCCGCGGACAAACTCTCTACGGTTCGATGGTAGCACCAGTCATACATAGGTTGTCCGCCCCACTGGGGAAACACACGTCCTAGGTACGTGTTGTATTGCTCCTCAAATCCAGCGGGATTTACGACTAAATCCATCAAACAGTCGCGGCCAACTTTGTGTTTTGATCCAATTGACTAAATGCGAAGTCGCTCATTTCACCCATCGATGTCCACCACAACTCATCGCCATACCTCGACTTCAAAGTCGAGAACAGCACATCCAAATAATTGCGATAGCCTTCATCAAGTCCGTCGAAAGCAATTCTACCGAAGCAGTTTTTTACGATGTGCGCTTTGATCGAAAGTAAGCCTCCGTTTTCAATAATCGCAATCGCACGATCGATCGGACAACTCGGATTGAAATTGGAGGGGAAGTGAAGCAGCTTGCCAGGTCTGATGAACTGCGGATATATCAATGACATTCCCTTGGTCCCACTCATGTTAGTCAGCGCCTGCGGTGAAATCTCGGTGAAGATGTCTCGCGAAGAAGCAACAAACTTCAGCCCGCACTCAATCATCACGTCTAACAGCGAATCTGGCGCATTCCAACCCGGCGGACACATACCAGCAACGTAATCAATTCCAGCACTTCGGAAGATTCTGAGCATCTCGTTGCAGGTTTCCAAAATTTCTTCTCTTGTTTCGTTTTGGAATTCAACCGCAACATCTTTGCC
>CAYZJR010000219.1:0-3873 GCA_964478655.1 uncultured Candidatus Obscuribacterales bacterium
GCTCCAATTCGAGAACACCGGGCACGAGAAATTCAGAATTGGCATCCGGATTTTCCGTAAGTCGCGAGATCAAAGTGCGCAGGTAGAGGAATGGATCTATCTGGTGGCGCCGACATGTTGCAATCAAACTGGACAGCACGGCACACGTCTCACCGCCCGCATCCCGGCGAAAAGCCAATTCTTGCGACCAAGTGCAATGGGACGCAGAGCATTTTCCGCCAGGTTGTTGTCGATTGTAAGATCACCGTCAGTGGTGAACACGTTCAAGGCTTCCCAATTATTCATAGCGTAGGCAATTGCTTGTCCTAAAGGGCTCTTCGGTAAGGCGACCATTGCAAGTTGATCAAGCAAATGCAAGCGGTTCGTGATATACCCGACATTGTGCAGGATAGTTTCAAACTCTCTTATACACGGTGGAGCACACGGTAGTACTTATATGAGGTCAGGTTCAGATGGGGGTTCTTACTGATCTAGTTGTAGCCAGAGCCGATGATGCTCAACGCCTAGGCGAGGACATCAACTCTGAAGAATTTGATTGGGATGAGGTTCCTGGTCTAAGCATAGTGAAATTGACTTCGTTGTTCCGCATTTTGAAGAAGGACGGAAGGTCGCCGAAATTGCCCTTAGTCTGTGATGAATCTGCGCAGGATTTATGGGTGTATTCAATTGATGCAGAACTTGTGGAGCGTTTGGCGAATCTTCAGGACTCAGAACTTCTTGCGACCGCACAATTATGGATTGACAATGAAGAGGAATTTTCCATTGAGGGTTGGCCACAACAAGAAGTTCGAAAGCTACTAAAAACTCTGAAGCAACTCTGCTTGAAAGCCAAGCGAAAGAAACTCTCCCTTTTTCTTCGACAATCCTTGTAGTATCGCTGTCCATTCCAGATTCGAGTCAGAATCAGAAAGAAGGGATTGGACACGTGGCAACTTTCTTTAAGTCCAAGCTTCTACATTTGAATGGAATTTCAATTCCTTCACTTGAATTTCATTTTCCATTCTCCGGTCTAAAGCGTAGAATCGGATCTGGAGCCGCATAAGTTTTGGCTCGCCGAATATCAACCGTTTCCGAAGCGGTTCGGTTTCGTGCATCCAAGATTCCGCGGAAGACTGAGTATGACAAAATAGCTGGCACTTCGGAATCAGATTTTCAATACGCGGGCTACTACGACCACTCCCGCAGTGGTTTGAAACTCACACTCAACAGAGCGTACAAAGCTGACCTTGGAAGATGGCTCAATCGCGATCCGATTAGAGAGGCCGGTGGGTTAAATTTGTTCGCCTACGTGGCAAACAATCCTACATTGTTCATTGATCCTACCGGTCTACAAGCTGGATGGAAACCGTTAACTAGTAACGATTTTAGCTCCGGTCTACGGGCGGAACTTGAAGCCATTTGTTGCCGATGCTACAACACCGAAGCTGAGAAGGCGGACTGTAAGAACCTTGCAAGAACCTTGGGAAGAGATCTTCAATCTCTGTGGAATGAAAACTACGGCAAGCCAGGAAATCCGTTTGCCAGGGAGAAGGAGAATGCTGGTGGCTTTATGTGCTATGACTGGGCAGCTGCGTTTTTGAGAGTTGTTGGCACAACAGGTAAGCTGACCGGTTCTATCGTTGAGTTCAACAAGGCTCAAGAAGGGAACACCATACCTCAGCACTACGCAGTTAAAATCTCAGCTGGAACGTCCGGGTCATCCAAGTGTCGAGTTATGATCGATGATGGATTTCTAGGTGATGGGATGGTACACGGAGCAAATGGCACCCTTTGGAACACTGGCAAGTATATTTACACAGGTAACAATCGTTTCGACAAACGGTTGCCGCACATACCAGGTTCAATGGGTCCCCCATACGTGAAGAAATGAAATTGACAGTCAGAATTTTAATGTGCTTTTTCTTTGCTTCATTGTTTGGCATGAGCGCAAATGCGCATTCCGGCGAGCAGGCAAAGGTGGAGGATCTTAAGCGTCAAATCAAACAAAAGGATACTTGCTGGCTAGAGTTGAAGCTCGGCGATATCTATGAGAAAGCAGGAAAAGTTGACGCTGCAATTGGTTGTTATAAGAAGGCTGCGAAACTTGCGACTTCCGGTGCGCATTATGTTGACCTAATTTGGTCATGGGAGCACATTCTTAGGCGTAGACCACTGGATCCTCAGATTCACCTTGCACTAGCTTCGGCTTTTCTCAATAGCCAGAATTCAGAACTGGTTTTATCAGATGCAGAGGCACACTGTAAGAGGGCCATTTTTCTGTCTCCCGGCCAGCGGAATTTTGAGGCGGAGAAATTACTGAAAAGTGTAGGCCAGCGGAAAAAGGAAACAACCCCTCTTCCAACAGTTCCCGCAATGGAAGATTTCAAATCGAAGCTGGCTAGCAGTTGGTCACCACCTAAATTATCGGGATACACACTCGTTCGTGTCCAGGCCGCCGTTGATAAAGGACTAAAGCTGAAAGAACTCCGTATCTTGTGCGGAAGCGGTAACAAATCGTTTGATGCATCTGCGCTTGACGCAGTAAGATCTGCCCCTTTCATCAAACTAAAGAGATTGCAAGTTCCCGGACTGTTTGATTTTTTATTTGTGACAGATGGTGCATCAAAGAAAGTCGACTACATTTCGTATGGATCGGTTGTTGTCCCTTAGTGCTCTAGTTCGGACCGATGGGCTGAAGCCGCATTATCCGCTCAATTGTCGTAAGAGATTCGTGAATGTCGGTTGTCTGAATCGCGAGAGGATTGATAAATGGCAGATGTCTGGTCAATGATCAGAGATGACCCAGAGAAACTTTTGAGTATCTCACCTGAGCTACTAGCTGGGATTTTCGTTGAGATGTGGAAAAGAGACAAACCCAAAACGATTATCCCTTATAACATTTGCTGTAGCGTTGATTCCTGGCAAGGTAACAGTCTATACAGGCACGATTTGAAAATTCACATAATGGAGGCGATGGCATTCTTAATTTCTGAGTGCATCTTGATTCCCAGTCCTGACGATTCACATGGAATTACATATGTGCTCGGCTCCCGCGCGAACAGTTTGAACAATGCCAAAGATATTTCTCAAATAGGGAAACTGGAATTTTTGCCAGCGAGTATTCTGCACCCAGTAATCGCGCAGCATGCTCGGTCTACGTATCTGCAAGGCGATTACGAGACGGCAGTGTTCAAGGCATATAAGCAGGTTGAGATCGCCGTTCGAGATGCAAGTGGAGCAAGTGACAAATCGGTTGGAGTTTCTCTGATGCGGGAAGCATTCAAACAGAATTCAGGTCGTTTGACTGACACTACGATTGAGGCAGGCGAGCAACAGGCTATGAGTGATATGTTTGCTGGAGCAGTTGGTTTTTATCGAAATTCAACAGGCCACAGGAATCTTGATTTCGAGCCGCTGAAAGCTGCCGAGGCAATAATTCATGCAAGTCATTTGATGAAGATCATCGACGAGCGCGTCAAATCAAAGGGGTCTCCTTAACTACTGAACCAAAATGAAATCCGAGGATTGAACATCAACCGATACTTCAAAACTGTTCTCTCGCTATCTCTGTGCATCTCGTTTTGCGCTTATGCGACAAACGCGGAAAGCAAAACTGGACTGATAGTCACTGCCAAGAAGCATCTTGCATCTGGTGTACTTATTCGAGCGTCTGACATCGAACGAAAAGAAGTCAGTCAATCGCGATATCGTCTCCATTCCTCATTGTTGGAAAGAAAGTAAAGTCTGAAGTTTTTAAGGGTGAAGTCATTTTCGATTACAACATTGACTTTGATGCAAAACTTTCGGACTCTGAAAAACGCACTGCCAAGAGTGAAATCGAGAAGGCGCATAAGATTTGGAAGTAAACGCTTCCTTTATGGTGTCCTTACGTCT
>CAYZJR010000220.1:0-3760 GCA_964478655.1 uncultured Candidatus Obscuribacterales bacterium
TGGTGCGGAGCGCGTGGCGCGGAGCGCGTGGTGCGGAGCGCGTGGTGCGGAGCGCCCAAACCAAATTACAACGATGGGCGTCTTCTCTTATCTTGCTCTTGCGCGTCGATGTTCATCATAGGAGCGCCACTTCCCGGGGCAAACTGCGGTAGCGCAGGACGCTGTCCATCGGTAGAGAAGCGCAGAAGCGGTGAAAATAGGGGGTTGCGTTCGAGCGGACCCGTTCCGAGATTGAGCAGCTTGCTCAGGGGTACAGGAGCCTTCACGAATGCGCCTTGGTATGTCACATGCATGCCGGTGTTAGCTTTCGAGAGATCGACCGGTCTTAACTCGCCCGTAACCGGATCTTTCGCAAACATCTCGAAGTACTGCTGACGATGTTGCACATAGTCAGGTCCCGCTTTCGATGTCGCGTCGCCGATTCGGTTCAAACGATAACCAGCCGGACTCGCAGACCGGAAGAAATTACTGTAGCCATCACGCGTCAAGTTCATGAACTGCTCGTCTGCGACTCCACGCATTTCATTGCGCGTTTCAAGCATTCCGTATCTCGACGAAACCAAAATCTCGCCTGCAGTCGCAAGATCGCATTCGATGCCGCTGCCGTCTTCAAGCCATCTGTAGCGCAGGTTCTTGCCTTTGAATTTGATTGTCTCAAATTCGGGTTCGGAGTTCTGCCCGGCTCTGCGTTCTGTCGCACGCCACGGTTTGTCGCCAATAAACTCTTCAAACCACAACTTACCTGCCTGCCCAGACAGATATTCGCGCGCAACAGGCTCGCCTTCGAACTGAGTTTGGGGGCGAGTTCCAGTCAGGTCTTTGAACTTGATGACGACTGTGTCCGTTCCTTTTACTTCAGGCATCATGAAGTCTTTAACGACGATCGTTCCACCGTCACGCAACGAACGGGCCCATTGTCCAATCGCCAGCTTCGCATTGCCTGGATGGAAAGGGCCATAGTACGACTGCGGATACGAAATCAGCTCGTGCACATTGCTCAATGATGTGAACGCATCAATAGCCTTGATCGGCAGTTTCGGCATGACGCCATCTGCAAATATCGGAATTGGGCGGAACGGCATATCAGGCTGGGGGCCACCCTCCAGAGAGCCGCGATAGGCTCTACTCTTGGCCAACATCCCGAGGAACGAATGCGGATCGAGATCCAACGCAAATGCTGTCACGTTGGGATTCTTCTGAGTCAACGCATCAGGTACGAAGCCATCTGCTGCACCCACATCGACCATAGTCACATGCTGATCTTTGGGCAGGTGTTTATCGACGACATCCGCTTTCTGCGGACCGGTATCGCGCATGCTTTGGTTGTACTTCATGGCGCTTGACGGCTCGCTATGGTTGGCATTGAAGCTTTGAGAGAGCTTAGCTTGCAGTTCTTGCCCAGGCTCTACCTTTTTCGACCAGCGTTCGTACCAGGCCTTTTCCATGCCTTCGATGCCGTTGGTAGACTGACCCTTAATCTTGCCGCTGTTGGCACTGTTCAAGATATCGTTGATAAAAGCTCTTTCGCGAATCATCGCGTAGCGATTCTGCTCCCAATTCTTGTCGGGGAGACCACCTTCGGTCGCTTCCTTATGAACACGCCTGAGATTCGCCTCGAGTGCTTGGGCGTTCTCGCCGTTCTGCGCCTTAACTTCAGCGATCTTCTTCTGCGCGACCTTGTCCCACTTCTCGCCGCCTGCCACAGCTCCGGCAGCTTCGCGAGCCGCCATCTTTTCCACTAGGCCAGATGCGCGATTGAGCGCTGTTTCGGGAGAGCCCTTAAATTCTGCGGCTTTCACGCGAACATCGCCAAAGTCGCTGAGCAGCATGTTGGCTTGTTCTGAGCCTCTCATCACATCTTTGAGCGCCCTGTCGTGAGCCACGACATCGGAAACGCCCAATTTGCCTTGAGCGCGGGCGGTCATTTCGCCGGCTGTTCTTGTCAGTCCACCAAGAAGAGCAAAGGTGTAAGCGGACTTAACCACATCGTCCGTCTTCGCCAATCCGTGCCCAGAAGCCAACGACCTGAACTGTGCATCGGCCATCCCGGCTGTTCCGCCCGCAATTACTTGGCGAGCTACATCATGCTTAAACGTGTTGATCATCCATGGGCTACTGGCATAGCCGATTCTGTCCAGTGCCTTCAGTCCTTGACTCGTTCCACCCAAAACCGAGAAGGTGGCGAAACCCACTCCGGCATTGCGCGCCCGAGCCGCCCAGAAATTCCCTTCTTTGGGGTCGACCGGTCGAAAGACGCCTTCAAACACCGCACCAGTTGCGCCAGCTTCGAGAACAGGCGCTAGGAGCTTCACACCTTGCCCCGACGTGAGCTCAAAGGTCTTCGCCGAGCCGACTATCCGTGACGTCATGCCTTTCGTTGCACCGGCTGCCGTTCTCACGCCACCGCGGGCAAGCAAGAAAGGCGCCACCATACCGGCTGCGCCGCCTATAGTCTGCGCGTGCCAGCGTGCGCTGCCGAATGCCGCTTCGGTGGGTGCGCTAATTAACCCAAGTTCGCCAACTTCGCCAACTGCGCTGCCGGCGGTGTTGTTCCACAACTGGCCGACTGCGTTTGCCGGCGACTCAATGCCTGAATACAAAGCCGAACGCACGGCATCGGATACGACCCCTTCGGGCAGATAGTTATCCAATAGCGCGTCGTTCTTTGGGCCGTCAGCCATCAGAAATTCCCTTAACAAGGCGGCGACAGGGTTCGCCGGGGTGAGAGCACATTAAACCCGCGGCCCTCATATGTATATATGCCAATTTCCCGAATTTTTGGACACATTTTCCAAAAAGAAATTCCCGAGATGACCCATCCCAGGAACTTGCAGAGGCGATTATCAGCTCGCCCAGAATAATTTTGAACTAACAGCGTATCAGTTGAGATGCTCAAGGGAAGCCACTGTCTTTCGTTCTGTTTCCAACATTCCTTTCATGTCGCCCATGGTGACGGTCATACAGAGGTTGCACAAGAACATAAACGCGATCGCAGGCAGTGTGACTTTTAGCAGTAGCAGGCAGTTTTTGGCGTTGGTTCCTGTTGCGATCTCGCAGTTTTGCATTAGTGCTCCTTATCCGAACTTGCGGACATCTTGCTGATTGAGTTTGATCCAAACTTCTTCGATTGGCGAGGCAATGAGTTGCTCGGCGCGATTCAAACAGCTGGTGGCATCTTCCATTCTGTCCATGCGTCTGTATGTTTCAGCCAACTTGAGAAGACGGCTGAGTGGAAGCCGATTTTGATGCAGAACCATCTCATCGATCTTCATAGACGTTTGATACAGAAATACGGATTGTTCGATGTCACCGACCATGAAATAGACTTCTGCCAGTTCGTCGAGAATTTCGCAAGTCAACACTGAATCGAAGTCTTTGATGTTTTCGCTCAGCGCGAGTGCTTCTTCATACAGATTGACGGCTTTGACGAATTGGCTTCTGAAGGTGGCGAGTCTGGCTTTGGTCACCAGAATTGCCAATGTCTTCACTTCGCCGGGAGCCCATGTGCCTACTTGTGTGAGAGCAACACGCACGATGTGCTGCGCCGATTCCGCGTATCCTTTTCTGTATGCGATGCGGGCGGCAAGACCCTGATCGCGCCAGTCTTGATACTTCCAATTCGATTCATCTCTTACATCCGCAACTTGCGATACCGGAGCATCACATACGGTTGGGAACTGAATAACGTTGGTGGTTTCGGGCGTGGTCACAACTTCTACCTCACGAACAGCAACTGCACTTGACTTGGTTTTGAGTTTAG
>CAYZJR010000221.1:0-3740 GCA_964478655.1 uncultured Candidatus Obscuribacterales bacterium
ATCGGCGAATTCTGTCTTCGCAATTGATCGGTCACGCGACGAATAGACTCATCAAATTCAGTCTGGGTGAGTACTTTGACACCATCGGTGGGAGTTGCCGGACGCTCACGAACTTCGAGATCTGCTTTTTCAAGCATCACTACGCGCGGGTTATCGGCCGAGCCACCATCCAAATACTTCTGCAGACCAGCTGGCATTTCGCGGCCGTTTTCGATGAAGACTTCGATTCGTCCTTTGCTATCCGGTGAAACTTTGATGTCCGGATCGCCGGCTTTAACGATGACTCGCATCGTCTGACCTTCAGGCACATTGAGCTCAAGCTTGGAGTTATTGCCTGAGATTTCAACTTGGCCGGAACCAGTCACGCGGCCAGCACCATCAGTGATGGTAGCTTTTGAACCGGTGCTTAGGTGAATGTCCAAACCATCGACGGATTGCTGACCAGGCTCGGGCTTGACGTGAACTTGCGTCCCCGAATGTGCAGTTACAGTTGCCGGTGCTGTTACATCAGCTTGCGCTTTATCTCGCAAGACCACTGTGGCAGGCTTGCCGGAGCCGTCTGAAGCTACTTCTACTTTCGAGTTTCCTTTGGCCTCGACGGTCGAACCACCGAAGACAATGTCTGATTGATCTTTGTCGAGAACGAGAGTGCTGCTCGTGCCATCATTGCTCGATAGTCTCGCATCTCCACTCGGCTTGCCCTTGTCGTCAGCCGGCTTGGCTTCCTGTGCGTTCGGCATATCCTGCTTCACGAGCGGGGCGGGCTCCCCGTCAGTTGCCAGTTTTCCTTTGATGTTAGAAACATTCGCATCACTATCGGTCGCGAAGTGCTGAGCAAGTCTGTCCCGTCGCACACCAGCTTCTGTCGCTCTGAGCAACTCCTCCTTGGTCGCTAGACCACGCGCCAATAGTTCGTCCGCGAGCTTGTTTACCTGCTGTGGCCCATACATCGCATCACTCAGTTCTTTCACAGTCATTGATTTCGGCGGAGTGCCCTTTAAAAGAAGTTCAGCAGTTGGGCCGATCTGTGATTCAGGGACGATATCGAGGACTTGTCTTGGTGTAAATGAATCGCTCTGAATCATGCCGTTGATCAACGAGCGGGCCTTCGCATCCGGAAGCTCCGAAATCATTCGCGTAACATCGGCCGGGCGAGCAAGAACATCGCTTACCATGAGGTTTGCAGTCATCGCCATCATTTTGTTTTCCGGCACAGCCGCAACCACTTCCGATGGTGTGAGAATGCCATTTCTTACAGCATGATTGCCAACCTCTGCGAGATCGCTTTCGGGAGCCATCTTGAGAAGATCGCGAGCCGACTTTTGAGCCTTCGCCACCGCAGCCGCTTGCTCTGGCCCGGCGGGTGCATTGCGAACGGCGAGCAAGTCATTGACGAATCCTTCTCTGGCATTGTCGTATTTGATTGCCTGCTTGTAGGAGTCTATAGCCTTTTCTATATCTGCACGTCGCGCAGCATCACTGGCGTCAACAGTTTTAAGCTCTCTGGTCAGGCGAGTAAGATTCTCTCTATGCTCAATGCGTCTTGCGCGCATCTCTTCGACCGAGAATCGATAATAACTGCTGGCAGCATCGTCCGATTGTGCAGCGATGCCTGTGGTATCGTCGGAGATGCTCTTGACCAATGCCTGAGCCTTTGGATTTTCGCGCACATTGCCATGCTCGCGATATCTTTCCGCTCTAGCATCTATCACGCCTTTTAGAACTTTCTTGCCGTTCACCACATCATCGGGAATTATGGATGTGCGGTGTGTGACGTTGTAATGGTTGACTTCACTAACCATTTCTTTGACAAGACGTGGGTCTGCCTGCTGTCCAGTCTTTGCGGCCAGCCACTCTGCCATTTGTTTCTCGTTGGGCAGCTTTCCGCTGCGTTGAAGAGCTTCTCCGTTCTCCTTGAGATAGGCATCGAGATTGTCTCTGAGGTATTTCGCTTGTTCTTTGGTTATTGCGCGATCGGCTGGCGTTCCCGGCAGATCGGACAATCGCTGCTCGAGAACCCACTTACCGTCTGCGTCTTGGGATGCACGCAAACCACCCTTTCCAGCATTGCCGACCACTTCGTCACGGATCAACGAACGATAACCTTCGGGATCTGCCTTGGCAAATGCTGTGCGCTCGATTGCCATTGCGCGGTGACGCATCTCGTGCCTGAGAGTCAGCGAGGGTGTCAGATCCGAGAGATCCTCCGTTCCTCGTTGCGCGGAAACTCTCAAGAAATCGTCTTTAGCTCCATATGAACCGGCGGCGCCCGGGATTTCATTTACTAGTCCGAGGTCTCTTCTGGTAACAAGGCCTTCAGGCAGTCCAAGCTGCTTAGCCACTTGCTTTGCCTCATCCATCAATTCTCGTTCGAGTTGTCTGCGAACTCGACCAGCTTCGATATAGCGACCAGGTGAAGTGATCATGTGATACCACTTAAGGTCTTTGTAATCGGTGCTGTACTTGCTAATCAAATCGTCGAGACTACTGCGAACACCATTGCGACCGCGCGTGGCATCATCCAGGTTCATTGCAGCGTTGCGATCTTCCGATGTTGCGCGATCGCCATTAGCAGCAACAGCGACATCAGGCGGAATGAATTTTCCTTCTTTGACTGCTTTTGTCAGACCTTCAGTCAAATCGTTCAGCTTGTCACCGCTGCCGGACAACAAACTCGGGTGAATGTAGAGTTTCTCGCCATCGCGCACCACACCACCTGCAGATCGGTTGGCGTCGACGATTACTGTTCCTCTCTCTACACCCATTTCTCTTGCTAGTTGATCTGCAAGATTCTGCACTTGAGCGAGACGCTGAGTCATTCCGTCTGCGGGATCGAATCCTTGGGTTATCAGCGCTTCGCGCTCAGCTTGAAGTTTTCTCCAAGCCTGTGCCAATGGGCTGTCACCACCGGATCTCGACTCTTCAACTGCCTTAAGGAAATTTTGGGCGCGATCGGCATCACTCGTTGCGGGCATCGAGTCAAGACGGTTTTGGAACGCCGCACGGAATTCCTGTTCTGCCAACGCATGCGCAGTCAAGTTAGGTTGTCCACTCCACTGCTCTCGCATGCCGGACAATTGTTCGGCTGGCGTGTCTCCAACTCTTCCGGGCGCATGCAAATTGTCGGCCGCACCAAAAGCTTTTCTGAAGCCGTAACCACCAACCTTCATCGCGCCTGCAATCGGAACTGCAAATCCGGCTCCCATAATGGCTGCCATCTGCAACTGTTCCATATTCAACTTGCCGTCACGAATCAATTGCTGGCCGATTTCACCAATTACGTTTCCACCGGCGCCGGCAACACCATTGAGAACGAGTGATTGACCTTGTTGGCGCGCGCTGTTTAGTACGCCTTTGAGCCCTTGCGCAGCTTCAGCTTTCAGCGAACTTGCAAGACTTTCTTGCAATGACTTCGTGAGTTGAGCTTTGGCTGTGTCATCGAGACCATTGATGCCCCTAACCATGTTTCGAATGGCATCATCAGTGACACCACCGCCATGCGTGATGCCTTCTTGTACCAGCTTCTTCATGCCGTTAAGAACTTGCGCTTCGACTTCGTGACCTACACCTTTCAATCCGGCATTGGCTAGTGCCGTGGTCGTAGCTCTCGTTGCAGCGCCAGAACCCAACTTCACCGCAGCTGCCAGATGCTCGGGTCCGAGTACGTTGGCGGCAGTCAAAGCCGAGTATTTAACGAAGTCTCCGGCGATTTGCTTGAAGCCTTCTGTATCATTTCCCAT
>CAYZJR010000222.1:0-3730 GCA_964478655.1 uncultured Candidatus Obscuribacterales bacterium
AAATTTTGAACCCCAGCACTGTCGGCTGTCGTAAATCAAAATCCAAAAAATTTCTGCCGAACTGTTACCGCTCCAAATCTAATGGGCAATCTCAGCAAGAAGCGATAAGGGCCTGAGGAGAGAAGGGTTATCGTGGCCTGCATTCTTGGTGAAAGTTGACGATCGATAGTCGGCGTGTCGTGCGCAATTGGCTGCGACGTCTGGAGCAATGTAATTCGCTGAGCAAGCGAAGTTGTTTGTATGGTTCTCACACCACGAATGCACCTCGTGTGTACTGGCAGGAGGAGCTACGATGTCCAGAAAGCCTAGATGGGTTCAGACGTTTATAAGGTTGTTTCGCTTGAAGAAAGAAGAAGAGTTAGTCACTCATCGTGAGTTGATGGATGATGACTTTCCGATTCGGCGAATTCATCGACTCTCAGAAGAGGCGCCTGCGCGAGGGCGCAGTGATCGTGCGGCGATTGAAGAGCTGGTTGGCTTGGCGCGATTGCATGCACACTCCGCCGCTGCTGCGCCGCATTGTCCCACGCAGTCGTCGACGCAAATTACGCCTGTGCAGTCTTCGACATCGGTTCAAGCATTGAAGTCGCAAGTAGCGAAAGCGCAAGGTTTGCCGCATTCTACGCAAACTTCAGAGTCACATGCGGCTGTTTCTTTTGGTATGCAACGCTCCGAGCTGCCGGAAGATCTAATCAAGACTCAAGTCGCAAACATGGTGCAGCGTGCCGAAACGCCGATGCCTCGCCCGGAAATGCCTGTTGGGCGCCGCTCCGAAAACAAGCTGATGGCACAAGCGAGAAAGACTGTGAATGAAATGCCAGCAGTGCCAAATAGTGAAGTTAAGGGACATTGGTTTAATAACGGGCAGAGCAGATATCCGGGCGGTCAAGGACGAAGAAAAAACTCCGACACCATGCACAGACTCGATTCGTTTCTTGCGACTCGCACAGACGAAATACAAGCCTTAGATCCGAATCAAATTGATCGAGGCGACAAAAAGTAGATAATTTGGCGGCGTAACGCCCAAGCAGCACCAAGCGCTAGTCATTCAGCTATTTTGCTTATTCAACGTGCGCGTCTGAATCGGAATGCAAATCGCTGCCGGAATGCAGGTGCTAACGACAAACGACAGGATGTGCAAGATTGTTGCGAAGGCGAGAGCCAAATCCTTGTTCACACCTGCGGTCATAATCAAACCCTGACTGACGAGGAAGTGAAAACTCCCTACGCTTCCTGGAGTTGGAATCAAGACTCCAACCGAGCCAACCGTAAATACGATCAAACTTTGCAATGGGCTGACCGTATCGCCTAGCCGCATCGCATAGATCATGAGAAAAGTGCTCAGCCAGTATGTAACCCACATCGCGACGCTCAAGACGGCGATGATTGGATAGGCTGTGTGGTCCGTCAATGATTTCGTTCCGATATCAAACTGTTCTGCAAGACCTGCAAGGCGCCCATGAATCTTAGCTGGAACGATCTTTTTAACCGCTTCCAACTCGATTGCCCAATGCATGATCTTGCCCATTCTTGGTAGCATCACAAGCCCTGCCACGGTCAAAACCATTAACACTCCACCGCCTGGCAATAGCCACGGCATTGATTCTGAGATGGATTTCGGCAAGATTGTCATCGTTCCACCCAGAATCATGACGAGTAGCGCGATATCCAACAGTCGATCAATAAACATGGTTGCCGTGACAGCCGGCCACTCGAGCTTTTCGCTTTTGCAAATGGAGATGAGACGAGCGACTTCGCCGCCTCGGGGAATAACGACATTAACGGCGTTGCCGAGAAGAACGGCGCAGAAAGAATTCCAAAAACTAATCTTCCGGTCGGTCAGCGGCTTCAAAATAAAAAGCCAGCGGTAGGCCCGGATGGCATGGCTGAGTATGCATACGGCGATGAGAACCCCGATATACGTGAGGTCTACATTTTTGGAATACTCTAGAAGCTGGTTGACATCGCAGTTGCGAAACGCGAGCCAAAGAAAAACTACAGCGAGGGCAAAAACTAGAAGCTGTTTGAGGACGCCTGTGATGCCGTTCTTCTTGGGTTTCGGAGGGTCTAACGGTGAAAGTTGTTCGGAAACGCTCATGGGTGGCAGATAATTTGCCTGCTTTTGATGTTTGGAGGACGTTGTTTCAGGGCAATTATTTGTGGACACTTGCCAAGTCTCAGTGTCTGGAAGGGACCCTTGTGAAGACGGACCAGAGCCGTCCAAAGCCCGCATTATGATGGTACACGACTTGGTCGATGGATGTTGTTGTTCGGTTTAACGTGATGCGAAAGCACCGGTAATTGACACCAGCCGGTGGCATAAATCTAAATGAAGGAAACCAAAATTGGTGACTAAGATGGACGGAAGAAAGACCAAGGTGCTTTTGATAGAAGGCGACCCTGGCCAGCCTAACGCCCCCAGTTCAGTTTGGAAGAAAGCCAGCGGGTCTCAAGAAGCCGCTGATTTTTCCATGGAGTTCACCGATCAGCTGGCGAACGGCATCAAAAGACTCGGCGATGGTGACGTCGATTTGGTGGTCTTAGACCTCTCACTGCCCGAACAAAGCGGCGTCGGTGCGTATCTGAAGGTTAGAGAACATGCATTGCAGATTCCCGTAGTCGTGTTGAGTGACAAAGAGGAAGATGCTCAGGAAGCGTTGAAAAAGGGTGCTCAAGATTCTCTTCCTAAGCGAGACTTGGATGGTCGCTCCCTGCTGCAATCGATGCGACATGCGTTGGATCTCAAGCGTACTGAAGATGCCTTAAAAGACGCCACGGTGCGGCTAGAGGCAGCGAATTCCAGATTGGCGGCTTTGGCAAATATTGACCCGCTCACTGAAACCTTGAATCGGTTGGGGCTTGAGAGCGAACTCGAAAGTGAATTTATTCGCGCACAGCGGGGTGGTTGGGCACTTGTTGCCGTTCTTCTCGACTGTGATGATTTTGAACGCATTAATGCTCAACTCGGACATGCCGTCGGCGACTTGGTTTTAAAACAAATCGCAGGCAGAATCAAAGAAACAGTGCGACCAACCGATCACATCGCGCGCATTGGCGGTGACGAATTCTTGCTTCTGTTGCCGGATACGCGATTTGCAGAAGGGATGCTCGTTGCAGAAAAGATTAGATTGTCTGTGGCAGAAAGCCCGCTGCGTCTAGCCTCGGAAACGATTCGAGTGACTGCGAGTCTGGGTGTGCTCACACTTCCATACGAATTCTGCTCGATCGAAGAAGTTCTCTCTTTGGGGCGTTTGGCTGTAAGAGAAAGCAAGCTTCTCGGCAAAAACCGAGTTTCGTCAGGTGAGAAGCACAGGCGCCCAGATGCCGAAGAAAGTCCGGACAAAGAAGCCCTGCATGAGTTAACTGAAAAACTTCGCCGTGGCGAGTGCTTCAGGGCTGTCTCTATGCCGATCTTGCGTCTGAAGGACGAGCGACTTGTCGGCTATGAAATTCTCAGCCGCGGGCCGGCAGGCGCGTTCGAAATGCCGGACGATTTGTTTCGTGTGAGTGTTGAGTACAACCTTCTTACCATCGTCGATCTGCGATGTCTCAAGACTTGTCTGGCAGCGAGCATTAATCCGAGATTCGATCACACTGCAAGGTTTCACGTAAACCTCTTCCCATCTACCATTATCGATACTCCAATCGACCGGCTGATGACGCTCTTTCCGTCAAATCGAAAGGATGGAGGCTTCTGCATTGAGATAAGCGAACAGCAGTTCATCGGAGA
>CAYZJR010000223.1:0-3720 GCA_964478655.1 uncultured Candidatus Obscuribacterales bacterium
GGTTCTACAGGTTCTACAGGTTCGACCGGTTCGACTGGTTCTACTGCGTCCAGCGGTTCGTCTGGGTCCAACGGATCCGCCGCCTCTAGTGGCTCCTCCGGCTCCTCTTCGAGCACTGGTCAAGGCACAATAGCGATGGGTCCAAGCTCTTCAAGCTCTGGTCCATCGGCCTCGGCATCAACCGGTAGCGGCAGTTCTTCAGGCGGTTCATCCAGCGGATCTTCCGGTGGTGGATTCGGCGCATCAGGCGGCTCCGGACCTGGCTTCGGCACCGGTGCTGGTGCTGGTTCGGGTGGAGGATTCGGCGGCAGCGGCGGTAATGCCGGCGGTGGCGGTGGTGGCGGCGGCGGTGGCGGACGCCGTGGCGGTGGAGGTGGTGACTCCGGCGGCGGTGGCGGTGGCGCATCTTCCGGTTCGGGAGGGCACAGCAGCCGCGTGAGAAACAACGAGCGACCGCAACCTCGCAGACCACAAGCTAGACAAAACAAATATCGTCCCACTTCTCGCTATGTCGTGGTGGACGAACCCAAATCGGAAAACACACAGCCAGCTACCACTCCAAACGTACAGAACTACAACTGGTGACGTTCCGGCGCTGTTTCTCTGTCCTGGTAATCACGACTTGCCAGGACAGAGGTTCCGAATTATTGAGGTGAAGAAATGAAATCTAAACGCAATGCACCAAGATCGAAATCAGGAAATCTGTTGATCATCATTATTCTCGTTGTGAATTTTGTGGTCATACCGATTTTGCTGTTTCTCTTTCAGGTAGGACTCTATCTCGCCGATAAAGATCGCGCGCAGTATGCCGTGGAAGCAGCTTCTGTTCTTGCTGCTGACGACATCTCGGGAGTTATCGTCAATGACCCGAGTTTCGGCTGGGTTGCACTCAGCAACTTTCCCCCAGTAGGCAAAGCTACTTGCGCAAGTGATGGAGAACCTTTGCCGGTAATTGGTATCAACACTCTGGTAGGAACGATTCGGCAAAACGCAATAGTTGCCAGAGAACTCCGAAATGACACTATGGCAACGCTCGCAAGCAATGATCGAGATGTGCTCCAAGGAACCATTCGGCGCCTCAACAGAACACTCGAAAATTCCATGGGCGAAGACCAAAAGAAATTGGGCAACAACATCCATGGTGAAAGAGTTGATCCGATTACAGATGCGAAAAAGTTTTTGATGTCCAGCATGCCGAACAACATGCGATTAGAGTCAATCAAACTTACAAATGGATGGGTTGACGAAGGAGGAACCACTACCATTCCGCTACCTCAGCCTGAGCATCTCGCTCAACTCAAGCCAGGGACAACAGTCAATGGAAAGTACAAACCATTCGTAAACGTTCCTGTTGAAAAGGAATCATTCACATTCGGTGCGATAGGTTCGAGATCGACATTGGTCAGTCCAGTGCATTTCAGACAAGCCGACGGCAACCATATCTGCTCAATCGTAAAAGTCGAATGCACCTTCTCGCGAGTCGCTCCTGGCCTCGATCTTCTGAAACCACTCGGTATGGAGAACCTTTCGAAACTTCAAACCGTCGCGTGCTGTCAACCATACACCCTCGCTGATAATGGACCGCTCGGCGTGATGACATTGAGATTCTCGGCCGGCGCGGTGCCAGGACTGGATTCTTGGGCGTCATTCCTGGGCAACAATTTCCAAGACAAAAAAGTAACGACATATGATGTCGTCGGAGGCGACTACCCTACGGATGTTCAAGCTCGCATGAATGAGTCTCAGCCCCGTCTTCAGCCAAGCACATCTCAGCAATTCTCTGAGCATTTGTACTATTGGTTGAGGAACGGCCATTTGCGTCCGCGAATCGATTCGATTCTTTCTATGGTGAATGAACCATTTAGAAACGGACCTAAAGAAGTCTACGCATATGAGTTTGCAGCAGACGGAACCATCTCTCGAAGACTCCTATCGCGCGACCCTTTCCCTGTCGGCGTGACTTGCGAATCGCAATTTCACTCTGTTGTTGACACAAGCATTCACAACGGGATGAGTCCGATTATTGTTTTCAGAAACAATGTGAAAAATCTGGGCACCGAATACGGTGGCAAGCATGCCGGACAACCTTTGCCTGGCTATCCACTCAATTGGTGTGAATTGCCTGACTTTGGCGGAGACGAACAAATGGCACTGCGGCTGGGTAAGGGGCACCTTGCGACGGGGCTGACCATCGCTGATCCATTTGGACAGTCTCTAAAGCCAGCGGCGAATGATCCAACCAACACTCTATTCAGAAACGGAAAGGGAAACAGCATAGCTGTGCAACCGAGACGAAGCTACTACAGTGGGGGACTGGCTCTCGACATTGAAATAGGCGGAGCCGGTGAACCAGCAGCCACTGCCGAGGTAGCCGCTATGCGTGATGTCCTGGCAATGAAGCGACTCCGATTCTCGCGCAGAATCTAGTTTGAGTGTTTTTGAAGGAGAGATATCGAGAGCGGTAACGCAGGAGTTTGAGAGCCGGAACTCAAGTTCCCATTTTCGAGAAAATTGAGAACTGTAGTTCGCCAGAGTTCGAGAGCCGGTAACTCAAGTTCCCATTTCCAAGAAAAATGAGAACTGTAGTTCGCAGGGGTTCGAGGGTCGGGGACCAAGTTTGAAGGAGACACGAAACGGATCTGGAACGGCGCCACACGGCGCTGGTTTCAGGTCCGTCTAGTATTCGTGCAATTAGCCTGGTCAAGCGCAAAAATTATGACTGCGTTATGCGAGATCCATCAATGTGACCAACATCAATCGCGCGCGTAAACGCGTGTCAAGTCCCTCTGAAAACTTCCCTTGCGCTTCTAATGCCCTTGCTAGACTTTTCATCCAAGAAAGCACCATGATGTCCACCGGACGTCCATGGTCTTCATGCTGCGCTATGAATTGCCGACATTCCGACTCAGCATCAGGATATCGTCCTTCCAAAAGCGCGATCTCTATCGTCGAAGAGTCATCATTCTCTATCATGACGCTATTCCCACAAACGCACATTCAACATTAACTTGGGCGATGCGATTCATTCAATCCAAGCCGGGCCAGCGTCTTTTCCGCTCGTCTTGCAACATAAGGATTAACATCATCGCAAAGTTTACTCAGGACATCACGACTAATATTGTGATTTTCAGCAATTGCACAACGAACATCCGGGTTGTCATCGTCCGCGAGCAACATCAAGACTTCTCGTGGGGTGTTCAGATGGTCAGCGACGGCAACTCGGAGTTCGGTGTCAGAACTGAGAGCCAATCTCTTAAGCAAATAGGCTGGAGTCGCAATGTTGCGACTCAACACTCTTATCCAATCTAAGACGTTATCGCCAGCTCTGTAGAAGCTTTGCTCGCCATCTGCTGTGTTCTCGATCGAACACATTTCAATTCGAACCACCATATTTGATGACCTCTGATCTTCGGTAATTACCAAGATCGAGTGCAAATAGCGCGGCTCAAAAGGTGCTCAGCCTAGATCAGGCACACTTCCACAAACTCTCTTAATGACATCATACACGATTAAAGAAAGAGATGTTGGAAAAATCGAAAACAAAAGCCCCCGAGATAGCCATGTCACTTGCCTTGCAGGTATTTTATTCCTTTTAGCACTCATCCTGGCTAGATTGAGATGACGTCGCTATTGCAAGTCGGAAGTCTTGGGTCCGCCCCGGCGTGTATCGGACTACTCCCGCAGCTTTCTAATTCGATTATCCCTCAACAGGAGATTCCG
>CAYZJR010000224.1:0-3685 GCA_964478655.1 uncultured Candidatus Obscuribacterales bacterium
TAGTTATTCCGACATCAACGCTTTGCGCAGTGAGCCACCACATTTGGTGATGAGGTCTTCGGCCTGAGCGCGACCCATTTTACGCTTGACCATGAGAATGGCTGTTTTAGCACGATCGTGCGACGCTACAAGTGCCCCTTCCGCGAGATGTCTCGGTACTGCTCCGAGAATCGAGATGATAGAGACGGCGCGTTCTCTAAGCTTTTCATTGGTTGGACGCAGGTCAACCATTAGGTTTTCGAAGACTTTGCCGAGTCTGATCATTGTGCATGTCGAAAGCAAGTTCAAAATCATCTTTTGAGCTGTGCCGGCTTTCATGCGGGTTGAGCCCGTTAGAGCTTCAGGTCCGACGATGGCGCTGATGAGTACATCGCAATATGGAGCTAGTGCGGTGTCGACATTATTTACGATTCCGATAGCGGCTGCTCCGGCTTCTTTCGATCTGCCGAGTGCGCCGATGACGTACGGTGTTCTGCCACTGGCTGTGATACCGACTACGACGTCCTTTTCGCAAACGCCTACACTTGTGGCGTCTTGAATGCCAGCCTCGCCTGAATCTTCAGCGTTTTCAAATGCACGAAACATTGCTTCGCGTCCGCCGGCGATGCATGCTTGAATCATGTCGGAGTCGACACCGAAAGTTGGCGAACATTCTGTGGCATCAAGCACTCCAAGTCTTCCGGATGTGCCTGCACCGAAGTAAATTAACCGCCCGCCATTGCGTAGCTTTTCTGTAATGATGTCTACCGCTTGGGCAATCTCGGGGGTTACCTTTTTGACTGCTTCGTATACATGGAGGTCTTCATCTTGAATGCGCTCAACCAATTCCTTTGATTCGAGCAAGTCGAGGTCCATGGTGCGTTCATTTCTTTCCTCCGTCACCATGCGATTAAATTCTTTCGTAATTCCTAGTCCCATTATTGGTTCTCCCGAGATACCGAATGTTCCTGATGTTCCTAACGTTCTGATATTCCTAAATAGGTTCTTGCTTACTTTGACTATTTTGAAGAGAGCCAAGAATTTTGCAAGCGCCAATTTGCGTTTTATCCCACCAAAGCCAGGTGGAATTTGTTCTCCTTATTGCAGATTACCTTTTTGCAGAGGCGACCTCCCTGTTTTTGAGGTTTATTGTTGAGCGTTTGAGAAATTTCCCGTCACCGGCTTTGCCGACGTACTTGCCTTGGTCGATGACGACCTTGCCGCGCGACAAGACTGTTTCTGAGACTCCTTGAACTTCGACGCCTTCGTAGCAGCTGTAATCGACGTTCATATGATGAGTGGCCGCGCTGATTGTCATCTTCTTGTTGGGGTTGAAGACGACGATGTCGGCGTCGGAGCCTACTGCGATGGTTCCTTTTTTGGGGAACAGTCCGAAGAGTTTGGCTGCGGATGTAGATGTGATTTCTACAAAGCGGTTGAGTGAGATGCGCCCAGGAACGACGCCGCCGTTGTACACGAGGCTCATACGGTTCTCGACACCTGGACCACCGTTTGGAATCTTGCTGAAGTCATCGCGTCCCAATTCCTTTTGCTCTTTGAAGCAGAACGGGCAGTGGTCAGTCGAGATGACTTGGAGATCGTTCATTCGAAGACCTGTCCAAAGTTCTTCTTGGTTCCACTTTGCGCGAAGCGGTGGTGTCATCACATATTTGGAACCCTCGAAGTTTTCCTTCTCGTAGTAAGAGTCATCGAGGAACAAGTATTGTGGGCATGTCTCAGCAAATACCGGAATGCCCTCGTCGCGGGCTTCTTTTACTTTCTTCAGCGCGTCGTAGCAACTCAAGTGAACGATGTAGACCGGTGAATTTGCCATTTCTGCAAGGGCGATGGCGCGGTTGACGCCTTCTGCCTCTGCTTTAGTTGGCCGTGTAATACCGTGATATTTAGGCGCTGTCTTGCCTTCTGCCAGAGCGGCTTGAATGATTTCGTTGATAACGATTCCATTTTCTGCATGCATGCAAACCAGCCCGCCGTGCTCGCTGCCTGCGAAGTTCATTGCACGGAAGATGGTGGCGTCGTCGACGTAGAGCACACCCGGATACGCCATGAATAGCTTGAAGCTGGTGACACCTTCATCGTGAATTAGTCGTTTCAGTTCTTTCAGGCGATCGTGCGGCAGATCGGTGCAGATCATGTGGAAGCCGTAGTCGATGGCTGTTTTGCCTGATGCCTTTTCGTGCCAGATATCGAGGGCTTCGATAATGGATTGACCTTTCGATTGAATGGCAAAGTCGATAATGGTTGTTGTTCCGCCATGAGCAGCAGCCAGGGTGCCTGTGCGGAAATCGTCTGCTGATGTTGTTCCGCCAAAGGGCATGTCCATGTGCGTGTGAGCGTCGATGCCGCCTGGAATTACGAGCATATCCTTGGCATCAATCACTTTATCGACATTCGCTTCCATGTGGTCGAGCTTCTTGCCGATTAGGGTTATGGTTTCGTCTTCAATCAAAATGTCCGCGTAGTAGTCGTCTACTGCGGTTACGATGCGGCCGTTCTTAATGAGCGTCTTCATGAATTGCACCCGGTATTTCGATGTGTTGCTCAGACCCGGTTGTGAAGTGCGGGCTGAGCCGGACTGACTGTCTTGGCGGAGACCGAATCATAGTATCCGATTGCATATATGATTGAAACCGCTTGATCACACAAAAAGCCATTGATCAAAAATTAAACTTGCGCGAATGCCAGAAAACCAGGTTTCAGCTCAAACTCGCTTACTAACTGCCAGCCGGCCCGTGCTATAACAACGCAAAGAAAAGCGCGCGGTTGAGCCAAAAGTGGCGTTAGAGGACTGAGTCGCGCTGAAGGAGCGAGCCATAAAAGGCGTTACGGATCAAGTCATTGCCGACGTCAGAAGTCGCGCCAGCATTCTTGAGGTTATCTCCGAAACGGTGGTGTTGAAGCGCACCGGTAAAGAGCACAAAGGGCTCTGTCCGTTTCATGGCGAGAAAACACCGTCATTTAATGTCAACCCGGAAAAGGGCATTTTCAAGTGCTTCGGCTGCGGTGAGGGTGGTGATGTCTTTGCGTTCATTCAAAGATTGAAAGGCGTAGATTTCATAGAATCTGTCAGGCAGTTGGCTCACAAGTATGGTGTGCGGCTAGTCGAAACGGAAGACGAACGCAGGGAGTATGACAAACGCACACAAATGCTTCTTTTGTGTCGGCAAGCGACTGAATACTTTAGTCGAATGCTCGAAGATCCAACCGAAGGCTCGATAGCGCGGGATTACTTGAATAAGCGCGGTGTCTCGCCCGAAATTATCGAGAAGTTCAGAATCGGTTATGCGCCAAATAGCTGGGATGGCCTGTTGCGGCATCTCACACAATCTCGTCAAATCGCACCGCAGACGCTTGAAGAGGCGGGGCTGGTGCGACGCCGCCCGGATTCAAACTCCTACTACGATCTGTTTCGAAACCGTTTGATGATTCCGATTTGTGATGATAAAGGTGATGTCATCGCATTTGGTGGCAGAACGCTGGGAGACGATCAAGTCAAATACTTGAACTCACCGGAAACTCCGATATATACAAAAGGGTTGCACCTGTTCGGTCTGCACCAGGCGAAGGAATCAATTAAGCAAAAAGATTCTGTGATTGTGGTCGAGGGTTACTTTGACGCGATCACGCCGCATCAGTTTGGTTTTACGAATACAGTCGCCACTTTGGGCACCGCGCTAACCGAGCA
>CAYZJR010000225.1:0-3570 GCA_964478655.1 uncultured Candidatus Obscuribacterales bacterium
CCACGCGCTCAGCACCACGCGCTCAGCACCACGCGCTCAGCACCACGCGCTCCGCGCCTAGCTGATCAGGCGCGAGCCGGGACCTTCGAATAATTTGTAAGCCTCGCGAATAAGCGAGCTGCCACCGGATTCGGTGGCCGGACTTGGAATTCTTGGATTAGGCCTGGTCGCTTCAGCAGGTCTAGATGCTTCAGCTCGCTGTTGCGGACGTTGTTCTGGTCGCTGCTCCGGAGCGCTAGGGCGAGTATGCGGTTCGATAATTTCATCGACACGCTTGTAGCTGTCACTTTCCGAGGCTGGCGACGCATAGGCTTCTTGTCGTGGTCTTTCTACAGTAAGGGTGCCGGTTGATCGGCCCGCCGGCTCATATTCGTCGGAATCACCAGTACCGCGCGACGGCTGCTCTTCGCGCTTACTGCGTTCGCGCGGCTGCGAACGTTGCGCGGCAGTTTGAGCCTCTGCCATCACCTTCACTTTGACGTTTGGAGTGCGCCCTACGACTCGCGTGTACGCAGACTTTATGTGCTCTGTCTTGTTCTCAATCATCTTTTGGAACGTCTCTTTCATCACGCCGACAACAAGATCATCGGCATCGAGACTGACGAGAAACGCCTGTTGCTCAGCAAGACTAAAGGTTGGAACACTTATGTTGTGCAGTTCTCGCAAAAGATCCGACCAAAGCTCATCTAGTTCGACGCGAGATTTGGAGCCACCACTGCCGGTTGCACCTGAACTTGCTGACGCGGATTGTGCATACTCTTGTGCTGCAGTTGCGTGCTGAGGAGGTGCTTGCTGAACTGGACTTTGGTGCGGTGGCGCTTGGTACGATGGCTGCTCTACCGGCGATTCCGCGTCATGACGAGCCGGAGTCTGTTGTGGAGGCGTAGAGGATTCCGCTGGCTCGTCAGCGTAATACACTTCATTTTCTTCGTCAGAAAGTTCTGGCGGTAGCCTGTGTTCTGCCGCTTGTGGTGGGGCTTCTTGATGCGCGGTCTGCGGCTGTGCGGATTGAGGCTGCGAAGCAGCTGGACGCGGCGCTGAGGATTGGGGCTGCTGTTCCAGAACAGATATTTTGACCGGTGGCTGCCCTGCCGGATGTCCTGCTGGCTGCCCTGCCGCATATCCCGCCGAATGTCCCGTCGGATGTCCCGCTGGGTGCACCGCCTGTGATGGCATCGGCAAATTGCCGTCGGCAATCGCCTGCTCTAATTTTTGAACACGCTCACTCAACTCTTTCATCATCAGAATATCGTGACGATGACAGACTGAAAGCAATCCCATTTCTAAATTCAGGGAGGGCTGAGATGAGCGCTTGATGGTTTGTTCCAGCTTGTCGAGCTGTTCGACGATTTGCGTCAGCTCGGCACGATCGAAAAGCTTTGCCTGTTCTATCAACGACTCGATATATCCCTTCGAACCCAAAATCATCGAGCGGATATCTGCGCTCTCACCAGAGCTTGCGACCACGTAAGAAGCCTTCGCCAGATTCAAAAAATGTTTGGCAAGTTCCACAATAAGAACTGATGGTTCGCGCCCCTGATGCAACAACTCATTGATTGTGCCAAGCACGACGTGTCCGTCTTTCTGTTGAATGGCAGCACTCAATTTGAGCAAAACATCTTCCTGCACCGCGCCGAGCAGAGTCAGCAATTCCGCGATGCCCACTGGCTTTCCGGGCGCCGACAACAGGCTCGCCTGATCCAACAATCCGAGCGCGTCTCTGAGCCCACCGCCGGAGCGTCGCGCCACCAAATCGAGCGCCTCATCGACAATCTCAATGCTCTCTTTGGTCGAAACATTGCGCAAGTGTTTCGACAACTCTTGCTGTTCCACCAATCTGAACATCAATCTCTGGCATCTGCTGATGATTGTGGGCGGAACTTTGTGCTCTTCAGTCGTCGCCAAAATGAAAATGACCTTGGGCGGTGGCTCTTCGATTGTCTTGAGGAGCGCGTTAAAGGCTTCCTTCGTGAGCATGTGGCATTCATCTATGATGTAGAGCTTGAACCTGCCGCCCTGTGCCACCAGCGGCGCGCGTTCGATCAGGGTTCTTGCATCGTCGACACTATTGTTTGAGGCGGCGTCAATCTCAAAAACCGATGGAGACGTGCCGAGTTTAATCTCCTGGCAGGACGCGCACTCCATACAAGGATTGACGGTGGGTCCGTTTTGGCAGTTCAGTGATTTTGCCAGGATTCTGGCGGATGATGTTTTGCCTGTTCCGCGGGGACCGGTAAAAAGATATGCGTGGGAGATGCGATCGTTTTCAATCGCATTGGTGAGGGTTCGAACCACCGATTGCTGCCCGACAATCTCTGTGAGGCTCTGTGGTCGGTACTTCAGATATAAAGGTTGGTAAGTTTTTTCTGTTGTCATTAAATTGTTATTTTTGGAGGTTACGCTGTGCTTGCAACCTGGGAACAGCTACTGGAATTCTATACACGCATTATTCACGTTGTGTGCAATAGGATTCTGAGTATCCCACCGATTTCTCAGGACTTACTTACTACCCCCGAGTCGAACCTAGTATAGACGCTCCCCGCGTCCCGTACCTGGCTTTCCGTTTAGATTGGTCAGATTTTTGAAACTTGCCTGACACAAACGGAAACTAGACTCCAAGCGAAACCCCCCGCGCAGAAGAGGTCAGGAACCATGCAGCTAGTCAACCAAAAGCAACTTACCAACCTTTCAATCGGTCCTGTGTTCGAATTGACTCAAGTTGAAGCTCCGAGCCAAGCGCCGGTAGCTCCCAAGTCGCTCTCGCCCGCAAGAGTGGCTGTGAGTCTTGCGATTGTCGCAGCGCCCTTTGTTGGTGGTGTGATGAGCGTTGACCTGCTTTCATCGGTCAATCCGCATATCGTCTATTGGATGGTCGGTGTTTCACCTGTTGTCGGATTGGCTTTCAGCCTCGCGTCGCTGGTGGCGATTTGGGTGTGGCGCAAACGCCTCACTTCCGCAGCCGTGATCTCGGCGGCGCCCGCGATGGCAGCGATGATTGGTTTCCTTTGCGGACTCGCTTCGCTCCCCTAAGTTTTTTCAGCCGCGCATTTGTTGGCGACCGATCTCTCCAGGATCGGTCGTTTCAACTTTTAGTACCAGTCAGATGATTCTGTTTTGGGTTTGGATGGAACATCTTTGATAGTCGCCTCAAGAAAATACGACATTCCTGTTACCGGTTGGAGGGCGAAGCCTGCCTTTTCGAATACGGTGCGCAATGTTTCTGATGGATTCAGCAAGTAGCAAGATTTGCCGATTTCGGGATAGTCTGCGATCGAAATATCCGAATTGATGAAATACAGAACTCGAGTCTTGGTGTGTCTTTGAATTGCAAGCGCGAGGAGTTGCATGAAGTTTGTGTATTGGGTTCCGCGGTCGCTGACAATTAGGACGTCTGGGTGCTGTTCGAGGAACTGCCCAACAGGAGCCAGCAATTCGTAGACGATGAATTCCGAGTTCGGATCTGGTCCGTCCAGTGCAGTACGCTTGTGGGCCATTGTTTTCGTGAATGTGTCCGTTGCTTTCGAATACTCCAGACAAGAGAACGTTTGCGCGCCGAGAATCAGCAGCGCT
>CAYZJR010000226.1:0-3528 GCA_964478655.1 uncultured Candidatus Obscuribacterales bacterium
TGCTTTCGAATACTCCAGACAAGAGAACGTTTGCGCGCCGAGAATCAGCAGCGCTGAAAACCAACCTAACGCCTGCTTCTTCGCATTCGACTGTTCCACCCAATCGGTTATTGCAAAGGCGGTGATTGCTATGCACACGACTGCAACATGTGAAAAATACTTGTGAATCGTCGCTCTGATGCCACCGGATAAGATGTCGGGCAAGATTATTGGCAAACTCGAAACAATGAACAAAAGCGGCAGAAGCATAGGTCCCCGTTGCCTGAGTATTGGACCTAAGCGCGTCGCGAAAAATGCGATGATGGCGCAACAAAAGAACGTTACAAACGTGCTAAATGCATGCGGAATCATCTCTAACCGCAGGAAAATCGATTCAACTCCTTCGAACATGCAGAGAAACCAAATCCACATGTTCGGCGGCTTTTGCGACATCCATTGAGTCGAGTATCCCTTCGAGAGTGCACCCATGTTAACGAGAATCCACGGCGTGAACGCAACTGCACTCACCAAAGTTGCGATGCCCATTTGCTTGAATCGGCCGCTGCCTTGGTGTTCGTTTCGGCGCAGCAGCAAGTGGCTTGCGTGTGCGAAAAATACAAGCAGAGTCATGAGTGATGTGTACAATGAAATGCAGAGCAGCGAAGTGTAAATGCACCAGCTTTTGAGATCGTTCAGTCGATACGCGCGCAGATATGCGGCGCTCACTGCGGCGACCAATGCCAGAAAGAACCCGTATTCGCGCGCCTCTTGAGCATGTATTAGAGCGAACGGCGAGAGAGACACGAGTGCCACCATCAGCAGGGCTGTCTGCTTTTTGCCGAAAAGTTCCATACCCAACCAGTAGAACGCGGGCAACTGCAGCAGACTCAGCAAGGCAGGCAGCAAGCGCATGGTGGCGACGGTGGTTCCAAACGCCGCCGCGAAGAAGTATTCCAATATATAGAAAAGCGGCGCTTTCTCTGGTTGTTCTTCCGACCACCACTTCCAGGACTGGGGCAAACTCTGCGGCGTGGTATAGGCTCTGAGCTGATCGAAAGTCAGAACGTGCTTATCCATCGCTTCTTCAATCTGCCACTTGGCGTGCCCGCCGATGTGCAGAGAAGTAATCGCCTCGTCATGCCAGTACGCGTGATGGTCGAGGTTATAGAAACGGAAGAAAATCCCCAACCCAATCATGAGCCATAACAAGACGTAGAATGGCATAATTCCCTGTCTATCCATTTGCTCTGGTTGAGTTTCCGGCGCGCCGTTCATGCTTCCTCCGATTGCACAATGATATCCAATTTGATCGCAAGTTTCGGATAGCGAACCAATCTGTTACGAGTAACAATGTTTGTATGAAATTGACCCCGACAGCGATGTGGCAAGCAGTTATGGAGCGCAACAAGGCTCTTGACGGACGGTTCTTTTACGCGGTGAAAACTACCAATGTTTATTGCCGCCCGACATGCCCCTCAAGGCGCCCCAATCGAGAGAACGTCGAGTTCTTCGATTCGATTGATGCCGCAAAGCGAAAAGGCTATCGCGCATGTCAGCGCTGCAAGCCTGACATCGGAGTCGCAAAAGGGGAGGAGCTTGTGATGAAGGTGCGCGAGTACATTGAAGAAAATCTCGATCAGTCCTTGACGTTGGAAACAATTGGCAAAGCCGTTGGCGCCAGTCCGTTTCATATGCAGAAAGTTTTCAAATCGTCAGTAGGAATGTCGCCGCGACAATACGCGGAAGAGTGCAGGCTGAAAGCCGTGAAGAAAGAACTGAAATCCGGTCGCGATGTCACTGGCGCCGTGTTTGAAGCGGGATACAGTTCAACCAGCAGATTGTATGAACGCAGCACCAGAAATCTAGGAATGACGCCGGGTGCTTACGGCAAGGGCGGACAAGGCGAGTTGATTTCGTTTGCAGTGGTGTCGTCGCCGCTTGGATTGTTGCTTCTGGCCGGAACAAAGAAAGGCTTGTGCTTCTTGCAATTGGGTGCGAGCGAGGAGGAACTCAAGACTGCGCTTGCCACCGAATTCAGTGCAGCGATGCTGGTTGAGAACGCGGAAGCATTGTCATCTTGGATAGAGAACTTAGCGTTGTATTTCCGGGGGAGCTGCGAGTTGGAGGTTCCTGTGGACATGAGGGGAACAGCCTTTCAGCAAAAAGTCTGGCGTTACCTTCGGCAGATTCCGCCGGGCGAGACCCGAACTTACACGCAAGTTGCCGATGCGCTGGGAGTACCAAATGCGGTGCGTGCAGTTGCGCGTGCATGCGCAACAAACAGGGTCGGAATCGCAATACCGTGCCATCGAGTGATTCGACAGGATGGCAGTCTGGCGGGATACCGCTGGGGGCTGGAGCGAAAGGAAGCGCTGATAGTGCTGGAGAAAAAACAGGGGCGAGGCTAGAGCGGCGCGCCAAATCGTGGACCCTTAGTCTTTAAACTCCCTGACTAAGTGGCGTTGGAGCGTTTTGATCGAGTCCGAGCGGAACTTATTCTGAAAGAATCGCGCGATTGGATACAGCAGCGAAACTAACGGATGATTTGACCGGGAGTACGCATTGATCAAGTAGATCACTTTGTCGTCTGACTTGTTCCATTCGAGGAGGAAGCGTTCTTCGCCTTGTTCTGAATGTCCCTGCAAAGTCGCGTAGCCGTACCCGAATCGCTTGTAAGTCGGTGTCTCCTCATCAATTATGTAGACGATTTTGCAAGTATTGAGAGACCAAAGAGGTCCGTGATTAGCGGCGACAACGAGGGTTGTTCCTTCCTCCATCTCTGGTTTTTCGGGATAAACAAACAACCACCAAATGTCGAAGTGCTTCCATTCTTTGAGCATTCGAACTAAACATTCGAATACTTTCTCGCCTGAGCCGAGAACTTGCTTGGCTTCGTCGCAGTTGTAGCCGCCGGACTTCGGTGCGCGACCGTCGCGTGTGAGTCCCACTTCGTCAAGATTCGCTTGAAGGGGAACCTGCGATTTGCGAAAATCTTCAAGCTGCTGCTTCGATGGCTTTAAGAAAATGAACATCGTGTCGCGCTAATTCTCGACCTTCTCTGCACCGAACTCATTTACGAGATCTGAATACCTCTTCAAAAATTCCGGCTTGACGTTTTTCGGAAAATACAAATGTGATTCGAGGTGCATGTCGAGCTTTTTGTTGTACGGACATGAGAGAGTCGATGCGTAGTAGTGATACTCAAAGGTTTGTGGAACCATCGCCGCTCCCATCCAGCGACCCTTTTGGTAAGAGATGACGCACATCATCCCGCTCCTATCAGGACCTTCCATTGGACGTGCTTCTTGCCATTCACCGGTCTTCAATGGCAGGTGAACCATAAACTTTCTCGTCTTAAAGCGGCATTCTAGTCTACTCTCTTTTTCGATAACCTCGGCATTAGGATAGAATTCGGCGACTAACTTTTTCACGTCGCTATAAACTTTCTCGACCTGCTTTGGAGTTTTGTCATCGGCGATTGCAGGATGAGTCATGCATAGAATCGAGCACAATACAAAACACAAGGTAAATAGCTTTTTCATCTTTTGC
>CAYZJR010000227.1:0-3522 GCA_964478655.1 uncultured Candidatus Obscuribacterales bacterium
GCGAAGAAATTGCAACTGTGTCGCGCAAGCATGGAGCTGAAGTTCCATTTCTGCGCCCTGCCGAGCTAGCCAGCGACGAAGCCTCGGGCACTGATGTTGTTGTCCATGCGGTGCAATCCGTGGATGCAGCCGACATAGTCGTGCTCTTGCAACCGACGTCACCTTTGAGAACCGCGAATGACATCGATGATAGCATTGAACTGTTCCTTCGCCACGGCGGCGCCCCGGTTGTGTCAGTCACGGAAGCAAGAGAGGCGCCGAATTGGATGTTTGCTATCAAGGATGGACGGCTCGAACGTGCGATAAATGGCTCTGCGAGTATCCCTGCGACGAGGCAGGAACTTCCAACCTACTATACTCTTAACGGCGCAATCTATATTGCGTCGCGCCAAAGCCTTTGTAGTCATGAATCTTATCTGACACCGGAAACGGTACCATTTGAAATGCCAATTGAGAGATCGGTTGACATCGATGAGATGTTCGATTTCTTCATTGCCGAGAAATTACTGGAGGCTCAAGAAAAATGTCACTGCTAAGACTAATAGCTCGCCTCGACATCAAGGGCCCGAACCTGATCAAGGGAATTCACCTTGAAGGTCTTCGTGTAATCGGCGACCCGCAGAAATATGCTCAGAAATACTATCAAGCGGGTATCGATGAACTTCTCTACATCGATATTGTAGCGAGTCTGTATGGAAGGAACAATCTGACAGAAATTGTTCAGAGAACGGCAGAAAACATTTTTGTACCGATAACTGTCGGTGGTGGCATCAGATCTTTGAAGGATGTTCAAACTTTACTGCGCGCCGGTGCCGATAAGGTTGCAATTAACACCGCGGCTACGCAGAATCCTCAGCTGATCAAAGAAGTGGCGCGCTCTTTCGGCTCGCAGTGCATGGTGCTTTCGATTGAGGCAATCAAGCACGGACAGGGCAAATGGGAAGCTTACACAAACAATGGTCGCGACCACACGGGCATGGATGTCGTCGAGTGGGCGAAGCGCGCGGTTGACTTGGGTGCGGGCGAGATCTTGTTGACCTCAATTGCACAGGAAGGCACGCGGAAAGGTTTCGACATTGAATTAACTCGCTCGGTCTCAGAAGCTGTCTCGGTGCCAGTCATCGCAAGTGGTGGCTTTGGTAAGCTTGAACATCTTCCCGATGTCGTTCACAATGGCAAGGCGGACGCCGTGGCGATTGCGGATGCATTGCACTACGATCGATTCTCACTGGAAGAAATTCGCAAAGCAGCGATTGATTCGAACTTGCCAGTTAGGTGTTAACAAAAAGCGGTGAACATGCCAAAGAAAGTCACAGTTGTTGATTATGGACTCGGAAACCTCTTGAGTGTTTCACGAGCTTTGAGCACATGCGATGCCGATGTTCACGTAACTACAGACGCCAAAGAGATTGCAAACGCCGAGCGCTTGGTGCTCCCCGGAGTGGGCGCATTCGCCGATGGCATGGCAGGTTTGAGAGAACGCAAACTCATCGATTGCGTGAAAGAGTACGCCGACAGCGGACGTCCACTTTTGGGCATTTGCCTCGGAATGCAAATGTTCATGGCAACCGCCGAAGAGTTTGGTCATCATGAAGGACTCGGATTAATTGAAGGAACTGTGTCGGCAATTCCAAATACAACAGTTGATGGAAAGCCGCATAAAATCCCGCACATCGGTTGGAATTCATTGCACGCAGCCAAGCATGACGGCAATGGAAATGGGCATACGCACGATGATGCATCCAGAGATCCAATTCTGACCAACATCAAACCGGAATCTCACTTCTATTTCGTGCACTCTTTTGCAGTAGTACCTGAAGACGACACCGTCAGGCTTGCCGACGCCTTCTACAACGGTCGTCAAATCACCGCCATGGTCAAGCAACGCAATCTCTATGGCTGCCAATTCCACCCGGAGAAAAGCGGCGAAGTTGGACTGCAGCTTCTGAATAATTTCGTCAATTTGGTGTGACGTCATCGCGTAACTCGTATTTCCTCATGAAACCACCCATTAAACAACATCTCCCAGGATTGATACTCGAGTACTCTACCTACGGTTGTTTGGTGTATCTTGCAGTTGTAATCACTGCATTTTCAATGGTTGTGAATGATCTCTCTGAGCAAGGCACACGGGCTTACGCGGGTTGGTATGGGCGTATGCGCGTATTGGAAGTGACGTTTATGGAGTTTCCAGACAAAACCAAGCCTAGCATTTTTTCGAAGGAAGTATGGCGGATGCTTCAATGGTCCTTGATGCAAATCGGTGCATTGATGGGTGATAGAGCAGCAGATTTAATGGCGTCCGGCAGTTGTTGCTCGACGAGATACGAAAACATTAGCCCAACATTGGGCGAGGCTTATTGGGCGCTTGCGATCGCTCGCGGGAAGTGCACTCTGGAAGAAGGAGTCAAAGAGTTGGAACAAGAGGTGGCAGGTCGTCCGGAAATTTTGCACAATGACCTGCGATTTAAGCGGCTGATGCACTTTTGCGAACGACTGCACAAATCAATTGATAGCGACAAAATTGCTTGTGCAAAGAGCAAGTAGCCGCGGCATCACAGAAAATCTATCTGCCTGTCACCATCGACTTAACAAGCCTGCTGACTCGTCCAAGACCTTCAGTTCTGCCGCAATCGTACAAACCGTTCCAGACTTCGCCTGATTGCTTGATGATCTCATCACGGCTGTAAGAAAGTTGCTCGACCATTACTGCGTACAATTCATCGACACTCGAGTGATCGTCAATGATTCTGTGACAACGTTTTGCTTGATAGGTGATGTCGCCTAACAGAGGCGGTGCCTCACTCCTGCTGTACTTCAAAGATAACGTAGGAACAGCCGCATCAAGAGCCTCGATCAGGGCTGTTGACTCATGCGCCATGAACAAATCAGCAGCAGGAATACATGCCGCAATGTCGTGCACGAGCCTCACGCTAACTCCGAGCGGACCAAGGCGTGATGTGATTTTGTCTAGCGGAAACTGCTGCCGACTGAAGCTGTAGTACTCGTTGTCGCGAGGCGCAGGATGGTATTTCAGTAGCAATGTAAACGGTTTTAGACTCGATTCAATCGCGACTTTTGCGATTGTTCCTAACACTAATTCCAACAACTGTTCTGGAGTTTGTTTGTCATAGAGGAATAGGTCATACGTCAGCGCCCACAATACGACCTTCTCGTCATCGCCGAGATCCATTCGAGATCTCGCAAACTGACGCTGCAATTCAATAGACTTGTCGCTCGGAAAGCGCTCAATCGCCAGCGAGCCAACCTTTACGATTTTGTCTTCTTCAATCCCGAGATTCTGAAAATACGAGGCTTCAGCTTTGCCTCGAACCAGCACGACATCCGGATTACAGAAGAGATTGTCGACCGGATCTCCGTGAATCAAACCGTGATAGAAAAGAATCGTCTTCGGTCTTTTCTCTTTGGGAAAATCGAAACAGGCAAGACCCATCGGCGTTTCGAATGCACCAAGAAAAATCAAATCCCAATAGTTTTGCTGCAACATTTCAGTGAACGCCA
>CAYZJR010000228.1:0-3444 GCA_964478655.1 uncultured Candidatus Obscuribacterales bacterium
AAACTTAGATGGTGGGCGAGGTGGGACTTGAACCCACACGTATTGCTACACTAGATCCTAAGTCTAGCGCGTCTGCCATTCCGCCACTCGCCCTTGGGAACTGTTCCAGCTGATAGAAGCTGGCAGGAAGTCAGTTCAGAATAGCATAAATTGACTAAAGTCCCGCAAACGCTCATGTGGTGGGCTTCAACCACAGATGAGAGCTTTGCGGGTGCTATGATGAAGCGGGGGTTCCGGGCGATATGAGCGACTTTTTTGATAGCGAACCAGCACGTGACGCCAAGAAGCGCGAGGAGTCCGAGCGCAACGCCAGGGATGAAGAACGTGAAAAAGTTTCCGATACAGCCTCCGAAAGTACAGCCAAAACAAGCTCAGCACGTCGCAGTGCATCCCGTGAGAGTGCGGATGACTCGGATGACGGCGACGATAACGATGACGCATCAGACGACTCGGAAGACTCCCCTGGACCACCGAAAGTCAAGAGGGCTCCGAAAAGAAAAACTCGCGGATTCGTCGAAGTAAAAAAGCCGGAAAAGCCAAAAAAGAATCAAGAAAGTCGCGGACGCGCAAAAGATGACTACAAGCGAGACGCTGCAGATGATTACGAGGGCGAAGACAGCGACTACGACGAAGATGATGAAGACGATCGCGTAGAAGGAAACCGCGGCGAACAAAAGAGTGAATCCCGCCCTCGAGGTCGAGATCGCTCTCAAGGTCGCCTCTCGCCGAAAGACAGGCCTGACAATAAATCACGCCCTCCCATCAACAAAAAGCTAAGCCTCGACAGCCAACTTCGCGAATCAAACGCTCGCCGCGAGAAGGAACGCGAAGAAGAGGAAGAACTACCTTACGACGACGAAGACTACGAAGATCCCGACTATGACGACAAATTCGCGATTCGGATTTTCGAAGCTGAGGACCAAAACCTAATTCAAAAATACTTCTCGCACGTGAACGCGATTCTCTTCAATCCCAAGAAATTCTTTGCTGCATTGCCACCTGAAGGGATTGTCGCACCGACAATTTTTCTGTGCGTTTCCGCCGCAATATATGCGTTCCTTCAAGCATTGGGGCACCTCAACCCTTTACTATTGTTCAGCTCATTTTTCAGCAGCATCTTCTACACCGCTGGTGGTGCCGTCATCGTTTGGGCAGTGTTCAACAAAGCGTGCAAAGGTCGTGGAACTCTCGTCGAAACCTACCGCGTCCTCGCGTACAGCAAAGCGACGCTGTTGTTTGGGTGGATTATGGCGGGTTCTATTCCGCTTGGTGGCTACCTCTCCGTCGCGTACACACTATTTCTAAACTACATCGGACTCAAAAAGGTTCATCGTCTCAACACTATAATGACCGCGGGCATCGTGATGGCATTGGGCGCGCTCGCATTTGCGTTCAAGAAGATGATGCCGTTCTAGCGATTAATATTCAGTTCCGGCAAAGCAGAAGTTTCAGGCGTCGCGGCTGTTCGCCGCCTCGAGAGTCGCGGCACCTTCCAAACTTTGAACTCCATCGACTTTCCAACCGAGTGTTACACCAGCCATGAATGGTCGCACCTCTCCATACTGTTCCGCCACAACCCAATCTTGCTTTTTCAGCGTGATGAACGATTCATTGACAGGAAGCCCATAATGGAGCGCACCGAACGTCGACGTGAACGGTTCTAACATGGCTAATTTGCCGTGCTGTTCGAACAATTGAACCAGTGCCGGCAGAAGCACCGGTGCTGTGTAAACTCCGGCGGCGCCGCAAGCACATTCCTTCGTCGGTATTGCATGTGGTGCGCTGTCTGAGCCGAGAAAGAATTTTGGGTTTCCACTGAGTGCGGCCTTGACGAGTGCGTCGCGGTCTTCGGGGCGCTTCGCGACTGGCTTGCAGAATGCGTGCGGATTTAGGCGATCGCCGATGATGTCGTCGAGAGTGAGGTAAAGGTGATGAACAGTTAGAGTCGCTGCGACATTTTCTGGCAACGACAAAACGCACTCGACTGCATCGGCGGTGGTGGCATGTTCCAACACAATTTTGAGTCGCGGAAACTTCTTCGCGATGCTCCGCAGCACGTCGAGAAATCGCGTTTCTCTATCGAGCGAAAACGTGCCTGGCATTTCGCCGTGCAGGCAGAGGACGAGCTCGTGTAGTTGCATTGCTTCGTAGACGGGATACAGCGCTTCGAAGTCGGTGACTCCGCCCGCCGAGTTGGTGGTGACGCCATCGGGATACAACTTGCCGGCGACAGCGCCTGCTTTTTTGAGTGCGGGGATGTCTTCTGGTTTAGTCGTCGGTGCGACCTTGAATGTCATCAGCGGCTCGAAATCGGCGTTCTTGTCCAACTCGGCGAGAATGGAATTTCGATACTGCGTGACGTCGTCTGCGGTAAGAATGGCTGGCATCGTGTTTGGCATCACGAGCGCGCGCCCGCACTGCGCCGCAGTGAATGGCAGCACGGACTTCAACATGTCGCCCTGCCGCAAATGCACGTGCATGTCATCAGCTTTGCGCAATACGATTTCTTTCATTTCGACCTTTCTGACAATCCGAACTTCTTACGAACCCGGCAAGTGTAGCACCTTATTCGAGAAGCCGGAGCCGAAGAAGTCGAGGTTGTTGTCGGGATACATGTACGACCAAATCAGCGAGCCCTGCACGTCTCCGAAGCCTGATGAGCCGCCGATATTTTTGACTGCGGACTGTGCTTGCGGTGACAAGCTCGCATAGAATGGATGCTTCGTCGAGTAGAACGGCTGATGAACAGACGCGGTCGCGACTTCGACTTTGCCGACGGATGCGAGGTGGGTTCCTTTGAGTTTGTCGATGCCTTTTTGATAGGCGCCGAGGCTGCCGATGACGACTTTTTTGAACGGCATCAAGCTTGAGACGTTGCTATCGAGCATGCTTGCTGCTTGTGAGCCCGAGTACACGGTGTCGTCGAAGTATGCAATCGCTTTGCCTCTGGCACCGCCGCTGGTGATTAGCTGATCGAGCTTGCGTGCCGAGATGAAGTTCTTCGATGACAAGCCGTTTGCTTGACCGAAAAGATAGCTGATGAGATGCGTGCTGCCGCCTGGGTCTTTGTCCGAGACGAGGAGCAAATCGTCGACGCTCATTCCAGATCTTTGCAGCATGCCGGCCAACTGATCGTGCACCTTGGCCGCCTTGCCCATCATCGCGCCAAACGAGTTGTGCACGGCACCTTCGGCAAGCATCTTTGCTGCGATTTCGCGTTCTTCGCCGGCGTACTTCGACAAGAATGTGGCGATTTCTTCTTTGCTTGCTTTCGGTGTGTTCCAGACGGTGTGGATAGCGTCGTGAGGTTCCATGACGCTGAGTTGCTCTGGTGTCGGCATATTTGAAATCTTCGGATTCTGCGCGAGTCGAATGACTTTGACGTTCGGTCCGATTGATGCGGCTGCCTTGTCGACGGAGCCGGAGAGCACTTCGCGTGCGACG
>CAYZJR010000229.1:0-2955 GCA_964478655.1 uncultured Candidatus Obscuribacterales bacterium
TTCCGTCAACTTCATCTCTTGAAGCCGCGGTAGTACTTCGTTTTGCCACACATCTTCTGATGTATGCAGAAGAAATGAAACGTTTGAAATTATTCCCTGAGCAGGGTCTGATTGGGCGTGGGAACGCACGAGATCGAAGAGATTGATTGAAGATTGATATGCCTTTGCCACTGCCAGACTGTATTGAATGCCGTGATGAGCGGCTATTGGTCCGAGTGATTTTCGAACCACCGTCACGCGACAGTCAGGATGACTTTCCAGGATGGCGCTCAGTGTCCCGGGATCATGCAGGGGCTTTTCTACGAGATCGACGAGCATCACCCCTGGTGCCACAAAGACCGCAGATTCGGACAAGGTTCGTGCTACGTCTACGGCTTCATCGTACAGGGCAACGCGCTCTTCCAATTGCTTGCGTGCGCCTGCATCGCCACACACAGCCTTCACCCAGTCGGAAAATAGCTTTTGATGAGCGATTTCACGTTCTTTGGGCTTTGCCGAATCGTATGAAGGAATTACCGCCAAGCCCTTCGCCAGGAGTTGGCTGATTTCGGTTCCCGATACCTGCTGCTGTGGCTCTCCATCCAACCTTGCTGCGTCTTCGTCGAGCCCATCGTATGAAATTCCCGCTGCTTTCATGGCGGCGGTAAGCCCGTCAGCATCGGGGTCTGCAATTATTGCAATTGCGTCCTGAAACTCTCCGACACTCACAAGCGTGCTGCACGCCGGATGCAATCGGCGAATCGTGATCGTGCAATCTTCGCCGAGGAGCCGTTTTAGCTTGGCAGTAGCAGCGACAACGCGCCCTTCTCGTTCGTTTGCAGGAGCCCCATCGATTCCGTGATGATCCCGAAAGACAACGCGAAATCCCTCATGCCTTAACGATTCTACTGATTCAACTGTGGCGGGAGTGATTGGCGTGTCGATAAAAAGAATTGTGTTTTGAGAACCTCGATAAAACTTTCTCGCGTCTCTGACAAAGTTGATGATCGTCTCAACATCCTCACCGCTAAAGGCTTTGATGAAAAGAGTTGGAACCTTGTTGATGGTCAACTTAATCATGCTTCAGCAATCTCTGCTCATGGTGAGTTCTGAAATCACTTATGCTGCGCCATTTCTTGTGCTTGTTCCTTCAGTTTTGTCAGAACAAATGGATATTGCGTCTCGAAAATCTTGACCAATCGATCGGCCAATCGCTTGGCACCATCGTAGTTCAGATGTAATCCGTCCTTAAAGGATGTCGCCGGATAATCCGGGTCGAGAACCAAGTCGATATAGACGTAATTGAGAGTAGCGGAGGCTGAAGCCAGATCTCTGCGAAACTGATCGTAAAATCCAGGCGGTGCCAAATTGATGAATTCCGGGTCTAGAGGCATGTTTACGACGACTAACAGAATGCCTTTTTCGTTGCAAAACTTGGCCAGTTTTATCATGTTCCGTTTGCCGACTTCTTGTGCGAGCGCAAATGTTCCTGCATAAATGCCCGTGTGCCACTCGTGGTAATAGTCATGCAAGAATCGAGGATTTTTCTTGTAAGCAGAATCGGCAAATTTTTCCATTCTGCTAGGCACCCAATACTCAAACAGGAAGCCGTCTTTCGAGTCTTTCCATTGGTGGTCTTCGTTGATGCGGCTGAATGATTTATCAAGCGGCAGGTTTTCCAGAGCGTCCTTGGTCCAAGCGCTGAAGAGGTTTTTGAAGTCCACGCGGTTGCGATACAGATACCAATAATGGCAGAGAATGAACTCACGTTTCGAGTCCCAACCTGAGAGATTGTCGACGTTTTCATAGTTCATCGGCACAAGGGGCGCGACGCTGCTGAAACACTCGCCCATATATTCCAGCGCCATTCGGTCATTTACGAACTCGCGCAATGCAAGCCCATAAATCAAAACTTTGGGATAACACTTTGTTTTATTAGTCAGGGCCTGGGTTATGTAGTAAGCCTCTGCAGGCATTTGCAGCCCGGAACACAAATTGATGATGTTGATTTTCTCGCCAGTTGCCTTGCTGAGCAGGTTTTCGAGGTATGGCGGGTGAGAGCCTGAGTAAAAGTGTGTTCCCTTCTCGTCTTGGTTCATCACGAGAAGCAGAGACGAGCCGATCAAACCGGCTTGAGGACACGTTTTCTTTGACAACTCGATTCTGGGTGGAACGTTCCAGATATCCACACTGCGCACGCCCAGCTGATCGACGATGTTCACGTGCCTGAGATAGGCGTCGAAGCCAATGAGCACAAGCAGAGTGAGGAACGGCACAGAGTACAGCACCTGCCACGCTTTGCCGACTATCACCTTAGCATCCACCGTTTCTACCCTGGCGTCCTCAATTCGCTAGTAAAGAATCTGATTGATTATAAGCTCTTAGTTACTTGCTGGCTAAAATAGTGACTTCCGATTTTCATTTCTTCTCGCGAAATACTGATACCGGCGCAATTTGTTGCGGCATAAACCAGGTGTTCACGTGTGAGAAAGTCATGAGCGACGCGCATCGCACAATTCGACTTCCTAAGACTTCGTCGGCTCCTTCATCGGACGAGCTGTCGTTTGCGTTGGCGCAGTTGCGAGATAACAACGATGCGGCGATTGAGCTCTCATGGGCATTTGCGGGAACGGCGAAGTGGTTCAAGCTAAGCGTGGAGCAGTCTGATGGCAGTGGTGGTCCGGTTTGGACACTAAAACAAAGCGATGGGCTTGAGATAAAGCGTATTTGGGTGGAACAGACAGACAATGTCGAAACAGTCCGTGCGACTGCGTCTAGGCTAAGTGGAGTGCCAGCGGTGGCGAAGGCGACTGCGCAAATGCCGCGATTTTCGGGTGCAGTCGGTGGTGGGCAGTCGGTGGTCCAGTCGGGAAACGGGCAGGCATCGCCGGCTTCGAAACCAATGGATGGAGCGCATACGGGAAGCTTCCCGCGATTTCAACCTGGTATTCAATGTGGTGCCCAGCCGGTGTTCAA
>CAYZJR010000230.1:0-2897 GCA_964478655.1 uncultured Candidatus Obscuribacterales bacterium
TGTGAAGCACACCGCCAGCGTTCGTCCTGAGCCAGGATCAAACTCTCCGTTGTCAAAGACCATCAGGAGTACTGACAGTCATTTAAACCGAGTTTGCCTACTCAAAATTTTGACAGGCGCCTTTTCATGGCTATTCAGTTATCAGGGTTCGAAAGCGCGGTGGCTCAACAGAAACGTTGTGCGCCCACCACACAAGAAAGAATGATACCAACTCTGATTTGAAAGTGTCAACTGCGTCGACCCGCCTAGAATGCGTATTGCGGCATTATCTTAGCAATTCGATATATATACGTTCCCTTAAGAATTGCGGTAAAAGCCAATACCTAGGCGGTTTAGCGTCAAAACGGTTCTTTCTTAGTGTTTGCACATTTTGTTGAGCGGCTCAAAATGCGCTTCCGAATATCGCTTCCTATATATAGGAATGCAATTGATTCTCTGGGTGGAACTGTTGGGTGCGTCGGCGCCCATTCTTGCCAGGCTCTCGGAACCGCTTGCCCTGCGGCTCTCCGTCGACTCTATTTCTGGGCTGCCGGTTCGGGCGGACCGAAACCGCCAGAGTTGAGAACGTGTTCTATGTCTGCCGAAATTACGATTGAGTCTTCCGTGCTTCCTTTCGGAAATTGAACGAGCTTGGGGTCGAGTCCTGATAGATAGAGTCTACAAGCGGTTCTTAAGAAGGACGGCGAGGAGTCGGATTCTATATGTATGTCGTAAGCAACTCCTGTGTGATGCAATCTGTACGTTAGCCTGCAATTTTCCTTCGTACCGAGGTTTGTGGTTCGTGCGAGATCTTCGAGGCTGGTAGCCAGTTGAGACGACAACTTTGCATTGAACGCGAGCCATGCATCTCGTAGGTTCTGATCGACTTTGCTCTTCTGCGAGAGTCCATCTTCGATATGTTGTCGAACGACTACAGAACCAGGGGCGTATCTTCGTGGTTTCGCGTTACCTTCGGGTGCGGCTGGTGGACTTGGAACAATAAGCAGGGGTCTCCGATCTCTCGCGATCGGAAATTGAAACCTGTCTCAGTCTTGGAATCGGCGTCATTGGTTCGCCAATGACAGTTTGACTGTGCCCCGTGCAAGGCATTATTGAAAGGATTATTGAAATCGCAAGAAAACGTACCTTGTATATCGCATGACGAGTCATAACTCGATCGTCCACTCGATGCTGAAAGTTGTCAATCTATGATGAAACCTGGTCTAGTCCTTCTTCTCGGCGGACGCTTCTAATGATGAGCGTCTACTAAGCGCCGTTTGATTTCTTGGATCTAGTTGCAATACCTGGTCGAGTTCTTTGCGAGCAGCTTCATTGCGTTTCATATCAATGAGTGCCAGAGCCAATCCTAGGTGCCCATCAACTGAATTCGGAACTTTTTCCAAGTAGTACTTCCACTTATTCGCGGTTTCGGATGCTTTCTGCATTTTTGTTACTTCAACTATCTTCAAGCGCACTCCCTCATCTGCCTTGAGTTTGAATGCGGTTCTGTATTCGTTAGCAGCCTGATCGATTTCGTTGGCACCCAGTAGTTCTTCTGCCATCGCTACCCTTGTGTCGAACGAATTAGCGTCCTTACCGGATTTCACTATTGCAACATTCAAATAGTCTCGGAGTGCTTCGCGATCTGGCTCCATTGCAAGTGCTTGGCGGATGCACTCAATCGTCTTTTCAATATTTCCTGATTGGAAATGATCCTTGGACTTTTTCAATAATGCATCGGCGAGGTGTCCTCGAATGAGTACCGGCAATCCTTCGAACGCAAAACTCTTCTCTAGCGCGACTCGAAATTCACCGATCGCTGAGTCGTAATCTCCGTTTGTAAAATACTCTTTGCCTTTCAGATAAAGCTTTCCCGACTCGGATTCGAGCGGATTGAATGTCGCTGGCTTCACTGATGGATCGACGCTCTTTGCATGATCTAATTCCTTTTTTCTTGATTGCGACCATACGTTGTAATCGAAGGTGAAGTTGACATCGATCTCCTTGGGTGCGTTCTTTGGTAGTGCATGAAATGGTGCGGCAAATGTGATGGCTTCAGTACAAGAACGATCTAGTTCTGGGTGATCTGATTTTTTCGTCACTCTGACATTAGTGATCGTCCCGTCTTTGAAGACCTTCCATGAAACTATGCAGGAGTTTGAGTGATCGAGTCGAGGCGGATTCCATGCGGACTTAACCCAATCTTGCATACACTCGACAAAAGGATTCCAATCAGGCCTTTCCTCGTGCTTCAGTTTTGGTCTAGGATGCGATGCCAGAAGAGACTTCAGCTTGCTCTCGATTTTAGGGTCAGCCTTGATTTGTGTCGCCGCCTCAAAGCTAACGATTGCGGTTTCAACGTCATGTGCTTTCAGCGCCGATTTGCCCAATGCAATTTGATCTGCAAAAGATTTGGGATTTTTCTTCATCATTTGAACTACGGTGTCCAAGTTGCTCTTTGTTTGAGCATTGGAAGAGTCCAAGAAATACGACTTGCAAAATGACGCATACGCAGCCGACAATTTGCCCGCTGCGGTTAACTCCAATCCGACGTTGTTCAGACAGATTGAAAGATTCTCTTTGGGCAATTCGTAACTTGGATCTGCTTTGATAACTTTTTCAAGTATTGAAATCGCTTCCTGATACTTCTTTGCTTTTATGAGTAAGACTGCTTCATTGTTCTTCGTGCTCAATTCTTTGCTTGTTGCGCACACTGGTGGTGCCGCCAGCACTGGGAGCACTAGAAACAATGCAATATGAAGCGTCTTTGAGGTTGTGTTAAATTGCATAGGTATAAACACTTGGCAGAAACTACATAGTAGATACCCAGATCCAATGCTTATTCACTTACCGGAAGTTTCTATCAATCAAACATCGGCAACAGTCCAAGTTCTTCCGACTTTGCTTTATCTTGAACT
>CAYZJR010000231.1:0-2814 GCA_964478655.1 uncultured Candidatus Obscuribacterales bacterium
GCGCTCGGCACCACGCGCTCCGCACCACGCGCTCCGCACCACGCGCTCCGCACCACGCGCTCCGCACTCAGTGTGTTAACCGGCTTTTGCCATCAGTCTGCCGCCGGCGCGACGAGTCACGCCAACGGATTTGATGTTTTCTACGATTTCTTTGATAGCAGTTGTCGGAAGGACTTGTGCTCTCGATTCGTTGGTGAGAGGACCTTCCAGGTGGGCGGCATCGCCTTGGTAGACGATCAATACTTCCGGCTCGTCCTTCGCGGAGCGAATTCTGCGGAGAGTTGTAAGCGCCTCAGGGCCTGCAGATGCGAGATTCAAAATTACGACGTCAGGTGCAAGTTCTGCAACCAAGCTTTCGAGTGGACTCGATTGCTTGATCGTGCCAACTAGCTCTACATCAGGGATTTGGTCGAGCCACAATCCGAGTGCAAGTAGATCTAGGCTTTCGCTTTCGGCGATAAGAACCTTAGTTGCTGCTGTCATGGTGCACCTTTCCGTTGAATTTTGAAAAACGAGGTGTTTTCCTGGTCAATTGACGTCCGAAATACCGACAAACAGATCCCGCCCACTGAGAGCCCTTTGGAGCTCGTGAGGGACGCTTCAAAAACTAAAAACAACCTGAAGACTGCTGTAAGTGTATACCCTTAGCTAGCGAATGAGAAGGAAAAAGATATACATTCGAATATGCTCTGCGGATTGCCATAGATTGACACCCGGTGATACTTTTGCTTTGTTGTCAAGGAAAGTTGACTAACGAAAGTTAATCACGATTTTCGGCTCTTGTAACGGAATATTGCCACTAGTCAATAGCAGTCGCGACGTTTTGAGGAGCGCGTACAGCCGCTTGCTGTGCCGGTTTCGACCATCTCCAACCATCGCTGTCAACGGACAATCTGCATCCATACTTGAGATCGTCGCGTTGCGAAAAATCAGATCTCAAATGTGCTCCGCGCGATTCTTGTCGACTGAGCGCGGCCGTAGCTATAAGCCTGCCTGCGAGCAGGATGTTGGCTGCTGTGACTTCTTCGGCTGTTGAAGGAATTCCTTCGTAGCAGTCCGTCGTCAAATTCGCAATGAGCGTTGAGAGACCATTTGCATCCCGCACCAAGCCTGCATTTCTATACATTGCAGATTTGACGGCGTTAATGTCATGTGGTATCAGCGATGGTGCAAGCTCTTCCATGTGCGGCGGCATAATGCGATTCGATATCGAGGCGATATCGGCTGCTGCGCGCATGGCCATAACGCCCGCTTCCAAAAGTGAATTCGACGCCAATCGGTTGGCTCCGTGCAAACCAGTGGAGGCGCATTCTCCGATAGCATAGAGCCCCGTAATCGAAGTTTTGCCCTCGACGGTGGCTTCTATACCACCCATGTAGTAGTGGGCGGCTGGACAGACTGGTACGGGTTGCCTTTGTGGATCTATGTTGTGCTTGGACAGTGCTGCAACAATTTGCGGAAAGCGTGTCGCTAAGTTGTCATCGCCAATTGGTTTGAAATCCAGCCAAACATTCGGAATGTTTTGCGAAATCATCGTCGAGTGAATGGCGCGAGAGACGACATCACGAGTCGCCAGCTCAGCATCAGGATGGAAAGAGGGCATGAATCTTTCACCGTTCCCATCCAAAAGAATTGCGCCTTCGCCACGCACCGCTTCACTTATAAGGAACGGTGGAGCGCCTGGCAAACAAAGTGCTGTTGGGTGGAATTGGTAGAACTCCAGATCGCTCAAGGCTGCGCCTGCGCGAAATGCCAACGCTATGCCGTCTGCGGTCGCGACTTTGGGATTAGTGGTTCTGGCAAAGACTTGTCCAGCGCCGCCTGTTGCAAGCACGGTCGTAGCTGCTCGAATCGAAATCGGCTGGTTTGTATTTACGTCGATGAATTCCGCGCCTACTGCAGCGCTGCCAGATAGGAGGAGGCGGGTGGCTTGGACATGTTCAAGGACGTGCAGGCGACCTGCTTCAATGAATGGCTTGAGTGCCTCAATCAAACCAGTCGTGATCGAACGACCGGTTGCATCCTTGTTATGCAAAACTCGCGCATGGCTGTGACCACCTTCTCGAGCTAGCTGGAAGCTTCCGTTTTCGCGATCGAAGATCACGCCCAGCGCGGTAAGGCGATCGATAAGCTCTTGACCTGAGCTGACGATGCGTTCGGCAACTCTGGCGTCGGTAAGTCCTGCACCTGACTTCAGTGTGTCTTGCAGGTGGTGATTAACACTGTCATCGAGATGTGAGGGTATAACCGCAGCCAAGCCACCTTGTGCATACGTGCTGTTTGAAGCAAGCAACGGACCTTTTGTAGCCAAGACTACTGAGGCACCTTTTTCGGTGAGTTCGATTGCTGTGAGGAGACCAGCGAGACCAGATCCAATGATCAGGACGTCGGTGTAAATAGGACCGTTCATAAGAGAATCCTTTCCTGCGTACTTAGCATTTTCAAAAAATGGGTTGCACGCAAAAGAGCGCGATCAGTATATGGAGATCATTCTGTTAATCGCCGTAAGTGCTCGCTTGGAAGTTTCTTTGTCGACTGTGACGTGGAAGACATCTTCTTTGAGTGAGCGATGCAGCTTTCTCAGCGTGATCATCTTCATGAACATGCAGCTCATTTCAGAAGAAATCGGCAAGAACTCTTTTTCTGGGTTGGCTTTTTTCAGTCTGTGGAGGATGCCGACTTCTGTCGCAACAACGAACTTCTTGGCTGGCGACTGGCATGCGCGTGTGATCATGCCCTCTGTCGAAGCAACCTTGAGATTTGAACTGCCGTTTTCTCTCACAACTTTGTCGAGATACGGAGTCAAGCAACCAC
>CAYZJR010000232.1:0-1565 GCA_964478655.1 uncultured Candidatus Obscuribacterales bacterium
CAAATCAAACTGCCTAAGTTGTCCGGTCAGGTTTACGAACCGCACTCCGGAGGCCATTAATCATGTGTCCTAATTGCATTCTCAACCAGCAAGGACTCGATGTGGGCATGTACATTGCCTTCGGGATTTGCTTCGTGTTTTTCTTTGTGTCCGTCGCAGCAATGTGGTGGGCGTTCAAAAATGGTGACTTCGAAAATTCCGAAGACATCAAATTCGACATGATGGACGACGAGTTGGACGGCGGTGAAGTAGCTGCTCGCGCAAGAGCTGCTGTTGAGCGCCAACGCACCCAACAATCGACGGCTTCTTAATTGGGGTGGTGACTAATGGCTGACGACAAGAAAACAACTGCACAAGCCGTAGCTGAAGAAGAGCACTACGAAGAAGTCGCTGAGTATCGAATCGGTGAAGGTCCGCCGCCACCGTTTTTGATTGTTATGTTCATTCTGATTTTTCTTTGGGCTGCATTTTCATGGGTTCCCTTCTTCGGATACTGACGGTTGAAATGTCTTACAAAAAATTGCTAACTCCAGGATTTATCGAGCGCGCAAAACGTGCCGCCGGAAGTTCTTTCAAGTATCTTCCGGTCTTGTCGATCATTCCATTTATCGTTGCACTTAGCGCTTGCACAAGCCAAGTCAACATCAGTTCGAACAACGAGAAGCTCGTGAGTGAGGACGTTACTAAAGGAATCAAGACAGTTCTTTTCCCAGACGATGACCCGTCAGTTGCAGACGGCAAGGTTGTCTACGAAAGAATGAACTGCGCCGAATGCCATAGCTCAACTGGTGCTCCGGTTGGCGGAAAAGCGACTGTAGATCTCTCCAGCAAAGAATACGGGCGTAAACAAAAGCCTGTAGATCAATATATGTTTACTGCCTTCGGCAAAGACGGATTGACTCACCCGAACTCGTCCAAGGACAAACTCACAAAGAGAGAAACTTGGGATCTCGTTTGGTATGTCCGTTCTCTCTCCGACCCGACGTATGAAATGGCTTTGTCGGACAAGGAGCGCAGCGACATTGACGCCGTATTCGGTGGCAACTGCGCAGTTTGTCATGGCAAAACCGGTGTAGGCGACGGACCTCTGGCCAAGCCAATTCCGGGGCAAGCCAACATTCCGCTCGAGCCACTGCCGGCAAACTTCCAGACATTCTCACGTTTCTACGACCGTACCGACGAAACTCTGTACGACCACATTGCAAACGGCATCAAGTGGGAGGGAATGCCGAACTTCCTCGGCAAAACAGATAAAGCAAAGAATTTCGAATTCAACCAAGAAAACATTTGGAAGCTCGTCAAGTATGTGCGGCACTTCCATGTGATTAGCGAACCAACTATCGCAGCCAACCCGGCTGCACCGGCGGGCTCGACTAGTACAGCTGCTCCAGCTACAGAAGCGCCAAAGCAATCTGACATCAAATAAGGACGCGCAATATGAGTGACGGTGTAAAGAGAAGACTTCTATTAAAGACTGTGGCGGCGATTCCGCTGGCAGCTACGTTTGGCTTGCTCGCCTCGCCATTCTTGCGCTTCTTGTTGCCAACAAGAAAGCCGCTCGATAT
>CAYZJR010000232.1:1665-2790 GCA_964478655.1 uncultured Candidatus Obscuribacterales bacterium
AAAGTCACTCAATTGGAGGCCGGGGGAATTGCCTAGTACAGCATCAACAGGTTGGAGCGTAGCCCAGAGTGTTGACTGGGTGATGACGCGCGTCAACAACATCGATATATTCGATGAGCATCACGCTGAGGACAGAAAGACCAATCCGTTCTATGCGCTTGGTCCGATTTTCTATCTCGTGTGGTTTATCGTCATGGGCACCGGCTTGGTGCTCATCATGTGGTACATCCCCAGTAAAGCTGCGGCTTTCGCATCAATCACCGACATTCAGCATGAAGTGCCATTCGGCAACATCATGAGGGGGATGCATAAATATGGGGCGGACGCGATGATTATCGCGGCAACGATGCGCCTCTATCGAATGTTTATAAATGCCGACTACAAACCAGGCAAAGAATTCAACATTGCAATCGGTTTGGTCACGCTGCTTCTATCAATGTATTCCGGTCTCACGGGATATCTATTAATCTGGAACCAGAGAGCATTTTGGGCGACCAAAGTGTTTGCAACGTTCCCCACATATATGGATCAGTTTGTGGTGATGGGCGATTTCTATCTGCCCCTCGTCAAATCACTGCATATGGGATGGAACACAGCAGAAGTTCTACTCGGCGGCGGCGCTGCCATCACGCAGAACACAATTACTCGATTCTTCTCATTGCACCTTGCGTTCTCACTGATACCACTCATTTTTGTTGAACTCTATTTCTACAAAAATGCAATTCCGAGAATGCCGATCAACTGGGTGAAACGCTCTGTCGTAATCGCCATGTTGGTCATTGTTGCAATCGTTCTTCCTGCTGCACAAGGTCACCCGTCGAACCCAGACGTGACACCACTTCCGATTTTGTCCGACTGGTACTTCCTTGGTTTGTATCAGATGTACAAGTATCTGGAACCTGTCGTAGCAACGTACATCACACTCGTCATTCCAATCGTTGTGGTGGCACTTCCTTTCCTCGATACCTGGATTACAGGACCCGAGAAAGACATCATGAAGCGTCCATTCATCAGCACGACCACATTCATGGGTTTCTGGTGTTGGATTGTGTTTTCGATTCTCATCATCGTCAACATCGCCAACATTCACAATGATCCTCCGTACTGGAGATGCTTCTTGTGGCT
>CAYZJR010000233.1:0-2787 GCA_964478655.1 uncultured Candidatus Obscuribacterales bacterium
CTCAATTCAATCGCCGTTGCGCAAGCGACTCGAACCAGATCATCTCGATGTCCGCTGGAAGTTAGCCTATCTACTTGCACAGCCAGTTGTTCCGACGCAAAAGATTCGGTTTGTTTGAGTGCTACCCGACAAGCCTCCTTGTAAAAGCCTCGTTTCTCAAGAGCCAAAGCCAGATGAAGATCTGTCAAACCTTTTCTATTCAGTGAGCTGGCAATACGCTCACGATCATCGTCACGAGCCAACTGCACGATCTTCATGAAGGTTGGTAGATTACAAGGTTCCCACTCAAAGCTCGCACGGTAAAGCCGCATCAGATCCTCAGGGCGATCATGATTCTTGTACACATTCAACAATGTGTCGGTTAAAAAAATTGATTTCGGTGATTTGCACAACGACTCGAAGTCACTTACGGACTTCCAATCACCTCGCCGGGCCGCCATTGCAGCCATATACCCAAGCACCTCGGACTGCTCTTGCGTGTACTCGATTTCTGCAATAGGCGTCGTCTTGAGTGCCGGCAGTATCCATTCATAGATTTCGGACGCACCAACTTTATCACCTAACCAATCTCTCACTCCAGCAAGGCACAGGGCATCGCGAATGTGCACATTGAGTTTAAGGTCGACGGATGTCTTAAATGCGATGTTCAACGCATTGACCGCATCTTGCATGGCGCCTTTGTCGCGAACCAATTCATCATCTTTGTGTGTCAGCATGTCTAACAACTTCGAGTCCGTGCTTAGAAAAGAGTCACCAACAACTGCATACTCTATAGTTTCGAGACCCAGTTTGTAGCCGAGTTCTGCATGACTTGAGCCTGTCGACTTTGACGAAAAATATCTTTTGAGATCACGACTTAAATCACCAGAAAAGTCTATGTATTGCGACTTGAATACACTTGCTGGTTCACCCGGTATACCAGCACCAAAGTCATAAATTGGTGAATCAAGATTCTTATCGCCTCCAAACGGAGAGATTTTGCCCGATTCTCTCAAAGTGCCTTTCCCATCCTGCAAAACCGCATCATGAGCAGGAAAGTCAGGACACATTTCATCCGCGCAGCAAGGCACCGTCGAGAGGATCAATAGAAGTACGCCCTGTGCAACTATACCTTCAAATTTCCGACATATTTTTTTGATTTTCATTTTCGTCCGATCGAGCCAAGAAATGCCTCGTACTTCTTAAGAGCTGTCTTTAGTTGAGACGATTGGTTATTGCGTCGATAGAAAGCAATACATTCTTGAAACAACGCATCCGCAGCAGAATTCTGCTTCAATTGCGCATTGACTTCAGCTAGTGATTCGATGGTTTCAGCAATGAGAGCATCGTCTTTGAGGAGATACTTGCGTCGAATCTCCAACGCCGAACTTAGCATTTTAAGCGACTCTGCATAATGGCCAATCGCTTGCAAGGATTCTCCTCCGGCTTGCAGCTTCAATGCCAACTCTAGAATGTCATCCTTAACTCTGGCTTCGGATATTAGATATCTGTAGTTCGTAAGCTTTTTCAAGAGCGCGATGCACTCTGCGTCTTGGCATGCACTCAGCCCTTTTACCACAATCGCACAAACCTTTTCATTGAAATCTAAGTCTTCTTTAGATGTCGCTGGCAACACGGGAATGGTTTCAACAATTTTCCCAAGAATGAATCGGAGGAGTTTTATGTTGCCGGAAGATGACACCACTGATGATGCGACAGCCAGTCGAACCAGATCGTCTTGCTTTCTAGTTCCAGCAAGACGTTCGACAGACTTATTGACTTCATTGGGCCCCGGATTCTGCAACGCGACTTGAAGTGCTTCGGCATGCCAACCACGCTTCTCCAATTCTAGACACAAGCGAAGGTCTGATTCGGATTTTCTCTTTAAGAATGCAGCGATCATGTCACGATCAGCCTCGGTTGCAGCTGAGATAACCGTATCCGATATATCTGGCGTTGCCTGTTGTTCCGACTCACACGACAAGCGAAAAAGACGAAGCAGATCCTCTGTTCTTCCAAAGTTCCTATAGCAACGGAGCAACGCGTTGGTCAATGCAACTGATTTGGGCTCACGGCAAAGCGACTCGAATTGCCTTACCTTCTTCCAGTCGCCGTGTCGAGCATTCATCACCGCAATGAGCGCAAGAACATCAAAATCTTCTTGCTCCCATTTGACAGACGAGATATCATTCGTCGACTTCATTGCGGGCAACAACCACTCATATATTTCGGACGCACCAACCTCATCACCTGACCAAGCTCGCAAAGATGCAAGGGAAAGAACAGTTTCACGCTCCACTTGCGCTTTTGCGTCGATTGAAACCTGAAATGCAATATTCATCAAGCGAAGAGCCCTTTTCAGAAGGTCCTCATGACTCAGCGAGTCAAACTTTTGTTCAGTCAGCATATTCAACAGCTTAATTGGCGCTTTCAGAGAGGAATCGCCATCAATGGACATTTCAACGGTTTCCAAGGCAAGACTATAGGCGCGGTTCGCCTGTTCGGAATTGTTTATAGGTTTCTCAAGATAGTCATTGAGTTCTTTTCCGTACCACAATGCTAAGTCCAGGCGCGGCTTTGACCTTCTTCGTATCCCAAAAAGTTCTTGAACCGAAGGTTCTGAACTCTGGTCGATGGCGAACGGAGTATCTTTAGCGTAGTGCTTCAAGATCTCCCTTTCACGCTGCAACATCTCGTCTTCGTGTTTGGAAAACTCAAATGCTCTTTCATCCGCAAAAGCCGGAGAGCTGAATGAACCCAGCAGGATAACAGCACAGCACAAACTATCAAATCTCTGTCGTCGCATAT
>CAYZJR010000234.1:0-2700 GCA_964478655.1 uncultured Candidatus Obscuribacterales bacterium
TATGAACGCTGGAATGGAACGATTCAGGTTTATCTAGGCAAGCGTGAAAGTAAATTGAGCGCAGGGCAGGAATTGATGGTCGGACCCGAAGGTAATGCCGTGCTTCGCGCAATGGCTTCAGATCCGGTTGGTCGCAGACGCGTGAAGAACGTGGATTTGAAAACGGGCGACAGCATCTTGCGTTCTGAAGTTTCGCTTATATCGCTGTTCGGTAAGAACTCGCTACTCAAACAACTGAGAGCAAGTAGAAGCGACGACGATCAAAACATTGAGGAGAAGATCGTGAAGATGGCGGCGTGTCTGAGCGTTGTGACAAGCGCACACGGTCCGTTTACTTCATCGCAATCGGGTCTCAACTATCAACAAGAGAGACCCTCAGTAGAAATCGATCCGATTCCGGCAATTTAGACCATTCACGATCTGCGATTTAAGATGCGACGCATGACACGTCATCCACTGAAAGTTAAAAACGGAAGCTCAATGCTTCCGTCTTTTCCCCGCAAAAATTATCGAACACAGGCTAGCTACTATTCCGTAACTTTTTGATTCGGATTCTTCGCGTCTGTATTTGTTGTATCGACTGTACTCGGGGAAACCTTGGGAAATCCTGAGTACATAGCCACTATCGACAAAGGTTTTCCAAATACCAAAAACCCCCCAATTACGGGAGGTCTCTGGCTGGCGTTGGCGGGGGAAAAACCTTTTATTAGCTGAACAAGTTCGCATCGCGCGCTGATGCAACGAGCCAGTTGATCATACCGGGAGTTGCTAAACCACCGGTGACACCACAGCAACCCATCATCACTCTCTTCATCGCATCATGAGTGCCCGCTGCCATGTGCATGAAGCCCATGATCATCGTGGGTCCGCCCCAAGCGATTCCGAGAATCTCCATACCGTTGGCGATGATGTTAAGCAACGCTTCCAGGTTGGCTAGGTTGTTGACGCGTACTGTACCTGCTGTGTTGACGCCCATTACGACGGTGGCATCGGCGCCTTGAGGGCCGACTGTTCCGTTGGTGGCGCCTTGCAACATCGGTGACTGACCGGCGTTGTATTGTTGTGTTTGGCTGCCGGTGTTTTTGAAACTAGTTTGTTCTTGAATGCCTGTATCGCCTTGGGATGTGTAGGCATCACCAAAGGACTGTGCGAATGCTGGAGTAGAGAGTCCGCAGACGATTGCTGTCGCTAAGGAGAGTTTAGTAAGCGAACGCAGCATGTTGCAAAAATCCTCCGCGAGATTTTGCGTGCGATTTGAGATGTAGTAAGGGTTTTGAACGAACGGTCCGAAACTCGAACCGGATCATAGATTATGCCTAACTCAGGTTGAAGTCAAGCGTGTAATTGTTATGTGCAATACATTTTTGTGACTAAATGACTGTTGTGCCGCTACTGGTCCCGATTTTCGGGGCTTTCGAGGACTTGGATTTTGATAAGAAGTTTTCACTCGAATCGAATTGTTGCCTCGAGTCTGTCAACGAATTCGATCTGAACCGTTTGCATTCCTGCGCCAGCGCCTATCGTGAAAAGCTGATGGTTGCATGCATTCTCGATTATTGAAAAATGCGCTGCTTTGATATCAATGGAGAAGTCCAATGAAAAAGCTTGGAACTGCAGCAAGAATAATTGCATAGATCGCATCAAACCAAAGGACCTTCAAAAATATGCCGATCCGCATGAGAAGTACCCATGGCAACGCCAACAAGTAGAGAAGGTTGAAGCCTTGTTTTTCTTTCTTCATATGATCGACCAGACTATTGAGTCCTTCGTGGGATGGAAACGCATGCATCCCGGTTGAGATTCCAACCCACAAAAGAAAGATACTGAGCCAGGAAACAGCTGATGAATCGAGTCCGACTCTGTAACCACTGGTAAATGGAACACAAAGTATTGAGCAAAGTACCGAACACAATATCATTGGTCCAAGTGTGACCATGAATCTGCTTTTTAAGTCTGGAACCGGTCCATGCGCCACATATCCACTTGGGCTTGATACCTTGAAATAGCACACGTCATAGACTTCAATTCCGCAGAGATCGCAGAAAAGTTTGATTGCAATTTCCTGCGCGATGATGCCGGGAAATGTCAAAAGGGAAATTAGAAAGCCTGGTATGAGAAACATGCTCTGGTCCTTCTTTTTAGTCTTTCTCGTCCTTCTCTTGCGACTTCTCTTCCTCTTTGCCTTTCGTCACTTCGAAAGCTTCTTGATACTTCGCAGGCATAACCTCTTTGATCTCTTCCCACTGATACTTCGATAGCTTGATTCCTTCCAACAACTCCAGAGCGCGCTCGTCGGACTGGATGTTTCCGAGCTTGAACAATGCTTTTGCACAGTCGATTTTCAAAGATTCTGATTTTGGATGAGCTTTCAACAACTCTTCGTAAGTTGCGATGGCTTCTTTGTATTTGCCGTCTTCATACTGCCTTTCGCCGAGATGAAGTTTTCTCGTCGCATCAATGTTTGCAGGCACGCTAGTACATGCGCAAGCGAATGCAGCAAAGACCACTATGACTGCGGCTTTGATCCACATCGGAAACTCATATGGCGGAATAACTTGTTGTTGCGGTTGCTGCATTTTTTCGAGCGTGCTGAAAGGGCACAATAATTCTTACCCTGCGGCAGGCGGTCTCAACCGAAGAAAAGCCGCAAAAGAAAAGGGGAGCCGAAGCTCCCCTTTGAGTGATTGATGATTTTGAACT
>CAYZJR010000235.1:0-2614 GCA_964478655.1 uncultured Candidatus Obscuribacterales bacterium
GAGCGCGTGGTGCGGAGCGCGTGCCGATTATCAAAGCCTAGTCACAATTACGTGATCGAGCCGCCAACTGTTTCCGTGTAGCTGCATCACAAAGTCAATTCGGCCACAACAATTTCCAGTCATGCGCAAAATGCTATACGTCTTAGACGCGGCATTCGAACTGGTCTCCGCAAGGTCAGGAACCAGCGCATGCACTTCATCCGGACTCAAATCGATTCGAAAGTAGAATGTGGTGCTTTCGACCTTGCCGGTTACTCCGTTGCCTGCGAACTCTTCGTCATCTTGAATGACCATTTCAATTTCATCGAAAAAAGGATTCGTCGCATTCAACTTGCAGAGATTTTTTCTGCGTTGATATCCGAAAGCCAAGCGCGCTGCGATATCTTCGAAGGTTCCATCCGAAATCGCAATATGCAGCACCTCCAGTAGACCGGCGATTGGCTCGGTAACACGATGTTGGTTGAAAACAACGTCCCGACGCTTCAGCTCCGCATCCAACTCCTCGAATTCAGAGCCGAGACTTTCAGGAACCTCCATCTGCCCCAACATAAGCGCAAAGGCTGTGGTTTGGGTGTCGAGCCTGCGCAAATAGAGTTCGCGCGTCGACACATCATCAAACATTGAGACCAAAACCTGAACCATCGCCTGCCTACTTTTTAGATTGGCTAACACCGAAAGTGTAAACACGGTTTGTGGAGCGTTTGTGGAGTGAAAAATAAGATTTCGCAGAAGTCCTCGAATAGAGCTTATCAGGGCGCAACGAGTGGGCATGTTGATTGTTGATTTCCCCGCTGCATCAAGGGCCAATCCTGGAGGAGTTTTTGGCAAACGACACACTAGTTGGCTCCGTGGGCGACCGCTACGAGGTCGTCTCAATATTGGGGCGCGGAGGACTCGGAACCGTCTACCTGGCAAAGCACCGAGTCATTGACCGCATGGTCGCATTGAAAGTGCTGTCGAAAGTACTGAACGCATCAGACGATGACAAAGACTATATGCGCTTTCAACGCGAAGCAAAACTCGCAAGCGCACTCAACCACCCAAACATTATCTCCGTGTTCGATTTCGGCGTTTCAGACCATCGACTACCTTACCTGGTTATGGACTATATCGAGGGCAATAGTTTGGAGGAACTGTTGAGCAAGACCGGGAGAGTGGGGGCTGAGCGAGCGGTGCCCATATTTATGGGCATTGCAAAAGGTATGGCACATGCGCACAAAAGAGGCATCGTGCACCGCGATCTCAAGCCCAGCAACATCATGCTCGTCGAGTCCGACGAGAATGAAATCACCGTCAAAATCGTCGATTTCGGCATCGCGAAAGCGTTTCTTGATGAGGTTCGAGACGGAAGTGGCGATCTCACCACAAGCGGAACCGCCCTCGGAACTCCAGCCTACATGAGCCCCGAGCAGTGCATGGGGAAGCCTGTCGATCATCGCTCTGACATTTATTCTTTGGGCTGCATCATGTACCGCGTGTTGACAGGAAAGCGCGCGATCGAGGGCAACAATTCGCTCGAACTTATCGCCAAGCAAGTAACCGAGACTCCTAAAACTTTTGCCGATGCAAACGCAAGTGTGAGTTACTTGAAAGCCCTAGAATCCGTAGTGTTTAAAGCACTCAGCAAAGATCCCGACGCGCGACATCAAAGCATGAACGAACTCGCCGCGCACCTCGAACTCGCGATGCAAAACATGCAATCAGGAATCCACATCCTCTTCGATGCGCGCCCAAGCGGCTCGCGAAACATCGCAGCATCTCGCGATTTCGACTCATCCCACACAGTAAAAACGCATGGTGAGATACTATTTGATGTTCCGTTAGATGCTCTCACCAAGCGCGCCCAGCAAGGCGATGCTGCTGCACAACATGAACTTGGTTGCCGCAACGAATTCGGCGAAGGAATGAATAAAAATGCTCGAATGGCTTTCGAATGGTACAGAAAGGCGGCTAGCGGGGGAAACTTAGACGCTCAGTTCTCTCTAGGATGTCTATACGCAGAGGGCAAAGGCACCGAATACGATATCACCGAGGCAATGCATTGGCTGCGTCGGGCAGCAGAGTCCGGCCACGCAGAAGCGCAAAACAGCCTCGGCTTCCACCTCGAAGGAACCGAGGGCGTCGACATCAATGAAAAAGAAGCCGTGAGCTGGTATCACAAGGCTGCGCAACAAGGCAGCAAGTTGGGGCGCATGAACTACGGAAGATGCCTCTTTTATGGACAAGGCGTCGCAGCAAATGTTGGTGAGGCACTCCGCTGGATAAGACTATCAGTCGAGGAAGACGATCTCGAATCAAGCATTTACATCCTCGCGGTCGCACATCAAAACGGAACCGGCGTCACCCAAGACCTCCAAAAGGCATTTGAGCTATACAAGCGTGCCGCCGAGAAAAACCACCCTTCTGCGCAATTCGAATTGGGTCGATGTTTTGAATTAGGAGAGGGAACGCAAAAGAGCGACGAACTTGCATACAAATGGTACCGAGCCTCAGCAGCAGCGGGGAACATCAATGCCCCACTCGCCCTCGCCGGCCTCCTAAAGCGCAAGCCGTGGCTCTCAAACCTCGGCCAAGGCCCAAACCTGGGCCCAGGCCCAAACCTCGGCCCAGGCCC
>CAYZJR010000236.1:0-2512 GCA_964478655.1 uncultured Candidatus Obscuribacterales bacterium
TGGGTTCTTCTGGGCGACAGCGAAATGGCGGAGGGCTCTGTGTGGGAGGCTTTGCAAGGAGCAGCTCACTACAAGCTGGACAATCTCACAGCAATTCTAGACATGAACCGTCTGGGTCAGCGCGGCGAAACGGCGCTAGGATGGGATTCTAAGACCTACGCTGCACGCGCGCGCGCTTTCGGATGGAACGCAATCGAAATCAACGGACACGACATCGATGCCATCGACCAGGCTTACGGTCAGGCGATATCGGTGAAGGGACAGCCGACACTAATCATCGCGAAGACTGAAAAAGGTCACGGCATTCCACTTACTGCCAATAAAGATAACTGGCACGGCAAGCCGCTAACCAAAGAGCAGGCCGCTGAAGCAATAGATATTCTCGGTGGACTCTCCAACTTGGAAGTGAAGGTTCAAAAGCCGGAACAGCCAGCCAAGCCGACGGAGCAAACGAAGAAGTCGACCGGCAAGTATGAAGCTCCGGCGTATGCCGGACCGGTCTCAACTCGCGAAGCTTATGGCGATGCGCTCAAAGCCTTGGGTTATGCATTTGAAGACATCGTAGTGGTCGACGCTGAAGTTTCAAACTCAACTTATGCAGAGAAGTTTGCTAAGTCCCATTTGGAACGCTATTTCGAAATGTACATTGCCGAACAACTCATGGTTGGTGTTGCAATCGGTTTGTACACCAGAGGCAAGAAGGTCTTTGGCTCGACGTTTGCTGCGTTTCTGAGCAGAGCATACGACTTCATCAGAATGGGTGCGGTCGGACGGGCGACTATCAAGCTGTGCGGTTCGCACGCCGGCGTTTCCATCGGACAAGACGGTCCATCGCAGATGGCGTTGGAAGATTTGGCGATGATGCGCGCTGTCGGCGGAAGCACAGTGCTGTACCCCAGTGACGGTGTTTCCACAGTGCAACTCGTGAAGCATATGGTTGATTTGCCAGGCATTTCATACATTCGCACCACTCGTGAAAAAACACGCCTTCTCTATACGGATGAAGACCAATTCCCAATTGGTGGAAGCAAGGTCGTGAAGAGTTCAAAGAACGACGTAGCCACAATCGTCGCATGCGGTATCACACTGCATGAAGCGCTCAAGGCATACGAAGAACTGAAGGGCCAGGGCATTGAAGTGCGCGTCATTGACGCCTACTCCGTCAAGCCGATCGATAGTGAAACGCTTCACAAAGCTGCTGCGGAAACTGGAACATTGATCACAGTCGAAGATCACTGGCCGCAAGGCGGTCTCGGAGACGCAGTGCTTGAAGCATTTGCGCATCTCGGGTCTCCGGCTCGCGGCAAGAAATTGCCTGAACTGAAGACACCACCGAAGGTGATCAGACTGGCAGTTCAGAAAATGGTCGGATCTGGAACGCCTGAAGAGTTGATGGATGAAGCCGGTATTTCTGCGAATCACATCGTCAATACTGTGAAGGCTTTAGCTTCGAAGTAGACGGATTCTAGAATCATGAGTTCGAGGTGCACTTTTCGCCAGTGCGCCTCGATTCGTTTTGGAATATCTCATCGGCTCTTCATCCACACGTCAATGTTTGGCTTCGCGAGCCGCTTTAATCTCTTTCAGTTTTGCAATCAATGTGGCTTGCTGTTCCTTCGGCAACTGATCGCGCAGTTCTCTCAGCCTCGCCAGCAATGCTAGCTCCTGTTCCTCATTCAATTTTCCTTGCTTCTTCGCAAGTCCTGCTTCTTGATAGATTTTTGCAGTTCCATCGATCAGGCGCTTCTCATCGATCTTATCGTCATGGAATTTCTCGAAGAGGAGTTCGGTTTCTTTGGTAAAGTCAATATTTCCGGACTTGCGATTGGCCTCGACTTTCTTTTCAAGCTCTTGAATGCGGAACGACGCTTCACGGTGATGCATAGACTCGAAAAGCTTGCTCACGGGAAGATTTGCGTGATCGGCTTGCACTTGCCACTGGTTGTCGATTGACACTGTCGGCGGTGACCCTGGTTTGAATCCGGTAACGTTGATAACATGCTTACCACCACGCGCTCCGGCATTGTTCGCATCCGTATTGAATGGTTCCGTCCCCGTATAGACACCCACGATTATGGGCAATCGACCTTCTTCGCTAAGCTTTGCCAAGGCAATCGCGAGTTGTTTCTCGTCTCTCACAAAGGCGATGCCATCTTTATCTACATACGCATGCTCGCGTTCCAGCTTATTAATTAGCTTGTTGATTTCATCACGTCTGTCTTGCGGCATCTCCTTGCGTGCAACAGCCTCTTTGATGTTTCGGACTTCGTTTGGATCATCAAAATTGACCGGCTTGTTGTCGCCGATGTCTTGAATCTTGAGCGAGATGGCCAGCAGCTTACTCTCCGCCTCTGAGAGACTTTGGCGGCTTGCTGCGACAGGGTCTATGTCCAGTCTCACTGGTCCGTTGTTGCCCTTCACGATGTCTTTCGCGAGCGCGGCGATTTCTTGCGGACTCAAATCAGGACTGCGAACCGGCTCATCACCAGCCATCACTTCTGCCGGAGCCTTG